>NZ_SJDL01000036.1 GCF_004327985.1 Marinobacter halodurans
TGCCGTTCGGCTAGTAGTTCCCCTTACCGGGCCCACAGGGGACTTGCACCCCCAAGTCATCCGGCCAGCACCACCTGTACCAGAACAGCGCCCGTCAAGGCGCTACGCGCCATGCCTGGCGCACCAATAAAAAACCCGCCTCGATCCGAGGCGGGTTTTCACAGCGACCCGCGTGTTCAACGCTTCCGGATCACGACGCTGCCGATCGAATAACCGGCCCCGAAGGAACAGATAACACCCAGGTCACCGCTGTCCAGGTCATCGCGATGCAGGTGGAACGCGATGATCGAACCCGCGGAACTGGTATTGGCGTACTCATCCAGAATGACCGGCGCTTCCTCGATGGTGGCATCCCGGCCCAGCACCCGCCGCGCGATCAGTTGGTTCATGTTCAGGTTGGCCTGATGCAGCCACATCCGGCGCAGGTCCCCGGGCGCCAGTTCCAGCGCCGCCAGATGGCCCTGGATGGTTTCGGCGACCAGGGGCGAAACCTCCTTGAACACCTTGCGACCCTGCTGGATAAAGAGCTTGTCCGGCTGGCCGATGCCCTCTTCGGCAGCCCGGTTCAGGAAGCCGAAATTGTTACGGATGTTGTTGGAGAACTGGGTCTTCAGGCGCGTGCCCAGAATGTCGAAGCCCTGTCCGTCGGCCACCCGGTCACTGCGCTCCACCAGGATGGCGGTGCAGGCGTCACCAAAGATGAAGTGGCTGTCCCGGTCCCGGAAGTTCAGGTGGCCGGAACAGATCTCCGGGCTGATCACCAGTACCGCGTTGGCGGTGCCGTTCTCCACCGCGTTGACGGCCGCCTGCAAACCGAAGGTCGCCGAGCTGCAGGCCACGTTCATGTCATAGGCAAAGCCGTCGATCCCCAGTGCGGCCTGGACCTCGATGGAAACCGCCGGATACGCCCGCTGCAGGTTCGAACAGGCCACGATGACCGCGTCCACGTCATCGGTGCTGCGACCGGCCTGCTCCAGTGCCTGCCGGGCGGCAACGACGGACATGTCGCACTGGACACTGGGCTCGTCGTTGGAGCGCTCGGGAATCCGCGGGCACATGCGCTCGGGGTCCAGGATGCCGTCCTTGTCGATGACATGGCGGCGCTTGATGCCAGACGCCTTCTCGATGAAGTCCGGTGCCGACGGCAGAAGGGCTTCGCATTCACCGCGTTCGATTTCCCCGGCATGGTCCTGGTTGAAACGTTCGACATAGGCGTTGAACGCCTGGACCAGCTCTTCGTTATCGATAAACGCTGGCGGGGTATACAGCCCGGTTCCGCTGATGACGGCTTTGATCACGTGACACTCCAGAATTCAGATGTAATGGCGCCAAGATGTCGTTGCACGAAATAGTAACACACGGAGCCCGTTCTGCAGCCGTAGCGACCCATCACGAACATGGGGACCATCCGGCAACCGCGTCAGGTACTGACCTTCTCCCACTGCCGCTCCAGCCGCTGGACGGATACGGTCATCGCGGTGCCCAGTTGCTGCGCGAAGAACGATACCCGATACTCCTCCAGCATCCAGCGATAAAGCTGTAGCTCGGGATCGCTGATGCCCTGCTTTTCGTGCGCCTCAAGACGTTTGGCATAACGGGACCAGAGTCCTTCGAATTCGTGCAGGAAGGTCCGTTCCCGGCCCATCTCGCGGGGCATTTTTTCCATGCGCACGTCGACGGCGTCCAGGTAACGCGGAATGCGCGCCAGCCATTCGCCCGGCGTCGCCACCAGGAACCCCGGATAGACCAGTTGTGAAAGCTGGAACTTCACGTCGGCCATACTGTTGGCCAGCGCCAGCGGAATCTTGCCCTTGAGCTGTTTCATCAGGCCGTTGTAGCCCTTGAGGATTGCGTGCACCAGTCGGGTCCGCCCTTCCAGGAACGGGATGAAGTCGCCACGATGGGCATCGAACACGGCATCAAAGGCCGCTTTATCCCGCGGCAGCGTTTCCCCCAGAAAATGATCGATCACCGATGAGATCAACAGATCATCCCTCAGTTGCTCCGCCTTGCCGACGGGCGCAAACAGCAGGGCCGCATTCTTAAACTCCGGCAACTTGCGCTCGATGCCTTCCAGCGTGCTGCCAAACCGGTTCACGATCAGTCTTGCGACGCCGCGCTCAGTCACCCGCCGGCTCGTAAGCGGGTCCAGGCAACGTATGGGGCGCACCTGACGTCCCAGGTCTTCCAGCGCCGGATAGACCCGCACGCGCATGCCGCCCTTTTCCGTGTCGACCGAGTCGGGCAACGTGCCGAACGACCAGCGGTCGGCAGGTTCGCTGTCCTGCGAGCGGCCGATCTCCGGCGCCTGCGACAGGGCTTCCTCGGCCCGCCCCTCCAGGCGGGACTGGATATCGGCCACGTCCCGCCCCTCGGCCAGCTTGCTGCCCTGATCGTCCACCACACGGATGTTCATGCGGAGATGAGCCGGCAACTCGATGCCCTGCCAGGCTTCCGGATCGATGCGTACGCCGGTCATCCGGCGCAGTTGCTCCGCCAGTTTCTCGGTCAGGGGCTCGTTGGAGGGCGTCATGTTGGCCAGCGCCGCATCGACGAAGTCCGGCACCGGCACGAAATTCCGGCGGATCGCCTTGGGCAGGCCCTTCACCAGGTGAATGCATTTCTCCCGCAGCAAACCGGGCACCAGCCAATCCACCCGGTGGGCCGGCACCTGCTTGAGGGCCATCAGCGGCACCTGCAATGTCACGCCGTCGTCCTGGCTGGTGGGTTCGAACTGGTAGCTCAGCGGGTAATGGACGCCTTCCCACTGCAACTCGTCCGGGTATTCGGAGGCCAGACCCTCGTCCGGGGCACGCTGGAGGATATCCGCCTCCGTCAGCTCAAGGGCCTTGATGTCCTTTGCCGATAACCCTTTCCACCAGCTCTCGAAATGCTGGCCGCTCACGATCGTGTCCGGCAGGCGCTCGTCGTAGAAGGCGACCAGCGTTTCCTCGTCCACCAGCAGGTCCCGCCGCCGGGATTTGCGCTCCAGGTCCTCGACCGTATCCAGCATGTCCCGGTTATGCCGGATGAACGGTGCGCGGGTGCTGTAGTCGCCCTCCACCAACGCCCGCCGGATGAACAACTGACGCGCCTCCACGGGGTCGACCTTGGCGTAGCCGATACGCCGGCGCGGCACGATGTCCAGGCCATACAGGCTGACTTTCTCGTAGCCCACGACCTGGGCCCGCTTCCGCTCCCAGTGAGGCTCGAAGTAATGGCGCTTGACCACATGTTCGGCCAGCGGCTCGACCCACTCCGGCTCAATCCGCGCCAGCATGCGGGCAAAGACCCGGCTGGTTTCGACGATTTCCGCGGCCACGATCCACTTCGGCGTGGTCTTCGCCACCTTCGAACCGGGGAACAGCATCACCTTGCGGTTACGCGTGGCCAGGTACTCCCGCTTTTCGTACTTGGTCGCCACCTGCCCCAACAGACCGGAGAGGATCGCCTTGTGCAGGGCCTCATAGCTGGCTGTCCTGTTGTTGACGGGCAGCTTCTGGTCCCGGCAGAGCAGCGTCAGCTGGCGATGGACGTCCCGCCATTCCCGCATCCGCATATAGGACAGGTACGACTTCTGACACAGCCGGCGCAACTGATTCTGGGACAGTTCCTGGCGCTGCTCCTCATAGAACGTCCAGATATTGAGCAGCGTGACGAAATCGGATTCCTTGTCGTTGAACGGCGCGTGGGCCTGGTCGGCAGCCTGCTGTTTGTCCTGCGGGCGTTCGCGGGGATCCTGCACACTGAGCCCCGCGATCACCACCAGCACCTCGGCCAGGCTGCCGTGTTCGGCACCCGCCACCAGCATCCGCGCCAGCCTCGGGTCCACCGGCAGGCGCGCCATGGTGCGGCCCAGTTTGGTCAAATGACGCTTCGGACTGACCGCCCCCAGCTCCTCCAACAGCTTGTAACCGTCGTTCACCAACCGGTTGTCCGGCGCCTCCAGGAACGGGAAGTTGCGGATATCGCCAAGGCCGGACACTGCCATCTGCAGGATGACGGAAGCCAGGTTGGTGCGCAGGATCTCCGGATCGGTGTATTCCGGCCGGCTGAGGAAATCGGCCTCATCGTAGAGCCGGAAACAGATACCGGGCGCCACCCGGCCGCAGCGTCCCTTGCGCTGGTTGGCGCTGGCCTGGGAGATGGGTTCGACCGGCAGGCGCTGGATCTTCGAGCGCACGCTGTAGCGGCTGATCCGGGCGACGCCGGTGTCAATCACATAGCGGATGCCGGGCACCGTCAGCGACGTTTCCGCGACGTTGGTGGACAGCACGATCCGGCGGCCGGCGTGCCCCTGGAAAATCCGGTTCTGTTCGCGGGCACTCAGCCGGGAATACAGCGGCAGGACTTCGGTATGACGCAGCTCGGCATGGCGCAGGGCCTTGCTCATCTCGCGGATTTCGCGCTCGCCGGGCAGGAACACCAGGACATCGCCGGGACGCTGGCCGCTGCTGCGCTCGTGGGCCTCGATTTCCTCCAACGCTTCCACCACGCCATCGGACCAGCCCTGATCCTTGTCATCGTCCTCACCCACCAGCGGCCGGTAGCGGACTTCCACGGGATACGTCCGTCCGGACACCTCGATCACCGGCGCATCGCTGAAGAACGCGCTGAAGCGATCCACCTCGATGGTCGCCGAGGTGATGATGACCTTGAGATCGGGCCGCCTGGGCAGCAGGTTGCGCAGGTAACCCAGCAGGAAGTCGATGTTCAGGCTGCGCTCGTGGGCTTCATCGATGATCAGCGTGTCGTAGCGATCCAGGAAGCGATCGTGCTGGATCTCCGACAGCAGGATGCCGTCCGTCATTACCTTGATCAGCGAATCGGCACTGGTGTTGTCGGTAAAGCGGACCTGGTAGCCCACGCGCCGGCCGACCGGCTCACCGATTTCCTCGGCGATGCGGGACGACACACTGCGTGCGGCAATCCGCCGGGGCTGGGTGTGGCCGATCAGACCTCGTGTGCCACGGCCGGCCTCCAGGCAGATCTTGGGAATCTGGGTGGTCTTGCCCGAGCCGGTTTCCCCGGCGACGATCACCACCTGATGGTCGTCCAGTGCCTGCCGAATGTCCGCCACCCGCTCGGCCACCGGGAGTTCCGCCGGATATTCGATGCGCGGCCGCAGATCGACGCGGCGCTGGTAATCGGCCTCACCCTCATCCAGCCAGCGGCATATCTTCGCGCGCTCCGCCTCACCCGGGCGCCCCTTGCTTCGGGCCAACTGTTTTTTGATCCGCGCGACGTACCGCTGCGGCATGGCCGCAAAACGGGCTTCCAGCGCGGATCCAGACGGGATTTCGGTGGTGGGGTCGGGGCTGATCGTCTTGCTCATTGAACCTGCGGGTTTCGGATTGGAACGATTAAAATCTGGGGACACGATAACAGATCCGGAAAAAAAGCGGCCTCACCAACAAAAAACCCTGTCGCCGGCCGGGCCGGGACAGGGTTTCGTCTCCCGCGGGACACTTACTCCGCGGTCGCCTCGTCGCGCAGTTCACGGCGCAGGATCTTGCCGACGTTGGTTTTCGGCAGCTCATCGCGGAACTCGAAGAACTTCGGCACCTTGTAGGCCGTCAGACGCTCGCGGCAGAACTCCTTCAGCTCGGACTCCTTGAGATCCGGTGACTTGCTGACCAGGAACACCTTCACGGCCTCACCGCTCTTCTCGTCAGCTACGCCAACGGCGGCGCACTCGACCACCTGCGGGTGGCTGGACACCACGTCCTCGATTTCATTCGGGAAGACGTTGAAGCCGGACACAATGATCATGTCCTTCTTGCGGTCCACGATGCGGATGTAGCCGTCTTCCTGGATCAGCGCGATGTCGCCACTGCGATAGTAACCGTCCTCGGTGAACGACTTCTTGGTCTCTTCCGGACGCTGCCAGTAGCCCTTCATCACCTGCGGACCTTTCACGCAGAGTTCACCCGGCTCACCGATCGGCGTCCCGTTGCCCTCTTCGTCGATGGTCTTGATCTGGGTGGCGCAGATCGGCAGGCCGATGGTACCCAGCTGGATTGCACTCGGCGGGTTGAAGGTGACGACCGGGGATGTCTCGGTCATGCCGTAGCCTTCGGTGATTTCACAGCCGGTGACCTGCTTCCACAGTTTGGCGGTGGAGCTGGTCAGCGCCATACCGCCGGACGCGGTCATTTTCAGGGCGCTGAAGTCCAGGTTCTTGAAATCCTCGTTGTTGCACAGGGCGACGAACAGCGTGTTCAGACCCAGGAACGAGGTGAACTTGTAGTTCTTGATCTCCTTCACGAAACCGGCAATGTCGCGCGGGTTCGGAATGAGCACACTGTGGGCACCGGATTCCAGCATGATGCCGCAGTTCAGCGTGAAGGAGTAGATGTGGTAGAGCGGCAGCGGCGCGATGACAATCTCTTTGCCCTCTTCCACGTTGTCTTCCATCATCGGGCGGGTCTGCAGCAGGTTGGCGACCAGGTTGCCCTGGGTCAGCATCGCGCCCTTGGCCACACCCGTGGTGCCGCCGGTGTACTGCAGCACGGCAATGTCGTCACGCTTGACGGCGACCGGTGTCAGCTTGCACCTGGCGCCGGCACTCAGCACCTTGGGCAGGCTGTGGGCATTGGGCAGGTTGTATTCCGGCACCATCTTCTTCAGGTACCTGACCGCCGCGTTCATCAGCGTGCGCTTGAGCGGCTTATGCATGTCCGCGACTTCGGTAATGATGACATGCTCGATGCCCGTATGCGGCAGGACTTTCTCGACCTTGTCCGCCATGTTGGCCAGCACCACCAGCGCCTTGGCACCGGAATCGTTGAACTGGTGCTCCATCTCGCGCTCGGTATACAGCGGGTTGGTGTTGACGACGATCAGGCCGGCCCGCATGGCACCAAACACCGCAACCGGGTACTGGGTCACGTTCGGCATCTGCATGGCGATACGGTCGCCGGGCTTGAGATTGGTCTTGTTCTGGATCCAGGCGGCAAAATTGCGGGACTGGGTATCGAGATCACGGTAAGTCAGCGTAACGCCAACGGCACTGAAAGCAGGGCGATCGGCAAATTTCTTGACGGCCGTCTCGAGCACGTCGAGCATGCTTTCATATTTGTTCAGATCGATCTCGTTCTTGACCCCGGGCGGGTATTTATCCTGGTAGAACTGCTCCAAATCCATCACACCATCTCCTGTGTATTGCAATTATGCTTGTAGTGACTGAGGCGTCTTCTTCTTTGTGTCTGTGTTTTCGATTTCTGCCTGTTCGTGGTCATTGTGCGGTGGTGTTGCACGCTGGCTGCGGTTCTTTTTAATCGGCGCCCCGGCGCTGTTCCGGGGGGCACCGTTGCGACACAGTCCAAGCCCGTTAAGGCACCACCACGCCCGGGTCTGGCGGTTGGCCGTCAGACTTTGCGGGGAGGCGCCTTAACCCACAAAAAGTGACGAGAGAATACCAGTTTTCAATGAAATGAGGTAGACGGCACAGACATCGTCGCAAAAGCCTGTCCCGACAGGCACCGCCTGGAAAATTCGAGAGATGGCGCACACATTTTGTGCTCTGGACTGTATCGTTGAAATGTACACTCACTACTTGACGTCCATCATTCACAGATTGCAGGAAGCACCCGTGCCCCAATCCAACACCGCGCCTTCGCCCCAGGCTCCGGCAACGGCGTTTCCCGACGAGCCTTTTGTCCAGACAGACCTGCCAGCGGCCGACGGTCACCGGGTTCCGGTCTATGTCTGGCGTGCCCGGGCGCCCCGCGCCGTCATTCATATCGCCCACGGCATGGCGGAGCACGCGCAACGCTACCGGTATCTTGCCCGGGATATGGTTCAACAGGGCTATACCGTGGTGGCGCACGATCACCGGGGGCACGGCCCCGCCACGCCGGATGACGAACTGGGCCACTTCGCCGACGACAACGGTTGGCAGCGGGTGATGGAAGACCTCGGGCAGGTCCAAAGCTGGATACGGGATACCTTCGCCGATCTGCCCTGCTATCTGCTGGGCCACAGTATGGGGTCGTTCATTGCCCAAAGCTACCTCACCACGGCGAAGGAGATCGAGTGGCCCGCGGGGCTGATCCTGTCCGGCTCCAATCGGGATTCGCGCCTCAAGCTCCAGGCGCTGCGACTGATCGTGGCCCTGGCGGCCCGTTTCCAGGGCCGGCACCAGTCGAGTACGCTGGTCCATGCCCTGACATTCGGGGCTTTCGCCAAACAGGTGCCCCATGCCAATACCGACTTCGACTGGCTCAGCACCGATGAAGCCGCCGTGAAAGCCTACATGAGCGACCCGCATTGCGGTTTTGACTGTACCAATCAGCTCTGGAGTGACCTGGGCAGCGGCCTTGCCGGCTTGCTGAAAAGGGGCCGCCTGCAGCGCATTCCCGCCCGGCTGCCGATCCTGATCCTGTCCGGCGCGCAGGACCCCGTCGGCGAGTTCGGCCGGGGCACCCGCAGACTGGCCAGTGCGTACCGGGCATCGGGCCATACCGACGTTACCTCCCTGGTCTTCGAGGGCATGCGCCATGAACCCTTCAACGAACGCAATCGTTCCGAAGTGCTGGACCGCCTCCTGGCATGGCTTGCCCGGCAGCGGCCGACTCCGCATAATCCACAAACGACTCAATGAGAACTGGCAAAGCAGTCGCGCGCTGACGTATGGAACGTCATCGATAAAGGGAGCCTCTCAGGACAGAGACACATGGATAATCTGGAAAACATCGTCTATGACGATCTGAATGTCGGCGATACCGCCTCCTACACCCGCTCGCTGACGGAAGAGGAACTGATCCTCTTTGCGGCGGTTTCGGGCGACGTCAACCCGGTCCATCTGGATCCGGCCTTCGCCGCCAACAGTATGTTCAAGGAACGGATTGCCCACGGCATGTGGAGCGGTTCATTGATCTCCGCCGCACTGGCGACCGTGATGCCCGGCCCAGGCACCATTTACCTGGAGCAGAGCCTCAACTTCAAGCGCCCGGTCAAACTCGACGACACCCTCACCGTAAAGCTCACGGTGGCCAGCAAGGACCGACGGAACCGGGTCACGATCGACTGCGTGGTCACCAACCAGCGGAACGAGGAGGTGGTCGTTGGCGAAGCCAAGGTCATCGCCCCGACCGAGAAGATGTCGTTACCCAAGCCACAGCTGCCGCGTATCACCATCCGCTGAGCGCCGGGCCGTCATGACGGCAGGAAATTGATCGGGAAGCGAACCCTGCGCGTTTCGACATCGGCCGCGCCGAAGTTGAACAGGCGCACGCGCATCAGGATTTTCTGCTCCAGGCCCGGCGCGTCCAGTTCCGAACTGACAATCCGGCAGTTGGACACATGCCCGTCCGGCTCCACCGTGACTTCCAGCAGAACTTCACCTTCCAGTGCAGGATTCTTTCGTAACTCCCTGTTGTACAGAGAAAAGAGAACCGATTTCTGCTGATCGAAAACCCGCCGAATGTTGGCCATTGAGCGTTCTTCCGGTCCCGGATCCGGGGCGGCTTTCGCCCTGGTTTGCGGTTTCCGGGCCGGCTCCGGCGCGGCAACCTGCTTGACCTGGTGCTCCGCCAGGGCCACCTGCTCCGTCGGTCCCCTGACGTCCTGCACGCCGCCGCTGCGCTGCAGGGCGTCCGGTTCAGCCGTCTTTTTGGCCGCCGTGGCATGACGGGTATCGACGTTGGCCGACAGCCCAGTGTCGCCGGGTTCCGCGGCCAACGACTGCATGGCCGAGAGATCGTCCGACAACGCCATCAACCCGGATTTTGCAGCGACCGTTCGCGCCTGCTCCACCGTTTGTTTCGCCGGCTCGGCGGCAACCGCCGGTTTGGGTTTGGGCCCGGGCCTGGCAACGGGCTCGTGCTTGGGCGCTGGTTTCGGTTCAGGCTGAGGCTTCACCTCGGGCTTGGGCTTCTCCGGCTCCGGTTGGACAACCGGCTTGGGTTCCGGCTTTTCCTGGATCAAGCGGGCCAGTTGGGGCGGCACCTGCTCCCGGGTCTGCCGATCCGGCTCCGGCAGGTCAATGCGCGGGATCCAGATGGCCAGCGGCACGAACAGCGCCAGGAACAGCAGCAACGACAATCCGAGACGCAGCCGCTCACCGGGCTCCCGGTCCCAGGGCAAACGCAGGGTCACGCTGCCGGCGCCGGTCGTTGCCAGGGCCGCCTGATGCACGTCGATCCGGCTACCCATTGGCCGCCCCTGCTTCGCCGGCTTGATGTTCCACAGCCAACCGAACCCGCCGGTAATCGGCATCGACACAGGTCTGCATGATACGACGCAGGTTATGGTACGCGGTGCCCTGGTCGGCCATCACGGTGATCTCCAGGCCTTCCGGCGGTACCCTATCCCGACGCTGTTTCTGATGCTGCAGCTCATCGAACAACCCGGCAACGTGATCGTCCCCGGCGCCGACCTCCTCCAGCCGCGCCACTTCCCGCCCCTGGACCCGGATCGAATCCCCGCTCACCTCGACCAGCAACGCCTCCTCACTGGGCTTTTCCGCGGTGGAGACCGGCAGTGACACATCACTCGCCTGCTGCATCACCTTCACGTCGGAAGAATTCACCATCAGGAAGAAGACGAGGATGGTGAAGATATCCATCAGTGACACGAGATTCAGGCCGCCAGCGCGATGCATGCGGCTGTAGTGACGCTGGATCCGGCGGGCCCGGCGTGACGACCTCATGGCCGGCCTCCGGTGAGCGGATGGTCCGTCACGGCGCTGATCCGGAGATCGTCCGGGGCATCGCCCAGTGACACGTCCGGAAACAGCTCGGCTTCCACGACGCTGGCGGCCACCACCGCGGGATAGGAGCGCACCGTATCCATGGCCGTGACCAGGGTCTGGTAGTCCACCGCGCCGCCAAGCCGCAGGACGATGTCGGTCTTCTCCGGCATCCGCTGCTTGATGGCCTGGAGGGTGGTCCTGAGGCCCGCAAAATCCTGCTTCCCCTCCCGCAACGGCAGACTGCGAATGATGCCGCGCTCACTGTCGGCTACCCGCATGCCACCGGGCACCAACACCACTTCCAGACGGAAATGGTCCGGGTCCGGCACCTCGCCTTTCGCCAGCCCGGGAAAATCCAGCTCGATCATCCGGATCTGGGTAAATACCATGCCCAGCAGCAGAACCGGCACCAGCACGATCATCAGGTTCATGAAGGCGGTGATATCCAGTTCCGGAGTGCTGTTCAGTCGACGGTGTCTGCGTCGCATGGGCGCGCGATCCCTGTCAGGAGGCCTGGGCCTGGTGTTCGGAGACGGTGTTCAGGAACTTGACGCCGGCCATTTCGAAGCTATCGACCAGCTCGTTGGTGCGGGTCTGGAGCAAGGCGTGGAAGAGCAGCAACGGAATCGCCGCTATCAGGCCAAAGGCGGTGGTGTTCATGGCGACGGAAATACTCTGGGACAGCAGGGTCGCCTTCTCGGCGGGGTCGGCATTGGCGACGGCGGTAAAGGCGGCGATCAGGCCGATGATGGTGCCCAGCAAACCCAGCAGCGTGGAGATGTTGGCTAGGGTCGCCAGGTATTGGGTGCGTTTTTCCAGGCGGGGCAACACTTCCATCAGCCCCTCCTCCATGGCGTACTCGATCTCCTCCCGGCGCTGGTTGCCCAGCAACCGCCCCAACCCCGCGCCCAGGATGCCGGCGATGGCGCTGCCGGAGCTGTTGGCCGCCTGCATCGCCCGCTTGTAATCCCGCTTCTGCAGCAGCGGCAGGATACCCGTTTCAAAGGCCCGTCGGTTGGCACGGCGCACCATCGCCAGGTAGACAAAGCGCTCCAGCGCAATCGCCAGGCCGACGATCAGCACCAGCGCGATGGGATACATGAACGGGCCGCCGTTCTGGAAAAAGCGAATGATGGTTTCAAGCATGGGATGAGCTCCGCCGTCTGCTACGGTCTTGTTCCTGGCGCCCCTGAAGGCCGGAGATCACTCCGGCGACATTCAGGGGCTTCCTTGTTCGGATGAATTGGCTAGTGTCCCGCCCCGAGTGGCTCACCCAGGGGATCCAGCGTCCGTCGAAACGCGCCGTGGCGCTTCAGGGCGTAGGGATCGACCGGATCCAGCAGGCCATCCGGGGCCAGCCGAAGCGGCTCGCGGTTGCGCCGGGAGATGCTGGGCGGCTGCCAGGGCAGGATGTTGAGTACCCGGGGATAGTCATCGTCCGCCTGTACCGAAATGCCCTCCACGGTCAGCGCAACCGGGGCCTCGGACGTCGACGACGCCTTCCTGGGCGCCGCATCGGCCCAAACCGGTACACCTGTGCCAATCGCCGTGATCCAGCATGCCAGTATTGGCGCCCGAAAAACGCGATGGATATCAAAGATCGCCATTTCAGTTCACCCGCCGTTCCAGATCCGCAATCCACCCGGCGACCTGGGCCTTGCGCTCGTCCGTCAGCGTCTGGTAGATGCGGTAATGTTCCAGGGCCGTGGGCAGGTCCAGCAGGTAAAGTTCCGCCAGTACGGCCAGGTTGAAATGCAACTGCGGTGAGTCCGGATGCCGCGCCAGCGCCGTCTGCAGCAGGTCCCGGGCCTCGGTAAACTGCCCCTGCCTCTCGAGCATCAACGCCAGGTTATTGGCCGCCATGGACTCCGCCGGATCCAGCGCCAATGCCGCCCGATAGGCGGCCATTGCCGGGTCCCTCCGGTCTTCCTGCTGCAGGATCCATCCCAGGCGCGCGGCGACGACGGCACTGTCCGGACGTTCCCCGCGCAACTGGCGCAGGCGCTGCTCGGCACCGGGCAGGTCGCCGACGGCACTGCGCTTGAGCGCCTCGTCCAACTGGAGGTGCTGGGCCTCCGTCAGAGGTTCAGCAACCTTGGGCGGCGCCTTTGTTGTCTCCGCCCGGGATGGCTCCCCGGTTCCGGGGGTGGACGCACAGCCGGCCATAAGCAGCACCAGGGCCATCCAAACAACGCCCGTCCGGACTCCCGCCAGGCCTCTACCGGGTGTCGGCGCGGGCATAATCCACCTCCCCTGTGGTCCAGTTGATCCACTCCGCATCCCGCTTGTAGCGGCCGGGGTACATCTGCCCCAGTACGTCGAGACTGCGACGCACCCACCGGTTGTAGACGCCATCGGCGATAAGCTGGTGATTGCGGGCGTGCAGGTCGATCGCCTTTTCCTCGAACGGATACGCCTGTTCTTCCAGCAACACGCCATACTGGGCCTGCTCCAGTTCATTGAGCGTGCCGGGGCGTTCAGAATCCATGATGTCCCGGGCCAGCTTGCGGAACAGCTCCGCCTCGCCATACAGCGCCTGGGAGCGGGCGGTATCATCGCCGAGCCTGCGGGCCTGGTCGTATCTCGCGACAGCGGCTTCCAGGGCACGGCGCTTGGCTTTCAGCGATGTTTTCAGTGGCAGGACAAGGGCGATGCCATTAAAGCGTTCAGCTTCCCGGTCGGCCAACACCAGCGCAGCGTTGGCCGCCCACGCCAGGGTCTCCGGGGAATGCCACTCGCTGGCGAGTTCCTGCTCCAGCAACGCCTGGCGCATGGCCGGCGCGGATGACGACGCCACGATGAGCTGATGGCGCAAACGCTGCTGACGTCCGTGTTCTTCGGCGTTGCCCGGCGCCGGCGCCTGGGCCAGGTAATCGCTGATGATCGCGTGTGCCCGCCCCGCATCCCCGGCGTCCAGCAACAGGTCGGCGGCCTGCAGGCGATCGTCCCAGGGCGCCGGGGCATTTTCGGCACGCTGGAGCAGTTCCTCCGCCGCCTGCGCCGGTTGCCCGGCCGAAGTGTAGGCCAGCACCAGTTTGCCGCTGACGCCTTCGGTCAGCTCCGCCCCGGGATAGTCGTGACGGAAGGCCTGCAACGCATCGATAGCCGGCTCCCACTGCGCCGACTCGAGCATCATCGTGGCAGCATCGTAACGGGCGTTCATGGCAATTTTCGCGTCCGGGGACACCGCCGGAATGCGTTGGAGGGAGGCAATGGCCTCTGCATTCTGGCCATTGGCCTCCTGCACCTCCGCCTGCCGGTAGATCGACCGGGCCAGTTGGTTCCGGGTTTCGGCGACCTCCGCCGCAGGCATCGGGCGGCTGTCCGACGCCGCCAGTGCCAGGGCCTGCCGGTAGGCCTGTTCCGCCTCGGGGTATTGACTGGTCTGGTAGGCAATCTGGCCCAGAACCAGATAGGCGGCTCGTTGGTCCTCCACCGCGGCCTGCCCGGATTCGGTGACCTGCAGCGCCTCCCGACGAGCCTCGGCGTCATTACCCGCGGCCAGCAACCGGTTCGCCAGGTCCGCCCGGGCTGGTGCTGCCCGTTGATCGTCCGGGAACACCCGGGCAAACCGGTCGACAGCTTCCGTCAGGGACTCGTCAGCGGCCGGTGATGGCTGCTTACGGTATTCCAGTACCGCCGCCCAGGCCGCATCCGCCGCGCCGCCGAAATCCGGGGCCTGGTAGCCGGCCTTCTCGAAGAAGGCCGTGGCCCGGTCACTGTTGCCGGCCTGGAGCCAGGCGTCCCCGGCCAGACGCCAGAAACGTCCGGCGTCTGTCGGGGTGCCCGCCTGCCCATTCACATCCCCCAGACGGCCGTAGTAGCGGCCGGCATCGGCAAAGCCCTTTGAGCCTGCCGCACCGGCTTTCCGGCCGGATGCATGGTAGAGCGCGTCGGCCACCTGCCCTGCCAGCTTCCGCCAGGTAACCTGCTCGCTTGCCGAAAGTGCGGCGTAGGCGGCTGGTGCGGCGTAAGCCTGTACGTAATCTTCCCGGGCCTGCCGGGCTTCCCGATCAAACCCGCCGGCCTCCCAGACTGCCACAATCTGGGCCCGCATGGCCGCCGCCCGGGGGTGTGCCGGATTCCGGTCGATAAAATGCCGGTTGACGGCAGCACTGTCGGCATAGCGTTGCTTGGCCAGGTAGTAATCCGCCAGTCGGTCGTAAAGGAGGTAGTCGTAGGCGCGCCCGCCTTCGCGAGCGAGCATCCGATCGAGGGTCCCGGCCCCGTCGCGCTGGGCGGCCATCAGCGCCAGGATGCGGAAGGTGTCGTTGACCAGGTCCTCGCTCCCACCGGCCAGTGCCGCGAAATTATCGGACCGGTCGCGATAGCCATCCAGCACCGCCAGGAACGTGTGACTGGCCCGCTCCCGGGCCTGCTGCTTGTACTGGCTCCAACCGAGCATGTACAGCGCCTTCTGCTGCAGCCCGGCGTTGTCACCACCGTCGATGACCCGCTGGTACGCCTGCTCGGCCTCGGCGTAGGCGCCGCGGGAAAACGCATCCTCGGCAATCCGGAAACGGGCCTCGGTAGCCAGCGAGGACTGCGGATACAGCCCCACCAGCTGCCGCAGTCGCTTGATGGACTGCTCGTCCTCGCCAATGAACGCGTAGGCCTTGGCAGTCTGGTAGAGCAGCTCGTCCAGGCGCCCCTGGTAGCGCCCTTCGCTGACGATCATCTCGTAGCTCTTCAGCGCTTCCCGGTAGATCACCGCTTCCTGCTGGGGCGTCAGCTCCAGGCTGGCGCCGGCCCGTGAATGCAAACTGGTGAGCCGGTGCAACGCGTCGATCCGCACTTCCGGTTCTTCCGCTTCCTCGAACAGCCGCTTGTAGCGCCGCGCCACTTCTTTCACGGAGATGGCCGGTAGCTGCTGGGAGGACATCTCCAGGAAGATCGGTCGCATCTCGCCGATGGTTTCGCCGTCCTCGCCCAGGTTCACCTGGAAACTGCCCTTGCCACCGGCGCCGTAACACCCCAGCGGCAGCAGCAGGCCCAGCAGGGTCACCATCAGCCGCCGGCTCACTGGTCACCTCCGGTCCTGCCGGATGCCGCGTTATTCAGTGCCAGGTGTTCATACAGGTGGGCCAATTGCTGCTCGCTGCGATCCAGGTGGGCATTCATTTGGGATGCCTGGTCGTCCAGGAACGCCATCAAGCGCTGGTCCAGTTGGTCACCCACCTGCTCGCGCATCGACTCTACCCGCATAATCAGCGACTGCGTTTGCGAACGGGCCGCTTTCACCCGGCTCAGCAGTTCGCGGAAACGCTCCGGGGTCCGGTTCAATTCGCTGTCAAACCGCTTGTAGGCGGTTTTGGCCGCATCCAGCGAGCCTGAAATCGAAGCCAGATGGCTGGCGTGCTCCCGCCGGGCACGGTCAAACCCTTCCTGGGCCTTCCAGGTCAGCACCCCTTCCAGGCGATCCAGCCGCGCCTGTTCTTCCGGTGTCAGGTTCTTTTGCGAGCGGATCCGGCGAATCCGGGCCAGTTTATCAGCGGTTTCGCCGGTCGCCAGATCCGCCACCTGCCCCTGTTCGCCGGCATCGTCAAGCCGGGCCTGCAGGGTTTGCAGTCGCTGGCTCAGCCGCTCGATACCCTCACCCACCCGGGCGATCCGGGCGCTGTTACCCTGGTGGGAGACCTGCTTGAGCCGCCCCTTCAACATGCCCTCAAAGACATCCAGGTCCGACAGGCGACGCTGCAACTGTCGTTCCATGCGGGTCAACCCGGCGACGTCCCTGACCGCCTGCTGGGCATCGGGGTGTTCCATGAAGTGTATGAGGTAGGCCAGCCGCGGCTGGGTCAGGGTTTTACTGTCGACCAGGAACCACTCCACGTCATCCCGGCCGGCGGAGCGGACCATTGCTTCATAGCCACCCTGTTCACGGACCTGCCCGCGCAGCGTGCGCAGGGTCACCAGTTCCCCTTCGAAAGCGGAAATGGCCGCCAGATAGGCTTCGCCGGCCTGGCCCAGGTAGCCGGATTCGTCGTAACCGCGCCCCATACCCAGCCAGGCGTCCGCCGCGCCGGGAAAACCCAGGGGGAATTTGCGGGCGCGGTGCCAGGACTGCATGGCGCTGCGGTAGTTGTCCTTGCGGGCCAGGGCCAGGCCATGAAGATAAAGGGCCTGTGGAGTGTAGTAGCCGTTCAGGGTCACCTTGTTGAGGAACGACAGCGCTTTATCCGGGTCGTCACTGCGCAGGGCCAGGTAGCCCGCGGTCACCTGGATACGCTGGAGCAGTTCCGGATAGTCGGTCGCGGCCTCATCACCCAGCATGGCGCGCGCAACCCGCAACGCAATCAGGCTGCGGGCGGTATCGCTATCCTGGCGGGCGTAGGCGGTCGCCAGATTCAGGTAGCCCATCGCCGTCCAATAGCCATCCGGGCTTTTCCCCAGGATCTGCCCGGCCCGATCGTAGGCTTCCGATTCGATGGCGGCCTCAGCCAACAGGTAGGCGGCCTCCAGGCCTTCAGCCTGGCGTGAACGCCGCACCAGGACGGTCAGGGCGTCGTAGGCGGCCTGGTTGTCACCCAGTTGAAGCTGGCTCCTGGCCAGGGCCAGCAACGCAGGGTCGGACAACGCCTGGCCGTCGCTCCGGACCGCCAGCAAGGCATCGCGGGCCTTCGCGGCAATCCCCATCCGGGCGTAGGCCTCGCCCCGCAGCATACCGGACTGCGGTGAGGTATCGTTCCAGATCTCATGCAACGCTCGATCGGCGTGACCGACCAGCAGCTCATAGCGCGCCACGTCCCGGATCCGGTCACTGCGATTCACGGCATCGGCCCGGGCCGGCCCCGTGGGCAGCATGGTGGCGGCGAAGACAAGCGACAGCACAGCTCTCATGCCGAACCGCCTCAATCCCACTGCTTGATGCGCATGGCCGGCTCGAAAGCGGGTGCCCGCGCGTCAATCACCAGCTCGTACTGGGCCTTGCCGGTGGCCTTCCGGATGGTGAAGCTGGCGTCCTTGCGGTAGTAGTGGTCGTTCGCGCCCTGCCCGTTGAACACCGCACTCAGTTCATGCTCGCCGGCCGCCAGGTTGCCGAGGTAGAGGCGTTGCACACCGCCCTGCTCGAGTGCCTTGCGTTCCCGTTCGCTGTACAGGTGGGACACCGCCGGATGGCCGTCGAGGGCCAGTTCTACGGAGTCGAGAACGAAATAGTCGCGGGCGTTGAAGGACAGATAGACCGCCACCTGGGTGTTGGCCGGGTTGAGGATGTCCTCTTCCAACTGGAATAGCGTGTGATTGAGAGCGGCAACATCCGCCTTGAGTGAGGCGATATCGTCACTGAGGGGTTCGGCCGCCAGCGCACCGGTGACCAGCAGGCCGGTGATCAGCAGGATAAGGCGCATCGGTAATCTCTCGATCGGTGTCCTGAAGGTTCACGGAGCCCAAAGACAGCAGGCTTTCGGTAACAAAGCGTAACACCGGCCCGCCCGCTGAAACGGTACCTGGATCACCAAATGAAAAGTCGAAGCGCCCGCCCAGGGACAAACTGTCGACAACATTTACACATACCCTTACAAAGAGTAGGCCGGTAAACAGTGAGGACGTGTAAAACTGGATTAGGAGGCTGTTTTTGATGTCTTTTTTTCAGGCTGGCAAAGCACGTGCTTTGATCGTATTGCGGTGTAATTCTTCGATGAAGGGTAAACCGTTCGATATGCCGAGCTTCGCCGATGCGCCTCAACCGCATCGGCTTTTTTTTGCTCTGCGATGCATGAATGCGCTAACAGGCAGGTGGGTTGGTACTGACGCAGGAAGCCCAACGGGGCAAGACAACAGGTCACCCCATCCTCGCCCGATTGTTTGTTGGGCTTCCTGCGTCAGCGCCAACCTACGAAGCGGAAGGGTAACCACAGTGTTTCCGGTGGCAGTTGCGCGCCGGGGATGGGAGCCTCGGCGCGCCACTGCCCGTCGGATTATTTGCTGAGGAACCGCATAGCCGATTCCAGCCCGTCAATGGTCAGCGGATACATGTGATCCCCAACCAACTGGCGGGTCATGCCGATGGAACCACCGGTTCCCCAGTAGTTCTCCGGCAACGGATTGAGCCAGACCACCTTGCGGAAATGGTCCTGCAGGCGCTGGAACCAGACCGCGCCGGCTTCCTCGTTCCAGTGCTCGATGGAGCCACCGGGATGGGATATCTCATACGGTGCCATGCTCGCGTCACCGACAAAGATCACCTTATAGTCCGGCGAGTACTTGTGGAGGATATCCCAGGTGCTGGTGGTCTCGTTGAGTCGCCGCACGTTGTTCGTCCACACGCTTTCATAGATGAAGTTGTGGAAGTAGAAGTACTCCATGTGCTTGAACTCAACGCGGGCGGCCGAGAACAGTTCCTCGCAGACGCGGATGTGCGGATCCATGGAACCGCCCACATCGAAGAACAGCAGGACCTTGACCGCATTGTGGCGCTCCGGAACCATTTTCAGGTCCAGGTAGCCGGCGTTTCGGGCCGTGGACCGAATCGTGTCGTCCATATCCAGTTGATCGGCGGCACCCTGTCGGGCAAATTTACGTAACCGTCTCAGCGCAACCTTGATGTTGCGGATACCCAGCGTGATGCTGTCATCCAGGTCCTTGAAGCCCCGCTTTTCCCAGACCTTGAGCGCCCGGCCATGACGTCCCTTCTCCTGGCCGATGCGGAAACCTTCCGGGTTGTAGCCGTGGGCCCCGAACGGCGAGGTGCCGCCGGTCCCGATCTGGCGGTTGCCGCCCTGGTGGCGCTCTTTCTGGTTTTCCAGGCGATCCTTGAAGGCATCGATCAGCTCCTGCAAACCACCGAGCGAATCAATCTTCGCCTTTTCCTCTTCTGACAACTGCTTCTCGAATTCCTTGCGCAGCCAGTCTTCCGGGATCAGCTGCTGTATCAGGTCGTCGAGATTTTCGATGCCGTCGAAGTAAGTGGTGAACGCCCGGTCAAACTTGTCGTAATGCCGCTCGTCCTTCACCAGGCACAGGCGTGCCAGGTAATAGAACTCCTCCATGTCGGCGAAGGCCAGACGGTGCTGCAGCGCGTCCACCAGATCGAGATACTCACGCAGGCTGGCCGGCACCCGGGCACGGCGGACCTCCATGAAAAAATCAATCAGCATAGTGTCCTCCTTACAGAGGCCGTCGGATCAGCTCCGGCGACGCGCCATGAAGGCCAGTTTCTGCAACAGGTGAACGTCCTGCTCGTTCTTGACCAGGGCACCATAGAGTGGCGGCAGCGCCGAGGAAGTGTCCTTTTCCTGCAACATCTTGGCGGACAGTTCGTCGGCCATCAGCAGCTTGAGCCAGTCCACCAGCTCGGAGGTGGACGGTTTTTTCTTCAGCCCGGGCACCTTGCGCACGTCGAAGAAGACTTCCAGGGCATCGCGCACGATCTGTTGCTGCACATTGGGGAAATGCACGTCGACGATGCTCTTCATCGTGTCGTGATCCGGGAAGCTGATGTAGTGGAAGAAGCAGCGGCGCAGGAAAGCGTCCGGCAACTCTTTCTCGTTGTTGCTGGTGATGACCACGATCGGCCGGCGCTCCGCCTTGACCACTTTCTGGGTCTCGTAGACGTAGAACTCCATGCGATCGAGTTCCAGCAGCAGGTCGTTGGGAAATTCGATGTCCGCCTTGTCGATCTCGTCGATCAACAGCACCACCTGCTCGTCCGCCTCGAACGCTTCCCACAGCTTGCCCTTGACGATGTAGTTGCTGATGTCGTGCACCTTGTCGTCACCGAGCTGGGAGTCGCGCAAGCGGGATACGGCATCGTATTCATAAAGCCCCTGCTGGGCCTTGGTGGTGGACTTGATGTGCCAGGTAATCAGCCTTGCGCCGACACCTTCAGCCAGCTCTTCGGCCAGCATGGTCTTGCCGGTGCCCGGCTCGCCCTTGATCAGTAGCGGGCGCTGCAGGGTGATGGCGGCGTTGACGGCCATCTGGAGGTCTTCGGTGGCAACGTATTTATCGGTACCCGTAAACTTCATGGTGTCTGTCCTTTTTCTGGGTCAGGTGTGGTTCTCACATGCCTGAGGAGCGCACAGGATCCCAACGTTATTCTGATTTTTTGTCGTCGGGATCCTCACCCTCCGAGTCACCTCGCTTGCGTTCCTCGTCTTCGAGGTCCGGCAGGTCGTCGATGTCGGAGAGGTCAAAATCTTCAAGGGAATAGTCGTCTTCCTCATCCTCCGTTCCCGCGGGATCGGCCAGGATGTCCTCATCCGCCGCGGCGAGGTCCGCCTCGTCCCGGCGGGCTTCTTCCAGGAAACGTTCGATATCGTCAGCCGTCTCGTCCGCTTCCCGGGGCAAGGCTCCGGGTTCCTCGTCGGTCGGCCACTCCTCGTCGGCGGCGGGGATTTCAGGCGGCTGTTCGTCCAGCGTCGGAATCTCCTCATCGACGTCCCCTGCCGTCGGTTCGGCGGTCTCGGAGGCCAACGGCGGCTCGGCCTCTTCCTCGGCAGCCGGCATCCCGTCCGGGGTCGGTTCCTCTGCGAGAGGGGGTTCCTCCTCGACCACCGGCGGTATTTCCGTTTCCTCTTCCGGCGCCTCCCCGGTCACCGCGTCGTCCGCGACGGCAACCGGAGGCTCTTCACTGTCCGCCTCGGGTTCCACCTGCTCTTCGGGCTCTTCATCCACTGCTGGCTCGGACGGCTCATCGGCATCTGCCCGGGCGTCCGGGTCCCCGTCAGCCTTGCTGCCCTTACGACGCGCACGGACGACGGCGAAAGCCATCGCGGCGATGGCCAACAGGCCGCCGCCCGCCCCCCAGGCCCATGCGGGAATACTCGCCAGCAACGATGCCTCCTCGGACTTCTGCGGTTCGGGTGCCGCCTTGGGCTCGGGTTCAGCCGCCGGCGCGGGTGAAGGCTCGGGCTCAGCCGGCGTCTCGACCTGCGATGTATCAATGGGCGGTGCTATCGCCGGCTCGGACGTCGCCGCTTCCGCGGGGGGCTCATCACCGGATTCGTCCGCTGTCGGTTCCTGCGCCGCCGGCTCGGGCGTAGCGGCAGCCTCGGACAACAACGGCTGCCCGGTCGTGGACGACTCCGGCGCGGTGCCGGCCGGCTGCTCATCGCCCGCCTGCGTCACCGTTTCGGCACTCAACGAGGTATAGGCCGCCTGGTCGCCGCCCTGACGGGGGAAGGTCGCGGTGAAGGCCGGCGGCGAATAATTCAGTGGCTGCCCGGAATCCGTGCTTCCCTGGAAACGCACACTGATTTGATAGTCACCGTCACCGGACGACGGTTTGATCACCTTACGCCAGACGCCGGCCTGCTCGTCGAACGGCACCTTATCGAACCCGGTATCGTCGCCCTGACCGGGCGCCTGGACCCGGACGCCGACCATCGTATTGTGGCGGTCCAGGTCCGGATGCTCCGGCCGGACTTCGAGCACATACTGGCTGTCACTGCCCTGGCCCTCACCTTCGACCGTCACGCTGACCGGCGGACGCAGGGTGATGCGGGCGCTGAACTGGCGGGCGAAGGTCTTGCCGTCTGCGACCAGTTTGAGATCGTAGGTGCCGGGTTCGCTGAGCTTGTCGATGGTATCCGAGTACACCCCATCGGCAGGCGGCGTCTCGCCCGACAGCCGCTTGGTTCCGGACCGGCCATCCTGGGTCGAGAGTGTCAGGGAGACATCCAGCACCCCCAGGAAATCCGGGTTGGTGATGGGCTTGTCGTGATCGTAGAAAGAGGCGTCGACCGACACCGGCTGGCCGGTGTAGAAGAAATTCGGCAGCGGCGACACCGCCATGCGCAGATCGCTGACCACCGTCACCCGGGATTGCGCCCCGAGTTCACCGTCAACCTGCCATTCGCCTTCGGCCGGCTTGTCGACCGTGATCAGGTCGTAGGCCTCTTCCGAATACCAGCGCACATTGTCCGGATGCCGGTCGTGGGTCACTCGCTTGCGATCGGGCGTCATCAGTGCCAGGGGCTGGTCGTCGCCCTCGTGAAAGATCAGTGCGGTGAATTCGTGAACGTCTTCGCTGATCCGGAAGCGTTTATTCTCGATCGGCACTTCCGGTTGCGGTGCGGCGGTATTGAGCGTTTCGGCGAAGACGCGGTTCAGGGCATCGGCATCCGGTGCCACCGAGAAAGTCCCCCCGGTCTCCACGGCAAGGCGTTCCAGCAGCGCCAGGTCGGCGTTGTCGGACAGCGCAATGGTGTGGATGGTCGCACCTCGCGAGCGGATGCGATCCACAACCTCGTCCAGGATGCGGTTACGCTCGCGGGCATTGACGGCGGCGTCCCGGGAAATGTCCACGACGCCATCGGTCAACAGGATGAAGTGGGTGTTGTCGAAACGACGATCGCCGTAGAAGTCGTCGCTGGCGACTTCCAGGGCCTCGCCGATATTGGTCCGTAACGCGACCGAATTGATCTCAGGGGACCGCTTGACGGCCATCTCGCGCCACTTTGGCGTGACCTCGCCCGACGGCACCAGCATGTTGACGTACTGGCCGAACGTCCACACGCCACCACGGGCGTCGTCCGGCAACATCCGGGCCAGCAGGCGGACGGCCGGCCGGCGCAGGTTGTTCGGGTCGCTGTCCTTCATGCTCCCGGAGATATCCACCACAATGCGGACATCCTGGGGTTCCGGCAACGCCGGCGACTTGGCCCCATCGGCCGACTGGGCCATCGCCCGGGAAGCCTGAAAACCAAACAGAACCAATAAGAGGAAAAGCAGAGAGCGGGGCCAGTGAGCTGTCATCATAGGGGATTAAACTGTCGCGCCGATTAACGTGTCTGACGGAGGTTAGCGCAAGCAGGGCCGCCCCGAAAAGCGGTTTCACCTGCCCAGGGCCTGGAACGCGTTACGATTTCCCGCCCCGGACCAACGTTCTCCGATACCAAAAGACGTACAGGCGGCGCCTCTGATGCCGGCAGGACTCAGGCCTCCCGGCGCCAGATCCGGACCCGAACCAGGTCCAGTATCCATACGATCAGGACACAACCGCCGACCAACACCATGTTGGAAAAGGCGCGGGCAGCCTCGCCAGCGTCGCCGAGTATGGATTCATAGCCTCCATGCAACCAGGCCGGAATCCACCAGTTGGCCGCCTCGGTGGATTCCACCGGCGTCAGCAGCAATACGGCGAAGGCGGCCAGGATCAGGGTTCGAATGCCGTACACCGGGATGATGCGCAGCATGCGCGACATCAGGAAAAAGAAAATCAGAAAGCCAACGGCATAGAGCGCCCAGAATATCAGGTAGGCCGCCTGGGCCTGCGAGTCCATCTGAATTGGTAAATCGATCACTTAAAGCACCCAATGAATGATGTGTTCTTCCCAGTCCGCTTCCGGCACGCTGGCGTTGGAAACGGTGCGGTGGCGCACGGAAACCTGGGCCCGATGGACACTGTCAGGATCACCGGATACCAGAGGATGCCACTCCGGCAACGGTTTGTCCTCCGCCAGCAGGCGGTAGGCGCAGGTCTGCGGCAGCCAGTGGAAATCGCCCACGCTGTCCGGAGTCAGGACAATGCAATCCGGCACCTTTTCCTGGCGCCGGCTGTAGACCGTGCACTGGCAGCTGTCGCCGTCCATGTATTCGCAGGCCAGATCGGTGTAGTACACCTCGCCCGTGTCCTCGTCCTCGAGTTTGGTCAGGCAGCACTTGCCACAGCCGTCGCAGAGCGATTCCCACTCTTCACGCGTCATCTCGTGAAAGTGCTTACGTTGCCAGAAAGGGATCGCCGCGATCATTACTCTTTCTTCAGCTTTTGCTTGAACTCAACGATGTAATCGTCCTGCTCCTGGGGCATCTGCAGGTAGAAGTCCTTTTCCTCGATGGCCGAGAGCACCTCTTCGCCGGTGGCGCGCGCCAGCTTGCGGTCCGGGGTCAGAAGCAGGTCCATGGTGTGCTGCGGCGTCCCGAAGATGCTGCGCAGTCCCTCCGGCAACTCGTCCCAGACCTGGTTGCGACGGACAAACAGGTAGGTGTCGGCTTTCTTGCTGCTGCGGAATACGGATACAAACTGCCGGTTCATTCGCTCAATACTCTCGATACGTCGTCCAGGACGGGCGCCAGCATTTCACCGCGCCATCCCTCCGTGAAAAAACGGGCCGCGTCGTCATCGCTGTGCCAGCGGCGGATACAGGCCTCAATGCGCTTGCGCGGGGCCACCAGTTCGATCGGCACGTCGCTCGCTTCCGCCTCGTGCCGGAACAGTCGCTTGACCTGTTTGAACAGTCCCTGCTCCTCGCGGGTCAACGGCGTCTCAATTCTATCAGCAATGTCACCGGAGGATCTGCCACGCTCGACGCAGGCCAGCAATATCTCACCGTAGCGACGCACCACCACCGGAGGCACGTCCTCGATGGCGCCCAGCGCGCCCTTGCTCTCCGGCAGGCGCTCGGCGATGCGGATCAGCGCGGCATCGGACAGGACGCGGTTGCGAGGCCTGTCGCGCAGTCGGCATTCCTGTTCGCGCCAGGCTGCCAGCTCCCGGAGGACCGCCTGCTGACGCGGCTTGAGCTGCCAGCCGCCGCGTATTTTCAGGTAGTACTCCTGCGGCTCGCCCTGGTGGGCCAGATCCCTGGCGAATCGCTCGTTTTCTTCCAGCCAGGCGCTGTAGAAGCCCCGCTTTTCCAGCAACGCCTTGAGGTGCTCGAACATCGGCTCCAGGTAGCGGATATCCTCCAGGGCGTACTGGCACTGTGCGTCCGTCAGCGGCCTCGCCAGCCAGTCCGAACGGGTCGCGGACTTGTCGACGGTCACGTTGAACAGCGTTTCCACCAGCTTGGCGTAACCGACCGAAAAGCCCAGCCCGGCGAGGGCACAGGCCAGTTGCAGATCGAGCACAGCCCGGGGCTCGAGATCCAGCCAGTGCCGGAACAGTTCCATGTCCTCGCTCATGGCATACAGCAACTTGGGCCGCTCCGTGCCTGCCAGGCATTCACGGAAAGCCTGCGACGCCTCCGCCACGGCGGGTTCCACCAGTCGCAGGTCGTCGCCGAGGCCCAACTGCACCAGCCCCGGGATCGGGAAAAAGGTGCTGACCCGCTCGAACTCGGTGTCCAGGGCCAGCGGGCGATCCGGCGCCTGCGCCAGCCAGTTGTCGAGTTCGTCGGGCGTTTCCAGCCAGCGCACGGTGGGGGTATCGGTCATGAAGCTATCCAGGTTGAATGGGAGGCGTTTCGGGTGGAGGGAATCATTCGCTGAGTGGTTTGCGGCCGCGGAAGGCGTGGCCGAGGGTGAAGCCATCCACATACCCCAACTCACCGCCCACCGGTATGCCGTGAGCCAGCCGCGTGATCAGGACATTCTGACCATCCAGGCGGTCGGCGATGTAATGGGCCGTTGCCTCGCCCTCGACGGTCGGATTGGTGGCCAGGATCAACTCCGTCACCCCTTCATCGCGGATCCGGCGCAGCAGCTGCTCGATGCCGATCTCCTCGGGACCGATACCGTCAATCGGTGAGAGGTGCCCCATCAGCACGAAATAGCTGCCGTCGTAGTAGCCAGCCTGTTCGATCGCCAGCAGGTCGGATGGACTCTCCACCACGCACAGGGTGCCGGTGCGCCGCCTTTCATCGGCGCACAGGTTGCACAGGTCCGCATCGGCAAAATTCTGGCAGGATTGGCAACGCTGGACGCCGGCCATGGCGCCCTGCAACGCACTTGCCAGACGCTCACCACCACTGCGCCCGCGCTCCAGCAGGTGGAACGCCATGCGTTGTGCGGTTTTCTGGCCTACGCCGGGTAAACAGCGCAACGATTCAACAAGCTCATCAACCAGCGGACTGAAAGCCATCCGGATTCCTCTACTGCTTCTTCTATTATCAGGAGCGCAAGACTAAAACGGCATCTTGAAGCCCGGTGGCACGCCCATCTCGGAGGCCATACCGGACATGCGCTCCTTCTGATGCTCTTCCACGCGGCGTACGGCATCGTTCACCGCGGCTGCCAGCAGGTCCTCCAGGATTTCCTTGTCCTCCGTCAGCAGGGACGGGTCGATGTCGACCTTGCTCACGTCGTGACGACCGTTCATGGTGACCTTCACCAGCCCGGCACCGGACTCTCCGGTCACCTCGGCTTTCGCCACCTCTTCCTGCACTCGCTTGAACTCGTCCTGCATCTGCTGGGCCTGTTTCATCAGGTCGCCCATACCTTTAAACATGAGTAGCACCTCGGTCATGAATTTGGGATCAAAGCCCCTTACCCTGACGGCGTTGTGCGGCTTTCCGGCAGGAATTCAACCCTGCCCGCGCATGTTTTCAAACGTTCGTCAGTGACTTCTTGGACAGCCGCCTATTTCACCGGTTCGATGCTGCCGTCCACGATCGCGCCGTCAAAGCGCTGCATGATCGATTGTACGATCGGATCACCGGCAATCGATGACTCCGCCGCACGCTGGCGGGCAATACGGGCACGTTCGGCGAACGCAGCCGGCGTTGCCTCGCCGGGTTCGCCCTCCTGCAACGTCACCCTGACGGTTTCACCGAAGAAGGTACCCAGCGCTTCGGTGATCCGGGTGACGTGCCGATCGTTCAGTAATCGCGCGTGGCCACTGTCGAGCGTCAGCACCACGTCGGTGCCGTTCTTCTTGAAGGCCGCCTGGCTGGCCAAGTTACCGGCCATGCCGCTCAGGCCCAGGGCGCGGAAATCCCGCTGCCATTCAAAGCTCGCCGGGTCGGCCGTTTCCTGCGGTTCCTGGACCGGACCGGCCGGTGTTTCGGCGACAGGCGCCGGTTTGTCTTCTGCGGCCGGCATCGGGGGCGACGGCTGCGCTGATGCCTGGGGCTGCGGTTCCGGCTCCGGAGTCACCTCACCCGTCCCGGCCTCTGCCGGACGCTCCGATGGCAATGGTGGTTCATTGGGCACATCAACATCCATCTCGCCATCGGCCGTCAGGGATGGATCGTCGTAGGCGCTCAGCGGGACGGATTCCTCCGGCTGCCGCGGGGGAACCTGTGCCGGCTCCGGCTCGCTGGCAACCTGAGATTCAGGTTCAGGCTCATGCGCCGGCGGCACGGGAGAGGACCCCGAAGGTTCCGCCTGCTCGGCGGCTTCTTGAACGGCGGACGTTTCCGGGTCCGCGGCAGGCGCCGGCTCAGGCGCTATTTCCGCCGTGGCAGCCGCTACAGCCAATTCGGGGGCAGGCGTTGCCGGCGCAGGTTCGGGATCGTCCCCGGGGGCGCCGGCGCTGCCCGCTTCACGGCGCTCGCTACTCTGCACCACCGGCGGATCGCGACGATCAGCACCCGGACGGAACGTCAGCATCCGCAGCAGCGCCATTTCGAAGCCCATGCGGGCGTCCGGTGTAATAGCCAGGTCTTTGCGCCCCACCAGGGCGGCCTGATAGAACAGCTGGGCATCCTCGGCGCTCAACTGCCGTGCCATCGCCTTGACGTGCTCCGCATCACCCATGGCGTTGTCGGCGCTGCCGGGGACGACCTGCTCGAGGGTGACCCGATGGAACAGCGACAGCAGATCGCTGAGGATGACGCTGTAGTCCGGCGCAAACTCGGCAATCCGGTGGATTTCGGAGAGCATCGCCGGACCATCGCTGCGCACCAGTGCATCCACGATCCGATGAATGTCCCGTTGATCGATCGTGCCCAGCATGGCGCTGACATCGCTGGCCGCCAGCTTCTGGTTGCCAAAGGCGATGGCCTGGTCGGTCAGGCTCAGGGCGTCCCGCATACTACCGTCGGCAGCGCGGGCCAGCAGCCACAGTGCCGGCTCCTCGTAGGGAATGCCCTCCTCGGTCAGCACGTAGTTCAGGTGGCCGACGATATGCTCCGGCGTCATCCGCTTGAGATTGAACTGCAGACAGCGTGACAGGATGGTCACCGGCAGCTTCTGCGGATCGGTGGTCGCAAACAGGAATTTGACGTGATCGGGCGGCTCTTCCAGTGTCTTCAACAGGGCGTTGAAACTGGAGTTGGAGAGCATGTGGACTTCGTCGATCAGGTAGATCTTGAAGCGGCCCCGGGTCGGCGCGTACTGGACGTTGTCCAGCAGCTCGCGCATGTCCTCGACCTTGGTACGGGAAGCGGCGTCGATTTCGATGAGGTCCACAAACCGGCCACCCAGGATTTCCTGGCAGCTGTCACACTCACCGCACGGGGATGACGTAATCCCGGTCTCGCAGTTCAGGCAGCGGGCCAGGAGCCGACCGATGGTGGTCTTCCCCACCCCGCGGGTCCCGGTGAATAGATAGGCATGGTGCAGGCGCTCATGGTCCAGCGCGTGAACCAGGGCCTTGAGCACATGCTCCTGCCCCACCATGTCCTGAAACGTTTTTGGCCGCCATTTTCGGGCCAGAACCTGATAGCTCATCGAATGCGTCACGTCCCGTTCAAACCGGGCTTAACGATAGCATGGACAGCCGGTGATAAGAAGGAAACCGCTCGCGAATACCGCCCACGCCGAGGTCACGTGCATATAGCGTAGCCCGCTGATTTGAATGGACTTTAATCAAAAAACGATCGGGGATGTTCATGAGGGAGGAAACTGGGGGTGACTCCACCAGCGACACTCCGGCACCCAAGTCCACCGCTGCGGCTGCTCCCTTCCGGGCCTGACCGGGTTCACGGTTTATTGTTGCGGAGGCACCGGCGGAGCCACCATAACGATCCGGTATTGCCCCGGATGCGGCGCGCATCTTAGCAGGCCGCACCGGCGGCATCAACGCCTTTTTAAAGATGGATTTACAGGGCAATGCCCTGGATCGGATCCCGGCGGAACCAGCAGGCGATGCTGTAGCGGGTCCGCTGGGCCGCGAGCACTTCGTGGGGAATGTCTTCGCTGACGAAAAGCGCCACGCGTCCAGCCTCCGGCAGCACCTGACCGCAGACTTCATCGGGGTTTTCCGGGTTGAAGATCTGCAACTGACCGCCGTCGGCCGCCTGCCAGCCTTCGTTGAGGTACAGCACCAGGCTGATGATGCGTGATGAACGGCCGCGAAAACTGTCCACGTGGCACCGGTAGAAATCACCCGGCTCGTAGGTCGCGTAATGGGCCTCGAAACGCTTCAATCCCAGGAACAGGCGCTGGTTCAGGCCATCCTGGATGGATTGGAAAAGGGCATACAACCGGCCTTGAGGCCCGGTCTCGCCATTAAGCCAGGCAATCCGGTCGCGGCGGACCGAGCGGTCGTGGGTGTGATCCTTACCCCGGCCGACACCCGCCGTGTCCAGCGCTTGCGAGCGGTGAAGCGTTTGCACTTCACTGCGCAGCTCCCCCATCAGGCCTTCCGGAATCAGCGGCAGGACGGACTGGCTGGTCCAGCCGAACTCTGACAGCTCATCGCATACGTTATCCAGCCACCGATCGAGAACCGTCGGAGCAGCTGGCTGTGGCTGCGCAAGATCGACCGCGGCCGCGGTATCGAAGGGAACGGAGGGCATAGCGATTCCTCAATCAGTATGTCGGCAGTCTACGTCGAAACCACCACCATCGCCCTGTTTTTTTCACCCGGCCGGATAGGGAATGGCCCCTACCCGACTTTCTGTCATGGACGGGCGACTTCGCTGAGTTTGCCTTCCGAGCATTCCGCCAGGGCCTTGATGGCGTCGCCGTCGAAGGCGTCCACGCGGATGACGTCGTACAGGGCGCTGAGCGCTTCGATCAGGGTGTCGCGCTCGTCCTCACGCACCACGTTTTTCTCGACCGCCCAATCCACCAGCTCGGAACGCTGGTGGGACATCAGCATCTCGATGTCCTGCAGCTCGTCCGGATCGGTCTTGCGGATGGCCTCGTTGAGGCGCTCGCGGGCGTCGCGGCAGGCGTTGGCCATGTTATAGGCATGCAGCACGCGGCCGACGGGATCGTCGGGATTCACCGGTTGGTAGACGCCACGTACGATCCGCTCGCGAACCGGCGCGTCCTTCACGATGGACAGCGCCACCTCTTCGCCCAGCCGGTCGTCCGGCACCTTCAGCCAGGCACCGATCGGGAACACCAGCCGCTTCAGGGGCCAGCGCAGGGCCGGCACCGGGAAGTTCTCGATCAGCGCCTTCATGGCGGTCTGGAAATCGTAGAGGCAGCGCTGCAACCCCCATTCGACCACCGGCCGATTGTCCGCCGGGTATCCCTCCTCGTGCCATTGCTTGATGATGGCCGAGGCGTAGTACAACGCCACCAGACAATCCGCCATGCGACCGGACAGACGCTGCCGGGCCTTCAGGCCGCCGCCGATGGCCAGCAGGGTCACGTCGGTCAGTACCGAGAAGGCCGACGAGAAGCGGGCCAACTGACGGTAATAGCGCTGCAGCCCGCCCCGGCCGGGGGTCGGCTCCAGCCGGCCGTGGCTGAGGCCCAGCACGAACGAGCGGAGGGCGTTGCGGGTGGTGTGCGCCATGTGGTCGAAGAAGACGTCATCAAAGGCACGAACAGCCTTGCGCTCGTCGTCCATGCCAGCGGCTTCGATCTCCCGGACGATGTACGGGTGGCAGCGTATGGCACCCTGGCCGAAGATCATCAGGCTGCGGGTCAGGATGTTGGCCCCCTCTACGGTGATGCCGATGGGCACCGCCTGATAGGCCCGGGCCAGGAAATTGCGCGGCCCGGTGATCACCCCACGACCGGCCACCACATCCATGGCGTGGTTGATCACCTGACGCATCAGATCGGTGTTGCGATACTTCAGCACCGCAGACGGCACCGACGGGCGTACGCCGCGATCCAGCATACCGGACGTCAGCAGCCGTCCGGCATCCATCATGTAGGTGTAGCCGGCGACGGGCTCCAGGGCTTCCTGCACGCCTTCGAAATGGCTGATGGAGCGACCGAACTGCTCGCGAATCCCGGCGTAGGCCCCGGTGGTCAGGCAGGCGAGCTTACCCGCCCCGGTGCCCAGTGCCGGCAGGGAAATCGAACGGCCGATGGACAGGCACTCCAGCAGCATGGTCCAGCCGCGACCCACCATGCCCTCGCCGCCAATGACCTGGGTCAGGGGGATAAAGACGTCCTCGCCCCAGGTCGGCCCATTCATGAAGACGGTGTTCATGGGCAGGTGTCGGGCGCCGTGATTCACGCCCTTGAGATCATGGGGAATCATGACACAGGTGACGCCCAGGTCTTCCTCGCCGCCCATCAGGCCTTCCGGATCGTAAACCTTGATGGCCAGGCCGATCAGCGTCGCCACCGGCGCCAGGGTGATGTAGCGTTTGTTCCAGGTGACCTTGAGGCCCAGCACCTCCTCGCCATTCCACTGGCCGCGACAGACGATGCCCTTGTCCGGGATGGCCCCGGCATCGGAACCGGCGACCGGCGAGGTCAGCGCGAAACAGGGCACCTCCTCCCCTTTCGCCAGGCGCGGCAGGTAATACTGCTTCTGTTCGTCGGTGCCGTAATGCATCAGCAGTTCGCCGGGGCCCAGGGAGTTGGGCACCATCACGGTCACTGCGGCAGATACGCTGCGCGTGGACACCTTCATCACGATTTCCGAGTGGGCGGTGGCGGAGAATCCCTTCCCCCCATACTCCTCGGGAATCACCAGCCCGAAGAACCCCTCCTTCTTGATAAACTCCCAGGCCTCCGGGGGTAAATCATAGAGTTCGTTGGTGATCTTCCAGTCATCCAGCATGCCGCAGAGTTCTTCCACCGGGCCATCGACAAAGGCCTGTTCGGCTTTGCTCAAGTGGGCGTGGGGGGCATCCAGCAATTTGTTCCAGTCGGGGCGGCCGGAAAACAGCTCGCCATCCCAATCGACACTGCCGGATTTCAGCGCTTCGGCTTCGGTATCCGACAGTGACGGCAGGCGATCACGCACCCACGCCAGCAGCGGCCGGCTCAGGCTATTGCGACGCAGCCCCCCGGGGAAGACGAGTATCAGTGCGAGGGCAAGGAAGACACCGCCAAACAGGATGCTCAGGACATGCCAGTGGTCCTCGAACATGCCAAACAGCGTGGCCAGTGTCATCACGACACCGGCGACGGTACCGCCGATACCGAAATAAAGCAGGACTAACGCACTGATCAGTAGAAACAGGACACTCATGCAGGCTCCTCCATTTACCGACACGGTACAGAATGATGGGTCCGGAGGCGCCCCTGGTCCATGCCGCCTCATTTTCCTCTGCGGGGGGCTGGCCAGGAACCGGACGCGGACACTATGATCACAAAATCATAGAAGACACAAACCAAATAACGAGCCACCCGGCATGGGGAAGCCAACGGCCCTCCATCATAGGCGTCAAAAGGAACAAACTGGATGACTTCAAGCAAATCCGATGCACTTTTCACTGCCCGCACCACCCAAGGCGACCTGGACGCCATTGAAGTCACCCACCCCCGATTCTCCGCCCGCATCTTTCTGCAGGGTGCCCACCTGACCCATTTTGCCCCCAAGGGCGAAGATAATTGGCTCTGGATGAGCCCGGACGCCCGATTCAAGCACGGGCACGCCATCCGCGGCGGCATTCCCGTCTGCTGGCCCTGGTTCGGCGACCCACAGCGAAACCCGGATCCCGTCGCACAACGGGCGCAGGCGGATCTGGCCCATGGCTTCGCCCGCACGAGCCTCTGGACCCTGGCCGACATCCGCGAGTCGGAAAAGGATGTGGAGATCAGCCTGACGCTGGATGCAGCCAAGTGCGGCGATATTGGCCGCGACTGGCCGTTGCTGGCGCGCATCACCTTCCGCTTTAACGCCGGGCATTGCCAGATCCTGCTGACCACCCACAACTCCGGCCCATCTCCGGTGGAATACACGGAAGCGCTCCACACCTATTTTCCGACGCTCGACGTCACCCGAAGTTTCCTCAGCGGCCTGGAGCAGGCACACTACATCGACACGATCCACGACTGGCAGGAAATCCAGCAGGACGGCGATGTCCGGTTCCGTGGCGAGACCGACCGCATCTATCAGCGAGGCGGCCCCATTCTGGTGCATACCCCCAACCAGGTTACCCGGATCGAAACCCAGGGCAGCGAGTCCACCGTGGTCTGGAACCCGGGTCCCGAGAAGGCCAGGCGATTGTCGGATTTTCCGGATGACGGCTGGAAAACCATGCTTTGCGTCGAAACCGCCAATGCATGGCCTCACTTTATCCGTTTAATGAAGGGTGAGAGCCACACCACGGAACTGGTGCTGTCACGTTGTTAAACAGAAAGGCACGTATCCTGCACGTCGACACAGAGCAGACAATGACCCCATCAATCGGGAAGCGCTGATGAGCCTGAGATCCTTCATCAAGGAAAAAGTCGTTCCGCAATCGCTGGAAGACCAGATCAACCGGATTCGCAAACCGCTGGGATCCCTGGGCTATGACCCCTGGGGCTACAACAACGATTCGCTGAAGATCGGTTTTTCGCTGGCCCGACAGATTTACGAGAAGTATTTCCGGGTCGTTGCCGACGGCGTGGAAAACGTGCCGGATGAGGGGCCGGTGCTGCTGATTGCCAACCACAGTGGCCAACTGCCGATCGATGGCCTGCTGATCGGTGTCGCCGTGGCCTCCCGGCCGAAGAACCCACGCCTGCCCCGCGCCATGATCGAGCGTTTCTTTCCGACCGTTCCCTACCTGGGCAACATGCTGAACCAGATCGGCGCGGTGCTGGGCGACCCGGTCAACTGCGCCAAGATGCTGGCCAACAACGAAGCCATTATCGTGTTCCCGGAAGGGATCCGCGGCTCCGGCAAACTCTACAGCGACCGCTATCAACTCAAGCGGTTCGGCAACGGCTTCATGCGCCTGGCGATGCAGTACAACGCCACCATCGTGCCGGTGGGCGTGGTGGGTTGCGAGGAAACCATCCCGGCAGTGGCCAACATACGGCCGCTGGCAAAGGCCCTGGGGCTGCCCTATGTCCCGCTGGCCGTGCCGTTCGTCTTCCCGGCCAAGGTCTACCTCAAATTCGGTAAGCCCATGCACTTCGACAATGCCGATATACCGGAAGAAAAGGTCACCGAGCGGGTCGAGGTGGTCAAGGCCGAGATCAACGAGTTGATCAACCAGGGATTGAGCGAAAGGAAAAGGCTGTTCTGATGACGAACGAACGTAAACCGCAAATCCTGGTCACCGGAGCCGCGGGCGCCCTGGCCCAGCAGGTCATCAACCGCCTGCGCGACAACTACCAGCTGGTGGCCGTCGACTTCCGGGAGCAGGTCTATCTCGGTGACGACATCCCCAGCTACTGCATCGACTTCAACAAACGGGTCTTCGAGGACCTGTTCCGCCGCTTCCAATTCGAGGGCATCATCCACCTGGGCCGCATCATGTCCAGCCAGGAAACCCGCATGCGGCGCTACAACGCCAACGTCCTGGGCAGCCAGAAGCTGCTGAACCTGGCCCATAAGTACGGCATCCGCCGGGTCATCGTACTTTCCACCTACCATGTCTACGGCGCCAGCGCCTATAACCCCGCGCTGATCGACGAACAGGCGCCGCTCAAGGGGGTCGGCCTGAGCATGGACCTGGTCGACTCCATCGAGCTGGAGAACCTGGCCAACATCTATCTGTGGCGCTATCCGGACCTGAACATTACGGTGCTGCGACCCTGCAACATCGTCGGCCCCGGCGTGCGCAACTCGATCAGCACGCTGCTGGCCAGCCGGCGTGCGCCAGTCCTTGCCGGTTTTTCGCCAATGATGCAGTTCATCCACATCGATGACATGGCCGACGCCATCGTCCTGGCCTATCGCAATACGGTCCGGGGCGTATTCAACGTCGCGCCGGACGACTGGATCGCCTATCAGCATGCCCTTCAGCTCAGCGGCTGCACACGTGTGCCGATCCCCTCCATTCCGCCGGTCCTGCCCCGGACCATTGCACGGCTGCTGAAGATGAAAAGCTTCCCGTCGTACCTGATGAGTTTCTTCAAGTACCCGGTGGTTATCGACGGGCGCACCTTCCGCGACACGTTCGGGTTCAAACCCAAGCGGCCACTCAAGGAGATCTTCCGCTATTACCGGGAGAACAAGCACCCGGTCTAGCGTCCTTGTCGTATCCGCTGTCCACAAACGGGGCGCCTGAAAACCTGACGTTCAGGCGTTCCGGACCGCAGACTGTGTGCATCCGCGACAGGATTGCTTTTATACTAGTCGAAAAACCGGCGCGACATCCCGTGTCATCGCGCCATTGTGCTTGGTCAGAGGCTCCTATACTCAAAGGATGAGTCCCATGAGCATCGACTTCAGTCTGGTGAGCCATTCCGCAGCGGCACTCGCCTACGCGGCCCTGGCCATCCTGGTCGGATCCAAATACCTGAGGCGCCACACGGATCGTGCGCTTATGCTGGCCGCTATGGTCTCGACCATATGGGCCACTTCCCTCGTGGGCCAGATGATCTGGAACCAGCCTCCTTTCTTTATCCGTTATCTGCTTGAACTGCTTCGTGACGCGGCCTGGGTTGCCGTGCTGTTTGCCCTGATCCGGGACAGCAAGCGGTCCGGGCAGATGGCGACCAAGCTGCGCAGGGTCCTGGGCCCCGCCATCGGCCTGCTGATTCTGACGCTGCTGACCTGCGGCGCACTCGAATACGCCCTGGGCTGGCAATTACTGGACGGCAAGACCAAGGTCATCGGCCAGATTGCCCTGTCACTGCTGGGCGTCTGCCTGATCGAACAGATCTGGCGCAATTCCCTATCCTTTGGCCGTTCGAGCATGAAGTACCTGTGCATCGGTATCGGCGGCATCTTCGTCTATGACTTTTTCATGTACTCCGATGCCCTGCTCTTCGGCCAGCTATCGGACTCCTTCTGGAGTGCCCGCGGCGCCGCCAATGCCTTCCTGGCGCCCCTGTTTGCCGTTAACGTGATCAACACCCGCAAACAGCCGGTGGATTTCCAGCTCTCCCGCAACGCAGTCTTCCATGCCGGTGCCATTGCCGTTGCCGGCGCCTACCTGCTTTTCGTCGCCATCGGCGGATACTACGTCAGGGCCCTCGGCGGCGACTGGGGCGAAGCCCTGCAGGTTCTCTTCCTGACCATCTTCCTGGTGCTGTTTGTCGCCCTGTTGAGCTCCAGCCGGTTCCGGGCCCGCCTGATGATTTTCATCAGCCAGAACTTCTTCGACTATAAGTACGACTACCGGGAAGAATGGCTGAAAATGACGCAGATCTTCGCCAACCTGGCGGAGGATCCTCCACTCCCCGAGCGTGTGGTCCGCATCATGGCGGACCTGGTGGAGAGCAATTCCGGCGCGCTCTGGATTCGTGACGAGGACAGCAACTACATCCTATACAATACGGTCAACCTGACGCCACCGCGCCACACCATGATCGACCGGGACGCCAACATCATCAACTTCTTCAAGGAGAAGGAGTGGATCGTCGATCTGTCCGAATACCAGGTCGATCCCATACGCTACGAACTGCTGGAAATACCGGACGAGATCCTCAAGTTCCCCGATGGCTGGCTGGTCATCCCGTTGTACCTTGGCGACGAGCTCTACGGCATCTGCCTGGTCGGCTCCCCTTATGCCAAAGTGGAGCTCAACTGGGAGAACTTCGACCTGATTCGCGTCGTGGCCCGCCAGACCTGTAACGTGCTGGCCCAGGCCGACGCCCAGAACCGGCTGTCCCGGGCCATGCAGTTCGAGGCCGTGTCGAAGGCATCGGCGTTCCTGGTCCACGACCTGAAAACGATGATTGCCCAGCTCTCATTACTGGTCAAAAACGCGGAACGCCATCGGCACAATCCCGAATTCATCGACGACATGATTCGTACGACCGAGCATGCCGTCACCAAGCTGTCCGGCCTGGTGGACCATATCCGCAAACCGACCATCAACGAGATGCCCGTCCGCCCGATCGAACTGGGAGCCATGCTGTCAGAGCTGGTGCATCACCATACCCGGGCCGAACCGAACCCGGTTTTCCACGCCGCCGACGAACAGATCTGGGTCCGTGCCGATCCGGAGCAGCTGCGCAGCGTCATTGGCCACCTGATCCAGAACGCTCAGGACGCAACCTCTCCGACCGGTGAAGTCACGCTGAACATGAAGAAAAGCGCGGATCATGTGGTGATCTTTATCCAGGACACCGGTGCCGGCATGAACGAGGACTTCATCAAGATGAAGCTGTTCAAGCCATTCGAGAGCACGAAGGGGCTGGCCGGCATGGGCATTGGCGCCTACCAGGCGCGGGAATACGTCCGTCAGATCGGCGGCAATATCGACGTCACCAGCGAACCGGGCTTGGGCTCCTGCTTCTCGGTGAGACTGCCGCTGGGGAAGCCCGAAGCCCGGCGCGGCGATATCGATGAGCCACCCCAGCCAATCGCAGAGAATGCGTGAAACCGATCTATCAACGGGCAGACGTTAAATGTTTGTCAAATTTTCATCGAATTCAAAAAGGCGCAATGCATTACAGTTGATTTCCGTCAAAATACAGCCAGAATCGATGTTACAGTATGTTAACAAGTGAGTCCCAGACTGACTGCCTATACCAACAAGAAGCGTCTCGTACGGTGTTCAGGGTTGATTACCCGACGCCCTATGTCACTGACCAGAAAAAAGGATTTGGTTCTGTCGTGAATAAGCGTCTTTTGATTGTCGAAGATGATCCTGGCCTGCAAAGCCAGATGCGCTGGTGCTTCACGGACGATGTTGAAGTCGTCGTGGCCAGTGATCGTGGTGCGGCCCTTACCGCCCTGCGCCGGTTCGAGCCCCAGGTCGTGACCCTGGATCTCGGCCTGCCTCCGGACCCGGGTGGCGCCAAGGAAGGGTTTGCGCTGCTGGATGACATCGTCCGCCTGTCGCCGGCCACCAAGGTTGTTGTCGTCACCGGCCGCGAGGACCGGGAGAACGCCGTACGCGCGATTGGCATGGGAGCCAGCGACTACTACCAGAAACCGCTGGATGCGGACATCCTCACCTTTGTGGTCAACCGCGCGTTCCGCCTGGCCGAACTCGAACAGGAAAACCGCGAGCTGAGCCAGAACCGCAACGGCACCACCATCAAGGGCATCGTGGCCGCCAGCCCACAGATGCTTTCCCTGTGCCGGATGGTCGAGAAGGTCGCGCCGGCTGACGTCACGACCCTCATCATTGGAGAAACCGGTACCGGCAAGGAGCTGCTGGCCCGGGCCATCCACGACATGAGCCATCGCGCCGACCACACCTTTGCCGCCATCAACTGTGCCGCCATACCGGAAAACCTGCTGGAAAGCGAACTGTTCGGCTTCGAGAAAGGCGCCTTTACCGGCGCCACCCAGAGCAAGAAGGGCAAGATCGAGATGGCCAACGGCGGCACGCTGTTCCTGGACGAGATCGGCGACATGCCGATGCCGTTACAGGCCAAGCTGCTGCGTTTCCTGCAGGAGCGGGTGATCGATCGCGTGGGCGCGGTCAACCCGGTCCATGTGGATGTCCGGGTGGTCTGCGCCACCCACCGTAATGTGGAAGAGCTCGTGTCCACCGGCGCGTTCCGCGAGGATCTCTACTACCGGATCAGCGAGATCACCCTGGACGTACCGGCCGTGCGGGAGCGGGACGGCGACGCCATCGTTATTGCCCAGTCGCTGCTCAAGTCCCTGGGGCGCCAGCTCGACCGCCCCAACCTGGGATTCTCCGAAGATGCGATCCTGGCCATTCAGGGCTACAGCTGGCCCGGGAACGTGCGGGAAATGATCAACAAGATCAAGCGGGCCATCATCATGGCCGAGGGCAAGCGCGTGTCCGCCAGCGACCTGCAGCTGCGCTGCGACGATTTCGTCCATGACGGCAACGTACTCAACCTGCGCCAAGTACGTGAGGACGCGGAACGCGCGGCCATAAACCACGCGCTGAAGACCAGCAACTTCAATATGGCGCAAGCCGCCCGGCTGCTGGGCATTACCCGACCAACGCTGTACAACCTGACGGACAAGTACAAAATCGAGACGTCGCCCGCTGTATCCGGTGCCTGACCGGCACATGCGGCAGTAAGGACGCCCCGTATCTGGATGACAAGGACCTGACAATGAAGTGGAAGACGCTGTTTCGTATTACCCTGCTGGCCGTAGCCTTTACTTCCCTGCTGACCGGGTGTGGTGACGACAAGGAGGAAATGAGCCAACAGGAACTGCAGTACCTTAGCCATCTGGACCAGTCCCGTTTCTTCCAGCGCCAGGGCGAACTGAAGGCCAGCACCCTGGAAGCCCGCAGCGCCATCGACCTCAACCCGAAAAAGGTCGACCCCTATTTCGTCATCATCGATAACCTGATCACCGCCGGCGATGCTGTCTCGGCCGCCCGCCAGGTCAAGGAGATCGAGAAGCGGCTGCAGGAGAAAGGAACCACCGATGACATCCACAACCGGATCCAGCTCATCCTGGCCAGGACCTACCTCATGCGCCAGGACACGGAAGCCGCACTGGACGCCCTGGACAAGCTGAAGTCACCGGATCGCACCCAGCAGGTCCGGGCCGACCTGCTGCGTGGGGATATCCTGCTGGCGGCCAAGCAATACCAGCAGGCGGAATCCGCCTACCAGAAGGCGCTGGATAGCGACGCCACCTCGACGCTGGCGCTGATCGGGTTGTCCCGCGTGGCCCAGGCCCAGGGCAACACCGAGCTCGCCCGGCAGAAGATCAAGCAGGCTGAGGACGAGGATGCCAACGATCCCGAACTGTGGCTCTGGAAGGCCCAACTGGCCCAGCAGCAGAAACAGTGGAGGAAGTCCGAGGAAGCCTACATTCGCGCCCTGGAGGACATTGGCAAGTACGACATCATGACGTACCGGAAGTACACCACGATTTCGTCACTGGTGGATGTCCTGCGTGAGGAAGGCAAATCGTCAGAAGCCTTCGTCTACGAGGAAATCCTCGCCAAGTCGGCTCCCGGCACCGTCAAGAGCAATTTCGAGGCGGCCCAGGAAGCCTACCGGAAAGGCGATCTTGAGAAAGCGGCCCGTTACCTCAATGAAGTGCTCAAACAGGCACCGAGTCACGTCCAGAGCTCCATCATGCTGGGCCTGATCCGCTTCCAGCAGGGCCGCGTCGAAGAGGCGCAGGAACTGCTCGAACCCATCAGCCAGATCCAGGACTCCCCGGCCGCCAGCAAGCTGTTGGCGGCCACACAGTTGCGCCTGCAACGGCCGGATGAAGCCCGCAAGCTGCTGGAAAACCTGGACGACAAACAGTCCGATCCCGGCGTCCTGGCCCTGATCGGCATTGCCCACCTGGCCAGCGGCGACGATGAGGCCGGACGCACCTACATCGAGAAAGCCCTCCAGCTCGACCCGGGCAACGACGACCTCCGCCTGCGCTACGCCAACTACCTGGTGGAACAGGGCGACACGGAGGCGGCCATCAAGCAGGCCAGCCAGGTGATGGACGCCCATCCGGACAATGACCAGGCACGCCGCATGATCATCAACGCCTATGTGCGGGGCGGCGACACCCAGGCGGCCGAGGAGTCGGCCAGTGCCTGGGTCAAGGAGCAGCCGAAAAATATCAGTGCCCTGCTCGTCAGCGGCAGTCTGGCCGCCCGTGCCGACGATGCCTCACAGGCAAGACAGTATTACAGGCAGGCCCTGGAACTGTCGGACACCGATCCACGGGCCAACAACGCGCTGGGAGCCCTGGCAGCAAGCCAGGACAACACCGAGGAAGCCATCCGCCAGTTCAGGACGGCCATCGACAAGGCCCCGGATAATCGTCCGGCGATCCAGGGGCTGGCCCAGGTCACCTCACCGGATCAGTTGCAGACCTACCTGGAAAAGGTCACGAAGGACCATCCCGATGCCCTGGCCCCCAAGCTCGCCCTGCTGGAACTGGCGTTGCGGGCGAACAACATCAACCGGGCCGATGAGCTCTCCGCGGCCCTGCTCGAACCGGTCAGCGAAACCGAGTTGTCCCCCCATACCGGCAGCGTGGCTGATGTCTACAGCGCCGTCGCCGGGAGCAAGCTCAAGGCCAACAACAAGGACGCGGCCCTCGCCATCATGAAACGGGCGCAGGTCCTGTTCCCGGATAATGAAGCCATCGCCCTGCAGACGGCACAGGTCTACTTTGAAATGGATAATGAGAAGGCGGCCAGGGACATCCTTCAGGAGGTCCGCCTGAAGCATCCCGACTCCGCCCAGCCATACCTCGTCGAGGCCGCTCATGAAAAGGGCAAGGAGCGCTTTGGCAAGGCCGCGGATCTCTATGAACTGGCCCTGGCGAAGGACAGCTCGCCGCAGCTCACCCTGCTCTTTGTGGATGCGCTCGAGCAAAGCCAGCAGGCCATGCGCGCCATCAAGGCACTTGAAAACGGCCTGGAAGACCATCCTGGCAACGAGACGCTGCAGATGCGGCTTGCCATGGCCTACCAGACGAGCGGCGACGCCCAGAAAGCGATGGACGCCTACCAGACGGTCCTGAAATCGTCGCCCCAAAACGTCGTCGCGCTGAACAACCTGGCCTGGCTGTATCACGAGTCCGGTAAACAGGATGCCCGCCAGCTTGCCGAAAAAGCTTACAGCCTCAAACCCGATTCCGCCGCCGTGGCCGATACCTACGGCTGGATCCTGTTCCAGCAGGGAGACCACAGCCAGAGCCTGCCGGTGCTGGAAAAAGCCTACAAACTCTCACCGCAAACCCCTGAAATTGCGCAGCATCTTGCCGAGGCCTACAAGTCGACCGGACGGCCGGACGAAGCCGAGAAGATACTGTCCAAGCTCTAGTGACGTGTTACGCGACCTGTCGGACCGTTTTACAACACGGTTCGGCAGGCGTCGCGTAAGCGCTTGACTGTGAAGCCTATCCAACCAATGGCACGTATATGGCAAGCCTTTGCTTCCCCAAGCAGTTGGCAGGAGGAGGCTCCGCCATGCGTATCCCAACCAATGGATTGGCACTTGCTCTATCACTGGGGTTGTTCTCGGTAAGCGCGAGTGCAACGGTTATTTCAGCCACCGAGATTGCTTCAGGCTATGGTGGCGGCCTGACCTTCACCGCGACCGGCGGAGAGCTCGGTACCAAAACCGAACACGGTGTGACAGCGGCCGGCGTCGGCGTTGCGGGTGATTCCGGAACCAACGAAATAGGCCTGCGTGAAAGCCTGACCGCCAGTTCCTCATCGGGCTTCGTCCTGGGCGGTTTCTCACTGGCGTTTCTGTACGATGGCCCGGAGTTCGGTGACGTCGAGGAAGTTGCCCGGATTACCGCCACGTTCCTGGATGGCAGCTCCAGCGTCGCCGTACTGAAGAACGTGTATCTCAATCCCGGCGATGACTTCCTGACCCTGACCGTCGACGGCGTGTCCGGACTGTCTCCCCTGGGTGCGAGTACCGCCGTATTCGGATCACCGGGCACAGTGGATGTCGGCGCCATTTTCGGTAAGAACCTGATCGGCTCCCTGACATTCGACGCCCTCTACTCGAACACGTGCGGCGCCGGAAAGTGCAATAACCAGAGCGACTTCTCGATCCTGCAAATCATCTCTGTGCCGGAACCGGCCAGCTTTGCGCTGTTCCTTCTCGGGCTGGGAGGCCTTCTCTCCGTCCGGCGACGTTGCTGAGGAACCCTCCCCAACACGCCCAAAACCTGCCCGCCAATCGCGGGCATCGACCTCTGTTGCCGGGCAATTTTTTGCTCATTGTTTAAACGAATAACGTACCCCCCTAAAGATCAAAAGATTCCTAAAGTCACGTGGCAGGGCGATCCGGCGGGAACGATACTTTGGGTGACTGCCCCCAAATGCCTGTACTGCATCGACATGATACCGACGCAGTACGATATTCAGGTGACGACTTATGCATAACGCCAAGGTTTTGCTGATAGGTAGCACCATCGCATTTATCCATGGTTGTCAGATGTGGCCGTCCCAGGTGGAGCAACTGCCACCGACGGCGGCGCTGCCAGCGACCAGTGAACCGGGGAAAGTGCAGTTCCGGATCTGGACCGGTATTACAGGCTCTGACGTATCCGACCTGACGAGTATCGATGCCTACCCGGATAACCCGAACACCGTTAACGAACTGACATCCCTTGATAACCCGGGCGGGCTGGGCAACTACTACGGCAGCCTGGTGCGTGGCTATATCGTCCCGCCCACCAGCGGTGAATACACGTTTTACGTCTCCGGCGACGACGAGACCCAGTTCCTGTTCAGCACGGACGAGTCCGCGTCCAATGCCCAGGTCATTGCCTCCGTGCCGAGCTACTCATCGCCATACAACTACACAAAGTACAGCTCCCAGACCTCCGGCACCCAGACCCTGGAAGCCAATAAGCGCTATTACTTCGAGATCCGACACAAACAGGGCTCGGGCGGCGAGCACTTCGCTGTAGCCTGGCAGGGGCCGGGCATCTCCCAGCAGGTGATTTCCGGCGATTACCTCTACAGCGAAGGGCAATCCGGCAACTACGACAACGTGTCCACCACGGAAGCCTATTCACTCGGTTACCGGGTCGGCTACTTCGACTCGACCCAGGGGCTCGCGTTCAATACCGATTACCCGCCGCTCGACAACGACCGTGATGGTCTCTACGACAACTGGGAAACCGTCAACGGGCTGGATCCATCCAACTCGAACGACGCCGACACCGATCCCGATGGCGACTTCCTCACGGCGGCCGACGAATTCCTGATCGGAACCAAGGAGAACAACGCCGATACCGATGGCGACGGGATTCCCGACGGCCAGGAGTTCGCCTACAACCTGAACCCGCTGAATGGCAGCGACGCTGCCCGCGATGCGGACGGCGACGGCTACACCAACCTCCAGGAATACCAGGCCGGTACCGACCCGAATAACAGCGATGACGTGCCGCAGGAGACCGGCGGCGGCTCATCCGCCACAACAACCAGCGGCTTCGTGGGGCAATACTTCAGCGGCATGGCGTTCGACGATTTCGTCGCCACCCGGCAGGATGCCACGGTGGATTTCAACTGGGGATCGGGTTCTCCGATGACCGGTATCGGCAATGACAAATTCAGTGCCCGCTGGACCGGTACCTTTACCGCTCCGCACAGCAGCGGTAACCGAGACTACACCTTCAACCTCAGCACCGACGACGGCACCCGGCTCTACATCAATGGCGACCGTGTGATTAACGACTGGTCGAATCACGCCACCGAGACGTTCTCGTACACCCGGAGCATGCAGGCGGGCGAATCCGCCAATATCAACATCGAGTACTATGAAAATTCCGGTGACGCGGTAGCGCAGTTCTCCATCGTCGACCAATCCAGCGGCAACACCGTTGCCCAGGAAAGCACGATCACGGTACCCGATCCGGATATGGCCAGCACCCAGGATACGGATTCCGATGGCATTCCGGATACCTGGGAGCTCAGCTACGGGCTGAACCCCTGGGTCAATGACGCCTCACAGGTCAACAACAGCAGCGGCGTCACCAATCTCGACGCCTACCAGAGCGAACTGGACCCCTGGACACTGGAATCCACCTCGACCAGTTCAGGCAGTACAGAGCCCGAACCGACAGCGCCGCCAACGACCACCGGCAACGTGACGCTGTCCTGGACGGCGCCCTCCACCCGTCTGGATGGCTCCTCCATCGCCCTGAGCGAGATCGACCACTACGTCATCAGTTACGGTCAGCAGTCCGGCAACCTTGGGCAGACCCAGGACGTCGATGCCGGGACGACCAGCTACACGTTCGACGGACTCGCAACCGGTACCTGGTACTTCACCGTGCAGACCGTGGACACGGACGGCCTGATCAGCCCGCCCTCCGACGAGGTGTCACAGGAGGTTCAGTAATACGGATCAGTCCCGCTTGAGATAGACCCCGTCGAGATACCGTTGCGCCCGGCTCCGAATGTCGGGCGCAATGGTTTCCAGGTCCGCCTGCCCGTCACAGTCATCACACCGGACAGCCACAACCAGTAACGACGCATCGGTGCGCCGGTTGAGGGCCCCGGGCAGTTGGGCCAGCTTGGCCTGCAGTTCGTTGGTTTCCCAGCGCCCCTCCACGTAGTAGGCGTAGGCCAGGTAGATCGGCGTGGCGTCGTCGTGGGCCGAGATGGTCACGCCGGACATGATCGGTTCCGCCCCACCGACGTCAAAGGCCTGACTCGGCACGAACCCCTCGCCGTCGTATAGGCGATTGCCGTACTGGACGACCTCCCCACCCTGACGCTGATGGTCGTAGCTGTAGAGGCCGACGAAATAGTGGGGCGCCTGCTGCCGGCCATCCTCGTCAATCGTTCCGCGCTGGACGTAGGTCTGCTCGAAGGACCGGTCCGGCCGCTCGACGATGGGATGCCAACGGGCCAGACCGCTGCCGAACAATGGCAGCCATTGCGACGAGTCAAAAACCTCCAGCCCACGATATTGAACGTGCGTGGCCATATTGCCGGCTTTGGATATGGTGCCCGGCCAGAACGCGATCGCCAGCAGCATCAACGGTACGGCCGACGTCGATAACCCGGCCAGCGCCGAAGCCCGTCCGGACTTCGACGCGTCCGCGTCGGGCCCGGCGGGTTTTGCGGCGGCCCCCTCCCGCTTTTCCAGCCAGCGCGCGAAGACGAACAACGGCACCAGGGTCGCGGCAAACACCCACCAGCCAAACGTATCGTGATGATTCACCAGTGATGAGGTCATCCTGGTGGCGTAGCCGGTGTGGATGATGACGAAAACCCTCACCCAGTTCGCCACCAGGGCGAGAAAGACGCCCACGGCAATCAGGGTCACCCGGGCCCTCAGTGTCACCAGATTGAGTTCGCTGTAGAGGAACGTCAGCGTCAGGCCCACCAGCAGGTAGCGCAGACCGGAGCAACCGTGGGCGATCTCGAAGGCGCCGATCCCGGGGAAATAGACAAACACACCCTCGACGACAAAGTTGATCCCCAACTGCGACAGGAAGAACTGGTTGACCGCCACGGTGATCAATTGCAGGTACCACGCCAGGTAATCCCAGAACGGAATCGCGAAGACGATCAGACCAATCGGGATCAGGAACGGGATGGTCTGGCGCCAGCCCCACTGCACGAGCAAACCTGAAAACAGGATCGGCAGGAGCATCACCTGCTGGAGCGCTTCAACCCGGAGCAATCCGCCAATCCCGTAGAGGATGGCGGAAAGGACGAGCGGCACCAGCCAGGGCCAGTAGAAGCCGGCCACCGGCCGAACCCGCCGCAACTTCTGGAAGGTCAGGTAGAGGCAGACCAACAGCAGGATGATGCCGTGGGAATAGGCCTCGTCCCACTTGACCCACCGCTCGGCAATGCCGGCCAGGATCGGGTACGTCCCTGCGATGAAGGCCCCGAGAAACACCAGGGGAGACCAGATACTGATACGTGACACCGCGTTCCCTCGATCCATGTTCGACGTCCCAACCTATTGCGCTTTCAAACCCACGTGCGATACCGCGTTGTCTCGCGGACCCAACCGATTATCTTTAATCTGCCTTCACCCGGTAAAGCCACTTGTAAAAGGCCGACCGGACCAGCATGACGGACACCAGCGGCACATGCCCTGTCGCGATGTGCTGCTTGTAATTGCTGTTCTTGCCCTGCCCCGCCAACAGATCGAACAGGGCGGTGCCGGGCTCCCTGAAAGCATCCTCGATGGCGTAGCCCAGATGCAATGACCCGAGCGCCACCTTCCGGTGAAAATTCTCGACGAAACCGGACTGGAGGTTATAGGTGCGCCCCTCAAAGCGGACGTTGTAAAGGACCGAGACCGGCTCCCCGTTCACCCTCAGCAAGGACAGCTCCGGAGCCCCGCCTTCCGCCGCGAGGCCATCGAGGAAACGACGATGGAACCGGAGGCTGTCGCGCCCGAAACAGGGGCTGCCCCAGCGGTCGACGTGAAAATCATTCAAGCATTCAAAAAAAACGGCCGGATCCGCCTCCCAGGCGTTCGTGATCGAAAGATCGCCCAGGGATTCCAGCACCTTGCGCCGATTGAAGAAACGAAGACGGGTATTGCGGCCCAGGCCAGCGACATAATCCTCGAAATCACCCGAGGTGTCGACGTGGTAGGCCGCATCGCTGGCTACCTCGCGCCATGCCAGGCCCCTTTCCTGTGCCAGTCGCTGCAATGCCTGATGGTCGGCGGCGTCCTGGACGATGTCCCTGAAAACCGCTTCGGACCACGGAAAATCCATCAACGAGGCATAGTCACCCGGGATTCCGCCGGCGGCGTCCTGACCGGAGCCAGCCAGACCATTGTATTCGGTCCGCGGGGTGGAGAGACGGCGGTAATTCGTCCCGATGAACTGCAGGCAGCGGATCGGCAGGACGCCGCGAAACCGGTACCGGTCGACATACAGACCCGACCCTTTGCCCTGCCCTTCACGGACCAGCCTGAAGCCCGGCGTATTGCCCCACACGGACCACCAGGCATCCTGCCAGGCACGGGTTTGAAAGAGCGTCATAGCGGGTATCCATCCATTCGCATCGAGCCCAGGGAGCCCTCGATCCTTGTCGAAAAAACTTACATGCCTGTCGCCTTTACAGACAGAAAAAGCAGGTTATCACACTGTATTCCTTACCGGATCTCCCCGCCTGGCATTTTATATGCGAATCCGCCCGAGTGGAGTGTCTGCTTTGTCGGGAGGGTTTGTCCTAATGCAACAATTACTCGGCACATTCGCTACAACGTCCGGACATCATACAAGAGCAAACCGGCGTTATCCCTCTATCCAGCTTCTGTTTCGCTGGCTCCTGCTTCTCATGCTGCTGGGCGGTTCCGGCATTGCCGCCGCCGCGCCCTCGCTGCTGGTCAGCACCCATCCGGACCGCTCGGCTGCCACCAGCCTCAGCGGCACGGAACTGACGGATGACGTTTACATCTTCGTCGCGCCTATAGACGGCATAAAACGCGTGGAGTTCTATCTTGACGCGCCACCGCCCTCCACCCTGCTCAAACGGGAAAACATTGCTCCCTTCGATCTTGGCGGAACAGCCGATAATGACCTGGCGCTCCCGTTCAACACCAACAGCATTGCCGACGGCCAGCACACACTTTACGCCAAGGTGACCTACACCAGTGGCGCGACGGAAATCCTGTCGGCCGCCTTTACGGTCAACAATGCCGTACCACAGCTGTCCTTCTCGAACGCCAGCTTCAGCTTCCTGGCGACGGAGAACGATACCCAGACCCAGTCCGCCAACGTCTCCCTGGAGACCAACCAGAGTGCCGACGCCGACTTCTCCATCAGTGACAACGCCAACTGGCTCAGCGTCAACCCAACCACCGGCACCACCCCGGATGTCCTGACACTCACCGTGTCGCCCGATGGGCTGGCTCCGGGAACCTACACGGGCATCGTCACAGCAACGGCGGATGGCTTTGCCAGTGATTCAGTCACCGTGGCGCTGGAGATCGTACCCGACGACAGCAGCGTCTACCCCATCGTATACAGCCTGGCGGCCAACCGCAGCGGCGCGACCGGCCTGCAGGGGGCGACCGTGTCCGGGGACATCTACGCCTTCGTGCCGGACAACCAATCCATCACCCGGGTTTACTTCTACATCAACGACCCGCTGAAGACCCGCTCGCCGTCCAAGACCGAAAACCTGCCGCCCTATGACCTGGCCGGCACCACCGCGACAGACCTGGCGATTCCGTTCGACACGACCACGCTGCCCGAAGGCGACAACACACTGACGGCGGTTGTCATCGCCAAGGATGGCAGCACACACGAGACCACCGTTTTCTTTACCGTGTCCAACGAGTCCGCCACCCTGAACTTTGCGCAGACCAGCCTGGCAGGATCACGGCCCGTGGGCAGCACCGATGCCCTGCAGCAGAACGTAAACCTGACCAGCAGTGATGGTTCCGGAGCGCCGTTCACGATCACGTCGAACGCCTCCTGGCTGACATCCACCGCCAACTCCGGAACCACGCCGGCAACCATCACGGTCAAGGCGGCGCCCGATGGCCTGGCCGCCGGCAACTACACCGGCAAACTCACCGCCGATGCCGACGGCTACATTGCCGGTGAACTGGTCTACACACTGACCATCACCGATGACCCGGACACCATCGTGGCCAGCCCGGCCAGCCTGGTATTCTCGGGTACACCGGGCTCTTCGATTGCGGCCCAGACCCTGAACGTGACGCACTCCAACAGTGAGGCCCACGCCTTCAGTGTCAGCACCAATATGCCCTGGCTGCACGCCTCGCCGACCTCCGGCGACACGCCGGATAGCGTTCAGGTGAGTGTCGACAGTGCCGGCATGGCCTCGGGCAGCTACGGCGCCACGCTGACCATTACCGCCAGCGGATTCCCCAACCTGGATGTCCCGGTGACCCTCAACCTGACCAGCAACGACAAGTGCGCCCCGGTGGTCTGCTCCGACGTCAAAGTCGACCTGCCCTACCAGCTCACCTTCACCGAGAGCCAGGGCCACCTGATGGATCGTAATGGTCTCGGCACCGGCTTTACCTGGGTGGACCAGCCCACCGCGGGCACCGGCTATATCCCGGACAACCTGGAAATGGACTTCCTGGACGGCGTGCTGAACCTGACCACCACCTCCGGCATCCAGTACCTGTCCAACAATTCCCAGGACAACGCGCTGGGTGTCGGCTTTGCGGCTCCCAACCAGATCACCCGCATTACCACACAGCTCAAGAACGTGCCCACAGGTACCGGTAACTACGAGCAGGCGGGTCTTTGGTTCGGTACCGATGAAGACAACTACATCAAGCTGGTGATCATTTCCCGGCCGGAAGGCCCGCGCCTGCACTACCTGATGGAACTGGGCGGACTGACCGCCGTCGAGCGCACCGTCTCGGCCGGTGACCTGTATGGTAAAGACATCACCTTCATGATGGTCGTGAACCCGTATACCCGGACCGTCGAAGTCCACTACGCCATCGAAGGCGGCACCACCAACCAGTTGGCGACGCTGTCCCCGCCGGATGAGTTCTTCAGTTTCGACGCCGCCGGTATCGATCCGGAAATCGGTACCCGGAGCTTCGCCGGTATCTTTGCCACCAACCGGGGCAGTTCGACACCGCAGACCTACCAGTTCGATGAATTCACGCTGGAAGTCGGCGGCACTCCGGAATCCCCGTCGTCCAGCCTTGATTTCGTGCGCAAGAACTACAACGTCGACTACCCGACCTCCATGGTCTGGGGCCCCGACAACCGGCTCTACGTGGCCCAACTGTTTGGTTCGGTGGAGGCCCTCACCTTCGATGACGACTTCAACATCATCGACCAGCAGACCATCACCTCCCTGCAGGACGCCATCGGCCCGCGCCTGACGCTCGGCATTACCACCTCGCCGACGTCGACAGCCAGCAATGTCGAATTGTGGCTGGCGCATTCCAGCCCATCGGTCGACAACGGCGAGCCGAACTCCGGCATGGTCAGCCGCCTCTACGGCACCAACTTCTCCCAGGTCCAGCACGTGATCACCGGCCTGCCCAGGGCGAAGGCGAACCACTCCATCAACTCGATCCACTTTGGCGCGGACAACCGGCTGTACATCGCCATGGGCGGCAACACCGGCGCCGGCGCGCCCAATAACTCGAACTCCGAGTTCGGCACCATGCAGGAGCAACCGCTCAGCGCCGCCATCCTGGTGGCCGATGTATTCGCCGCCGGTTTTGATGGCACCTGCGCCAACACCAGCGATATCTTCGGGCCACCGCCCTGCGACGTGCAGACCTACGCCACCGGCCTGCGCAACAGCTACGACTTCGTGTTCCACTCCAACGGCAAAATGTACGCCACCGATAATGGGCTCGGCGTCACCGGTACCTATCCGCCCACGCCAACACCGCCCTGCCTCGGCTTCGGCGATACGGCCAGCTACCTCAATGGTGGCGACAACCCGGGCGTCCAGCCGGACCTGCTGCACCTGGTCAACGAAGGGGACTATTTCGGGCATCCGAACCCGTACCGTGACGAGTGCGTCTTCAAGGACGGCCACTATCAAGGCGTTGCGCCGCTGCCCAACTATGTCGAGCCGTTCTTTAACCTGGGGGATCACAAATCCGCTAACGGCATCATCGAGTACAAGGGCGCCACCGGCTGCGTCGGTGATTTCCTCAACGGGCAGTTGCTGATTGCCGATTACTCCATTGGCGACGACGTTTTCCGCGTCCAGCTGAGTGAGGACGGCAACAGCGTGATCGAAGGCACGCCCCTGATTACCGGGTTCAACGATCCGCTGCCTCTCGCGCAAACGCCAAATGGCGTCATCTTCGTGGGCCAGTTCGGTGGCGACAAGCTCACGTCACTGCAGCCGGTCAGTCTGGGATGCTGGGGCAACGACGCCAACCTGCCGGTCAGCATTCTCGATGCGGCTGGTGCGGCGATCGGCGACAAGATGTACGTCGTCGGCGGCAAGAACAGCAGCGGCCACCTCACCAGCCTCTGGATCTATAACGCCAGCAGCAACAGCTGGAGCCAGGGCGCCAACCTGCCGGGCGTGGGTGTCGAGAACGCCGCCGTCGTCGCCCACAACGGCCAACTGTATGTCTTCGGCGGCTCGACCGAGCCCTTCTCCGGTGCCGTCAGCAATGCCGCCGTCTACAATCCGGGCAGCAACAGCTGGACCAGCCTGCCGGCCATGCCAACGGCCCGCGGTGGCGCGACCGCGCAAGTCATCAACGGCGTGATCTACGTCGTCGGCGGCATGAATGGCAGCGGCGCCTCCCTGGCCACTGTTGAAGCCTATACCCCCGCCAGCGGTACCTGGCAAACTGTCACGCCGCTCCAGACACGGCGTGACAACCCCGGATCGGCCGTCATCAATAACGAGCTTTACGTGTTCGGCGGCCGTATCCGTAATGCGGACGGTTCAACGACCGACCCGACGCTGGTCAGCATGGAGAAATACTCGCCGGCGACCGGCACCTGGACCGGCCAGACACCCATGCCCACAGGACGCCGGGCCATGGCCGTCGGTACCGCCAATGGTCGCATCCAGGTGATCGGAGGCGAGCAGAATCCGGACAGCCCGTCCGGCGTGTTCGAACAGAACGAGGAATACGATCCGGACACCCAGACCTGGCGCAGCCTGGTCAGGATCCCGAGCCCACGCCATGGACCGGCGTCCGCCACCATCAACAACAGCGTGCATGTTGTCGGTGGCGGGCTGTCCACCGGCACCACCTTCAGTACGCTGCATGAGGTGCTGAGTTTCTAGACCCACCACTCGACAAAAAAGGGGCTGATCGTTCGATCGGCCCCTTTTTGATGTTTGTAGTGGTCAACTAATCCCGGACAGTATTTTAAGGTTTTCCTCAGCTGCAACGGGCGGAATGCCATCGTTGAATGTGTGAGGTCGCGGGTCATTAAGCCGTACCGGGTTTTCTCCGCCTCCGGCACCGTAAAGCGCAGTTGCAGGTGGTCCTCATCCTCCGGGATGGTCATGGACCCGATGACCTCTGCCGCGCAGCGCTCCCAGGTCTCCGGGGCCCGCTTGAACATGCCCGACTGGGCCGGCTGCACGTGCCAGGCGGAGACCGACAGGCGACAGGGGGCCGGGGCCCGCAGGCCGAGACGGTTGACCAGGGCCGTGCGCGGCCAGGCCGATATATTCAGGGCCACCGCGTCTGGCTCACTGTCATCGAAGGGGCACTAGATTGGAACTGCCGTCTCGGGCCGCTGCTTCCGGTAAACCTCCATGTCGACTTGCCCCAACTTCGGCGTTAATTGGCAGCGCCGTTGGCCCCAGGGGAATTGCGCCTGGACCCTGGCCAGTTCGGCACCTTCACTTACTTTCCAGGCTTCCAGATCGAGATCTCGCCAATAACGGGGTGGGCGGTTGGTTTTTCGGTCGTACTCGGCCGTAACGGGGTCCAGATGGCGAAACGGCTCGAATCGGGGCATGTCGGGGATTGGCTGTGAGACATCCATAAACCGTTGCAGCATATCCCAAAGTGCAAGAACCTCATGTTTGCTGGCTTCGACGCCGCTGAGCCAGGTTTTGTTGAAAATCTTGCCGGTGTAGCGATGGACAAACATCAGCCGGTAGAAGATACCGCCCCGCTGGACGACCCGCTCGACGTAGGCATCAAACTCGATAAACGGGGCTTCGAAATATCGGCCCTTGCCCAAAGCGAACCTGGCCTGGCCGGTGACGCGATTGAATTCGCTCATGCCGTCGGCGAGGGATTTGTCGACCTTTTTCTGGAGGGATTTCTCAAACGGCTTAAGGAGTAGGCCTATGCCGTTGCTCATAATCCAGTTTGTGGTATTGGCAATTATGTATATCGAAAGAAATATCCAAGAGGCGGAGAAAAGCAGTAGCAAAACGACAAATAGCAACGCAGGAAGCCCCCAAAATTGAGATGCTTCAATAATTCCCCATATGCCTAGGGCTGCTCCTCCGAAGAAAATCGTTGATGCCCAAATAACAGGAATCAACAGCAAAAGGACTTTTAGCCCTTGTTTATTGTTGAGGAAACGTAATTTTTGGTGATTCCATCCCCACCACTCGTCTTTATAGAACTCCGGGTTACCTTTTTCGTTGGTCTGGACATCCTTCACATCAGAAGTAATTTTTTCAAACGGATTGATGCTGGCGTAATCCCCCCATGGTTGCAGCTCTTCGCCAGCCCTTTCTCGTTTATTGCTATCAGGCAAAGGAGGCGTGGATTCTGCATTAAAGGCAGTAGAGGCGTATTCTCCGGTTTTTTCGAGGGTCATACCTCAACCTCGGTGACGAACCAGTACGGGACAGCGTCGTTGGAATACGGGGCCCAAAAGCTCCGCTCCTTGGGGGGTGCCTGTCCGTTAATGTCAGGATTATAAGGAACAAAGGACCCAAGAAGCGGGGTAGGGTACACCATTGTTCCAGCTTCGGAAGCAATGGCGGCTTGAATGCCAACTCTCAAAGTGATTTCTGTTGATTGTTTATAAAATAGACTGTCGTAGGAGCTCTCCTGCAAGTCCCTTTTGACAAGGAAGCGGATGGCGTTCTGGGTTGGCAGAGACTGGCGTGCCGTGATCCGTGTTAGATCTGTCACTTTAGTTTGAGTTACCTGACCAACAGTTCCGACACCTGCTTGACCTGTTTCCATCTGAGCTTCCGTGTAGGCAACTTCCTGAACTACTATGCTGAAAGTGCGCACCGGTTCTCCTGGTCGGCTTTCACCTGCATGGCGTAGTTGGCCAATCAAGGGTGTTGTGAGGGTGACAACGTAGTCATCTGGTTGCGGTGCATAGTTCGGGTTGCTGTGAGTCAGTTCAGGGGCCGGTTCGGCATCGGCGTAGCGCTGTACTCTGGTCTGAACAGGGTTCAGTAGTGTAAGGAGCTGGCCATAGTAATCCACGTCTGAAGGCATAGGATCGTAATTGAGAGGATGATTACCCAACGGGCCATTTTTTAGTAGGCGCTCGAAACTGTCATCTTTAGCATTGTCGGCAAACATTGATCCACCGACAGCCATACTGATACCTAAGATCGCCCAACCCCAACCAGGAATAGCCAGTAATCCGGTCATCACTGGTGCTGCAAGGAAAATGCTGCCGCCCACCATTGCGATGGCATGGCCTTGTGCAGCATCAGTATCACCACGGGACAGACTAAGGCGCATATCCCAGGCGCTGATTCCTACCGTGATAACTCCGCCTGCAAATGAAACGGCGCTAACAGTTCGTACCAGTGTGGGTGCACCAACTTTTAGCAGTCGAGCTCCAACCACGGGAGCACTTTTCATGTCGAACAAAGGGAAGTTTGAAAACCTGTAAAACTTTGACGTAGCCGAGAGATTGTACCCTGATAGGTTCGCTGTAATGATTCTGAGCTTCATTGAAGCGGCAGTCAGATCTACGAAGCCGCCAAATATTTTGGTCGCCGTAATTCCTTGAATTTGTCCTTTGTCATATTGGTGATATGCGACTCTTGACTCCATAAATATATTAAACATCGCCAACGCTACCAAGCTTGCTGAAACCGATGGCCCGTCTACTACTTTTCCGATCCGCTCGGCGAGATCCACTTTAAACAAGCTGAGCTTCCGCGCCTCAGGGTGACCCGAAGGAACAGCAAACACCCAGGCGTCCATCGACACCTGCTTGATCCCTTCCTCAATCGCTTCGGCGGCCTGCCGAGTACTGGTGGAACCGGTAACCTCGCCGCTTTCGTT
>NZ_SJDL01000037.1 GCF_004327985.1 Marinobacter halodurans
TTCGGCTAGTAGTTCCCCTTACCGGGCCCACAGGGGACTTGCACCCCCAAGTCATCCGGCCAGCACCACCTGTACCAGAACAGCGCCCGTCAAGGCGCTACGCGCCATGCCTGGCGCACCAAAAAAAGGGGCCGAAAACGGCCCCTCTAAAAATGACGAATGAAACAAGGAAAGTTCGTAAGAACTACAACCTCAAGTAGTCATCCCTTACGCTTTTAATCCTAGGCGGCACGGCGCAAGGCTTCAGTGGTGCTTGTGTAGCGGTTTGTTACAACACGTGTGCCGGCGCGACACCGTTCACACGACGGCCGGTCAGGCGCCGTTTTCACCCTGCCGGCGCGGCCAGACCAGGCTGAAAGCAGCCCCGCCGAGGTCGGCACTGCGGGTGACAAAAGCCTGACCGCCATGCCAGTACAGAATGCGGCGGACGATGGACAGGCCCAGCCCGTAGCCCCCGGACGTGCGCGTGCGACTGTCGTCGAGACGGGCAAACGCCGTGAACACCTTCTCCCAGTCGCTTTCCGGGATACCGGGACCGTCGTCTTCCACATCGACCCGGCAGTTCTGTTCATCGAACCGGCAGCGCACCCGCACCCGGCCGGCGGCGTAACGGCCGGCATTGCCCACCAGATTCTGCAGGGCGCGATGGATGTAGCGCGGCTCCACATCCGACAGGGCCCAGGACTCGCTGTCCCCGATGAACTCGGCACTGAACTGCATGTCCGGCCGCAATCGCTGCTGCTCGTCCACCACCTGACGGGCGATGTCGGCCACGTTGGCCTCCTGCAGATGCATGATCGGACCGCCCTGCTCCAGCCGGGCGTAGGTGAGGATTTCATCGATCAGCTCGTCCAGTTCCTGAATATCGCCGTCAATACCCGCCAGCTGTTTCTGTCGGGAATCCTCGTCCGGGCAGTCTTCAATCATCTGCACACCGAAACGGATCCGGGCTACCGGCGTGCGCAATTCGTGCGAAACGGCATGAATCATCTCCCGCTGCACTTCCACCAGACGCTGGATATGCTCGGCCATGCTGTTGAATGTCCGCCCCAGGCGCCGTACCAGCAGTCCGCGCCGGGAATCGACCCGGGCATTGAGTTCGCCCCGCGCGATACGCACCGCAACGGACTCCACCGCCCGCAGGTTCTGGTCCACGTCGCGCAGCAGGAGGAAAAGGAAAAACCCGGCAATCGCCGCCGCCACGCAGAAAACCAGCAGAATGACCGGCCAAGCCATGGCATGGAACGGCTCGGGCATCGCCATGCGAACCACCGCCCCATCGTTCAGCCGCAGATAGACCTGCGCCGGATCCGATTTCTCCAGCTGCACAAAGGCCAGCCCCCGCTCCACCAGTCGCTCAAGCGTCGGACCGTCAGGGATATCGGCGACGCCGGTGACTGGCTGTATGGCGACATTGAACTCATCGGACAAACTGTCCATGGCGATCGCACGATCCTGGGGCAGCACATCGTTCAGGTGAGTCAGCACCAGCAATGCCGTCGCTTCGCTGACATCCCGGTATAGATCACGGAACGTCACATCGATGATATCGCCGGAGTTCGCGAGCCGAAGCACGTGTACGCCCAGGCTTTCGGTGGTGGTCACCACCTGGCCATAGGACAGGCGCTCTTCCGCCACCGGATCCAGGGTCATCTCCCCGACCGGGACCAGACGCAAGCCATACAGCGCATCCAGCCAGGGATAGCTGACCTGGGGATGAGGCGAGACGGCGAGCCAGTCCATCAGGGGCGTCGCAAACTGTTCTTTCCAGTCACGCTCGCGGACGCTGTTGACTCCGGAAAACAGCCCAGCAGAAAGGGCCAGGATAATGAGTGCCACCAACAGCAGGCGGCCAAACATATTCAGGAAGGGAATTAGGGGCATAGGGCCTTTCCGATGAACGCAACGCCGGCCCGGATCAGGCCGGACAACCGCCGCCGTTGCGATGGATCAGACAGAGATGGTCCCGTCAGGCTTCCTTGACGAACAGATAGCCCTTGCTGCGTACCGTCTTGATGCGACGCGGGTGCACCGGGTCGTCACCGATCTTCGGCCGGATACGGGAAACGCGCACGTCGATGGACCGATCCTGGCCATCGTATTCAATGCCCCGCAGCGCGGTGAAGATTTCCTCCCGGCTCAGGACGCGGCCGGCGCTGGAAGCCAGCAGCCATAGAAGATCGAATTCGGCGCTGGTGAGGTCGATGCTCTCGTTATTGAGCCAGGCCTCGCGCATGGACCGGTCGACCACCAGGTCATTGAACTCCAGTCGCACCGGTTCCTCGGCCGACTTGGGTTCGGCTTCACTCTCGCCCTTGTCGTTGACCCGGCGCAGCAGGGCCCGGATACGCGCCAGCAAAACCCTGGGGCGCACCGGTTTGGAGATGTAGTCGTCGGCACCCATTTCCAGACCCAGAACCTGGTCCAGATCGTCGGTGCGCGCCGTCAGCATCAGAATCGGCCCACTGTAGAAAGGACGAACCCGCCTGCAGATGGAGAGACCATCCTCTCCGGGAAGCATCAGGTCCAGGACGATGATGTCCGGGTCTTCCCGGCGGATCCGCTCGACCGCGTTGGCCCCGTTTTCCTCAACGGAAACGTTCAGGCCATTGCTTTCAAGATATTCCCGCGTCAAATCCGCCAGGCGCTTGTCGTCCTCAACGATGAGGACTCTACAACTCTCGTTAGATTGTTCCACGCCATCCATCTCTGATTTTGTTTTTCCGTTTACCGTCAACTGGCCGCTTGATGGTGCTGGTCTACTCCGGGGCGCACTGCCCCGGCCCTGCCGAGGAGTCCGGACACCATTGAGGTTTAAGCGGCAGCTGCCCTGCTCAAGGCTACGCCATGTAACAGCAATTATACATGCTGTTCAGAAAAATACATGGAATCGACCCACAGTAACAAGTCGTGACATGGCCGGAAATCACTATTGCTGTCACGGGGACGTCACACACCGTTCATTCAACTGCAACCCACGGTTCATAGGCTCGACGGGAAACGGCCATAAAGAGAAACCTGTCATGTCAGCAGAACAAGCCCGTTCCGTCAGCACCGCACGTCGCCTGCAGGCGTCCATCACGCGCGAGCCCGCGCTCGTGGAAGCCGCCCAGAAACTGCGCTACCGGGTGTTCTCGGAGGAGTATGGCTCTGACCTCGGCGCCACCACACCCGGCATCGACCGGGACAGCTACGACGCCTTCTGTGACCACCTGATCGTCACCGACAGCCGGACCGGCGAGCTGGTCGCCACCTCCCGCATCCTGCACCAGCGGGATGCCGAACGTGCCGGCGGTTTCTACTCGGAAGGCGAATTCGAACTGGCAAGCCTGCACCGGCTCGCCGGCCAGATCGCCGAACTCGGACGCACCTGCGTGCATCCGGATTACCGCTCCGGCGCCACCATCAGCCTACTGTGGTCATCGCTGGCGGAATACCTCATCCGGGAGCAGGTCGATTATCTGATTGGCTGTGCCAGCATCGGCATGGCGGACGGTGGCCTGAAAGCCTGGCGCATTACCCAGCAGTTGCAGGCGCGTTACCTGACCGGGGCGCATCAGCGGGTCAGGCCCAGACGTGACCTGCCACATCTCACCCACGTCTCCGCCAGCCGCCAGGCACCGGTGCAGATTCCGCCGCTGATCCGCGCTTACATGCGCCTGGGGGCGCGGGTCTGTGGCGAGCCCTGCTGGGACCCGGACTTCCGCTGCGCGGACCTGCTGGTGCTGCTGGAAGTCAGCCGCCTGGCTGGCCGCTATAGCCGCCACTTCATGCGCCCGGCGGAGGCGTCGGCCACATGCTGATGCGACCGCTGCGCCTGGCCGGGCGATTGACGCTGTTCGGCACGGCCCTGCTGTTCTGCGCCACGCTGGCTGCAGTCGTCAGCGTGACCGAAACGGTGGCCCGCCGGAACATCGGCCGTGCCCCATTCGCCCGCACCTGCTTCGGGCTGGCGTGCCGCTGCCTGGGCTTTCGGGTGAACATCCGGGGCGAGCGCCCCCGGACAACCACCCTGATCGTCAGCAACCATATCTCCTGGTCGGACATCCCCATCCTGGGCAGCGTTGTTCCCCTGCGTTTCCTGTCCAAGATCGAGGTCCGTCACTGGCCGGTCATCGGCTGGTTGGCGGAACAGGCCGGTACCCTGTTCATTCGCCGCGGCAGCGGGCAGGCGGGCGCCGCACGGGATCAGATTGCCCGGGCGCTGGGCGGCGGGGAGTCGGTGCTGGTTTTTCCGGAGGGAACCACGAGCGTCGGCATCACGGTGCTGCCGTTCCACAGTCGCCTGCTGACCGCGGCAATCACCGCGGGGGTGCCGATACAGCCCATCAGCATCGGCTATCGGCGTGGTCACCATCCCGATCCACTGGCGCCTTTTGTCGGGGATGATCAGTTCGAGAAACACCTGGTACGCATGCTGAAAGAGCCGGCGGTGGAAGTGGATGTCATTCTCCACGCCCCGGTCTACCTGACGGCGGATGAAGACCTCCAGTCCCAGACCCGGGCCCTGCATGCCACCGTGCAACAGGGGCTGGCCGACATTCATCGCGGCACGGGCGACACCGGGGTGCAGCCGGATTGCCAGCCATCGCGCCCGCACCTCGGCGGCACCTGAAGCCGGGGCTGCCTCAGGGTTCCAGGGGCCGACCGGCCGCCATCTCGTCGTCGGTGGCGGCACGCTTGTTGATGATTTCCAGCTCAAAGTAGAGCGTGAAGCCCGCCAGCGGGTGATTGGCATCCACCTTGACCAGGTTGCCATCAATGGCGACCACCTGCACGACCTGCGCCTCCTCGCCGCTGTTGGTCTGGAATTTCATGCCCGGCCGCAGGTCTTCCACGTCGGCAAAGGCCGAGCGCGGCACCTTGCGGATCAGTTCCGGGTTGATCTCGCCATAGGCCATTTCCGGAGGGATGGTCACCTCCAGGCAATCACCGATGCCGCGGTCACGGACCGCTTCCTCGATGCCCTGGATGACATTGCCCGCGCCCAGCAGGAACTGCAGCGGTTCGGCGCCGTCGGAGGTATCCACCACTTCACCTTCTTTGTTCTTCAGGCGGTAGTGGACGGTGTAAATGGAAGAGCGTTGCATAACTCCAGTCCTGTCTTGCGGCTGCACCTCGATACGGGTACAGCAGAATTAATGTTGCCGCAGGGCATGGATCAGTAACCGCTGATCCAGCTTGGCGCGCCAGCCTGACGGCGCCTCGAGGTCCATTCGACGCAGATAGGGTGCCAGGGATTCATCCGCCGGCTCTGACCGCATCGCCCGCCACAGCAGCTTGAGTTTGCCGCTGCGGGATTTGGAGGCGCCCTGCAGGCGTTTCAATGCCTTCATCAGGGTCAGCTCATCGTCGGTGAAATCGCAGCCGAACGGAAACTCGGGAAATTCGTTGCTCCCGGCAGCCTGCAGCGCGTCCCTGACGGACTCCGGCGTGTTCTTCTGCCAGGCCTCCGGCAACCGGAACGAGGCGCGCACCTTACCTGCTTTCTGCGCCTGTTTCAGCAGTTGCGGCTGGAAGCGGGCGTCGGCGATCCGGATCAGGGCCAGATACACGTCCTCGTCGGAACGGCCGCGCAGGTCGGCAATGCCGTACTCGGTGATCACGATGTCCCGCAAATGGCGGGGGATCGTGCAGTGCCCGTAGCTGAACACAATGTTGGACTGCGCCCTGTCGCCGCTGCCCCGGGTACTGCGCAGGGTGATGATCGACCGGCCCCGCGGCAACTCATGTGCCATCGCCACGAAGTTGTACTGCCCGCCGACGCCGCTGACGACGCGACCGTCATCCAGGCCGTCGGACACCACGGTTCCGTCGAGCGTGGCCATCATGGCGGAATTGATGAAGCGGCTTTCATGGCGCTGGGCCACTTTCAGGCGCTGATTGCCAAACCGGTGGTCGTACAGGTGGTTGATGAAGTTGACGCTGGTCATGCAGATCCGCTTCGCTTCGTGCGGCGGGAGACGCCGCAGCCATTCATAGAAATCGGCCGGCCCCAGGTAGAACCCGCCGTGCAGGACCGTGCCGCCGGTCAGGTGGGCCCCCAGGACCGCGGCGATGCGTTCGCGGGCGCTGGCGTCGTCCAGGTCCGGGTCGAAGCTGACATCGTTGACCACCAGGCGCCCACCCCGAAAGGCGACGTCGTCGCGCACGATGCCGAACTGCTGCAGCCACTGGATATCCCGCGCCCGCAGCGGAGAGTCGATCAGCTCCGCCTCCCGCAGGGTATCGAGGGTCGCCATGGACACCTCATGCGTCAGTCTTCCTGCGTTGATCAGTTCCTGCAGGGCCGTGTCCGGATACACCGCCCGGGTCAGGATGCCGGCCTCAAGCAGGTGCATGAACCCGTCCACCATCATTTCACTGCAGCCGTACAACCCGTCACGAAACGGCTCGGCGCCACCCCACTCTGCCGCCACGGGGAAACGCCCGGCGACGTCCAGATGATCGTAGACCCGTCGATAGGCGGCGTTGTCCCGGTGACGGAGGATGGCGGAATGCACGACCGCAGCGCCCAGCGAACCGATCCCCACCTGGAGCGTTCCACCATCGCGCAGCAGCGTGCTGGCGTAGAACCCGATCAGGTGGTCGGCGGGCTTGACCGGTTGCTGCGGAACCGGAAACAGCGGGTAATCGTCGGCCGGCGAGTCCACCACCAGGTCGAAGACGTGGGCCGGCACCTCGGCGTCATTGGCCAGGTACGGCAGGGCCCGGTTCACCTCGCCGACGATGGCCACGTCATGCCCTTCAGCCTCCCGTTCCCGCAGCCTTGGAATCAGGTCCAGCGTCAGGTCCGGGTTGCAACTGAGGCTGTAGGCATCACCACCACCCTCCGGCTGCGGCGCCACCATCTGCGCAACGACATTGACCCCCAGCGCCAGCAGATCGCGCACGGCATGGGTGTAGTTGGTGCAGATATAGTTCTGTTGCTGCTGGCGATTGTTCAGGAAGGAGCCGGCCTTGAAGAAGAACTCGGACACGGTGACATTATCGGGCAGCTTACCGTTCACCACGTCCCGTGCGTAAGCCAGCTCGGGGATATGCCCGAACAGCCGCTCGGCGAAGGGCTGGATGAAGCGTTTTTCCAGCGACGACTTTCCCGCAGGCGCGAGAGGCGATATGGCCGTCACGATATGCAGTTTCAGCCCGGGGTCGGCCTTGGCCCGGGCATAAAGGGCGTTGGCCAGGTGAATCGGCTTACCCAGCCCCAGGGGCAAACCCAGGATGATGTCGTGTCCCACCCGTTCGATAATGGCATCGACACAGGCATCGGGTCGGGGAAACACAATCGGTGCAACCGCCATAAATCTCTCCTTGACCAGGCCAGGACGTCATCCGGTTTGGATTCCGGACGGTCCGCAATTCAGTGCCAAAAGATCATCACATGAGGAGCTTGGAGGAACAACGGTTGCGGGTCATTTTGCGGAAGGGAGCAACAGGCCTGTGGCCGGCTTAAAAATTCCACTTCAGGTTCAGGCAGGCGCCGTCACCCTCATCAATCAGCGCCAGACCATGATCGGCGCGCAGGCTTTCCGACGCGTAGCGTTTGCCATCGTCATCGTTGCTGGAAAAGCGCCACTGCAACAGTCGCGAGCCGACCTCGACGGCCGCCTCCACGTCATCCTGCTGCAGGTCATCCGGCATCGCATCCTGCGCGGCATACCGGTTGTCGTAGGCGTCTTCCCGGTATTCAGTGCGCTCGGCCGCATCCGCCTTGACCACGAAAGCCAGGGAGTTGAGAACCAGCAGTAGGAGGAAGATACGAATGACCATGAAGACAGCCCGAAAAACGTCCGAAATCGCTTAAATTGGTTAGACATTAGTCTATCAATGAACGATCTGTAAAATGTGATTAATCGCAAACTTTGACGGCATTCCGGCGCCCTGCCGCCATTTTTTTGTCAACAAACGGTCACGCCGTGTAACGATGTTTTACCCGCCCGCTCCCTCGTCAGTCGGACCGGGCCGAGAGCCAGTCGGCACTGATCCGCCAGGTGTTCCCGGGAGCGCCGGCACCGGCAAAGACGCCGGCATGACCACCGGGTACAACGCAGAACTCCCGATCCTTCGAAGCCACGATGTCCATCACCTTATGGGCGGCCGGTATCTTCACCAGCCTGTCCGTTTCTCCGGCAAAGGCCAGGAGGGCACAATCAATACGGTCGAAGGTCGCCTTTTCGCCGCCCAGTTTGATACTGCCCCGGGCCATACGGTTGTTCAGGGCCATGTGCACGACCATGCCTTTGATGGTTTCACCGGGATAGTCGACCATGTCGTTGAACCATGTCTGCATGGTGCTGTGGACTTTCACGTAATCCCGGTCCCACAGGTTCACCGCCAGTTCCAGCGAGCTCACCAGACTGCCCACCGGATTGGTCAGCTTGAACGCCAGGGCACTCATCCAGCCCGGGACATGGAAATAGCCCGCCGGCAAATCCAGCAGGGAAACATTCAACACGCCGGAGACAATCTGGGCCGGTCGGTAAACCGCCGACAGGAACCCGCCGGCGACGCCCATCTGGTGCATGTCCACCGGGCTGGCCACCGTGACCATGTTGCGGATGTGGCGATCACCGGACGCCGCAGCGTACATCAGTGACAGCAACCCGCCCATACAGTAGGCAAGGATGGACACATCGGCCTGCCCACTCTCCCGCCGGACCGCATCAACGGCAGCGGGCATCCACTCCAGCACATAGGTCTCCAGCGACAGATCGCTGTGGTCGGCCGTGACCTCGCCCCAGTCCACCAGGTAGACGTCAAAACCCCGCGCCAGCAGGTAGCGCACCAGTGAACGCTGTGGCAGCAGATCGAAAATCATGGAGGTGGCAGCCAGCGGCGGAACCAGCAGCACCGGCACCCGATAACGGTGGGCGGAGACGGACATGGGCTCGTTACCCACCTGGATCTCATCCACCGCAAGCGCCTGATAGTGACGCACGCTCATGATGCCGTCGCGATGGATCGTGCGGTACGGGGTCTGGTTGGAAATGTTGAAGTGATCCGAAAACAGGCGCCGTTCCACCGAATGGACAGCGGCCGAGAGCAGCTTGCCGGTGAGGCTGTCTTTGCGACGCGGACGCATCAGGAATTCCGTTGTTGTTATCTGCAATACCGTGATGGTGGGCCAACTGCGCCGGGCGTGCAATGGCGCCCGGTGCAACGGTCCCACGCCGTTCCGGTCAATCCAGGAAGGAGCCGTGGGTTACGGACAGGGGTAGGTGAATTCGGCGTGCAGGTCTTCGATCGCCTGCAACACGTCTGCCGACAGGGTCACCTCCGCCGACGCCACGTTTTCCTTCAACTGCGTCATTGTGGTCGCCCCGATGATGTTGCTGGTGACGAAGCTGCGGCTGTTCACATAGGCCAGCGCCAGTTGCGTCAGGCTCAGACCGTGCTGTGCCGCCAGGTCCGCATAGGCCTGGGTGGTCACATCGGCACGCGGGCCGCTGTATCGCTGGAAGCGTTCGAACAGGGTCAGACGCGCCCCTTCCGGCTTTTTGCCGCCCAGGTACTTGCCGGACAGGACCCCGAAAGCCAGCGGCGAGTACGCCAGCAGGCCGACGCCCTCCCGGTGGGCAATTTCCGCACCGCCCACCTCGAACGAGCGGTTAAGCAGGTTGTACGGATTCTGGATACTGACCGGTCGCGGCCAGCCGTTCTGCTCGGCCAGCTGCAGGTAGCGCATCGTGCCCCAGGGCGTTTCGTTGGACAGGCCGACATGACGGACCTTGCCTTCCTGCACCAGTTCGGCCAGGGCTTCCAGGGTGTCCCCGATCGGCGTTGCCTGCTCATCGGCGTTGTGCTGATAGCCCAGCTTGCCGAAAAAGTTGGTGTTCCGGTCCGGCCAGTGCACCTGGTAGAGGTCGATGTAGTCGGTCTTGAGGCGCTGCAGGCTGGCATCCACCGCCGCCCGGATGTGCGGCCGCGTCAGGCGGGGCCCGTCGCGCAGGTAATCCAGGCCATTGCCCGGCCCAGCCACCTTGGAGGCGATGATCAGGTCATCGCGGCGGCCACGCCGCTCCAGCCAGTTGCCCAGGCAAATTTCGGTGGCCCCCTGGGTTTCCTTGCGCGGCGGCACCGGGTACATCTCGGCGGCGTCGATAAAGTTGATGCCGTTGCTGGTGGCGTAGTCCAGCTGCTCGAAGGCCTCGGCCTCGGTGTTCTGCTGGCCCCAGGTCATGGTTCCCAGGCAGATCAGGCTGACTTCCAGGTCGGTAGGTCCCAACGTTCGCTTCTGCATATCTACATCTCCAAAGCCGGTGCATTGTTCAACGGAATGTCACGGGGCTGTCGTCTAACTGTCATCTGGCGTTTCCATAGTGACATGAGCGGCAACGGCAGGCCCGCCAAGGCCTCAGCCCAGATGTTCACCCGGACCCGCTGGCTGGAAAGCGTACTGACTATACCCCAAACCTTCCAGCCGGCCCGAGTTGCAGTCATGACGGAGCGCACTTGATCGAGCGTCAGCGGCACATCGCCATCGTCACCGAAACCTTTCCGCCGGAAATCAACGGCGTGGCCCACACCCTCGGCAAGCTTTGCGAGGGACTGCGCCAGCGCGGGCACCGCGTGTCGGTCATCCGCCCGCGCCAGAAGGGCGAGCCGGCATCAGCGCCCGCCTCCGGCGTCGACCGGACCCTCGCACTCCCGGGCCTGCCGCTGCCGGGCTACCCGGAGTTGCAGTTCGGCCTGACCCGCGCCGGCCGTCTGGTCCGCCATTGGCAGCAGAGTCGCCCCGACGTCATCTACGTTGCCACCGAAGGCCCGCTTGGCCTGGCGGCACTGAGCGCGGCCCGCCGCCTGCAGGTTCCGGTCTGCTCGGGTTTCCACACCAATTTCCACCAGTACAGCCGGCATTACCGGGTCGGCTGGCTGAAAAAGGCGATCGAAAGTTACCTGCGGTGGTTCCACAACCGTACCGAGCTCACCCTGGCCCCCACCCGCTGCATGCAATCGCGGCTTTACGGCATGGGCATCCATCCGGTGGCGGTCTGGAGCCGCGGCGTGGACTGCGAGCGTTTCACGCCGGCCCGCCGTGACCGGGCCCTCAGGAAGAGCTGGGGCCTGGGCGATCGCGATCTGGGGGTCATCTATGTGGGCCGCCTCGCTGCGGAGAAGAATCTGTCGCTGGTGATTTCGACCTTCGAGCGCCTGCGCAACATCCATCCACGCGCCCGGCTGATCCTGGTGGGCGACGGCCCCCTGCACCGCCGCCTGGAGGAACGCCACCCGGACTACCTGTTCTGCCTCACGCAGCGCGGCGAAGCCCTGGCCAGGCACTACGCCTCGGCGGACCTGTTCCTGTTTCCCAGCAGGACCGAAACCTTCGGCAACGTGGTGACCGAGGCCATGGCCAGCGGCCTGGCCCTGGTGGCCTTCGACGATGCCGCCGCCAGCGAGCATCTGCGCCATGAAGAAAACGGGATGAAGGTGCCCCTCGACGACCCGGCGGCCTTCACCGAAGCGGCCCTGCGCCTGGCGGATCAGCCATCGCTGGTGAGCCGGCTGCGCAGCCAGGCCCGGCTGGACGCCCTGGATATCCACTGGCCCGGACTGGTCGAACAGTTCGAAAACATCGTCTTCAATCTCCGCTATCGGGAGAAAAGCCATGCCGGCAAGCAAAGCGTCTCGCTTCTTTGAACGGGTCGACCAGCGGGAATTCCTGCTGTGTCAGAGCATCAACGGTTGTTTGCGCTACCGTTTCGTCCTGCCCTACTTCCGGGTGGCAAGCCGACTGGGCGATGGCTGGTTCTGGTACGCCCTGATCCTCGCCCTGCCGCTGCTGCACCCTGAAGCCGGCCTGGCCGTCGCCCTGCTGATGGCCACCACCGGGGGCGTCTGCACGCTGACCTACAAGGGGCTGAAGAAGACATTGATTCGCGAGCGCCCTTTCATCTCCTTCCCCGCGATTCACTGCGGCACACCGCCACTGGACCGCTACAGCTTTCCGTCCGGCCACACGCTGCACGCGGTCTGCTTCAATACACTGCTGGCCATGACGCTGCCGGACCTGGCCCTGCTGATCCTGCCGTTTACCCTGAGCGTCGCGGCCTCCCGTGTGGTGCTGGGCCTGCACTACCCCAGCGATGTGCTGGCCGGAGCGGTGATCGGCGGCGGCATGGGGACCATCGCGTCCTACGCGCTGCCGACGTTCATGCCGATGGCGTAATCACGCCGGCAGCGATCGCCCTACTCGAATAGCCGCAACTGGCGCGTTGGCGCGCTGTCGTCGCGAAAGCGCACCCCCAGCCCAAGCAGCCTGACCGGCCGGTCCGCCTGCTTGTAGAGTTCCTCCAGCAGCGGCTGGAAATCGTCCGCCACCGGCGCCTCCACCCTATCCCGCACGCGCTCCAGGGTATGGGTAGAGAAGTCGCTGTAACGCAGCTTGACGAAAAGTTTATGGATAGGCCGGTCGGATTTGCGACTCAGGCGGCGCTCCAGGTCCTGCACCAGCGATGCCATCACCCGGTAGCAGGCGTCCCGGTTCGGCAGGTCCTGGGAAAACGTCCGTTCCACGGAAACCGACTTGGCGATGCGGGTCACCGTGACCGGGCGGTTATCCTCGCCCCGCGCCATATGATAGAGCCGGGCCCCGTGCCGCCCGAAGCGCTCCACCAGATCTTCCCGGCTGAACTGCTGTAATTGGCCGCAGGTGGCTGCGCCCATGTCGTGCAACTTGCCGGCGGTGACCTTACCCACACCGAACAGCTTTTCCACCGGCAGGTTGACCACAAAGGCGTCCACGTCCTCCGGCCGGATCACGAACAGCCCGTCCGGCTTTTCCCAGTCGCTGGCAATCTTGGCCAGGAACTTGTTGGGTGCCACGCCGGCCGAGACGGTGATGCCCACCTCGTCCCGGACCCGCTCACGCAGGTAACGGGCCATCAGGGTTGCGCTGCCCTTGTGATCCTCGACGTCGCTCACATCCAGGAAAGCCTCGTCCAGCGACAGCGGTTCGATGATATCGGTCAGTTCCCGGAATATCGTCATCACCTGCTGCGAGACGGCCCGGTAACGTGCCATGTCCACGGGCACCGTCACCAGGTCCGGGCAGCGCCGGCGGGCCTCGGCGCCGGGCATGGCCGAGCGTACGCCATATTCCCGGGCCAGGTAATTGCAGGTGGACACCACACCCCGCGGCCCACCGCCCCCCACCGCCAGCGGCACCGTGCGCAGGGACGGGTCGTCCCGCATTTCCACCGCCGCGTAGAAGCAGTCGCAGTCCAGATGAATGATCTTGCGTTGGGCCATATCTCCGGGATTCACCTGCCAGATCGGATGGCTGTATATTTATACAGACTTGTATCTTACCGCTGTATGCCGAGAATGTCAGGATTCATCAACGAGAGGTGTCTGCAATGACGGACCGGACCCAGAACCAAACCGAAATCGAAGCGGCGGTGTTTCGCCGGCTGGTCGAGCATCTGCGCACCCACACCGATGTCCAGAATATCGACCTGATGAACCTCGCCGGATTCTGCCGCAACTGTCTGTCCAAGTGGTACCGGGCCGAGGCCGAAGCCCGCGGCGAGACCCTGTCCGACCCGCAGGCCCGGGAACTCATCTACGGCATGCCCTACGATGAGTGGAAGGCCCGCTACCAGACCGGTAGCAAGCAATCCGTCGACAAGTCGGACCAATGATGAACTTCCAGAGCGCCCTGCGTATTCACCTGGCCGCGCTCCAGGCCGGTCGTTCCGATTTCGAGGACACACTGGCCCTGATCGATCGTTTTTTCGAGTTCACCCCCACGGCGTTCCGCAACGGCCCGCTGGAAAACGAACGCGAAGAGAACGGCGGCTCCTGCCGCATCTTTGCCCTGGGCCAGCTGGCTGGCCTGCCGGAGCAACAGACCCTCGCCTGCTTCGGGCGCCATTACCGCACCGTAATGGATGATCCGTCCGGAACCAGCCACGCTAACATCAGGCAGTTTATAAGCACCGGCTGGTCGGGCATCGAGTTTGGCGGGCGGGCGCTGGTATTCCGGTCGTCGCCGCTCGATGCACCGGACCCTGAATCCACCCAACACAAGACCAACAACGGAGTAGAACGCTGATGCCGGAAGCGGACGCCACCCAAACCAGTCAGTGCTTCCAGCTCAAGGGCGCGAACGTCTCGCTGACCGCCCTGGAACTGCATTTCTTTGAGGAAGACGCCTTCGAGGAGACCCTGCGCGACAAGATCCGCCAGGCGCCCGGCTTCTTCCGGGATATCCCGCTGGTGGTGAGCCTGGAGAAATACGAAGGCCCGACGGCGGAACTGGATTTCTTCAAGCTGATTGGTATCTGCCGCCGCCACAATATCCATGTGGTTGCCGTCCGCGGGGGCGACGAGGACCAGCGTCGATTGGCCCGAAATGCCGCATTGGCCCTGCTGCCGGCCACGGCCCAGCGCGAACCCCGAGCGCCGGAACCGGCCGAAGAAGCGGTCGAAGAGGCGGCGCCGACCACGCCCGATCCGGCGCCAACCGCGGCCGGCCCCGCCCCGGCGGCGGCACGGCTGATTACCCAGCCGGTACGCTCCGGCCAGCAGGTCTATGCCCCCGAAGGCGACCTGATCATCCTGGCGCCGGTGCAGGCCGGGGCCGAGGTGCTGGCCGCCGGCAACATCCACGTCTACGGTCCGTTGCGCGGTCGCGCCCTGGCCGGTGTGCACGGCCTCTCAGAAGCGCGGGTTTTCTGCCAATCGCTCGAAGCAGAGCTTGTCTCCATTGCCGGACACTATAAAATCTCGGAAGATCTGCAGGAGCAGGGCTGGAAGCAGGCTGTACAGCTCCAGCTCAAGGATGATCTGCTGGTGGTCACCCCACTCGACAAATAAGGCGAACCTTTGAAAAGGTTCCGGAAACAGGGAATCGCCCCACGGGGCCATTGGATTTACAGAACGCTTCACTTTCAGCTAACAGGACTGCAACCTTGGCTAAGATAATCGTCGTTACCTCAGGTAAAGGTGGCGTGGGCAAGACCACAACCAGCGCCTCGATCAGCACCGGCCTGGCGCGTCGCGGCTTCAAGACCGTAGTCATCGACTTCGATGTGGGCCTGCGCAACCTTGATCTCATCATGAACTGCGAACGCCGTGTGGTGTACGACTTCGTCAACGTCATCCAGGGCGAAGCGTCCCTCAACCAGGCGCTCATCAAGGACAAGCGGGTCGAGACCCTCTACATCCTGCCGGCTTCCCAGACACGCGAAAAGGAAGCGCTGACCCAGGAAGGCGTCGAGAGGGTTCTGAACGAGCTGGCCGAAACCTTCGACTACATCGTCTGCGACTCCCCGGCCGGGATCGAGCACGGCGCGCAGATGGCGCTCTACTACGCCGACGAAGCCATCGTCGTCACCAACCCGGAAGTCTCCTCGGTACGCGACTCCGACCGTATCCTGGGCATCCTGCAGAGCAAATCCCGTCGCTCGGAGATGGGGCTGGATCCGGTCAAGGAGCATCTGCTGCTGACCCGTTACAACCCGGATCGCGTCGATCGGGGCGAGATGCTGTCGGTCGGCGACGTCGAGGAAATTCTGGCCATCCCCCTGCTGGGTGTGATTCCGGAGTCCCAGATTGTCCTCAACGCGTCGAACCAGGGGATGCCGGTTATCCTGGAAAACGACAGCGATGCCGGCCAGGCCTATGAAGACGCAGTCGGCCGGCTGCTGGGTGAAGAACGCGAGCACCGCTTCCTGACTGCGGCCAAAAAGGGATTTTTCTCACGCATGTTCAAGGGGTGAGGCCGAATGAGTTTTTTCGACTACTTCAAGAGTAAGAAGAAGAGCACAGCAAGCGTCGCCAAGGAGCGACTGCAGATCATCGTCGCCCACGAGCGCGGCATGCGGGATCAGCCGGACTACCTGCCGCAGTTGCAGCAGGAGCTGATCGCCGTGATTCGCAAATACGTGCAGATCGATGACGACATGGTCCAGGTCGAGCTGGATCGCAATGAAGACTGCTCGGTCCTGGAACTGAACGTTACCCTGCCCGAGCATCAGCCGTGAACCGTCCGGACCGGCGCATTCCCGCGCCGGTCCAACCTGCCTACCAGCGGGCGAAATGATCCTCCATCAACCCCCGCAACCCGGACACCGCCACAGTCCGGCCATTATGCCCGACGACATGACCGCTGAAGGTCCCCGCGTATTGGCGGAAATTGGACGCCAGCAGCCCGACATTCAGCTTCTCCCGCCGCACACCAGCCGGCTCAAACGTGAGGTCGACGCGGCCATCCGACGTTGTCACACGCCAGGGTGAATCCGGCGAGTAGCGATCGAACCCGAAACGGGCCAGATCCAGCTTGATGAGTTCGCCATCCAGCCACAGGGCGTTTTCGGTAATACCGGTCTCGTTGACGCCGGCCGCCAGGTTCAGGCCGATAACCGTTCCATCGCCCGCCTTTCCGGCCAGGCAGGCCCAGTTCCAGGCCGTCTCCCGGCGCATGAAACCCGCGCTCCAGTCGATGGTGCCGCGCATGCGTTCATCGAAGACATAGACCCTGTCGCCCCAGCGGACCTCGCCGCTCACCGGCAGGCCCGCGGACTTGCGGGTGAAGACCCAGCCATCGTACCCGGCACGACTGCAGACCCGCAGCGGTGCCTCATCGTCGCCCAGCGTCAACTGCAAGGCCACCCCACTCGCCACCAGGTCTACCCGGCGCTGACGGCCTTCACCGCGAATGTCGATTCTTGTCCCGCCCCGGGCGAAACGACAACGGCCGCCTTCCGGATCCTGATCGCAGTCCGTTCCCAGCGCCAACGGACTCAACCAGCTGCATTCCTGCATCTCTCCGCTGCGGAAATCGTAGAGATAGAAAAAGGCGTTGCTGACCAGCCGCAGGTCGACGACAGCCAACCCCATCAGCCAGTCCGGCCCCATGGCGCTGATGAACTGGAACTGGTTGAAACGCCAGTAGCGGGCCAGACGGGAACGGGGCCGGTCCATCACCGAGCGCAGGTCAAAGTCGCGGTAGTTGACGTGGTCCACCGGCGTGTCGAGGGTACCGAGACGGGGCTGGCCGTTGGGCAGGATCAGATCCATGAGTCCGTGTTTTCCTTCTTGTGACGACTCCCGGCCAGGTCAACCGGGACACGCTTTCGCAGATCCCCAAAACTGCCGGACAGGTATCATTCTGGCATTTGAACCGCGTGTTATCGTACCGGCCACCGTCGACGAACAGAAGGTTCTCCCGTTGAGACTGACCACACGCGCACGCTTTTCCCTGCTACTCGCCGCCCTGCTCATGCCGGTTGCCGGTATCGCCGGCTCCCTGCCGCCGCTGGACGCCGATTGGCACCTGCAAAAGGAAACCGGTGACATCCGTATCTACACCACCGAGGTCGAAGGCTCGGACTTCGAAGCCTTCAAGGCCGTAGCGGACCTGGATGTCTCCCTGGCGGCGCTGATGGCGGTCATGATCAACCCCAAGTCCTGTCTGGAGTGGGTGCATAATTGTTCGGTATCCGAAGCATTCGGCAACGGCAATTTTCAGGACCGTTACGCCTATTCCGTCAACGACATGCCCTGGCCGGTACAGGATCGCGACTACGTCCTGCGCATTCGCACCCACGGCGACCGGCAGAGCGGCGTGGTGGAAATGGACCTCAATGCCGTGCCCGGCGCCCGCCCCGGGGACGACGACTACGTACGGGTGGACCAATCGGACACCCTCTATCGTTTCGAACCGCTGGGCCCGGAGCACACCCGCATGACCTGGGTCCAGCACACCGAGCCCAACGGCGCCATTCCCAGCTGGCTGGTGAATTCCCTGGTCATCGACATTCCCGTCAAGTCCATGCACAGCCTGGAAAAGGTCGCCCACAAGCCCCGCTATGCGGGTTACCGGCTGGTCTACAACGATCGGGGCGAATTGGTGAATGTGGTCAAATCCGGTCACACGGAGGGTGACGACGAATAAAAGAGCGTATAAGCTCTTACTAGAATCCTGGAAAAGGATGCAGGTGAACGCATCGGAAGAATGCTACACCTGTTGGTACACCCGGGGGCCTCGAGCAGTCCAGCTGGACGGGACGCCAACAACGGTTTAAAGGCCCCGCGCGTCAGAGCAGGATAGCGATAATGACGGTTCTCGCACGCGAGATCATGACACCCAGTGTAAAAGCAGTCCCCCAGTCCTGGACGATGGACCAGTTCACCCGGTTCCTCACCGACCACGAAATCACCGGCAGCCCGGTCATCAATGACGAGGGGCGCATCGTCGGCATCGCCACCCTCAAGGACGTGGCCGAATTCCGCTGGTCCTCCTCCCGGCCTTCCGATGCCGAGCAGCAACTGACGCCGGAAGAGCAGCAGGAAGCCCGCCGCTTGCGCATGTTCATCTTCGAGGAAATGGGCAAACTGCCCGTGGAAGTCCGGGACATCATGACCCCCATCGTCGTCTCGGTCGCCGAGGATACCCCCGTGCGGGAAATCGCCGACCTGATGATGGAAGAACACCTGCACCGCATCTTTGTCACCCACGAAGGAGAAGTGACCGGCATCATAACCACCTACGACATGCTGAAACTGATCTCCGACAACTCGCTGACACAGCGCTGCCTGCCATGACCGAAACGGCAACGCGTGATCACGCGTCCGCGGAGACCGATCAAAACGTCCATTGCGAGGTATCGAGCCCTATGCCCTCAGCACCGCAAGAGCGGAAAAAGATGTACGTCCTCGACACCAACGTCCTGATCCACGACCCCAACGCCCTGCTCAACTTCGAAGAACACGATGTGATCATCCCCATGACCGTCCTGGAGGAACTGGACAGTCTGAAGTCCGGCAAACAGGCGGTTGCCGCGGATTGCCGCCAGGCCATCCGCAATATCGACAAGCTCCTGGGCGATGCCAGCCCCAAAGACATCGAGCGCGGGGTGCCGATCGTCCGTGCCCGCAAGGCGGACCCGCTGGGTACGCTGTCGATCCTGATGAGCACCGAGCACTCGAACAACCACGCCCTGCCCGAGCACCTCAACGACAACAAGATCATCAACACCCTGGCGGCCCTGCAGGCCCGCAACACGGAACGGGACATCATCCTGGTCAGCAAGGACATCAATATGCGCCTGAAGGCGCGGGGCTTCGGCGTGGAGGCCCAGGACTACCACAACGACCAGCTACTGGACGACATCGACCTGCTCCCGAAGGGCTACCGGGAATTCAGCGGTTCGTTCTGGGACACCATCAACAAGGTGGAAACCGTCCAGCGTGAAGGGGTAACCGAGCACATCCTGCGGCGCGAAGGCGAACTGGCCAAACTCAATATCAACGAGTTCGTGCTCGACGAGCAGGGTTTTGTCGGCAAGGTGGTGGACATCGAGGAGGAGCGCATGGTCCTGCAGGACCTCCACCAGCATGATCTGCTGCACCGGGAAGTCTGGGGCCTGGTGCCGCGGGACATCTACCAGGCGGTGGCCCTGAACCTGCTGATGGACCCGGAAGTGCACCTGGTCAACCTGACCGGTTCCGCCGGTTCGGGCAAGACCATCCTGGCCCTGGCGGCCTGCATCGAGCTGACCGTCGCCAGCAAGACCTACAAGCGCATCATCGCCACCCGCAGCACCCAGGGGCTGGATGAGGATATCGGCTTCCTGCCGGGCACGGAGGCGGAAAAGATGGAGCCCTGGCTGGGCGCGATCGTCGACAACCTGGAGGCCCTGCACGAGGACGACGAGAACATGACCGCCAGCGTGGACTACATCCTGTCCAAGGTGCCGCTGCACTTCAAATCGCTGAACTACATCCGCGGGCGCAGCTTCCAGCACAGCCTGATCATCATCGACGAATCCCAGAACCTGACACCGCACCAGATCAAGACCATCATCACCCGGGCCGGCAACGGCTCCAAGGTGATCTGCCTGGGCAACCTGGCGCAGATCGATACGCCCTACCTGAGCGGCCTGAGCTCCGGTCTGACCTACATGACCGAACGCTTCAAGGGCTTCCGCCACGGCGGGCACATCCATCTGCAAGGGGTGCCAAGGTCTGCTCTGGCGGAGTTTGCGGAAGCGAATCTGTAGGGAGATCCATCAACGAATGGGCTGGGCTCCCGAGCCAAGCCCATTCCCCGACCAATGTAGCCGATGTTTTAGAGGGTGTTGTAAAAGCTTTCGGGTAAAAGCCTCTCTCCCCTGGTGGGGTGCAGGCGGAAACAGCGAAGCATCGCTTCGCCCGCCGGAACGCCCACAGCCTCTGGATGTGGGCCGGGGCGCGGAGCGGAGGTTTGGAGAGAGGGGGGCGAGGCGAAAGCCTCGCCGGAGATAATCGCCTGGAATAGAAGGGCGCCTCCCCCTCTCCCCGGCCCTCTCCCTCGAGGGGAGAGGGAGTGTACGACGCAGCTCTTGTAGTACCGGGGCTTTTGCAACACCCTCTTTAGCTTCGGAGGTGCCATAGGCGCCCGGGCAGGAGGAATATCAACGTCGGGTCGGAAAAGACGGGGCCCTGGCGGGCCCTCCGAAGCTAAAGCGTCGGCTACATTTCGAATGCAACCCGCCTCGCGAAATCTCTACTTCTCCCGATCGTCCCAAGGATGCACCGGCAACACCGCCTCGGTCACCTCCGAATCGAACTTGGAGCGGAAATAGTCCATCGCCTTCTCCGCTTCCGCCAACTCCTCGAAGCGGGCGATGTGATAGATCGCTTCCCCCTCGTTCACCAGCGGCAGGTTGTTCATGCCGATCACGATGCCGGACACCGACGCCAGCAGCGCGGTTTCCGTCTCGCCGAAGGGATCGGCGATCACCGCCAGCTTCTGGCCCTTACGCACCCGCTGTCCCAGGCGCACGATCGGCCGCATGATGCCGTCGATATCGGCCCGGACCCAGGTGGAACTCTCCGCCAGCTCCGAGCGCTTCCGGACCTTGATGCGCGAAGCCTTCGGGGGAAGCATCTCCAGCGCCCGCATCACGCGGATAATCCCCCGTACACCGCTGGAGATAATGACATCGTCGAAACGCAGCGCCTCGCCGCCTTCGAAGGTAATGACCGGGATATCCAGTGAGTCCGCGTACTCCCTCAGAGTGCCCTCACGCAGGCTGGCATTGAGGATCACCGGGGCACCGAAAGCCTCGGCGATGCGGATGGTTTCCGGATTCTTCAGCTCCGCGCGCACCTGCGGCAGGTTGAAGCGATGGATCGCGCCGGTGTGCAGGTCGATGATATGGGTGACGCTTTCCATGATCTGGGTGCGGAACAGGTAGGCGATCCGTCCACCCAGGGAGCCACTCTCCGACCCCGGGAAGCAACGGTTCAGGTCACGCCGGTCCGGCAGATAGCGGGTGCGCTGCACAAAGCCGAACACGTTGACGATCGGCACCGCGATCAGCGTGCCCCGCAAGTGACGTAAAGCCCCGTATCGCAGGACCCGGCGGATGATCTCGACACCGTTGATCTCGTCGCCGTGGATGGCGGCACAGACCAGCATCACCGGACCATCGCGCCGGCCGTGGACCACTTCCACCGGGATATGCAGCGGCGTGTGGGTATAGAGCTTCGCCACCGGCACTTCCACCGTCTGCCGGGATCCGGCGGGAATTTCGTGTCCCGCAATCTTGAAGGGCGCACGCGCCATCGTCAGCCCCTCCCTTTGGTCCGTGTCTTCCACGGCTTCTGGTTCTTCTCCGTCCAGTCGACGATCATGCCCGCCACGTTCTTGCCGGTGGCCGTTTCAATGCCTTCCAGGCCCGGCGACGAGTTCACCTCCATCACCAGCGGGCCGCGGCTGGAGCGCAGCAGGTCCACGCCGGCCACGTTCAGCCCCATGGCCTTGGCCGCGGCAATCGCCGTGCGCCGCTCTTCCGGGGAAATACGGACCAGCGAGGCCGTCCCGCCCCGGTGCAGGTTGGAGCGGAACTCGCCCTCGCCGGCCTGACGCTTCATGGCGGCGATGACCTTGTCACCGATCACGAAGCAGCGGATGTCGGCGCCGCCGGCCTCCTTGATGAATTCCTGCACCAGGATGTCCGCCTTCAGGCCCATAAAGGCCTCGATCACGCTCTCCGCCGCCTTGCGGGTTTCCGCCAGCACCACACCGATACCCTGGGTGCCCTGCAGCAACTTGATCACCACCGGCGAGCCGCCCACCATGCGGATCAGTTCGGGCACGTCGTCCGGCTTGTTGGCAAAGCCGGTCACCGGCATGCCGACGCCCTTGCGCGCCAGCAGTTGCAGCGAGCGCAGTTTGTCACGGGAGCGGCTGATGGCCACGGATTCATTGACCGGGAACACCCCCATCATCTCGAACTGGCGCAACACGGCCGTGCCGTAGAACGTGACCGACGCACCAATACGCGGGATCACCACATCGAAGTCATCCAGGATTTCCTTTCGATAGTGAATCTCCGGATTGGCGGAGGTGATGTTCATGTAGCAGTGCAGGCAGTCGATTACCCGCACATCATGCCCGCGGTTAATCCCCTCTTCGACCAGGCGACGGGTGGAGTACAGGGATTTGTTGCGGGAAAGCACGGCAATCTTCATTTAGAGCTCCCAGGGACCGGGTCACCGGCCAGATAAGAGTGTTCGGGAACGACCAGCGCACGACCGGACATGGCGGTGCGCCCCAACAGCATGCGGAAACGCATGGTATCGCGGTTGGTCAGGGTCATTTCAATGGGCCAGTGGGCTTCGCCCACCACCACCGTGGTACTGATCACCAGCCGTTGTTCGCGGTGGCCGCCGGAGTCCGAGACCATGCGTTCGTCCAGGACCAGGGCGTCGCATTCCACCACCGAATGCAGGTTGTTCTGCTCCGGGTGGACCCAGAAGCGGACGCGGCGCTCGCCCTTCTCCGTATAGGGCTCCATACGAAACGTGTGCAGACAGGAGGTGCGCGCACCGGTATCAATCTTCGCCTTGATGCGATCGATACCCAGGTCGGGCAGGCCCAACCATTCCCGCCAGCCAAGCGGCGTCAGCGCCAGTGGATCAATGTTCTTCTTGCTTGTCGTCATCGGTTCCTTCCTGTCGGGTCGTCTCCGGAATCAACTGCACCTGGAACGGCGCCGAGGCGCTGCCTGCGTGGATACTGGTTTGCGGGAAGGGGATCTCGATGCCCTCCCGGTCAAACAGGGCCTTGATCGCTTCCATCATGGAACTGCGGCCATCCAGCACCTTGTCCGCGGGGACCCAGTACGAAAACTGCAGGTCCACGGAGGATGGCCCGAAACCGTTGGTCAGGACAAACGGTTTCGGCTCCTCCAGACAGAGTGCGCTGTCCCTGGCCAGGCCCAGCAACAGTTGCTGAACCCGATGCACATTCTCCCGGTAGGCCACGCCGATGGTCAGGTCGAGGCGCCGGATACGGAACCGCGAGCGGTTGATGACCCGGGTCTTGATCAGCGTTTCATTGGGAATCCGGACATACAGGTTGTCGGCGGTACGCAGTTTAACGCTGAGCATATCAATCCCGATCACTTCACCGGTGGTGCCGTCCACTTCGATGAAGTTGCCGATCTCGAAGGGCTTCTCCATCAACAGGAACAGGCCACTGATCATGTTCGAGGCGGACGTCTGCGACGCAAAGCCGATCGCCACCGTCAGTATGCCGGCCGCGCCCAACAGGACATCCGGCGCAAAGCCGGCCTCCCGCAGGGCCGCAATAATAAAGACAACGAAAACCGCATAGAACACCAACCGGCCGAACAGGGCCGTCACATGCCGCGACGACCGGCTGCGCAACAGGCCGCCCATGCCTTTCGACGCCAGGCTTGCCAGCAAAAAGCCCAGGGCCAGCAACACCGCAACCCGCAGCCAGGCGCCCCAGTTGATGCTGCCCAGCTCAAGGGTCAGCGCCTCTCCAATTCCGTCCAACAGCTTTCTCCTATCCGAAAATCCGGCCCAACGCCTTGGTCAGCACGCCACGGTCGTAGCGCATACGCCCGGCGGCCAGCATCTCGCATTCTCCGGCCTCTGCCGGCAAACGCCGGGAGATGCGCATGGCGGCGTGTTCCATGTCGGTATCACACGCCACGGTCACCCGGGGCGTCCAGAGCTGCCCGCGCTCGTTGACGTGCAGCGACAGGTACTGGGTCGGCAGGCTGAACCGTTCCAGCAGCAGCGGCTCCGGTCGCCGGTTACAGATCCGCACCGGACTGATGGCCCGCCATGGCCGCTTGGGCACGGCATCCAGCACCAGCCTGGCAAAGGTCGGGGCCGTGTAGCACAGTTCGCCGTCCATGGTGGAAGGCCCAACCCAGGTCAGGGACGGTTCCGCCAGTGGCAGCTCCATGAGCTGGGTGCGTGTATTTCCCACCAGGATCCGCAGCCAGACCAGGGTCGCCACGTAGATCGTACACTCGCGGCCGGCCGGAATGGTCAACGGCTGGTAGGGCCGAATCATGGTCGGTCGATCCGCCATGGCCGGCATAAACAGGACGTCGCCCGCTTCGTCGGGCCGGATAAACCGGTGCTGGTTGACCTCGCTGCCCGGCAGGACATGACTGACCTGCTGACGCCATTCGGTGCGGTCGGTTTCACCGGCATCCCGCTCCCAGCGCACCTGCCACTCGTTGTCGAGCAGCGTCACCCAGAGCCGGGTTTCACTGAGTTCGTGTTTCTGGGTCTGGCCGGACATCAACTGGAACGCGTGGTTCCAACGGCCGGGTGCATCCTGTGCCTGCTCCATGGTCTATGGTGTATCTCGCGATGAAAGGAAAAACGGATCGACCACGGGGAGCCGATTCCAGCGCACTATTTAGACCGGAAAACCACCGGGCTCAAGTAAGCATTAATCCCCATGGGGAACAGCCGATAAAATTCAATAATTTCATTTAACTATAATCCAAACATCCAGCCGCCGCGAATACATGGTCAGGAAGACAGACGATACAATGTATGGAAGGGACGTGACATGACGCAGCTTGCCTGGTTCCGCAACGATCTCCGGGTCACCGACAACCCGGCCCTGGTCGCCGCCTGTACCGGCGACGGACCGGTGGAAGCCTGCTTCCTGCTGACACCGGGCCAGTGGGCCGAACACGACTGGTCAGCGGCGCGGGTTGCGCTGGTCCTGGATCACCTGGAAGACCTCGGCAGGCAACTGGCCGGGCTGGGGATTCCGCTGCACATCCTGCACTCGGACCGGTTTGACGACAGCCTGGACGCCTTGGCGAATCTGGCCCGCGAGCGTTCCGTAAGCACGATTCACATCAATGAGGAATACGGCGTCAACGAGCGCCAACGGGACAAGAGCGCCCACCAGCGACTGGCCGACCAGGGCATCACCCTGCACAAATACCGGGACCAGACGGTCGCCCCGGTGGGCAGCGTGCTGACCCAACAGGGCGAGCCCTATTCGGTGTTCACGCCATTCTGCCGTCGCTGGTGGGACTGGGTGGAGACCACGCAGCCGCAGTGCCTGGCCATCCCCGCGCCCCAGGGCCCGACGATCCAGGCACCGCCGCGCCCGGCCACCCCGGAGGCCTTTCGGGATCCGCCACCGTCACTCGTGGCCGTGGGCGAAGAGGCCGCACACAGGGCACTGGTGGAATTCCTGGAGAAGCGGGCCGCTCGCTATAAGGAAGACCGGGACTTTCCGGCGATCGACGGCACCAGCCTGGTCTCGCCCTACCTGGCCAGCGGCATCCTGTCCGGCCGACAGTGCCTTACAGCGGCGCAGGACGCCATGCGCCAGCAACGGGATACGACCGGCATCCGGGGCTGGATCAACGAGATCTGCTGGCGGGATTTCTACGTGCACATCCTCTACCACTATCCACGGGTGAGCAGGCACCGGGCCTTCAAGCCAGAGACCGAAGCCTTGGTCTGGAACCGCTCTGAAGAGCATTTGAAAGCGTGGCAGAACGGCGAGACCGGCGTCCCGCTGGTGGACGCCGCCATGCGGCAACTGAGGGAAACCGGCTGGATGCACAACCGCCTGCGCATGGTGACCGCCATGGTCCTGTCCAAGAACCTGTTCCTGGACTGGCGCCAGGGGGAAGCCTGGTTCATGAGCCACCTGGCCGACGGCTTCCTGGCGTCCAACAACGGCGGCTGGCAGTGGAGCGCCTCGACCGGCACCGATGCGGCGCCCTACTTCCGGGTCTTCAACCCGGTCACCCAGAGCGAACGCTTCGATCCGGACGGCGCGTTTATCCGCCGGTTTGTGCCGGAATTGCGGGACCTGGACAACAAACGCATCCACAACCCCGCCGCCGGTGGCACCGTGCCCAAAGGCTATATCCGGCCCATCGTGGACCTGAAGGAAACCCGGAAAGAGGCCATCGCCCGCTTCCAGGCCCTGCGTGATCAGTGATGGTTGACCAGGATCCAGAGCAGTAACGCCGCGTTGACCAGCAGTGACGTGATGGCAATCACCGGCCAGTTCTCCGTGGGCACCCGGTCCATCAACGGCGGGTTATCGGACGGCAGCAACTGCGGGTTGGGATGCTCCAGGTCCTGCAGGAATTCCGACAGGGCCGGGTAGCGATCCTGGGGGCGCAGCGCCACCGCTTTCTCCAGGCAGGCATCCAGCCACTGCGGCAGGTCCGGATTGGCTTCCCGGGCACTGCGATAGCGCAAACGGGCCCGCGCCGACGGTTTGGGTGACCGCGCGTAGGGCAGCCGGCCGGTGAACATTTCATAGGCGATGACGCCCAGGCTGTAGCGGTCCGAAGCCGGCGTGGCGCGCCCGCCTTCCAGGCACTCCGGCGCGGCATAGCTTTCCGTACCGTGGTAGCCGTCGCCATCCCAGGGCACATCGATCTGCTCGATGCCTCGAATTCGCACCGAGCCCAGGTCAATAATCTTCGCGGTGCCGTCCCCGTCGATGACGATATTTTCCGGCTTCAGGTCCTGGTGGATCATCTCCAGCCGGTGCAGCGCCCGCACCCCGGCGGCGACCTGGCGTATGATACCGCGCACCTCGGCCGGTTCCGGATGCGGATGATCGTTCATCCACGCCCGCAGGGTCGGCCCGTCCACGTATTCGGTCAGGCAGTACAGGCACTGGCGGTTCTCCGGCGGTTCCAGGAAACGAACCACATGCGGATTGCTGACCCGTCGCGCCACCCAGGATTCGGTCATGAACCGGTCAATGTAGGCCGGATCGTCCACGTAGTTGGGCGACGGCGTTTTCATCGCCACCAGCGGCTGGCCGTTGTCCGGCGACGCCAGATAGACCTGGGTACGCCGGCTGCTGTGCAATTCCCGAATGATGCGATAACCGTCCAGCGACTGGCCGGGCTGTAGCGGCGGCGGGAACGGCAATGCACTCAGGCGTTCATAGTGAGCTTCCAGATCCTGTGAGGGCAGATGGTCGACCGCCACCACCTGGGCGCTGAGATTGTCCGGGCTGGCGTTTTCCAGGGCGTGGGTCACCAGCCATTCGGCGGCGGTTTCCGGATCCTCGACGCCTGCGCCTTCCCGCAGTTCCGCCGCCGACAGGTAGCCGTGAACGCCATCGGTGGTGAGGATCAGCCGGTCACCGGGCTCCAACGCCACCCGGGCCACGTCGATTTCCACGTTCACTTCCACACCCATGGCCCGGGACAGGGCCTGGCGGTCGCCGGACACCACCACGTGATGGTCCTGGGTCAGGCACTCCAGGTCGCCGCCCCGCAACAGGTAGACGCGGCTGTCGCCCACATGGAACACATAGGCCCGGCTGTTCTTGATCACCAGCCCGCTGAAGGTACAGATCATGCCGCCGGCACCGCCGTGGCTGGCGTGACCGCGGCCATGCAGCCAGCGGTTGAGGGCCCCCAGCACCCTGCTGGCCGAAGTTTCCACGGCCCAGGAATCCGGCGTGCTGTAGTAGTCGTGCAGGAAACCGGTCACGCAGGCCTGCGCCGCCTCGCGACCCGCCCGGGACGCACTGACGCCATCGGCAATCACCGCCGCCACCCCTTTAAGCAACAGCGTCTCGCCTTCCGGGTAGCGGGCCCCGAGGCTGTCCTGATTCTCCGGCTTGCGCCCGGCACTGCTGAACTGCCCCAGGCGCAGCATTAAACGTCCGCTCATGGCACCTCGATCATCCGTACCGAACCGTCCGGCATGACTTCGCTGGTCTGCGGGCTGGGCTCATCCATGAACAGCGCCACCAGCACCAGGATGGCCAGGGCCACCGCGCCCAGCACATAGAAGAAGACGGCCGGCGACACCTGCGCCAGCACCACCAGGAAGACCACACCGCCGACATTGCCGTAGGCGCCCGCCATGCCGGCCACCTGCCCGGTCAGCCGGCGCTTGACCAGCGGCACCGAGGCGTAGACGGCACCGCAGCCACCCTGCACGAACACGGAGCAGAAGATCACCAGCAGGACCGCCAGCGGCAACGGCCAGCTGCCGTTGATCTGGCCCATCAGCAGATAGCCGACACTGATGCCGGCCAGCATCAGCAGCAGGATCAGCTTGCGACCACAGCGGTCCGCCAGGTACCCGCCACCGGGCCGACCAAACAGGTTCATCAGCGCGAAACTGCCCCCCAGCATGCCCGCCAGCACCGGCGAGATGTCGAAGGTATCCAGGAAATACAGCGGCAGCATGGACACCACCGCCAGCTCCGAGCCAAAGCTGGCCATGTAGACCAGGTCCAGCAACGCCACCTGCTTGAACGCATAGCGGTCGAAATCCGGAACCGGCTCGCGGAAGACATGGCCGTTCACCTGCCAGATCCGCAGCAACTGGAACGCGCACATGACGGCGATCACCCCATAGATCAGGTTGGTGGTGGTCACGCCCACCAGACCCAGCTTGGCGGGCCCCAGTTGCCAGGCGATCAGCCCCATGGCCAGGAACAGCGGCAGGTTCATGATCACGTAGAGCACGAAATCCCCCTTGCTGGTGACTTCCATCGCCCCGCCTTTTTTGGGCTTGAAGTAGGTCGAGCCTTTTGGTGTGTCCCGCACCATGGCGTAGAACAGCACGGCATAGACGATCGACAGCACGCCTGTGGCCGCGACCGCCCAGCGCCAGCCATCGTCCCCGCCGAAGGCCAGCGCCAGGGCCGGCATCGAGAGGCCGGCAAAGGCGGCGCCGAAGTTGCCCCAGCCGCCGTAAATGCCTTCCGCCAGCCCCAGCTCATAGGCCGGATACCACTCGCTGATCAGGCGAATGCCCACCACAAAACCGGCGCCGACAAACCCCAGCAGGAAACGGCTCATGGCCAGGGATTCAAAGGAATCCGCCATGGCAAAGGCCACACAGATAAAACCCGAGAGGATGAGCACCAGCGCATAGACCCGGCGCGGGCCCAGCGCATCCACCAGCATGCCGATCAGGATGCGGGCGGGAATCGTCAGCGCCACGTTCAGCAGCAGGATCGCGTTGACTTCGCTGGTGGTCAGCCCGAACTGCTCACGGATGGTCACCATCAGCGGCGCGTGGTTGAACCACACCAGAAAGCTGATGAAGAACGCCATCCAGCTCAGATGGAGGACGCGGGTCTTGCCCTGGAAGGAGAGGAAACGAAAGGAACCGTTCGACATACACCTGCCTTTACCGAAAGAAAGAATGGCCTCGGGCAGGCTGCCTTACCGCTGGAGATGAGTCGGCCACGAGCGCCGGGCGCCCGTTAAGCCATGGGATCGGACCGATCGGAAGACGGTCGTCGCTCATCGACGGCAGGAGGGGCAATCACGGGTCATTACCGTGATCCCACTCCCCGTTCAGCAGCGACGCCCTTGCCGGCAGCCTTTCCCGGAGTGAATAGACGGTGCATGGGAAGCAATCGACGTACCAATGGCGCTATTTCGGCGCAGGACGGGCATTTGGGGATTGGACGGGGTTTTGGGGCGGGAGGAAATTGCACCAGGACGGCACCGCACCGGGCGCCAACGTTCCATTAAAGTGCGCGGACAGGACCCCGTCGCGAACCGCGACAGGGCATTCACGAGTCAGTGACGGCCACCACAGACCGGGCAACCGGGATCCCGTGCCAGCTTCATCTCACGCCACTCCATGCGCCAGGCATCCAGCAACAGCAGACGGCCGACCAGCGACCGGCCGACACCGGCCAGCACCTTGATGGCCTCCATCGCCTGGCAGGCGCCGATCATGCCCACCAGCGGACCGATGACGCCCGCCTCGGAGCAGCGCAGGTCCTCATCGCCGGTTTCCGGATACAGGCACTGGTAGCAGGGTTGGTCCGCCTCGCGTGTATCGAACACACTCACCTGCCCTTCCCCGCGAATCGCCGCACCGGACACCAGCGGCACGCCGGCGTCGACACAGGCGCGGTTGATGGCAAAGCGGGTGGCGAAGTTGTCGGTGCAATCCACCACCAGGGAGGCGGCGGCGACTTGCGCCTGCAGGGCATCGCCTTCGAGGCGCGATTCGATGGCGTCCACCGCGATCTCCGGATTCATCGATCGGACGGCCTCCGCCAGACGGCTCGCCTTGGGCAGGTCCAGGTCGTCCTGGCGGAACGCCACCTGGCGCTGCAGGTTCGCCATCTCCACCCGGTCGTCGTCGGCAACCACCAGGTGGCCCACACCGGCCCCGCCCAGATAGAGCGCCACCGGGCACCCCAGACCGCCGGCCCCCACAATCAGCACACGGGCCTGCTTGAGTCGCAGCTGCCCCTGCACGTCCAACTGTGGCAACAGCAGCTGGCGGCTGTAACGCATCAGTTCGTTATCCGTCAGCATTGCATTCTCCCTTCCCGATTCGTCCCAGGGTGTACCGGTCATTGTCGCCATAATCACGCCCGGTCTCGACCTCGCTGAAACCGGCCGCCAGGAACAGATCGCGCACGGCCGCGCCCTGGTCGTAACCGTGCTCCACCAGCAGCCACCCACCCGGTTGCAACCAATCCGGTGCGGTTGCGGCAATCTCGCGGATGTCGTCCAGCCCGTCGGCCCCGGCCACCAGGGCCGACGCCGGCTCGAAGCGGACATCGCCCTCGTCCAGGTGATGGTCGCTCTCGGCAATATAGGGCGGGTTGCTGATGATCAGGTCGAACCCGGCAGCGGTCAGATTCCGGAACCAATGACTCCGGTGCACTTGAACCGACAACCCCAACCGTTCCGCGTTGCGTCGGGCCAGCGCCACCGCGTCCTCCACCGCATCGGTGGCACTGACGGACCAATCGGGCTTCTCGCTGGCCAGCGCCAGGGCAATGGCCCCGGTTCCGGTCCCCAGATCCAGAACCCGGGCCTGTTCCGGCAACGGCAAAGCCAGCGTCGCTTCCACCAGGCACTCGGTATCGGGACGGGGAATGAGTGTGCGGTCACTGACCTCGAGCGTCAGCGTCCAGAAGCCCCGATGGCCCAGCAGGTGGGCGACCGGGTGGCCGGCGACCCGGCGTTCGACCAGGGTCCGGAAACGGGCGGCATCGGCCGGCGCCACCTCATGCTCGGGCCAGGTACGGAACCAGGTGGGATTGCGGTCGAGCACGGCTTCCAGCAGCAACTCGGCATCCAGCCGCGGCGAATCACCGCCAATACGGGCAGCGGCATCGGCGAGAAGAGCGGCGACGGTGTCGGGTGCGTTACTCATCCGCCTGGCTGGCCAGCAACTCGGCCTGGCGCTCCTGTTGCAACGGACCGATCACCGGGGACAGGTCGCCGGCAATCACTTCGTCGAGCTTGTACAGGGTCAGGTTGATGCGGTGATCGGTCACCCGGCCCTGGGGGAAATTGTACGTGCGGATCCGCTCCGAGCGATCGCCGCTACCCACCAGGCTCTTGCGTTGGGCGGCTTCGGACTGCTGCTGGCGCTCGGTCTCGGCGTCCTGCAACCGGGCCGACAGCAGGCTCATGGCCTTGGCGCGGTTCTTGTGCTGGGACCGCTCGTCCTGGCACTCCACCACGATGCCAGTCGGCAGGTGGGTAATGCGGATCGCGGAATCCGTCTTGTTGACGTGCTGACCACCGGCGCCGGACGCCCGGAAGGTGTCCACCCGCAGGTCCGCCTTGTTGATCTCGATGGCGTCCGCCTCGTCGGCTTCCGGCATCACCGCCACCGTGCAGGCGGAGGTGTGGATACGGCCCTGGGATTCGGTTTCCGGGACCCGCTGTACCCGGTGGGCACCGGATTCGAATTTCAGCGCGCCGTAGACCTGGTCGCCGGTCACCCGGGTGATGATTTCCTTGTAGCCACCGTGTTCGCCGGGGCTGTCGCTGATCACCTCGACTTTCCAGCCGCGGGTTTCGGCAAAACGGCTGTACATGCGGAACAGGTCGCCGGCAAACAGGGCCGCCTCGTCGCCACCGGTGCCGGCGCGAATTTCCAGGAAGGCGTTCTTGCCGTCGTCCGGGTCCCGCGGCATCATCAGGCGCTGCAGCTCTTCGTCGAGTTGCTCCACCTTCTGGCGGGCCGATGCCAGCTCTTCCTCAGCCATCTCGCGCATGTCGGCATCGCCGTCACGCAGCAGCTCCCGGGCTTCGGCCACATCGGCATTGGCGCGCTGATAGGCCTGGTAGCACTGGACCACCGGTTCGATGTCCGCAAACTCCTTGGAAAGCTCCCGGAAGCGCTCCTGGTTGGCGATAATGGACTGGTCGCTGAGCAACGCGCTCACTTCCTCGAATCGGTCGTTGAGCCGATCAAGTTTGGTCTGAATCGAAGGTTTCATGCCGTGTCCAGGTCAGCGGACCCGAGCGGGTCCGGAAAAAGCGTGGTCAGATCTTATCATTGAATTGGGATTGAGGCGCAGGGTCCGGCTCATCGGAGGTGTCCGCCGCCGACGGGGGTGCCAGCAGATCGTCCTGGGCACGGCCCAGCTGGTGCAACTCGCGCAGCCAGTAGGTGACTTCGGTGCGGCCTTCCGCGGTGGCCTTGCGCACCTGGACCGACGGTTCATGCAGCAGCTTGTTGGTAATCCCGCGCGCCAGACTGCGCAACAGGGTCTCCGGATCGCCGCCGTTGCGCAACTGCCTGAGCGCCCGCTCGACTTCCAGGTCACGCAGCTCCTCGGCATGGTTGCGGTATTGCTTGAGGGTGGAGACCGCATCCAGCGCCCGCAACTGATAGAGGAAGTCATCCGTACCGGACTCGATCAGCCGCTCGGCTTCCCGCGCGGCGCCTTCCCGGGACCGCACATTCTCCTCGATCACCTGGCGCAGGTCGTCGACGGCGTAGAGGTACACATCGTCCATCTGCGCCACTTCCGGCTCGATATCCCGCGGGACCGCCAGATCCACCATGAAATACGGCCGGTGTTTACGGATTTTCAGGGCGCGCTCGACCGCCCCCTTGCCCAGTACCGGCAGTTGGCTGGCGGTGGACGCAATCACGATGTCCACGCCGGGCAGGTGCTCGGGGATATCCGACAACAGGATACCGTGACCGCCGTGCTGCCGGGCCACTTCCTGGGCCCGTTCCAGTGTCCGGTTGGCCACGATCAGCGAGGGCACACCGGCCTGACGCAGGTGGCTGGCCACCAGGTCGATGGTGCGGCCGGCCCCGATCAACAGGGCCCTGTTGCGGCGCAGGTCGGAAAAGATGTTGCGTGCCATGCTCACCGCGGCATAGGCCACCGACACCGGATTCTCACCGATGGTGGTTTCGGTCCGGACCCGTTTGGCCACGGAAAAACTCTGCTCGAACAGCCGTGACAGCAGCGAACCACTGGCGCCATGGGACCGGGCCAGCGCATAGGCTTCCTTCAACTGGCCCAGGATCTGGGGCTCGCCCAGCACCATGGAATCCAGCCCGGACGCCACCCGCATCATGTGACGGACGGCTTCGGCGTTGGTGTAGACATAGAAGGACTCCGCCAGCTCGTCGACATCCATATCGTGGAATCCGGCGATCCAGCGCAGCACGGCGTCGGCGCAGTCGTCCTCAGCCGCGAGGTAGAGCTCGGTGCGATTACAGGTGGACAGGATGGCCGCTTCGCCGACACCACCGACGACCTTCAGGGCCGCGAACGCCTCCCCCATATGCTCCGGGGTGAACGCCACCCGCTCCCGCAGCTCGAGGGGGGCGGTTCGGTGATTGATGCCCAGTGTCAATAAAGCCATCGAACAGCGAAAACCTGTAACCAGATAAATAGGAAAGTAGGATACTTCTTAACGCCTCATTCTAGCGACGGCATCCCGACGGCGCTACCCACGGGTTACCGCTACGCCACCTACTTTGGTACCGAATCAGCCCGGGACCGCATGAGAAAACAGTCATTGGGCAAGCGTTTAGCCTTGTGCCATTATAAGCCAGCAACAATGGAGCCTCGGACTCATTGCAGAGCGTCTCCGGTTTTCAGGGTGCTGGACTCCCGGCGCCATGGCTCCTGGCCATGGCGATGCGGGACGACCCGCTCAGACCGGAAGCGCCGCGTCGATTTGCCGCACCAGATCCGGCAGCTTTCAGGGCGCCCCCGGAAGTGAGTCAGTGGCCTCCGACTCAGGAATGTTATTTCCAGTGATTCCGCGAACTTTTACAGGGATGTGCTGACAGACGTGACGACACGCGAATGGATTAATCAGAGGTCCCTCAAGCCAATGGCCATCGGACGTACCATGAAACCTGTTTTTTCTGTTGTAACCGTCCTTCTGGGACTCGGGCTCGCAGGCTGCGCCAACCTATCCGGGACAGATAACCAGACCGATACCGGAAAATCGACCGAACAGCAGGCCGTTACGCCGCCCCCCGAAGACAAGATCAATTACGCCGATTTCGATCAGGACACGCTCTACAGCCTGCTTGCGGCCGAAGTCGCCGCCCAGCGTGGCCGCTACGACGTCACCCTGGTCAACTACGTGGAAGCGGCCAAATCATCCCGCGACCTGGGCGTGATCAAACGCGCCATGCGCATCGCCCAGTCCCTGAACGCCGACAACGCCCAGTTGCAACTGGCCAACCTGTGGCTCGAGGTAGAACCGGACAGCCTGGAGGCTCACCGGGTTGCGGCCATCCAGTATGTCCGCCAGAAAGACTTCGACCTGGCGCTCTACCACATGGAGCAGATCCTGGCCCAGGGCGAGGATGCGGACTTCGACGACCTTGCCGCCCTCTCGGCGCGCCTGCCCAAGGAAGACCAGGCACAGCTGCTGAAACTCTACCAGGACCTGGAGAAACGCCACCCGGACAACCGCGAGATCCAGTATGGCATCGCCCTGCTGCTCAAGTCCCAGGGCGATCCCCAGGCCGCCATGGACAAGCTGGATCCGTTGCTGGACGATTCGAAACAGCCGGTTTTCCAGCCCGCGATCATCCTGCGCGGCGACCTGCTCTACCAAATGGGACAAAAGAAAGAAGCCCTGGATTACCTGCGCTACCAGTCCCGTCGCTATCCGGACAATCGCAAGCTGGGCACCCTTTATGGCCGCATGCTGATTGAAGAGAAGCAGATGCAAGCGGCCGAAGACCAGTTCGAGGACCTGATGACGCGCTTCCCGGATGTTCCGGAACTGCGCCTGTCCTACGCCCTGGTGGCCCTGGAGAACGGCAATACCGACGATGCCCGGGAGTCGCTGCAGATCCTCGTCGACCAGCAGGAGCATGCCAACGAGGCGCATTACTACCTGGGCCGCATCGCCGACGAGGCAGGCGACACCCAGGAGGCGATCTCGCAGTACAGCCAGGTGAGCGAGGGCAACCACTTCCTGCCAGCCGTCTCCCGCGTCACCTACCTGCGCGGCAGCACCGGCGATCTCGACAACGCCCTGCGGGACCTGCGCGCCCTGCGCCAGCAAATGCCGGACCTGGCGGAAAGCCTCTGGCTGGTGGAGGTCAACACCCTGCTCGACCTGGACCAGAATGACGACGCCCTTGGCGCCGCCACCGAGGCCCTGCAATCGTTCCCGGACAACGCCCGCATCCGCTACGCCCGGGCCATGCTGTTCGACGAACTGGGCCGTACCGAAGAAGCCGAGGCCGACCTGCGCCAGATCATCGACAGCCATCCGGACAATGCCGTGGCGCTGAATGCCCTCGGCTACATCCTCACCGAGAAAACCGACCGGCTGAAGGAAGCCCGGGAACTGCTGGAGAAAGCCCTCAAGCTGGACCCGGACAACCCCGCCATCCTCGACAGTGTCGGCTGGGTCCACTACAAACTCGGCAACATGGCCCAGGCGCTGGATTACCTGCGCCGCGCCTATGACGCCTTCCCTGACCCGGAAGTGGCGGCTCATTATGGCGAGGTACTCTACGTCAATGGCGATAAGGACCAGGCCCGCGTGGTCTGGCGCCGCGCCCTGGACGAGCATCCGGACGACACCCTGATTCCGGCCACCATGGAGCGGCTGGGTGAGGAGCGGGATCTTTGAGTTCGTCCCCAATGACCGCGCTGCGGTACGGCGCTGCCCTGATCCTGATACTGACGCTAGCCGCCTGTGCCAGCGTTCCCAAGGCACCTCTGCCGGATGGCCTGACCAACCAGCCGCCGGCTGGCTGGGCCGGGCGCAGCGCCCAACTGGCGCAGCTCACCCGCTGGGAGCTGCAGGGCAAACTGGCAGTCAAGCAGCCCGATGACAGTGGTTCGGCCATCATCAACCAGTGGCAGCAGATGGACGGGCAGTACCACCTGCTGCTGTCCTCGGCCTTTCTCGGCGTCGGACGCACCGAGCTGGAAGGCATGCCCGGCTACCTCAGCCTGACCATGCCGGACGGCAAGAATTACCGATCCAACGACCCCCAGGCGCTGATCCAGGCGGCCACGGGCTGGCATTTCCCGCTGGAGAGCCTGACCTGGTGGATTCGCGGCCTGCCGGCGCCGGGCGATGACTTCGAGCTCCTGTTCGACAAGAGCGGCGAACTGGCGGCTATCCGTCAGCAGGGCTGGGACATCCGCATCGACCGCCGTCAGTCCTTTATCGACGGTTACCCGGCACTCCCGGCGCGCATCACCGCCCTCAAGGGGGATCGCCGCATACGGCTGGTGATCACACAGTGGCAGGCGCTCGGCAAGCAGACATGACGCTCACACTGCCGGCGCCGGCCAAGCTCAACCTCTTCCTGCATATCATCGGACGCCGTCCCGACGGCTACCATGAGCTCCAGACCCTGTTCCAGTTTCTCGAACATGGCGACGAGCTGACCTTTTCCCCCACCTCCGGCTCCCGGGTCACCCTGGAACCGGCCATCGACGGGGTCCCGCAGGAAAACAACCTCATCATGCGGGCCGCCCGCCTGCTGCAGGCCGAAGCCGGCCGGGAGCTGCCGGGCGTCCATATTCACCTGACCAAGCGACTGCCTATGGGCGGCGGTATCGGCGGCGGCAGCTCCGACGCCGCGACCACACTGCTCGGCCTCAACCATTTCTGGCAACTGGGCCTGTCGATCGACCGCCTGGCGGAACTGGGTCTGCAACTGGGTGCGGATGTGCCGGTCTTCGTGCGGGGTCACGCGGCGTTTGCCGAAGGCATCGGCGAGAAGCTGACCCCCTGTGATCCTCCCGAAGACTGGTATGTCGTGATCAAACCGGACTGCAACATAAACACTGGAATGATTTTTTCCGAGGAAGGGTTGACAAGGAATACACCGCCAATCACAATAGCGCCCGCTTTTGAGGGAGACGCCTCAAGGTACCGAAACGACTGTGAGGATATAGTCTGTAAGCTGTATCCTGAGGTTGAAAAAAGCCGGGACTGGCTTTCACAATTCGGACCTGCAAGATTAACCGGAACCGGGGCTTGCATATTTGGACGTTTCCCAACAGAATCCAAGGCCCTCGAGGTTTGGGATTCCAGACCCTCCGGCATCACCGGGTTCGTCACGAGAGGGGTGAACAGTTCACCGCTTCACACAAAGCTGACAGAGCTAGACTGATGCCGAAAAAGCACGATACTGGGGTGTCGCCAAGTGGTAAGGCAACGGGTTTTGATCCCGTCATTCGCAGGTTCGAGTCCTGCCACCCCAGCCACCTTTCTCCCGCTTCTTCTGAACTCAACGCTGAAACTGAGAAGGACTCCGTCGTGTCCAAGTTAATGATTTTCGCCGGCAACGCCCACCCGGAACTCGCCCGCAGTATCGCCCAGAAGCTGCACATTCCATTGGGTGAAGCGACCGTCGGCAAATTCAGCGATGGCGAAACCACCGTTGAAATCAACGAAAATGTCCGTGGCCACGATGTCTTCATCATCCAGCCGACCTGCTACCCAACCAACGACAACCTGATGGAACTGATCGTGATGGCCGATGCCCTGCGTCGCGCGTCCGCCACACGCATCACCGCCGTCGTGCCCTACTACGGCTATGCCCGCCAGGATCGTCGCGTACGTTCCACCCGGGTGTCCATCAGCGCCAAGGTCGTGGCGGACATGATCACCAGCATCGGCATCGACCGGGTCCTGACCGTCGACCTGCACGCCGACCAGATCCAGGGCTTCTTCGACATCCCGGTGGACAACATCTATGCCACCCCGGTCCTGCTCGACGACATCGAACGCCAGCGCTTCGAAAACTTCATCGTGGTGTCCCCGGACGTGGGCGGCGTGGTTCGCGCCCGGGCCGTGGCCAAGCGCCTGAACGATGCCGACCTGGCCATCATCGACAAGCGTCGTCCGAAGGCCAACGTCTCCCAGGTGATGCACATCATCGGTGACGTGCAGGACAAGACCTGCATCCTGGTGGACGATATCGTCGACACCGCAGGCACCCTGTGCAAGGCGGCCAACGCGCTGAAAGAGCACGGCGCCTCCCGCGTCGTCGCCTACATCACCCACCCGGTCCTGTCCGGTCCGGCGATCGAGAACATCAACGCCTCGCAACTGGACGAGCTCGTGGTCTGTGACACCATTCCGCTGGGTGACAAAGCGCGCAATTGTGATAAAATCCGCCCCCTCGAAATGGCCGGACTGCTGGCTGAATCGATCCGTCGCGTCAGCAACGAAGAATCGATCAGCGCGATGTTTGAGTAAGTCCGCGATTTTACTGAATTAATGAACAGGGAGCCCACAAAGGGCTCCTTGTTTGTTTGAGCCCCGGAAAATGGTTTCGGCTGGTTTCCGGGATTTTGGAACCACCCTGCTGATCTTGGTCGCGAGACAGCAACGGTGAACATTGAGGAAGACATCATGGCCCAAGAATTCGTACTCGAAGCATTCCTTCGTGACGACCAGGGGAAAGGTGCGAGCCGCCGCCTGCGTCGCGAAGAACGTAAAATCCCTGCCATCATCTACGGTGGCGACAAGGACGCCCGGTCCATCTCCCTGTGGCACAACGACCTGAAAAAGGCCCTGGAGAACGAGGCTTTCTTCTCCCACATCCTGACCCTGGATGTGGATGGCAAGAAGGAAAGCGTCATCCTGAAGGACCTGCAGCGTCACCCGTACAAGCCGATCCTGACCCACGCCGACTTCCTGCGCGTTGACAAGGACCACGAGATTCACGTCAACGTACCGCTGCACTTCATCAACGAAGAAAGCGCACCGACCATCAAACTGCAGGGCGGCGCGGTCAACCACCAGTTGAACGAAGTGGAAGTCATCTGTCTGCCGCAGGATCTGCCGGAGTTCATCGAAGTCGACATGATGGACATCGCGATGGACCAGACGCTGCACCTGAGCGACCTGAAACTGCCGAAGGGCGTCAAGGTTGCCGCGCTGCTGCAGGGTGAAGACCACGACCAGGCGGTTGTTTCCGTTCACCTGCCGAAAGGCACCAAGGCCGACGAAGCCGAGGAAGGTGAAGGCGAAGAAGAAGGCGGCCAGGAGTAATCCCCGCCCATGGCACAGGCCGTACGCATGGTGGTGGGTCTCGGTAATCCCGGTGCGGATTACGAGAACACCCGGCATAACGCCGGTGCCCTCTTCGTCGAGGCCCTGGCCCGCGCCGCGGGTCAGGGCCTTCGTCCTGAAAAGAAGTACCACGGGCTCTATGCCCGCATTCAGTGGCAAGGGCATGACCTGCACCTGCTGAATCCCACCACGTTCATGAACCGCAGCGGCCTGTCCGTCAAAGCCCTCGCGGACTTTTTCAAGATCCAGCCCGAAGAGATCCTCGTCGCCCACGACGAACTCGACCTGCCTCCCGGTACGGCCCGCTTCAAGCAAGGCGGCGGCCACGGTGGCCATAACGGTCTGCGGGACATCATTGCCCACCTGGGCACCAAAGACTTCCAGCGCCTGCGCATTGGCATCGGCCATCCGGGCGACAGCCGCAAGGTGACCGGTTACGTGCTCAGTCGCCTGACCAAGGCGGACACCACCCACCTGGACACCATCAGCGACGAGATCATGCGCGTGCTGCCGGACGTGCTCGATGGCAACCTGGCCAAGGCTATGAACGCCCTGCACAGCGTTCGTCCGAACGCCTGAACGGCCCCGGCCCCGGCGGGCCAGCTCCATTTCCGTATTCGGCCTTTGCATATTCGCACCGGCCTGACCACATCGGTATAATCCAGCATCAAATTTTTTCGCATCCAGCAGAGGCTTTTCATGGGTTTTAACTGCGGCATCGTCGGCCTTCCCAACGTCGGCAAATCCACCCTGTTCAACGCGCTGACCAAGGCGGGTATCGGGGCGGAGAATTTCCCCTTCTGCACCATCGAGCCGAACGCCGGCGTTGTCGGCATGCCCGACCCGCGCCTCAACAAGCTCGCGGAAATCGTCAAGCCGCAGAAGGTCATTCCAACCACCATGGAATTCGTCGACATCGCCGGCCTGGTCGCCGGGGCGTCCAAGGGCGAGGGCCTGGGCAACCAGTTCCTGGCCAACATCCGCCAGACCGACGCTATCGCCCAGGTCGTCCGCTGCTTCGAGGACGACAACGTGATCCACGTTGCCAACAAGGTGGACCCGGTAGCCGACATCGAGGTCATTAACACCGAACTGGCCCTGGCTGACCTGGAAACCGTCGAGAAAGGCATCAAGCGGGTCGAGCGCGTCGCCAAGAGCGGCGACAAGACCGCCAAGGCCCAACTGGAAATCTTCCAGACCCTGCTGCCGGTGCTGAACGAAGGCAGGCCGGTGCGCAGCATGGAGCTGGACGCCGACCAGATGGCACTGATCCGCGAGCTGTGCCTGCTGACGGTCAAGCCCACCATGTACATCGCCAACGTCAACGAGGACGGCTTCGAGAACAACCCGCACCTGGATAAGGTGCGCGCCATCGCGGCGGAGGAAAACGCCGTGGTCGTACCCATCTGCAACAAGCTGGAAGCGGAAATTGCCGAACTGGAAGACGATGAGAAGTCCATCTTCCTGGAGGAAATGGGCATGGAAGAGCCCGGCCTGGACCGCGTCATCCGCGCCGGCTACAAGCTGCTCGGCCTGCAGACCTACTTTACCGCCGGCGTCAAGGAAGTCCGCGCCTGGACCGTCCGCATCGGCGCCTCGGCCCCGCAGGCGGCCGGCGTCATCCACACCGACTTCGAGAAGGGTTTCATCCGCGCCGAAGTGGTGAGCTATGACGACTTCGTCGAGAACAACGGCGAACAGGGTGCCAAGGAGGCCGGCAAATGGCGCCTGGAAGGCAAGGACTACGTCGTCCAGGACGGTGATGTCATTCACTTCCGTTTCAACGTATAAGCCGGCAAGGGGACGTCACCGATGACTTCCCTGCCCTCTTGCTGCAGCAACCTTGGGGACGACTGGCCGTGGCGCCAGCCGTTGCCCGGGTTGCAGCTGATCTCCCTCGACTTCGATGCTGACCGGCTGCGCCCGGGCGATTTCCGGGACTGCAATATGGTCCCGCCGGCGACGGTCCAGCGGGCGGTTTCCAAACGCCAGACCGAATACCTGGCCGGCCGACTCTGCGCCCGCGAGGCCTTGCACCGGACCGCGAAGCTGGCCATCTATCCCGGCACCGGTGAAGACCGGGCCCCCCGCTGGCCACAGGGCATGGTGGGCTCGATTACCCATACCCAGGGCTGGGCCGCCGCGATCGTCGGCCATGATCGCGACTATGCCGGAGTCGGCCTTGACGCTGAAGTGGTGATGCCGGACAGCCGGGCCCGCAAGCTGGCTCACCAGATCCTGACACCGAATGAGATCACCCGATTCGCCGACGCCCTGTCCGGGACGCCCGGCGCCTGTCTCACCCGGATTTTTTCCCTCAAGGAGTGCCTGTTCAAGGCGCTCTACCCCATCACGCTGAAGCGATTCTACTTTGAGCACGCCGAGGTGCTGACCCTGGCGGACGACGGCAGGGCCCGGTTGCGGCTGCGGATGGATCTGTCGGAAGGGTGGCCGGCCGGCCGGGAACTGGATGCCCTGCTGACGCAAAGCGGGGACCGGATTCTGGGCCTGGTCGCGGTGACCGCCGCCTGAGTCCGCGCTGTTGATCCGGCGCCATCGTTATTGATAACGATTAACATTTAGCATACCATCGGACTTCCTCTACTGCCGTACCTTGCGAGAGCCCGATGTTCACACTGGATGCCGTGACCTACCGAATTCCAGGCAAGACCCTCCTCCACCCGCTCGATCTCAGGATCGACCACGGTCGCATGATCGGCCTGATCGGGCACAATGGCTCCGGCAAATCGACCCTGATCAAGTTGCTGGCACGGCAGCTGACACCCAGCGATGGGCAGATCACGCTGGAGGACACCCCGCTTGCGGACTGGCGCGATCGGGCACTGGCCCGGCAGATCGCCTACCTGCCGCAGCAGTTGCCACCGGCGGACGGCCTGACGGCGACCGACCTGGTCCGTTTCGGGCGCTATCCGTGGCATGGGGCGCTGGGCCGCTTTTCGCAGGAAGATCAGGCACAGGTGGACCGGGCGATGGCCATGACCGGCATCGAAGACTTTGCCGATCGCGCCGTGGACGCCCTGTCCGGCGGCGAGCGGCAGCGGGTCTGGCTCGCGATGCTGCTGGCGCAGAACCCCCGCTACCTGTTACTCGACGAACCCACCTCCGCGCTGGACATCGCCCATCAGGTGGAAGTCCTGTCGCTGGTGCATCAGCTCTGCAATCATCTGGATATTGGCGTGGTCGTCGTCCTCCACGACATCAACATGGCCGCCCGTTACTGCGATCACCTGATCGCCCTGCACAGCGGCAGACTGCTGGTCCAGGGAAGTGCGGACGAGCTGATGAGCAGCGATACCCTACAGGCCATCTACGGCATCCCGATGTCGGTCATGCCGCATCCGAATACCGAAGGGGATCGGATTGCCGTGGTTTATTAGCGGGTGGCTGTTGAACGGCGCGGACCGCAACACCCTGGATGGGCGATCGTCGCTCCCGAAGGCTCGAACAACCGACGCTAGCCCGCCGCCCTGGCACCTTTCGGTGGCCTATCGATATGCGGGCAGTTTTCGCAAAGATCCAGATCCGGCAGGAGGTAGCGAATGCAGCAATGCCGGCGCTGTCTTAGCGGCGACGGGCCGCACTCCCGCTTTAGGTACCGCACCGGCGCATGCATCCGGTTGCGCGAGCCATCGGGGCGGCGCTCAGTATCGATCAATGCCCGACCGTCCTTGAGCACCGGCTCCGGGACAGGCAACTGCGCCATGGCCGACACCAACCACTCGAAGTAGTTGGCCGCATTGCTCCAAAGCACGGTGCGCGAGACTTTGACATGGCGATTCATGGCCTCGATGAAGGGCGAGAAGTTGTCATCCAGAAGCGTTCCGAAACGCTCGAACGGCCCGGCTGGCGACGAACGCCAAACCTCACCTCCGTGGGGGATCCTGAAGGCAGCCGGCAGCCCCGCGTCATCCAGAACGATATCCATCGTATCCAGTCCCACCGGCAACTGGCGGTTGAGCAGCAGGTTGGCTGCCACCGTCGGCACGGTCAGCTTCAGGAAATAGGTTCGCGACCACTGGGAAACCAGCGCCCGGCGGTCGACATCCAACAACCCGGGTTCGTATTGCTCCAGCAGCCAGAGGAGGCCGTCGGGATCAGTCAGATCCCGGGCCGGAAACGACGCGCGCGGATCATCCCTGAGAACCAGGACATCACGGTAGCGGGCAAAGTCGCCCACGAACAGGGGGGCCAGCGCAGAGATCATCGGCTTGTGGCCGTTACCGGCGTAAACGACTGTCCGGCGTCAGCATAGGTAGCAGCGGTCAAAGAAACACTCCCGTGTCAGCGCCATCATAGCGGCCCGTTTGTGGGGAAAATCGAAATCCTTCTGCCGGTGGAAGCCAATCCGTTGCAGGTGATGGATCATGCGGTCGTTGTCCGAACGCGGCTCGGACACGATCATCCGGGTCCGCGGGTCGTCCAGGAACAGGTAGTGCACCAGCGCCGGCAGCCAACTGGCCACCTTGTGCGGTCCGCGATGGTGCTCCTCGCCCACCAGCATGTGAATCCCGCGGTCGTAATGGTCCGCTTCGTAGTAGGGCCCGATCCGGTCTTCCCGCGCCCAGTAGGCATCGAAGAACGCAAACGGCTCGTCGTCGAAGCACCCGATCAGTTGCAGGCAGTGGGGATCGTCCGCGAGCTTCTCCAGGTGCGCCCGATGGGTTTCCAGCGAGCCGCCCTCTTCCCAGAATTTCTCGACGCGCGGCGTATTCTGCCAGCGGTTGAAGCGCTCGAGATCCTGCTCGATATCCAGCGTCCGCAGTGAAATCCAGCTTCCCAGCCGGGCATCGAAACGACGGTACACCTCGCCCACCGGTTTGGGCGGGCGACGGGGGAAGCGCACGCCCGAGACCATCTGCATGGCCTGGGGAAAATCGGCCCCGGTCCCGCTCCGAAGCCAGGGAGACGGCAATTGCCAGAAGGCCGTACGCAGCGTCTGCCAGCCGCCATCCGCCGCCGGCATGACCAGCCCCGCATCTCGCATTGCAGGGGTCAGGGGAAGCCCCGACCACTCCAGCGACTGGCTCCCGGGGCGTGTGGCAAACAGCCAGTAACTCGCCAGCCATACGGCCTGCTGCGGATCCCGCTCGCCACACTCCATCACGTCGACACCCAGTGTTGGCGCATCGGGTCCTATACCAAACTGGATCGACGGTTGGCCGGCGACAGCGAGCGTGATGCGACGCCCTTCGGCGCTGGCCTGCAGCATGCGGCCGTCCGGTAACGGCAACGCGGCTCGATCGATAACCTCAGTCATGGGCAGCCTCCGGTATCGCGGTTTGCTCGAGGGACTCCAGGGAAACGCCTTCCGCCATGGCCACCACCACTTTCCGCGGTCCCCTGAATGGCTGCCGGGCATGGGCCGTCAGCATGTTGTCCAGCATCAGGACATCACCGGTCTGCCATGGGAAGACGATGCGGGACTCGTCCAGCACGCCCCGAATCACGTCCAGGGCCGAACTCTCCAGGGGCGTTCCATCGCCGTAGTAGACATTGCGCGGCAGGTCCGCCTCGCCGACCGTCTCCAGCAACACCTCCTGCATTTCCGGATCCAGCGCCGACACGTGGAACAGGTGCGCCTGGTTGAACCAGACCCGATCCCCGGTGCGCGGGTGGCGGGCCACCGCCTGGCAGCGCTGGGACGTCCGCAGGGTGCCGTCGTCTTTCCAGACCCAGTCGATCCGGTGTCGACGACAGTACGCCTCGACCGCGGCGGGATCGTCGCTGTTGAACACCTGCTGCCAGTCCACATCCAGACCGTTGCCATAGTTGCGCACGTAGCGCAGGCCCTTCTCCTCGAACCGTCGACGCAGGGCCGGGTCGATCCGGCGGTAGACGCGGCGGCTGTCGGCGATGGGCGTCTCGCCACCCTCGTCCGCCGCCCGGGCACAATAGAACCAGATCCGCATCGGCCACTCGGTGGTGTAGGCCTGCTCGTTATGCAGCGGGATCGAGTGGTGCGCCGGGTATTCGGTGGACGTGTAGACGCCACCACCGGTCACCTGGCTGCGCGGGGTGGAGCCAAACTCATAGCTCAGCAGGGGATGGCCAAAAGCCGCGGCAAACGCCTGGAAACCTTCGACGCCGGGATCGGCAAACCCGCTGAACAGGATGGCACCGTCCCGCTCCAGGCGACGATCCACCTGATCACGAATAACGCTGAAGGCCTGCTCCAGGCCCCGCTGGCGATCCGTCGCCTGTACGGTCAGCGGAAAGCCTTCCCGCAGGGAAAGCCCGGCCGCCTCCGCCTGTTCGATAACGGCATCCATGGCGCTTACGCTCCGGCCATGGCATCGCGCAGGCTCTTCGGGCGCATGTCCGTCCATTCCGACTCGATGTGCGCCAGGCAGGCCGCCTTGTCGCCGCTGAAGCCGACGGCCCGCCAGCCTTCGGGGATCGCCTTGTAATCCGGCCAGATGGAATACTGCTCTTCGCCGTTGATGACGACCTGGAAAATGGTGTTGTCGCTGTCAAAACTCATCATGCACCTCGTCTGACCGATCGGATTCCGGGGACTCCCGTCCCTGTCTGTTGCTTCTAAAGACGACTGGCGATCCCGAAAATTTAAGACATTCCCCGCCGCGACCGCTCCATCCGTCAGCCACCCGGGGCTCCCTGCATCTGCCGCAGCGCCTCGGCCATTTGCCGGACGATCACCGTCGCCGACCAGGGGCCCCCGTAGGACCAGTAAGGCGTATCGAGGAAGCCGTAGTCCTGCCGCCGGGCCACCGGCAGCGACCGCCAGAGTCTGGACTGGAAGAACGGGGCCTGCCGGAACCCGCCGATGAACAGCACGTTCAGGTCTGGCTGGTGAGCCACCTCATTGATTTCAATGCGCCGGTGCAGCCGGTGCGCGGCCTGCAGAGACCAGGGATTACGCCCGCCCAGCCGGTCCGCCAGACTCACCACCAGCGTTTGCTCATTGGAAACGATAAACAGGCCCTGCTGGGTCAGCGGGTAGAGAACGGCCAGGGGTTCATCGCGCAGGCCCCGGGCCTGCGCAATGCCTTTCGCCTCGTCCAGCGCGGCCTGCAACCGGTCCAGCACCCGCCCCGCCTCGGACTCCCGCCCGGTCAGTCCCGCCAGCCGCTCCAGCATCCACTCACCTTTGGTGACGGCATCCTGCGGGGCCGGCGCCAGCGACACATCCCACAGCAGCGTCGGCGCCAGCGCATCGAGTCGCTCGAACAACGCACCGTGCAGACCGGCCACACCGAGGATCAGGTCCGGTTTCAGGCTCACCAGCCGTTCCAGGCTGGGCTGCTGGGAGGAGCCCAGCGCCACCGCATCGTCCAGGTGATCGGCTCCCAGCTTCACCCAGCGCCGATAGCCCGCCAGGTTGGCCACGCCAATCGGCCGGAGCCCCAGCGACACCGCCAGTTCGGTGGACAGGTCATCCAGGGTCACAATCCTCTGTGGCTGTTCCGGCAGGTCATCCGACCGGTAGGCCACGACATCCGGACCGGCGGCCAGCGCCGTACCGTTCAACAGCGTCAGGCACAGCAGAATGATTCCCACGCAACGCATGCCTTACTCCCGACGCAGATAGGTTCGACTGAGCAGCACCAGGAACACCGGTGCCCCGATCGCCGCCGTCATGATCCCCAGCGGGATATCCAGCGGCGCCAGCAGGCGCTGCCCCAGGATGTCCGCCAGGACAAGCAGCAACGCGCCCAGCAGCGGCGTGACCACCAGCCGCTGGCGATAACCCTGGAATCCCAGCAGCCTCACGGCATGGGGGACCAGCAGACCGACGAAGGCGACGGGCCCCAGCACGCTGACGCCGGAGGCGATCATCAGGCTGGCCAGCACCAGCAACCAGAGCCGCTTGCGGGTGGAGGCCAGCCCCAGGCTGTCCGCCACCCCGTCGCCCAGCGCCAGCAGATCCATCCAGCGCCGGCCCAGCCAGGCCAGGACCAGCCCGAGTCCCAGCCAGGGCGCCAGACTGATGACATCGGTCCAGGTAGCGGCATAGCTGCTGCCCGTCATCCAGATCAGGGCCAGCACGACATTCTGGCTGTGGTAGGCAATCAACAGGCTGGTGACACTCATTGCCAGACCGGTCAGCGCGAAGCCGGTCAGGATCAGCCGCAGTGGTTCCAGGCCATGACGCAGGTTCAGCCCGACAATCAGGCACAAAGCCAGGGCCGCCCCGGCCCAGGCAAACGGCAGCCGCGCGGCGACGATCAGGTCCGGACTCACCACCAGACCGGCCAGTACCGCCAGCGCCGCCATCTGGCTGACACCCAGCACACTGGGACTGGCCAGCGGATTGCGGGTCACCGACTGCAGGATCAGCCCACTCATGGCGAACAGGGCACCGCCGCAGGCATCGACCAGCAGACGCGGCAAGCGCAGATCCACCAGTGTCCAGGCCCAGTTCTCCCCGGCCAGCAGGTCGCCCAGCCTGATGGTTGTCGCGCCGTCCAGCATGCCCAACCCCAGTGCACCCAGCAGCCCCAGCGCCAGGCCGGTCGGCCCCACGGGCCAGCGAGTACCGCCCGGCTCACCGGAAAAGACATCCGCCTGCGCCGCCGGGCCCGGGCGGGCCATCACCCGCAGCAGGAGCAGCACCGCCAACGACCCGATCATGGCGGAGAGCGTCCCCAGCGGCAGGTCGATCCAGCCCTTGAGTCCGGTGACCAGCGCGTCGGCCCCCAGCGTCAGGACCGCGCCCCACAATCCCGCCAGCGGCAGCAATCGCGACGGCCAGCGAATGCCCAGCCCATAGCGGACCAGGTTGGGCGCGACCAGGCCGATGAATCCCAGGGGGCCGGCCAGATGGATCGCCAACGCGGTCAGGATCGTCCCCACCCCGATCACGACCGCTTTCAACAGCCGCGGCGACAGGCCCAGCATGCGCATCTGGGCATCGCCCAGCACCGCCATGTTTATGGGGCGGCGCATCAGCACAATCACCAGCAGCAAGGGCGGAACCAGCCACAGGGCGGGTAGGAGTCCGCCCCAGCCCATCTGGCTCAGCGACCCCGTATCCCAGAGCGAAACCACCATCGCGGCCCGGGCGTTGAGCGTCAGGAACAGGGTAATCAGGGCGTAGAGGGCCTGGCCCACGGCCATGCCCGCCAGCACCAGACGCAATGGCGTGGTACGGCTGCCACCGGCGAGGAGGAAGGTCAGCCCGGCCGCCAGCAGGCCGCCGATAAAAATCACCGGCAACCCAAGGCTGGCCGGCAGCAATAATCCCAGGATGACCCCGAATTGCGCGCCAGCCGTGATCCCCAGCAGGTCGGGCGACACCAGCGGGTTGCGGGTGATCAGTTGCATCAGGGCACCGGCCAGGCCCAGCCCGACGCCGACGACGATCCCGGCAACCACGCGCGGCAACTGGGCCTCCCGGAACAACAGTCCATCGAGCGGGGGCCGGGCCTGCCAGGCACCCGCCAGGGCCGACAGGTCCAGATCCGGAAAGCGCAGGACCGCCTGCCAGAGCACCAGGGCCACCAGCAACAGGAGTCCGGTCACCGTGGCTAGGAGAACGGGACGTTGTGCGTGGCTTTCGGCGGCCGGGTCCGCCGTCAGAGTCCGGTTCACGGATGCTTCCTTGTTTCCTGAAACGACAAAACCCTGCAGCCGGTACCGGCGCAGAGCGCTCACAAAACCCGGGTAGCCTCGGATCGGCTCCCTCATGAAAAGGAGGCGGCGAACCGCCTCCGGACCCAACGGTGCTGCGCAGCCCCGGGGCACCCGGGGGGCACTCAGGCCCTACCAGTTGTAGGACACGGTGCCCAGCACGGTACGCTCGGCCCCCCAGTAACAACGGCCGGCGTTATTGCACTGCGCGACGTACTTGCGGTCGAACAGGTTCTTCACGCTGACCCGCGCCTGCCAGTTGTCGGTCAGGGCATACCCCAGGGCCGCATCGACCAGGGTCTCGCCATCGGTCTTGAGCGTGCCGTAATCCAGGGTATCGGGCGGGTAGGCATAGGAACTGCCCAGGTAGCGGACGCCGACACCGGTATCCAGTCCGGCCAGGGCGCCCTGGCGGAACGAGTAGTTCGCCCAGACGGAGGCCTGGTGACGTGGCACGCCGGTAACCTGCCGGTCTTCATAACGCGAACCGGCGTCGTCGGTGATCTTCGCGTCGGTGTAGCTGTAGGCGGCGGTCATGCTGAGGTTGTCCGTGATGTCGCTCCTGACCTCGACTTCCGCCCCCCGGGACTCGGTCTCGCCAATCTGGCGGTAGTCGCCCAGGTTGCTGTCATAGGTCACATCGTCTTCCTTGGTGATGTCATAGGCGGCGACCGTTACCACCGTATTCCAGCCCAGCGGCTCGTACTTCACACCCACTTCCACCTGGTCACCGGTGATCGGCTTGAAGGTCTCACCGGAATTACTGGACGTCTGCTGCACCGGGACAAACGTGGTGGCGTAGCTGACGTACGGCGACAGGCCATTGGCAAACTGGTACATCAGCCCGGTCTGCCAGGTGAACTCGTTGTCCGTTCGTTGCGTGTCGCTGTTGGCTGGCGTGCGATCGTCATATCGGCTCTTGGCCCGGTCGTAGCGGCCTCCCACCAGCGCAATCAGACCGCCGACCCTGGTCTGCAGCTGCGCGTAGCCACCGGCAAGATCCTGCTTGATCTCGTCATCCGATGCCAATGCCGAGGTCTGCGGCCTGGAGGTATACCGGGGATCAAAGATATTGATCAGTTGATACTCGCCACCGGCAATATTGCCGATATGCTGGGTCTGGGCGAACGACACCCTGTCGAAACTGGCCCCCACCAACACGGTGTTGTCGAAGGCGCCCGTGGTGACATGCCCCACGACCTGGTTATCGATGGAGTAGACACGCGACTCGTTGTCCCGGTCACGGCCGTAGGTCGCAACATAGGGGCCATAACCGTTGTCGATAAACGACCACCAGGTTTCCCGGCGATCCACCAGTGAGCGGGTGTAGCGCGCGTTCTGGCGGAAGGTCCAGGCGTCGTTGAAACGGTGTTCATACTCGTAGCCCAGCGTCCAGAATTCCCGATCGAACCTGTCCCAGTCCGGATGCCCCAGGTTGGTGTCGGTATCCAGCTCGCCCCCCGGATGATCCAGCAGCGTTCCCGCCGCCGGCAGCCCCAGTTGGATTTCAGTCTCGTCCTTCTGGTATTGGGTCAGCAGCGTCAGGGTATCCCGATCGCTCAGGTCGATGGCGAGTGACGGCGCGAAATAGATGCGGTCGTCGGGCACGCTGTCGGTCTGGGTATCCGAGTCGCGTGCCAGGAACACCAACCGGCCCCGGACGCCGCCATTGTCGGTCAGGGCACCGGAAACATCCGCCGAGACCTGCTTGCGGTCATGGGTGCCATAGCTCAGGTTCACCTCTCCCTGACGGGTCTCGGTGGGGCGTTTGCTGACCAGGTTCACCAGCCCGCCCGGGACGTTCTCGCCGTATAGGATCGAGGTGGGTCCCTTGAACACTTCCACTCGCTCCAGGCCGTAGGGTTCGGCCGATGTGGCGTAGGCGTTGGGTTGCGTGCGCAGGCCGTCGCGATAGGTGCCGTAGCCGTAGTCGCGCTGGTTCATGCCGCGGATGTAGAAAATATCCCCGGCCAGGGCATCGCCGGCCGGATAGTTGGCCGGGGAAATGCCGGGAACGTATTCCAGGATATCCCCCAGGGTCTGCGCACCCTGGTCCTCGATCTGTTTGCGGGTGACGACGGAGACCGAGCGCGGCGTCTCGGACAGTGGCGTGTCCGTCTTGGTCGCCGTCAGGCTGCGTTCGGCCTTGTAACCGACATCCGGGCCCCGCGGGCCTTCCTGTTGACCGGTCACCGTGATGGTATCCAGCTCCTGCGCATCGTCGCTGTCCTGCGCCCAGCCAGCCGCCGGGACAGCCGCGACCATGGCGGCCAGCAGACTCACGCGGAACGCCCCATGGCGTTTGTACATCCTATCCATACCTGATTTCCGTGTTGGTCCTGTGGCGCCTGGAAGCCTGGCCGAACCGTTTCCGGATCAGGCGCCCTGTTGACGTAAAGCGCGTGTGCACGCTCCCTCCCAAAAGCGCATTCACCTTAATGAAAATTAACGGTAATGTAAATGATAAATATTCGCATTAGGATGATAAGCTGGACCACTCTCCCGAATGGCCCGATTGGACAGAAGCAACGCGTGTCAGCCCCTCAGGCGGGGGCCTGCGCTGCCAGACTGAAGCGCCCCAGGAGCTCGGCCAGCGCGCCAATAAAGGCCGGTTCACGAACGATGCCCAGATGGTCCGTCTCCAGCCAGACGGATGTGGCCAACGGCTGGCCGAGTGAACGCGCCAGGATGTGCTCGGCATGGGCGTTGTTCTCCGGTGACTGCGACGCCCACCAGGCATGGACCGGAGCCCGGACCGGCCTGACGCTGTCGTGGGTCCGCGCCAGCGTGCGCATATGGCGCTCCACCGCCAGCAACTGCTGCCACTGGTCGTCGCCGACACCGTCCGGCACCGGCGCGGCGTCCGCCACCGCTCTCGCCTCACCCGCACCGGGCACGTAACCGTCGATCAGGCCGACGAACGCGACACGCTTACCGAGGCGTTCCAGCAGGCTGGCCATTTCCAGGGCCAGCGTCCCGCCCATGGACCAGCCAAGCAGGTGGTACGGGCCGGTCGGCTGCTGTTCCAGCAGGATCCGCACATAATCCCGCGCCATGGCCGCCAGCGAGGTATCGTGCCAGCCGGCATCCAGGATCTGCCGGTTCTGCAGGCCCCAGACCGTCCAGTCATCCGCCAGCTGTCGCGCCAGCGGGTAGTAGCCGACCACCGTGCCGCTCACCGGATGGGGGCAAAACAGGGTGCCGGTGGCGTCCGCCGATCCGCCCAGGCGCACCCGGGGGTCGAGGGACGCGCCATCGCTCTGGACTTTGGCCGTCACGTCCGTTGTCGCCGAGGGGGTCCGGATCAGTGTTTTCAGTGCCTCGCCCATGGCCGCCAGCAGCCGTTCCACCGTGCGGGGCCGATAGCGCTGACCGCTGTAGCGGGCATTGAGCACCAGTTGCCCCCGATGGATCTGGCCGTTGATCTCCAGTTCGCGACTGAGGGGCGACCAGGGGTGGACCAGGTCGCCGGGCGACTCATCGGCGGGCTGGAAACGATCATCGCCGAGGTGGCCGTCCACCTGGCCCAGATAGTTGAAGGCCAGCCGGGGTTCGGGCACCTGCGCCAGACGGGACCGGATCTCCGGCTCCGCCAGGTAGCGCAGGGCTCCGAAACCCAGTCCCTTGCCGGGCACGGCGGCACGGGCCTCGCGGATTCGCGCCAGGGTGCGATCTGGCTCACCGGTGGACGGCAGGCGCAACGGGTACAGGCTGGTGAACCAGCCCAGGGTGCGACTGAGATCGAGGCGGTCGTCCAGCGGTTCCCGGCCGTGGCCTTCCACCGCCACCAGCGGGTTGTCCAGATCGCCCCAGGTGCGCAGGCCCTCTGCCAACGCCGCCAGCAACAGGTCGTCCATGCCCGCGTCCCGGGCGGCCAGGGTTTCCCGCAGCAGGCGCCGGGTCTGCCCGACCGGCAACCGCCATTCCACGTGACGGGCGTCCGCCTGGACCCGGCGCCCGTCCGGGTTATCCACCGGCCAGGCCTCATCCACGCTGCCCAGGGTGGCCCAGTAGTCGACTTCCGACAGCCAGGCGCCCGAGGCTGCGTTGGCCGCCAGATGGTCCGCCCACCGCTGGTAACTGGCGCTGCGCAATCCGGGATCCGCAGGCTGGCCGGCTTCGATCTGTTGGTAGATGCGCGTCAGGTCGTCCAGCAGGATGCGCCAGGACACACCGTCTATCAGCAGGTGATGCACGCTGAGCAACAGGCGCTGCTCGCCATCCAGCAGGTTGATCAACAGGACGCCGGCCAGAGGGCCCCGCTCAAGGTCGAAACTCCGCTGGACGGCATCGCACGCCGCAGTGACGGCCCCGGCGTCCGCCAGGTCCACAACCCGCAGCAGGCGATCCGCGCTCTCGGATGGCCGATAGAACGCCTGCCAGTGGCCGGCTTGGCGGCGGAAGCCCAGGCGCAAGCTGTCGTGATGCTCGACCAGCACCTGCACCGCCTGCTGCAGGCGGCCTGCATCCAGGGGCTGCGTGACCTTGAGCAGCAGCGACTGGTTCCAGTGCGCCTCATCGCGCAGGGGCTGCTCGAAGAAATGATGCTGGATGGGCGTCAACGGCAACTCGCCTTCCACCCTCGCCGGCGCATCCGCCTCGTTCACTGCGGTTTCCAGCGCGGCCGCCATCTCCGCCAGTTGCGGTTTGAGGAACACCGTCTTGGGCGTCAGGTGCCAACCGGCCTGGCGCAGCCGGGTGATCAGCCCGAGCGACTGGATGGAATCGCCGCCCAGTTCGAAGAAGCTGTCGCCCCGGCTGATGCCCTCAATGCCGAGCACCGCCTGCCAGAGCTCCGCCAGCAGCGTTTCCCGCTCCCCTTGCGGCGCTGCCTGTTGCTCGGCGGGCGCCGTGGGTTCCGGTAAGGCGTTGCGGTCCAGTTTACCGTTGGGCAATTGCGGCAGGCGCTCAAGCGTCACGATGTGCGACGGCACCATGTACTCCGGCAACCGCTCCCGGAGCGTCGCCTTGATGCGGCGCTCATCCAGGTCCTCACCGGAAACGTAGCCCACCAGTCGCTGGCCAGCGGCGGTGTCTTTCACCACCGCCA
>NZ_SJDL01000038.1 GCF_004327985.1 Marinobacter halodurans
CACCCTTGCCGTTCGGCTAGTAGTTCCCCTTACCGGGCCCACAGGGGACTTGCACCCCCAAGTCATCCGGCCAGCACCACCTGTACCAGAACAGCGCCCGTCAAGGCGCTACGCGCCATGCCTGGCGAACCAAAAAAAAAAGCGCAGCCAGACGACCGCGCCTTGTAAAGGAGAGATTCATCATGCCAACCCATCGTAGGTGGTAAGGGCTGATGAAATGCACAACGTAAACACGTGACAGTAAAAAGTATGCGCCCGTGCCCCCACAGAATCTGTACGGGATTGCCGTAAGCGGCGCCTGGCGCGGGCTTTGGCGGCAGGAGCGGAAAATGACGGATGCACCTATTGCAAAGTGCGCATGAACGGATAGACTGGAATCACGAGTCAACGGATGCCCGTTGCAGACAGAGACAGTAACTAGTGATTGCATTGAATCGAACCACAGCCGAATAACCGCCGAATCCCCGCAACCGGGCGATTCGCGGCGCGAATCTTCCGGTGGCAGAAAAAGCCCGGAAGCACAGTGATTCCGGGCTTTTTTTATGGTTCCGATGCATTAACCCAGTGGAGAGGTCAGCCTCAGATGTACCGACAGTCCAAGTTTATGACCAACCGCAAGGTCGCGGATCTGGCCCCGACCCAGGCTGGCATCCGCGCCATTGTCATGCACCTGTTCTAACGGCTTCCCCAAACCCGGAAGCCGTTGGGCGACCGGGCTGAGATTCTCTCAAGCAACCCCGGTCGCCCTGATCGGGGTTTGTTTTTTTGCACGCGCGATAGAGCAAAAAGGAGAGAATGATGAGAAAACACCACAACCGCCCCGGCCCGCAAACCAAGACAAACCCGCAGGGCGCCCTGCGCCGCCCGGCCAGGCTGCCGCTGCTTGAGGCCATCTGCAAGAAGCTCAACCAGCGCGTCAACCTGGATAGCGAACAGAGCGTGCTGGGTCTGTACGAACGCGGCTGGATCTTCAATGGCGTGATTGCCAACATGGATAGCCAGGAAGCCCGCTACGTTCGCGCCCTGGCCACCAAGTACAACTCCTGGATCGCCCGCCAGGTGGCCTGATCGAGGCCAGCGGGCAACCACAATACCGGGGGACCAGCCGTCAATGGTGGCGGCTGATTCCCTTCAGGGCTTCCCCTTCCCCGCCATGCACCATCACGTAGTTGTTGACCACATCCTGAATCTTTTCCAGTGAATAGGGCTTGACCACATAGCCGTTGGCGCCGGCACTAATGGCGCGCTGGATGCTGTCGATGGAGTCGTCGGCGGTGACCAGGACGATGTGCTGCTGTTCGTTCGCGGCCTTCAGTTCCTGCATCAGTTCATGGCCGTCCATATCCGGCAGGCCCAGGTCAAGCATCACGATATGAAAACGGCTCTCGGCAAACTGCTTGCGGGCGCTGGCCGCGTCCGCGCATTCCACCACCATGGTGGCGCCGGTCTGGTGCAGCATGTCCTTGAGCAGTTTGCACATGGTGGGCTCGTCTTCGACCACAAGGACTCGCAGATTTTCCATTCTCACTTCCTCTCAATGGGCTTCGTTCGTATTGGCATACGCTTACTCACCGTTTGACGTCCGCCGGGGAATAACCAGGGGGGTCGGCGACGCGGCCCGATCCGCGGTGGGCGACTGGGGCGCCGGGTCGAACGTCTTGTCCCCCACCGCGCCACGCAGCAGCAGGTTGCTGATGGAGATGGCGGTGGTGTACAACGAAATGGCCACGATCAGCAGCACCGGCTGCAGGAAGGCCACGAAGCCGGGCACCTTGTCGCCACCGACAATGCTCAGGATCAGGATGATCGCCGGCCCCATCACCAGGAACAGGGTCAGCGCAATGAAGAAGACGATGCGCTCCTTGTAGCGCCCCAGGTCGCTGTTCATGACCAGTCCCAGGACAAACTTGCCGATCGCCAGCCCGGCCAGGATCGCCGAGGCAATACTCAGATCCGGGCGCAGCAGCACCTCGGTCAGTTCCCCGTCCCACATCCGCTGCATGATGATCACCAGGAACGGGAACAGGACGAACAGGACATCGGCGTAGGTGCCGAACATGGTGTTGAGAGATGGCGTTTCGTTGTTTGGCTTCTCATCCACGACTAGCGATCCTCGGTTGGTTCCGACACGTGCGGCTGGTTGGCCACCGCCTGGCGCATCAGGTTGATGAGTGTATCAGACTGGTCGATGGCCTGACCGGTGTCACCCCGGCGAATGGCCCCTTCGACCACGCCGGCCTGTTCGGTCATCCGCGGATAGCCCATGGCGCCGGCGGTCCCCTTGATCTGGTGGACCTGGCGCTGCAGTGCCGGCCAGTCGGCATCGGCCAGGGCGGTTTCCAGGGTGCGGATTCGCTCCGGCAGCCCGGTCCGGAACTGTTCCACCAGTGCCCGGATACCGTCGCTCTCCCGGCTGGCCGCCAGCGTGGTACCGCTGGCCGACAGGTAGCGGGCCAGTGTTGCGGCCAGGTGCCCCTGGTCGATGGGCTTGTTCAGGACACCATCGCAGCCGGCATCCACCAGCTCCTCGATTTCCCGCTGATCCCCGGCGGTGAACGCAATGATCGGGCGCCGGAAACCGGTCTGCCTCAGCATGCGGGTGGCGGCGGGGCCGTCCATGTCCGGCATGTGGCGATCCATCAGCACCAGGTGCACAGTGCGGGACAGGGCGGTCTGTACCGCCTGCCGGCCAGAGGTCACGGCGATCACGTCGAGCCCGAAACGGCCCAGCAGGCGCTCCACCAGCCGGCGGTTATCGTCGTTGTCTTCAGCCACCAGCACGGTGCCTTCGTACTGCTGCTCTTCGGCCTGGGTGGGCCAGTCATCCAGTGTCAGGTAGCGGGCCAGGACTTCGTAGAAACGGCGCTTGTCGATGGGCTTGGCCAGGTGATCGGTACAGCCGGCGCGCCGGTAGTCCTCGATATCCTCGGCCATGACATTGGCGGTGAGGGCCACGATCGGCGTGTTGACGCCCGCCTCACGCAGGGCGGCGGTGGCATCCCGGCCGTTCATCACCGGCATCTGGATATCCATCAGGATCAGGTCGAAGGCGCCATGGGTCGCGGCATCCAGGGCCTCTGCGCCGTTGCTGACATGCACGATTTCGGCACCGGTCCGTTCCACCATGAGCGCCACCAGCTTGCGGTTGACCTCGTTGTCTTCGGCGCAAAGGATCCGGCCGCGCAGCCGTGGTGCCGTTACCATCGGCAGCAGGCGCCGGCGCTGGGTCAGTTCGGAGGCATCCCGCAACAGGTGCACGCCCTCGAGCGGTCCGGTCGCGATGGTCACCTCAAACTCGCTGCCCTCGCCATAGACACTGTTGACGGCAATCGAGCCGCCCAGCAGTTCCGCCAGCCGCCTGGAGATACTCAGCCCCAGCCCGGTTCCGCCGTACTGGCGGGCAATCGCGGCGCTGCCCTGGGCAAAGGGGTCGAACAGGCGCTGGAGCTGTTCCGGCTTCATGCCGATGCCGCTGTCCACCACCTTGGCCACCAGGGTTTCGGTATCGCGCTGGCAGCGGATGGACAGGGAGATCGTACCATTTTCGGTGAACTTAAGCGCATTTCCACACAGGTTGATGATGATCTGGCGGAAACGGGTCGGGTCCGTCCGGATCTGCTCGGGCAACGGAAAGTCGCAGTGGATGCTGAAGTCGATGCCCTTCTCCCGGGCCCGCGGGACGAAGAAGGCGCGCACCTCATCCAGCAACTCGGGCAGATCCACGGTCAGGATTTCGACGTTCAGCTTGTTGGCGTCGATCTTGGAGTGATCGAGGATGTCGTTGACCAGGTCCAGCAGGTGGCGGCCGCTGCGCACCACCGTTTCCGCGCTGTTGCGTTTTTCCTCACCATCCAGCTCCGGATCCAGCAGGTTCTCGCCATAACCGATGATCGCCGCCAGCGGCGTGCGGATCTCGTGACTCATGTTGGCCAGGAACTGGCTCTTGGCCTCGGCGGCGTTGCGGGCCAGTTCCTTTTCCATGCGCTCGTTCTCGCGCTCCTTCTCGATGGCTTCGCGCTGCATGCGCTCGGTGATGTCGATGCAGGTCCCCTCCAGGTGGACCGGCTCGCCATCGGCGTCATAGACGGTATTGAGTGAGACGTTGAGCCAGCGCTCTTCGCCCTGCGGGGTGAAACAGCGGGTTTCCATGCCCTTGGCACCGCCGCTGACCGCCAGCCGTTCGATCACCTGCTGGCGCTGGCCCGGGTCCGCGAAGCAGGCCGACAGCACGTCGGGCACCTCGCGCATCATCGAGTCGGCATCGTCGTAGCCGAGCAGCTCCGCCATGGCCGGGTTGGCCGCCAGGAAACGCCGCTCCAGGGACATCTGGAAGATGCCTTCGACGGCGTTGTTGAACAGCGACTGGTAGCGGGTCAGGTTGGACAGGGCCCGCCGGCTCCAGTCCAGCGCCTCGGCCTGGATCAGCTTGATGCGGTCGGCCAGGGCGAACGAGAACAGGATCACCTGCGCGGTCAGGCCGATCTGCGGCGAGTGGCCGGTGATGTAGTTGAGCGGGAAATAGCCCATCACCGTCAGCGCATACAGGCCCACGCCCGCCAGCGTGCAGGTCCAGGCGAAGAAATAGGTGCGCGCCGCCGGATTGAAATGGCGCCAGGCCCAGTAGCTCACCAGGATCATCACGATGGACAGGCTGATCGAGCCGATCACCGTCCACTCCATGGCGATGTGGTAGGGCATGAACAGGCTGAGGAAGAACGTCAGCACCACACCGCCCAGGCAGACCCGCATGGTTGTATCCAGTTCAGGCGCCCGTTGGGGTAGTTCCAGCAGTTCCCGCGCCATCTGGATGCCGAAGAACCAGGTGAGCAGGATCTGGTAGTGCAGCAGGTCCTTGTTCAGGAACCAGGGCCGGTGATCGAACAACTGCAGCCCATGCACCTGCTCGGTGGCGATGAACAGGGTGGCGAACACCAGGTAGAGCACGTAGTAGACATTACTGCGCTCGCGTACCGACACCGCCACAAACAGGTTGTAGGCCAGGATCGCCAGGATGCTGCCCAGGAAGATGCCCTGGATGGTTTCGTCCACCGCCACCTTCTCGACGTAGGCGTCCGGCGACCAGAGGGTCAGCGGCAGGCGGAAGGTGTTGGCGGTCTTGACCCGCAGGTAGACCCGGACTTTTTCGTCCGGGTGCAGGGCGAGCTTGAACACCGGGTTCGGCACCAGCAGTTCCCGGTCGGCCCAGTCGGCGGTGTAGCCCAGTCCACGCTCATCGGCCAGCGTGCCGTCCCGGTAGATGTGGACGGCCACGTGGTCCACCAGCGGCAGGCTCAGTTCGAGGATCCGCTCGACCGGCATGTCCCCGGTGTAATTCAGGTCGAAGCGGGCCCAGTACGCGGATTCGGTATAGCCGAAATTGAGGATACCGCCGTCGTGCTTGCGGAAGTCGCCGGCCTGGTCGCGCTGGCGCACCTCCTCCAGGCTCAGTTCGGCACCGGGGTCTTCCAGGTACCAAAGGCAGGACGCCAGGTTCACCTGGTCCTGTCCCGGCGCCACCTGCACCGGCACTTCATGGCAGGCCGGCTGGGCAGCAACGGCCGCGTGTGGCGCCAGCAGGGCCAGGGCGACAATGATCATCCGGAAAAGCGCTGCGGTGATGCGCGCCGGATGCTGGTTGGGATACCGCAAAATGTGATCTCCGAGCGGGCAGACGCCCGTGATTTCCGCTATGGTGCCGGATCGTCAGGCCGGGCTTTATGGTTTTGTTGGGAGAGCCCACTGATGACACCAACTTTAGCGCGTTATCGGCCAGTTCGCGACAAGGAATCAGGCAATGGCGATGAACAAGACGTTTCTGGCCCTCACGACCAGCCTGGCCGTGCTGGCCGGTTGCGGTGGTGGAGACGGCAGCGATGGCGGCAGCACGGCCGACTGCGGCTCGCAGTACAATCCGGCCACCAGCGTGCAGGCCAGCTTCAGCAGCTTCGACGTCAGCGAGCCGGAACGGCTCGACCGCCACATGTTCCTCGACGTAATCGCCGGGGTGCAGCCCGAGCCGGGCAGCGCCAACGAGACCTATGGCCGGATGGTTGCCGACGACGTGTTCGGGCAGACCGCCCACTTCAACGGCGGCCAACCCACCAGCGGCGCCACCGCCTACACCAGCGTGCGCAACCCCCTGGACCTGATCAACCTGGTGATCGGCGAGGGTACCATCGACAACTTCAACGTGGGCCGGCGTTACATCAGCACCTGCATCGATGCGGGTAATGCCGCCCAATACAGCACCAGCGCCAACGACCGCAACATCCTGTTCCAGGAAAACCAGGACGGCGAAGTGACCGACACCTACAACTACCCGGTGCTGACCTGGGTCTACAGCCCGGACGAAGCGAACAAGGTCATCCGCGTGGTGCGCTATCAGGGCCGGTCGGGCGACAGCCTGATCACGGCAGCGGTCGGCGTCCAGTTTGACGACCTGGCCTTCACCGCCGTCGGCTTCAACCCGCCGGAACTGCTAACAGCCTCGTTTACCGCCGACAACAGCGAGGAGCGGCTGGGCCTGCAACAGGATTTCCTGGGGCCGGACCGGGACGAATGGATCCGCAGCAGCGACAACACCTTCGACTTCGCCGACCAGACCGGCGTCGACTGCGCCCGGGTCGTGATTGACTATGCCCAGCAACAGGCCGAGGTTTTCACGTCAACCTGCAGCCTCAGCGGCTCGGACTGCGACGATCCCGCCAAACGGCAGACGGGATACACCCGGACCAACGACTACTGCGGTAATTTTGAGGACGGTACCGGAACAAGCTATGCCACACAGGCGGTTTCCGGGCGCCAGTAAGGGCGTCGGGGACGCCCCGGCCCTGCGGATCAGTTTGAGCGGCGTTGACTGCCGGCCTGGGTACCCATACCCCAGGTCGACATGAAGCCCTTCTTTCGGTCGATCATCCTCTCGTAGGTGGCGATGATGATCGCGGTGTGGGGTGCGCGACTGCGGCGCAGGGCTTCGATTCGCTCCTCCAGGTCCGCCACCTCACGGTTCAGGCGTTCCTGCAGGTGCTCACGGACACTCTCGTGGCGGTTCAGGTTGGGCTGGTGTGGCTGGCGGGTGCCGGTCGGGTCGTGGAGGTCAGTTACTTTCAGCATGGGCTCTCTCATCCTTGAGTCGTTCAGCGACTTTATCATAATGAAGCGCTTACCCGCTGTCGGTTCCTTACATCCCTGGAACCCGCATGCGGTGTCTCATTATTGTGCACAAGCCAACCGGAATCCGCAACAAAGTATGAACCAATGTTCATTTTACGGCCATGAAGACAGCGCCCGGACGCTCACACCTATCGTCGCGCCTGCTATTCTGGAATGCAACATGCCTGAACGGAGCCTGACATGACCGTACCGTCCGTCGCCGATACCCTGCGGGAATACCTGTCGCTGCTGGAACTGCTGGATGACGCCTACTGGGAGGCGAGCACCATCCAGCACAAGGACATGCTCTACGACATCATCAGTATCTTCCACCAGGAAGTCTCGGAGCTGAACAAGCTGAGCGTGCTCGACCATCACTATCCCTATGAAGTGATCACCGAGGGCATCCGGCGCGTGATTCCCAAGCTGCACCAGTTGGAAGAGCGCCAGGACGAAGTGATCCAGCGCACCCAGACGGTGACGGACTTCAAGGAAGTGCAGTCATCGGTCCTGGCCATCCTGGAGGCGCAGCTGGACGACGTCTGAACGGGCGCTACTCCGGCGGCGTCCACCTCAGGCCACGACCCGCCGGCTTTCCCGGGAATGCCTGGGGAACTGCCGACCCACCGACCACACGAACCGCACCAGGGCGGGCAGGTGATGGGCCACGATCGGCAATCCGGTGTTGAGCAGCGTCACCGAGATGTCCCGGGATGGGTCGGCCCAGCACAGTTTGTTGATCAGCCCGACATGCCCGAAGGCGTCACCGCTGTCCGGCCCCCAGAGCCCTCCCGGATTGCCCCCCAGCATGAAGCCGGCACTGAAGCGCATGGGAATCATCAGGGTGCGGTCGATCTGGGGGGAGCCGAACTGCTGCACCGCGCGCCGTATCGTTTCGGGCTGGCAGATCCGTTGCCCGTTCCAGGCCCCCTCATCCAGCATCATCTGGAAGAAGCGGTTCATCTCCTCGGCGGTGCCGCACAGGTTGGCCGCCGGCACGACGGTTTCCAGGAACCGGGGATCGTTGACCGCCGACTCGATGGTGCCGATATCGCCCCCCAGGGCCCGACGCAGCACCCAGGACACGGGGAACACCGGACTCGGACCGGTGGCGTAATTCGACGCCAGTTCAGCCCGTTTTTCCTGGCGGATGCCATAGGTAAACCAGGTCATGCCCAACGGCTGGCGGATGTGGCGGTCGAGGAAGGTCTCGATGGATTCCCCGGTGACGGTTTCCAGCACCCGCTGCAGCACGAAGCCGCCCGTAATCGCGTGATAGGCCAGCTTGGAGCCGTCCACTTCCACCGGCACCGCGTCGCACAGGATCTTCCAGATGGCGTCCCGGTCCCACAGGGTTTCCAGGGGCGTGTCCCGGGGAATGGCCGGAATCCCGCCACGGTGGGACAGGATCTGGTGAAGGGTGATGGTGGCCTTGCCGTTGCGGCCAAACTCGGGGCAGTAGTGGCTGACCGGATCGAGCAGGTTGACCCGCCCCTGTTCGGCCAGGAGGTGCATCAGCAGCGCCGTCACGGCCTTGGACGCGGAAAAGTAGCAGATCGGCGTCCGGGTGGTCATGGCCACCGGCGGTGTACGCCGATTGTCCCGGGGGCCGTTGCCGTGCGCGTGACCGATCGCCCGCTGCAGCACAATCTCGCCACGGTAGCGCAGGCAAAGCTGGATACCGGGATGCACGCCGGTCCGGTAAAGGCGTTCCACGTTGTTCCAGATGCTGCCGACGCTATCCGGCGACAGCCCCAGGCTATCCGGAGCGACTTCCGCGCCACGGTCGATCTGTGTGACGGCGGCCAGATCCCGGGGAATCCGGCTGGTGTTGAGGGCACGACGGGCCAGTCTGTTCATCGGCAGATATCCTCGTGGACGGCGACAGCGGTATCCGCTTTGCGGTGACTATCGGCCACGGCGCCCTGGATGCAGGCCCATGACCGCCAGGAAGATGATACATTGCTCCGGTCTCCCGCGGCGATGTCGAGGGACATGCAATGCGGGCCAACCCACATTCTGGAGAGGGTGTTGCAAGAGCGACGGTCAGACAAGGAGAAAATCAACGAAAGAGCGCAGTTTACGGGCTGTAAATGAGCATCTTGATCGGACTCGCGCACGAGGCGATTTTCAACGCCGTATGGCCGAGCGCAGTAGCTTTTGCAACACCCTCTGGAGACCCCATGACGCCTCTGCTCTATGCGCTGTGTATCGCCGCACTGATCGCCCTGGCCGCCTGGCGCCTGTTTTTCTATCGCCGGGCCCGGCGCCAACGGCTGGCGGCCGCCGATTTCCCGGCCCAGTGGTCCCGCTGGCTGGAGCGGGACATGGCGCTCTACCGTCGGCTACCGGCACCGGTGCGGGAACGGGTGCACGCCGGTATCCAGATCCTCATGGACGAACTCGAGTTCTATGGCTGCAACGGTCTGGAACTGACCGAAGAGATGCGCCTGCTGGTGGTCGCCCACGGTGCCCTGCTGGTTTCCGGCCTGTCCATGGATTACTACGACAGCCTGCAGGCGGTGCTGATCTACCCGGACGCCTATCGGGCCCCGACCCACCATCGCGAAGGTCCGGTGGTGGTCGAGGGAACGGACACGCGGCTGGGCGAGTCCTGGGGCGAGGGACGCGTGATCCTGGTGTGGGCCACGCTGCAGGCCGAGGCCGCCGACGAATGGGCCGCCAGCAACGTGGCGCTGCACGAGTTCGCCCACCAGTTGGATCAGTTGGACGGCAGTTCGGACGGCGCACCGCCGCCGCATTCCGGCGAACAGGCGCGGAACTGGCAGGCAGTGTTCAGCGATGCCTGGGAACGGCTCAAGCTGGAGGCTTCACGGGGGGATACGGTGCTCGACCCCTATGGCGCCACCAATCCGGCGGAGTTCTTCGCCGTCGCGACGGAAGCGTTCTTCTGTGATCCGCAGGCGTTGCGCCAGGACGAGCCGCGGCTGTACGAATGCCTGCGGGGCTTCTATCAGCTGTCGCCGGCGGAGTGGGCGGCACACACCTGATTGCGACCGGCCTGCTTGGCCGCGTACATGGCCTGGTCGGCAGATTCGCAGAGGGTTTTGACGGTCTGGCCGTGCTCCGGGTAGACGGCGACGCCAACACTGATCGACAACGACACCTCCACATGGTCGTTGATGTCGATGACCTGGCTGGCCACCAAGCTGCGCAGGCGCTCAGCCGTCTCGCGGGCCTCCGGCAGGTCATGCTCCGGCAGGATGACCACGAATTCCTCGCCTCCGTACCGCCCGACAATATCCGCCGCGCGCACCGAATCGAGCAGCTGTTCACTCAGCCGGCGCAGCACTTCGTCGCCTCCGGCGTGGCCGTGAGCATCGTTGACAGCCTTGAAGTGGTCCAGGTCGATCCAGAGTACCGCCACCGGACGCTTGTAACGCTCCGCCCGGACCAGTTCCTCGCGCAGGCGCCGCTCCACCTCGCGCCGGTTGAACAGGCCGGTGAGGGCGTCGTGTGTCGCCAGTCGCGCCAGCTCCTCCTCCAGGGCCTTGCGGTCGCTGATGTCGAGGATGATGCCCTCCAGCATGAGCTGACCGTCCACCTCCACGCTACGGCCTTTTTCCCAGACCCAGATACGGCGCCCGTCTCGCCGGGTCAGGGCATACTCCAGGGCATAGGGTTCGGCGTTACCGATGGCCTGTTCCACCGCCCGGGTGCTGGCCTCGTTGTCGGCCGGGTCAATCAGGTCGGCGAAGGCCACTGTACGGTTGTTGATGAGTTCGTCCGGTGAATAGCCCGTCAACGAACGACAGCCGTCGGATACGAATTTCATGGTCCAGGATTCGTCGAACAGGCAGCGATAGGTCATGCCAGGCAGGTTGTCCATCAGGGTCTTGAGCTGGCGCTCGCTGTCGTGGGCCAGGCTCTCCATCTGACGCTGCTCGGTCAGATCCTGGCCGATGGTAATGGCGCCGGCCACTTCGCCCTCCGGCGTGAAGAAGCGGCGGGAGTTCCAGGACATGGCCCGCAGCAGGCCCTGCTTGGTCTGGATACGGCTCTCGAAACCGTTCAGGTCCAGGCCATCGCGAATGATCGACTCCGCCAGTTCCAGTACGTGGGCCCGGTCCTCGTCGTCCGGGAACAGCAACCCCCACATGGAGTTGGAATGCAGCACCTCGTCGCGGGTGTAGCCGCTGATCCGTTCCGCCGCCTTGTTCCAGACCAGCACCCGGCCCTGGGGATCCAGCACGTTGATCCAGATACTGGCGTTGTCGATGATGCTCTCGCGGAACTGACTCAGGTCGTGGATCGATTCCGCCTGGGCCTGGTTGATGGCCAGCATGCGCGCGTAACGGCGGAACTGCTGGTAGATCAGCAGGAACAGGAACAGGGCGGTGACGAGGACAAACCCCAACCCTTTCCAGGTCTGGATGCTGGTCAGGGCCTCCGGACTGTGCACCACCAGGCTCAGCATGCGGTCACTGGCCGCCACCCACAGGGCGCTGACGACGGCATAGCCCACACAGATCAACAAGGCTCGGCGCAAAGGCGAGCCGACATCCCTGGACGCACTCATCTGATGCTGTATCCCTCGTTGTCACCTATCCGCGGGTATCGTCCAGGCAGGCACCGGCGATGGCTCCATGACACACCCACTGGGGAGCCGATAACGGATTTCGGAATCACCGCCTCCCTACCAGCAACTTAGCCGCTCCGGCGGTGGGCGTCGAGCCGCAGTCCTGCCAGGCGCCATGTTTTCACGGCATTTTTGCACCGGACCGCGGCCGTTCACAGCTGGCGGGCGGACAGTTTGCGCAAACGCCGGCTCCAGCGCTCCTTGGCGTAACGGCGCAGGTTGGCCACGTTGTCGGTCTCGTCCATGATCTCCAGTCCCAGGATGGTCTCCAGGATGTCCTCCATGGTGACCACGCCGACCCAGGTATCCATCTCGTCATAGACCACCGCCATATGCTGGCGTTTGCGCAGCATCAGGCCGAACAGGTGCTCGATGTCCATGCCGGCGCGCACGCTCTCCATCTCCCGGGCCACGCTGTCCAGGCGTGCGGCGCCGTCCGCATCCAGCAGGTCCGGTTTGTGGACATAACCCAGGCTGTGACCGTCAGCGTCGATGATCGGGTAGCGGGTGAACGGCAGGTCCTGGAAGCGCTCGCGGAATTCCGCCGCGGTGGCGTCCGGGCGGACGGTCTGGCACACGGTGCGTGGCGTCATGATCGAACCCACGGTGATTTCGTGCAGGCTCAGGATGTTCTGGATGACCCGGCGTTCGTCTTCATCCAGGGCCCGCTGGTCCCGGCCGATTTCGGTCAGGGCACTGATTTCGGCGCGCAGGTCCACGTCGGCCTCGTCATTGCCGATCCGGCGGGTGATGAGATTGGACAGCCAGACGAACGGCGCCAGCGCCACCATGATCGTCCGCAGCACACCGGGCAGCCAGGGCGCGAGGCTGCGCCAGAACTTGGCGCCGATGGTCTTGGGGATGATCTCCGAAAAGATCAGGATGGCCAGGGTCATGATGCCCGAGGCGAGTCCCACCCAGGCATTGCCGAAGATGCCCGCCACCTGGGCGCCGACGCCGGTTGCACCGACGGTGTGGGCGACGGTGTTGAGGGTCAGGATGGCCGCCAGGGGATCGTCCACGTTGTCCTTGAGGCGACGCAGCCGTCGAAACAGTTCGGGCCGGTCCTGCCTGAGTGAGGCAATGTAGCTGGGCGTGACCGACAGCAGGGCGGCCTCCAGCACCGAGCACAGGAACGAGAAACCGATGGAAATCGCAGCAAACAGAATCAGCAGCAGCATCCGGGGTATCCGTTGGAAGCGGAAACCTCATTGTACGCATGCTGCAGCCGCCGGTTAAGCCGCAAAACAGGGCGCGTCCCTGCGCCCGACAGGCCCTGGTGATGCCCCTAGGGGGTAAGTGCGCCCTGACCGTCCGGCGCGAACAGGGGGAGCCGGGGAAACACGCTACCAGGAAAGGAAAGGCGCCACGCTGAGCCCCAGGATCAGGGCAACCGCCAGCAGGGTGGCCAGTACCGTCAGGGGGCGGCGCATCAGACGCTGGCCAAAGGATGGCACCTCACCAGCGGCAAGCCGGCGGGAATACTCGGCACGCTGAGTGTCGCTGCGGGATTGCTGGTATGTGGCAAGCAGCGCCCGGGCGCGTTCGGCTTCGGCCCCGTCCCGGGTCCAGAAGCCCCCCATGCTGATGCCCCAGCGGCTGGGCGGCGTCTCGTAGTAATCCACCCCATGCTCCTCGAACAGGGCGCGGATCTCCTCCGCCTCGTCATCCGGGACATGGCGCAGGTTCATCAGGAAATGGGGCATCGGGAGCACTCGGTATCGGGGTGACTGTGGCGTCATTGTAGCGGGTCAGGCGGGAAAACGGTGGTGCCGGCGCAGCGGGCCGGGACCGAACGCGGTATCATGACGGATTGCCCCGGAGACGCCCATGCCCGATTCCACAGACCAAGCCATTGCCGCCACCCGCGCCTGGGTGGAGACCGCCGTCATCGGCCTCAACCTGTGCCCGTTTGCCCGGGCGCCCTATGTGCGCTCGCAGGTCCATTTCGCCGTTACGGACGCCACCGATGACGAGGGCATCGCCGAAGGCCTGCTGGCCGAGATCCAGCAACTCCAGGCCCGGCCGGTCGAGGAACGGGAAACCACCCTGTTGATCCTTACCGAAGGCCTGGCCGACTTCGACGCCTTCAACGACTTCCTGGGGCTCGCCGATAACCTGCTGGCACATCTCGGGCTGGACGGCACTTTCCAGATTGCCAGCTTCCACCCGGACTACCGGTTTGCCGATACACCGGCCGACGCCATCGACAACTACAGCAACCGCTCCCCGCTGCCCATCCTGCATATACTGAGGGAAGACAGCGTGGCGCAGGCCGCGGAGGCGATGGACGATCCCGACGCCATCTACCGCGCCAACATCGACCGCCTGCGCGCGCTGGGGCACGACGGCTGGCACAGGCTCTGGCAGGAAGACACCCCGCCAGACAGCCGCTAGCCGCCCACGTTATCAACCGGTTACACTCGAGACGACACCCACACCGCCAGAGCCGAGGACCCGCACCGGATGCGCCAACACCCTGTCACGCTGCTACTCGCCTTCGACGATCAGGTCCGGCGTGACCAGGCCCAGTCGGCCATGTTCCTGCACCGCCGGGACCGGCGCTATGCGCTCAATTGCCAGGGTGCGGGGCGCCAACCCTCGGTGGCGGGCTGGCTCCGGCACATCCAGCCCCATCGCGCACCCGGTCAGGGCAACGACCGCCGGTTGCGCACCTGGCGGCGCCTGTCGGGCTGGTTGCTGCCGGTAGGCGCCGTACTGGGCATCCTCACCATGCTGGGCCTGCTGTTCTACGACGGCTCCCAGCAGATCAACATCACCGTCATCATCGGCTTTGTCGCCCTGCAGGGCTTACTGGCCCTGGCCACCACGGTACAGGCCCTGGTCGGCTGGCGCCCCTGGGGCCGGTTGCTGAGCCCGCGCCGTGCCGCCGGCGACGCCCCCACCGCGCTGGACGCGCTGCAACCCCAACTGGCCGCCTGCACCGCCCAGCAAATGGCACTGGCGTTTACCCTGTTTGCCTGGCTCACCCTGATGACCCTGGTGGTGGTGCAGGACCTGGCCTTTGGCTGGAGCACCACCCTGCGCACCTCCGCCGACAGTTATACCGCCCTGGTCCAGGCCCTGGCCGCTCCCTGGCAACATCTCTGGCCGGCGGCCTATCCGTCGCTGGAACTGGTAACCCAGACCCAGTTCTACCGCCTGGGTGATACCGCCATCAACGAACCGGCCCGCTACGGCGACTGGTGGCCGTTCGTCAGCATGCTGTGGCTGACCTACGCGGTACTGCCGCGCCTGTTGCTGGCCCTGTTCGCCCGCCTGCACCTGCGCTGGCAGGCCCGGCGCCTTCTGCGCCAGCACCCGGGACGCCGCGCCCTGAGGCACCGGTTTGACACCCCTGTGGTGGAGAGCGTGGCGGCGGCCGACGACAGCCATCGCGAAGCCGTATCCCAACCGGGCAGTGCCCTGCATAACCTGCCGCCCGGCCAGGCGCTGATCCGCTGGGCAGGCACGGCAACCAACAGTGAACCGGCCATCCGGGGCTTGCTCGCCCAGCCGGACGCGCCGGTGTTCAATGCCGGCGGTACCGCCTCGCTGGCGGAAGACCAGCAGGTAATCCAGTCGCTTGCAGGCCACCATGATCCGGTCATCCTGTTGACCCGGGCCTGGGAACCCCCGACCGGCGAACTGGCGGATTTCCTGCACGATGCCCGCCGAGCCTGGTCGAAAGAGCGCCTGATCGCCCTGTTGCCGGTAGGTGGCGAGTCGCCCCTGGCCCCCGCCAGCCCCTTGCAACTCGCCCAATGGCAACGCTTCGCCGAACGCCAGCAGGATGGCAACCTCTGGGTCTGCCGGCTGCCGGACAACACGCAAGGAGTGCGTCGCCATGGCTGATGCCCCCGTTTTCGCCGTGGTCGGCCATCCCAACCGCGGCAAGTCCAGCGTGGTGGCCACCCTATCCCAGAACGACAGCATTGCCATCGCCATGGAGCCCGGCACCACCCGGGAGAGCCACGCCTATCCGCTGACGGTCGACGGCGAGGTGCTCTACACGCTGGTCGACACACCGGGATTCCAGCGCCCGCGCAAGGTGCTGGCCTGGCTGGAGGCGCACAGCGCGTCCGCCTCCGACCGGCCAGACACCGTTCGCGCCTTCTACCTCCAGCACCGGGACGACCTGCAGTTCCACGACGAGTGCGAACTGCTGCGCCCGATCCTGGAGGACAACGCCGGCATCATCTACGTGGTGGACGGTTCGGTGCCCTACAGCCCCGCCAACGAAGCGGAAATGACCATCCTGCAGTGGACCGGCCGGCCCAGTCTGGCCCTGATCAACGCCATCGGTCCGGACGATCACAGCGACGCCTGGGAGAAAGCGCTGGGCCAGTATTTCCGCATCGTACGCCGCTTCAACGCGGTGACGGCGCCATTCGATCAGCACCTGGGCCTGTTGCGGGGCTTCGGCCAGCTGGAGCATCGCTGGGAAGAGCGCCTGACCCTGGCCACCGGGCACCTGCAGCAGCAGCGCCAACAACGCCGGGAGGACACCGCCGACCTGCTGGCCGGCGCCCTCGGCGACATGCTGCAGATGCGGGTCAGCGGCCGCGTCGGGGAACGCGACAACCGGCGCGCGGTCCGCCAGCGCCTGCAGCAGAAATGGCTGGACGCCCAGCGCCACCGCGAGCGTCAGCTGCGCAAGGCGGTCGAGGGACTGTATCGCCATCACCGGCTGCAACGGCAGGAGGATGACCTCTACTGGCAGGACGACGACCTGTTCAGCGAACACAGCCGGGTCCTGTGGGGCGTCAGCCGTACCTACCTGGCCACCATGGGCTTCGGCGCCGGCGCCCTCGGGGGTGTGGGCATCGACGCCCTGACCTTCGGCACGTCACTGGGCGCCGGGGCGCTGGTCGGCGGAGTCCTCGGCGCCGCTGGCAGCTATTTCTACGCGGACCGGCTGGCCCGCTGGTCGCTGGGCCCCTTGCACGCCGGTGGGCGGGAGCTGCGCTACGGGCCGGTGGCGGACCTGCAGTTCGGTTACGTGATCCTGGGGCGGGCGCTGAACCACTGGCACCAGATCAGTCACCGCAACCATGCCGGCCGCAGCCCGGTCCAGCTCGACCAGACCGGTGCCCGCTGGCTGGCGCACCTGTCCCGGGACGATCAGAAGCGCCTGCAGGCCATGCTGCAAAGGCTGGCAAAGGGCAGCGGCGACAGCCGTGCAGCCGGCCGTCACCGGCCGGTGATCCTGGCCGCCATGGCGGCGTTCAGCGAATGGCAAACGGCCGAATTGGGGGCTAGGATAAATCAGGAATACATTTGAACTGCCTGATTCGGGCATGTTTATACTAATGTGCTTATCCGAGCGACAAAACGAGGATAGCCTCCAATGAAAATCGTAGACCTGCAAAACATCATCGGAAGTGACGCCGACGTATTCGGTCCGGGCGAGAAGCCCTGGAACAGCCGCCGTCTGCTATTGAAGAAGGATGGCATGGGTTTCTCGATGCACGAGACCATCATCCCGGCCAACAGCGAATTCACCTTCTGGTACAAGAACCACCTGGAAGCCGTCTACTGCGTGTCGGGCAATGGCAGCATCGAAGACCTGGCCACCGGTGAAGTGCACCAGATTCACGACGGCATCCTGTACGCGCTGGATAAGCACGACAAGCACATCCTGCGTGGCGGTAGCGAAGACATGCGCCTGATCTGCACCTTCAACCCGCCGGTCAGCGGCCGCGAAACCCACGACCCCGACGGCTCCTACAACCTGCCGGACGACGAGTAAGCCATAGCGTCCGACACCACCTGCCCGGCCGGGCGGGTGGTGCTCCCTCCCGGTTGCTCCCTTCCTGAACCCGATAATCTGCGACCGCGCCGGGGCTGATATCGGCAGATCCGGGCCCCGGCCAGTCCTGGCTTTCCCTTACAGCTGTTCGCCGTCTTCCACCAGCTTGTGGTGCAGCCGCACTTTCTCCGCCCGCCGCTTGCGCATACGCAGGTTGAGCAGCTCCACGCCGAAGGAGAAGGCCATGGCGAAGTAGATGTAGCCCTTGGGAATGTGCATGTCGAAGCCTTCGCCCAGCAGGGCCACGCCCACCAGGATCAGGAAGCTCAGGGCCAGCATCTTGATGGTGGGATGCTCGTCGACGAACTCGCCGATCGGCTTGGCCGCGAACATCATCACAGCCACCGCCAGCACCACGGCAATCACCATGACGGTGACGTGATCGGCCATACCCACGGCGGTGATCACCGAATCCAGGCTGAAGACGATATCGATCACGGCGATCTGGGCCAGGATGGCCGCCATGCTGGCCGTGGCGGCGGAGGCAGCGGTTTCTTCCTCGCCTTCCAGGCTGTTGTGGATCTCATGGGCGCTCTTGGCCAGCAGGAACAGGCCACCGATGATCAGGATCAGGTCCCGTCCCGAGATCGCCTCTTCCAGGATGGTGAACAGCGGGTTGGTCAGGGTCATTACCCAGGCCAGCGACAGCAACAGCAGGATGCGGGTGATCATCGCCAGCCCCAGCCCCATCAGCCGGGCCCGGTTGCGCTGGTGTTCCGGCAGCCGTCCCACCAGGATGGAGATGAAGATGATGTTGTCGATGCCCAGCACGATTTCCAGCAGGGCGAGTGTCGCCAGGGCGATCCAGGCCTGCGGGTCGCCGATCCAGCTGAACCATTCCAGCATAGTGTCCGTCCTCAGTAAGTCGTTTGCTCGATACGTGGTTTAGAAGGTGACTGAATCCGTGCGGGCGCCCTGCAGCCAGAGCGCCCAGTTGTCCTGCAACACGCGCATGCCGCCGATGTAGTTGTCGTCCACCAGGCCGGCGGCCAGGGTACGGTCGCCGCGCTGGTACTGGTGGATCAGGCGCACCAGGAAGCTGCGCCCGGTGGGGGTCGACAGCAGGAAATACACGAATTCCCCGGTCTGGGCCTGCAGGGAATACCCCTTGTCGGCGTAGTGATTGGCCCAGTCCCGGCTCTGCATCGCCAGGAAATCGGCCACCTCCGGCAGCATCCGGTGGGCCCGCATGTAGTCCACCACCCGGGTGTTCTCGGGATGGGCATCGATGACCAGGCGGCCGTCCTGGCGGTGGAGCATTTCCATCTGCTCGGCCAGGCCTTCGTTGAGCCAGGCCGGCACATAGGGGGTCAGGGTGGCGACAATGGCGTGGGCGGTTTCGTGGCTGATGGTGCGTATCGTGCCCTCGCGGTCTTCGCGTACATACGCGGCAATCTGGTTGCCATCGCCCAGGAAGATCCCCCGCGAGGGCGGTACGGGCCCACGGGTGTGGTTGGCCACGAACCGGTCATAGGTCGCCTTGTCCGGCAGGATCCGGATGTTGACCGGGACGGTGCGGTGGATGTCGAAATAGAGGACGTCATCGAAGAAGGCGTAGACGTTGTTCACGTTCGCCGAGATGTCGGCCCGTTCGTCATCGGTCAGGGTGACGCCCTCGGTGACGATGTCGATCTGGAAGCGCTGGAACCGGGAGGCGCTGCCGCGCACGTCCACCCGTTCCTGCTGGCGGTCCGGTTCCTTTCTATCGCTGAAATGCACCACACCGTTCTCGTCGGTGTAGCGGTAGATGTCCGCGTGTCCCCACAGGGGCAACAGGCACAATGCCAACAACAGCCCACGTGTCATACGTCTATCCGATCATCCTTGCCGTTACGGGCTGAGTGTATAGTGACCGGTCGGGAACAACCAGTACCCTGTCCGAATCCCGGCCGATTGCGGATAATGCGGTCCGTACGAAGCGATCTTTCTTTGCGAGGAGCCCCTGTGACGCCGTGGCGCAGTCGTCTGAAACGCTGGTTCGGTGGCCAAAAGCCGCCGGCGAACCTGATCATCGTGGGTGTGGGCTATCCCGGTTTCAGTCTGGGACAGGCCGTTCAGGCCAGCGGCCGCTTCCACCTCGTCGCGTTTATTGACGATGAGCCCTGGAACAACCGGACCCGGCTCCTGGGGGCGACGGTGCAATATCCCGGGGAACTGGCGGCACTGATTCAGCGGCATGAGGTCAAGGTGGTGGTTCGGATTGAGGGAGAGCCGCCGGTGATCGCGGATAATATCTGGGAGGAGGTTATGGCCACCGGTGTCCGGACGCTCACCTTGCGCGCGGATTCGGATACCGAGACACGCTTGTCGGAGTTGCGGGGCATTCAGGACTGACAGCCCGTGCCGGGGCAGCGAGCGGACACCCTTGCCTTCGCTGGAATAGACGGCCGTCCCTGGCCGCTATTCCGACCGGGACGTCCATGTCCCTCCTTCGGCAAGGGCATCCACTCGCTTCCCGTTGAGTCTCGGGGTGAACGCCCAGCCTGATTCCGTTGCTTCAGATGTAATAGTCCTGAAGCGGAGGAAAACCGTTGAAGCACACCGCGCTGTATGTGGTGGTATACGCACCCGTGGTCAGCCAGTAAAGTCGGTCGCCCATCGCCAGGTTCAGCGGCAGGCCGTACTTGTAGTGTTCGTACATAATGTCGGCACTGTCGCAGGTCGGGCCGGCGATCACCACGTCTTCGCATTCCCCGGTTTTCTCGGTGTGGATCGGGAACTTGATGGACTCGTCCAGCGTCTCGATCAGCCCCGAGAACTTGCCCACGTCGGTGAACACCCAGCGGTGCAGACCGGTGCGGGATTTACGGGAAATCAGCACCACCTCACTCACCAGCACGCCGGCGTTGGCAATCAGCGAACGACCCGGCTCGATGATCACTTCCGGGAAGTCGTCGCCGAAATCCTCACGGATAAAGCGCTGGATTTCCTCGGCGTAGGTGCCCAGTTCGTTGGTCCGGGTCATGTAGTTGGCCGGGAAACCACCGCCCATGTTGATCATCTTCAGCTCGATACCGTCTTCCTCGCGCAGGCGATCGAAGATCACCTTCACGTTGCCCAGCGCCGCGTCCCAGGCGCCGATTTCACGCTGCTGGGAACCCACGTGGAACGACACGCCGTAGGGCACCAGGCCCAGGTCGCGGGCCAGGATCAGCAGGTCCATCGCCATGTCGGTGTGGCAGCCGAACTTGCGGGACAGCGGCCAGTCGGCGGTCTGGGTGCCTTCGGTCAGGATGCGCACGTACACCTTCGAGCCCGGTGCGGCCTTGGCGATGTTGCGCAGGTCCGCTTCGGAATCCGTGGCGAACAGGCGCACGCCCCGCTCGTAGAACGCGCGCACGTCCTTCGCCTTCTTGATGGTGTTGCCGTAACTGATGCGATCCGGCGAGACGTCCAGGGCCATCACCTTGTCCAGCTCATAGATGGAGGCGATGTCGAAATTCGAACCCCGATCCCGCAGCATGGTCAGGATTTCCGGCGCCGGGTTGGCTTTCACCGCGTAATAGACTTTGGCGTACGGGAAATTTTCCACCAGTTCGTTGTACTGACGGTTAATCGTGGCCGTATCGACCACCAGGAACGGGGTTTCTTTCGTATCGGCAAAGGTCTTGATGCGCTGGAAAGTCGCATCGTCGTAGTAGTCGGAAACCTGGATCGGGGCGTGTTCGTTCATGGACGTCTATGGGTTCCTCATCTGGGACGACGCCAATAAAAATGGCCCGGACAATGGTCCGGGCCGGTATGGGCGCGAATGTAGGAACAAATCGGGGACCCGGATAGTGCGCAAATCTACCCATAACCCGGCGACGCGATATGGCACGAAAGTTTCCCGCTACGTACCATCAACCCCTCACCTGACGATCAAGGAGCGACCATGGCCGCACAACGCCTGCAGGATCTGATGAATACCCTCCCGCAACAGGGCACGCTTGAATGGATCGGCCTGCGGCCGGGCCGGGACGAACCCATGCTGGCGCCGGAATCCGCCACCATCGAGCGGGGCCAGGGGCTGATCGGCGACCGCTTCCGGGGCCGTCCGGAGAGCAAGCGCCAGGTGACACTGATCCAGGCGGAGCACCTGCCGGTGATTGCCTCGCTCGTACACCAGGACGCGATCACCCCCGACCGGCTGCGCCGAAACTTGGTGGTCCGCGGCCTCAACCTGCTGGCGCTCAAGGGCAAACGCTTCCGGGTGGGTGAGGCGGTGCTGGAAATGACCGGGCTGTGCGATCCCTGTTCCAAGATGGAGGGCGAACTCGGGCCCGGGGGTTACAACGCCATGCGCGGGCATGGCGGAATCACCACACGGGTCATCGAGGGCGGCGAGATCCGGCTGGGGGATGTAATCGAGGTGCTGGCGTCAGACCGCGCGCCGGTGCAGACGTCGTTCGATGACCTGACAACCGGGTGAGGTCACACCACCGATCGCGGATAGCGCTGCTTTCAGGGTGGCCGCCGCGATGGCCTCGTGCTGCTGCGGCAGGGCATTGACCCGGATCGGCAGGAAATCCAGCAGGCGGTCGTCGCCGAAGGTGGCCAGGTGCAGGTCCGCGGGCAGGCCGGCCGGCCGCTCCAGCAACACGTCCAGCACCCCCTGGAGCAGGGAATAGGAGGCCGTCACCAGTGCGTCCGGCTGGCCCCGCTCCGCCAGCAACTCCCGGGCCAGGGCTGCGCCGGAGGCCCGGTCGAACCGATCGCCGCTCATCACGATGGCCTCGCCGCTCCAGTCTGCGACGGCCTCTTCGAAGCCCTGGCGCCGCTGGCGGGTCATGGCCAGCTCGGGCAGGGCATCCAGCCAGACCACCGAATGCACCCCCGGGCCCAGCACCGAACGGGTGAGAGCGGCCGCGCCGGCCTGGTTATCACTGACGATGCAGGTCAGTTGCGCTGGATCCTGGGCCCGGTCCACGGCGATCACCGGCAGTCCCTCGGCCTGCAGATCCCGATAGAAGGTGCTGTCCGGCGGCAGGCAGCTCGCCACGATCAGGGCATCGCAACGCCGCGCCCGGAACGACAGCGCCAGCGAGCGCTCGGTCTCGGCGTCGTCGTCGGAGCCTGCGATCAGCAGCTGATAGCCTTCGGCGCGGGAGCCCACTTCCAGCAACTTGGCCAGGCGGGCGTAACTGGCGTTCTCCAGGTCCGGCAGGATGAAGCCCAGGGTGCGCGACTGGCCGCCACGCAGGGCCGCCGCCTGGGCATCGATGCGGAAGCCATGCTCCCGGGCCAGTGTGGTTACCCGCTCCACGGTCTCGGGCTTGATGCGGTTGACGGCGGCACGGCCGTTCAGCACATAGCTTGCCGTGGTGCGTGATACGCCGGCCAGTCGTGCCAGTTCTGCCAAGGTCATCAGCGTCTCCTGCGCTTCCGTTATCGATAGGGGCGACATTCTAAGGGATCACAGCGTTCGGCGTGATCCGGACCGGTCATCCATACTGCTTGAAATCTGATCAATGTTGTTTCATGATCCATTCTAGTCATTGCTGACACGATTCAGCAAATGCTTAAATACGTTTTTAACCACGGCGCCTGACCGGCTGCTGTGAGACAACAACAAGGTCAACCAAGGGGATTTCCCCATGCTTACGTTAACTGCCGACGACATCCGTCTGGGCTGCCGCGCCGCCAACTGGCGCGAGGCCCTCGCCCTGGCCGGCGAGGAGCTGGAAGCCGCAGGCCGGACCACCCCCGAATACCTGCAAGGCCTGCTGGACCGCGAGGCCCAGTCCTCCACGGTCCTGGGCAATGGCATCGCCATCCCCCACGGCACGCCCGAGAGCCGCGAGCACGTCCGCTCCACCGGCATCCGCGTGCTGCAGTTTCCCGACGGCGTGACCTGGCACGATGACGCCCGGGTCCATGTACTGGTGACCATTGCCGCCCAGTCCGACGAGCACCTGGACATCCTGCGCCACCTCACCCGGGTGCTGGACAAGCCGGGCCTGGCCCAACAGCTGGCCGAAGCCACCGACCGGGACACCCTGCTGGCCTGCCTGTCGCGCACACCCGCCACGCCCAAGTGCGATCGCGATACCCTGCTGTTGAAGGTGCCGGCCAGCGACACCCGCGAACTGGCGCTGACCGCCGCCGCCCGCCTGCAGAGCCTGGGCTGTGTCGAGCCGCCGTTTATTGCCAGCCTGGTCGCCCAGTCCCCGCAGGCCGTAGGCCGTGGCCTGTGGCTGGTGCACGCCACCGATGGCGTCACCCAACCGGCGCTGGCGGTGGCCACCCCGGCCAAAGCCGATAGCGCGCTGGACGGCGTGCTGTGCCTGGCCGGTCAGGGCGAGGACACCCAGCCGCTGCTGGAGCAGATCGATCACCTGCTGACCCAGCCGGAATCCATTGCCCGCCTGTCCGCCGACGAGCTGCTGGCGCGCCTGGCCGGGGAACAGGCCAACGCCGTGACCCGACAGGTCCGCCTGCTCAACGCCCACGGCCTGCACGCCCGTCCGGCCAAGCAACTGGTGCAGGTGGCCCGCCAGCAATCGCTGCCCCTGCAACTGCGCCTACTGGAAGGTGACGCCCAGGCGGTATCCGCCACCAGCCTGACCCGCGTCATCGGTCTTGGCGCCCGCCGCGGCCAGACGCTGGTGATCAGCGCTGCCGGCGAAGGTGCCCAGGCCGCGGTGGATGCCCTGGCCCAAGCCATCGAGAGCGGACTGGGCGAGGCCGTCACGCCCCTGCGCGCCCACGATGAGCGCAAGGCAACCGACACCCCGACCCAACCGGTGGAGCCGCTGGAAACGGACACCCCCATCAAGGCCGTCGCCGCCTCACCGGGACTGGCCGTGGCACCGGCGTTCGTCATGCGCCTGCCGGAGCTGACCTACGCCGCTACGGCGAACGACCCGGACAACCAGTGCGAGCGCCTGAACCGGGCCATCGATGAGGCATTCGGACAACTGGAAGCCCTCATCCGCCAGGCCGAGGGCGGCGAGGCCGGCCCCATCCTGGCGGTCCATGCCGAAATGCTGCGGGACGACGACCTGCACCAAGCCGCATTCGACATCATCCGCGAAGGCGCCTCCGCCGAAGCGGGCTGGTGGCAGGCTATCGATACCGCGGCCAAAGCCCAGGAAGCCCTCGCCGACCGTCTTCTGGCGGAGCGGGCCGCCGACCTGCGGGACGTGGGCCGGCGCGTGCTGGCCAACCTCTGCGGCGTGGCCATGCCGACACCGCCGGATGAGGCCTACATCCTGGTGGCCGATGACCTGGGCCCGTCCGACGTGGCCCGTCTCGACACCCAGCGCGTGCGGGGCCTGGTGACGGCCAAGGGCGGGGCGACCGCCCACAGTGCCATTCTGGCCCGCGCCCTCGGACTGCCGGCCGTGGTCGGTGTGGGTGAGCGTTTGCTGACCCTGGACAGCGGCACCGACGTCGTCGTCGACGGCGAACGCGGCTGCATCGTGCCCGCACCCGGCGCCGAGCGTCGGCGCCGCCTGAACCAGCGCCTGGAACAGCTGGAGCAACTGCAGGCCAGGGCCCATGAGGCCCGCCACGAACCGGCCAGCACCGTCGACGGTCATCAGGTGGAAGTCTGCGCCAACCTGGGCAACACGGCGCACACACCGGAAGCCGTGGAACGGGGTGCGGACGGCGTGGGCCTGCTGCGCACCGAGTTCATCTTCATGGCCCATTCCGAAGCACCGGACCTGGCCACCCAGCGCGCCGAATACGCCAAGGCCTTCGACGCCCTCGACGGCCTGCCGCTGGTGGCCCGCACCCTGGATGTGGGCGGCGACAAGCCGCTGGATTACTGGCCGCTGCCGGAAGAAGACAACCCGTTCCTGGGCCTGCGCGGCATCCGCCTGTCCCTGACCCGCCCGGAAATCCTGGAAACCCAGTTGCGGGCCCTGCTCACCGAAGCCGGCAGCCGCCCGCTGCGGATCATGTTCCCGATGGTCAAGGACCTGGCCGAGTTCCGCGCCGCCAAGGCCCTGGTGGACAGGCTGCGCGAGGAGATCGACGCCCCGGATGTGCAGGTGGGCGTGATGATCGAGATCCCGTCCAGCGCCCTGCTGGCCCCGACCCTGGCGCCGGAAGTGGACTTCTTCTCCATCGGCACCAACGACCTGACCCAGTACACCCTGGCCATCGACCGCGGCCATCCACAACTGTCCGCCGAGTCCGACGGGCTGCACCCGGCCGTGCTGCGGCTGATCCAGATGACCGTCCAGGCGGCCCATGAACACGGCCGCTGGGTGGGCATCTGCGGCGAGCTGGGCTCTGATCCCCAGGCCATTCCGGTACTGCTGGGCCTGGGCGTGGACGAATTCTCCGTCACCAGCCGCCGGGTGCCGCTGGTCAAGGCCTGCATCCGCAACCTGGCCCTGTCCGACGCGAAGTCCCTCGCCCAACTGGCCCTGCAACAGGCCACGGCGAGTGACGTACGGGACAAGCTGGAGGGCGCGTAATGGCCCGGGTACTGACCCTCACCCTCAACCCCGCCCTGGACCTGTCGGTGGAAACCCCGCCGATTCGCCTGGGCCAGGTCAACCGCACCGAACGGACCCAACTAGACGCCGCGGGCAAAGGCATCAACCTGGCGCGGGTGCTGCGCCGGCTGGGCCATGAGGTCATGGTGTCCGGCCTGCTGGGCCTGGACAACGCGGCCCCGTTCGAGCAGCTGTTCGCCGATGAAGGCCTGGAGGATCACTTCCTGCGGGTGCCCGGCACCAGCCGCACCAACGTCAAACTGGCGGAAACCGGCGGCCGGATCACCGACCTCAACGGGACCGGCTTCGACACACCGGCCGACGCCCTTAACCGGCTTCAGTTCCGCCTTAGCCCGCTGCTGGGGGGCTGCGATGCGGTGGTCATCGCCGGGAGTCTGCCGGTGGGTTTCGCGCCATCGGCCCTCGCCGAGCTGATCAGGCGCTGCGCCGAGGCGGATCGACCGGCCTGGCTGGACACCAGCGGTGCGGCACTGACCGCCGGCATTGGCGCCCACCCGACCGGTGTCAAACCCAATGCCGAAGAGCTGGCGGAGTGGGCCGGCCGGCCCCTGCCGGACCTGACGGCCCAGGCCGATGCCGGTCGCCAGTTGCAGCAGTCGGGCATCGCCCACGTGGTGATTTCCCGCGGCGCCGATGGGGTGCTCTGGCTCAACCCGCGCCGGGACCTGCTGGCGCGGGCGCCGCAGGTGCCGGTGGTCAGCACCGTCTGCGCCGGCGATACGCTGCTCGCCGGTCTGCTCCACGGGGAACTGAGCGGCCTGGGCGATCACGCCACCCTGCAACTGGCCACCGCCCTGTCCGCCGAATGCGTTCGTCACGTTGGCGTGGGCAATCCCGACGCCGACGACTTCCAACAACTCCAACAACACACCAGGGTTACGCCCTGGCCGGATACAACCCTGTCCGGGGAGGCATCATCATGAACCTGATACTCGTTACCGCCTGTCCGCAAGGACTGGCCACCTCTTTCCTGGCCGCCCGGGCCCTGACCCGCGCCGCCGAAGCCCGCCACTGGCAGGTCAGCGCCGAAGTGCACAGTCAGGCGAGCCCGGTGACACCGGTCGACGAGGACACCATCGCCGCGGCCGATCTGGTGATCGTGGCTGCCAGCGCGCCGGTCGAGCTGAACCGCTTTGCCGGCAAGCCGCTGTACCACGCCCCGGTAACGGCGCCGCTGACCGATCCCGAGGCGTTCCTGACCGAAGCCCGGCAGGCGGCGACGCCCTTTACGCCGGGAGACGAGTCGCCAGTGGCGCCCGAAGCCAGCGCGCACGGCGCCTCGATCGTCGCCGTCACCGCCTGCCCCACCGGGGTGGCGCACACCTTCATGGCGGCGGAAGCCCTGAGCGAGGCGGCACGGGCCGCCGGGCACCGCATCCGGGTGGAAACCCAGGGTTCCGTCGGCGCCCAGGATGCCCTGACCGACGCCGAGATCGCCGAAGCGGACGTGGTGGTGCTGGCCTGCGACATCGAGATCGACCCCGAGCGCTTCGCTGGTAAACGGGTGTGGCGCACCTCCACCGGCGCCGCCCTGAAGAAACCCGCCGATACCCTGCGCGACGCGCTCGACAAGGCGGAAATCGAGTTCGGAGCCAGCGCGTCCAAAACCGCCAGCAAGGGCGGCGAGCGCAAGGGTCCCTACCGGCACCTGCTGACCGGGGTCTCCTTTATGCTGCCGATGGTGGTGGCCGGCGGCCTGATGATCGCCCTGTCGTTCGTGTTCGGTATCCACGCCGCCGAACAGGAAGGCACGCTGGCCGCGGCGCTGATGCAGATAGGCGGCGGCACCGCCTTCAAGCTGATGATCCCGCTGCTGGCCGGCTACATCGCCTACTCCATCGCCGACCGGCCGGGCATCGCTCCGGGCATGATCGGTGGCTACCTGGCGGGTACGTTGGGAGCGGGTTTCCTCGGCGGGATTGCCGCCGGCTTCCTGGCCGGTTATGCCGCCCGTCTGGTGAGCCAGAAGCTGCCCCTGCCGGATAGCGTGGCCTCGCTCAAGCCGATCCTGATCATTCCCTTGCTGGCCAGCCTGTTCACCGGTCTGACCATGATCTACATCGTGGGCGAGCCCATCGCGGCCATCATGGATACCATGACCCACTTCCTCACCAACATGAATACGGGCAACGCCGTTCTGCTGGGCGCGCTGCTGGGTGCGATGATGTGCTTCGACCTGGGTGGACCGGTGAACAAGGCCGCCTACACCTTCGGGGTGGGCCTGCTGTCGGAGGGGGCTGGCGGCTCTGCGCCCATGGCCGCCATTATGGCTGCCGGTATGGTGCCGGCCATCGGCATGGGCATCGCCAGCCTGCTGGCCCGCGGCAAGTTCGCCGACGACGAGCGCCAGGCGGGCAAGGCGTCCTTCGTGCTGGGACTGTGCTTTATCTCGGAAGGGGCCATTCCGTTCATGGCCAAGGATCCGCTGCGGGTGATCCCCATCTGCATGGTGGGTGGCGCCATCACCGGCGCCCTGTCGATGCTGTTCCAGGTCTCGCTGATGGCACCCCACGGCGGGCTGTTCGTGCTGCTGATCCCCCACGCGGTGAGTGCGGTGCTGCCCTACCTGTTTGCCATCACCGTCGGCTCGCTGGTGATCGGCGTCAGCTATGCCTTTGCCAAGACCGGAAAGACCGCGCTGGCGACGGCCTGAATGTAAAACGCCCGGCGATCGCAGGATCGTCGGGCGCCATCATGATGCGTTGTCGCGTGGTCGTGCTAACTTTGGAAGAACAGCATGAACGCGCCGCCCACCGTCGCTGCCGCACCTGCCACCAGATACCACATGGTGCTTTCACTGAACCGCCCCGTCAGGCTCTGGGACAACTGTTCCCCCACACTCTGGGTGGATTGCCAGCCGAAATAGAGCAGCAGGACACCCACCACCAGCGCTACCAGTCCGATTAACCGAGTCGCAGCCAAGTAACTTCTCCTTTGACTTGGTGCCCCCTCAGGACCGGGGGCTGCATTTAACATTTTTTTACGAAGCTACACGTCACGTCCTCAAATTGAAAGTTACGGATGCAGCGACGGCCCGGTATGACCGGTATCCGTGGGCAACCGGGCCGGTCTCAGGCCGCTGGCGATCGCCTGCTCGATCAGCCAGCGACGTACCGCGCGCAGGGCCGGCTCACTGCGGCGGCTGGTCTTGTGGGCGAAGTAGAAGCTGTCGCCGGTGATCAAGCTGTGGCAGGGCAGCCGCACCACATCATCGGTGTCCGCCTCTTCGCTCAGCATGTAGTCGTTGGTCAAGGCGATACCCTGATGGAACCGGGCTCCCTCCAGCGCCATCAGCATATGGCTGAAATGCTGGATCCGGGTCGACGCCGGCCGGCTTTCACCCGCCACCTGGAACCAGGTGTCCCAGTCCCCGGCTTCCCGGTCATAGATGCTGTAGGTGGACAGCAGCGGGAACCGGGCGATGTCCGCCGGTGTCAGCGGCCGGCTGTCCGCCGGGTCCCCGGGAGGCAGGTCCAGGGTCTCGCGGATATGACGCCAGTACTGGCGACTGCAGATCGGAAACAGCCGCTCGCGATAGAGCAGGTCGTAACTGAAGGCGCGGGCGCTGGTGTTGATGGTGATAAAGCAGTCCGCCACCCGGTCGGACAGCTGCGGCGAGGTGCTGGTCATTTCCAGCGCCAGGTCGATCTGGGAATGGGCCCGCTGCAGGCTGGGCAGGCGGGGAATCAGCCAGCGCACGCAGAACGAACTGAACACCGCCAGCCGCAGCCGGGAGGTGGGCGCGCCCAGCAGGGTCTCGCTGGCCCGTTCGATCTGCAACAGGGCCGAGGTGATGCTGTCCTGGTAGGCACGGCCCTCGTCCGTCAGGGTCAGGTAGCGGCCACTGCGCTGGAACAGCGGCTCGCCCAGATAGGTTTCCAGTGCCTTGATCTGGTGGCTGACGGCACTCTGGCTCACCGCCAGCTCGTCCGCCGCCTTCGAGAAGCTGTTCAGCCGGGCCACCGCCTCGAACATGGGCAGGGCACGCAGCGGTGGCAGTTTCATCATGGCGCGCTCACTCCATTATCCAAATAACTCATACCTGGGTTCTAAATATCATTAAACAGCGGTGATTGGCGACCGTAAACTGTGGCTTCCATTCACTCGACGCGGGAGGCAGCCATGTCCGGACGGACCGTGAACAGCGCCATCCTGTTGCTGGTTATCGGCAACGCGATGGCGCTGGTTTCCGATGTGTTTATCAAGCTGCTGGAACCGGGCACCCCGGTGTTCCAGTTCGTGTTCCTGCGTTGTGTGATCACGCTGCTGTTCCTGCTGCCGCTGTGGCGCCAGATCGATCGTGGCCATTTCTTCGAGGGTCTGGGCATCCATACCCTACGGGCGCACATCCACCTGGTGGGCATCGTGTGCATGGTGCTGGCCCTGGGCGCCCTGCCGCTGGCCACCGCCAACGCCATCTTCTACGCGGCGCCGGTGCTGGTGATGGTGTTCTCGGTGGTGTTCTTCCGGGGCCGGCTGGACGGCCGCAGCCTTTTCGCGGTGGTCAGCGGCTTCATCGGCATCGTGGTAATCCTGCGCCCCGTGTCCGTCAACTGGATGGCGCTCAGTGCGCTGGCCGTGGCCGCGACGCTGGCGATCAATGCGCTGCTGGTGCGCAAGCTGCCCACAGGGCAGTCGATGGTCCACAAGCTGTTCCTGAACTACCTGCTGGTGCTGCCGGCCAGTGGCGCGCTGATGCTCTATGAGGGCGCCGACTGGGATCCGGGGCTGCTGTTCAGTGCAGTGGGCTCGGCCCTGTTCATCCTCGGCTACAACATGAGCGTCCTGCTGGCCTACCGGCAGGTGGAGGCCAGCCAGGTCACCAGCGCCGAATACACCGGCCTGATCTGGGCGGTGCTGTTCGGCTGGATCGGCTTCGGCGAGACGCCGGACCTGTGGTTCGCGGCGGGGGCGGCGATGATCGTGGTGCCGCTGTTGCTGATCGGCCTGCGCCAGCGCCGGGGCGGCCGGGTCAGGGGCTCGCTGGCCGGCGAATCCGGCTGAGCCACGGCCGTCTTGCCGAATGGTAAGGCGGCGGCCATCGAATCGTAGTCAATAATGCTCCGCCGGACGCGTGCGCCGTCATACAATACGGTTTTTGCCACAGGGAATGCATCATGGCGGAGTCCTCCCAGCGTCTACAGGCACTGGATGCCCTGCGTGGCCTCGCCGCGTGCGGGGTCATGCTGTTTCACTACATCCCCTACTACGATGAGCTCTACGGCCACGACTTCGAGCCCTGGAGCCCGCTGTGGTATGGCCGCTATTGCGTGCACCTGTTCTATATCCTGAGCGGGTTCGTGATCTTCATGACGCTGGAGCGCACCCCGACCGCCGGCTGGTTCGGGCTGGCCCGGGCCTTCCGCCTGCTGCCGGCACTCTGGGTGGGGATTCTCCTCACCAGCCTGTCCGTGCACTTCCTGGGGCCGATCGATCGCGGCGTGACACCCGTCGAGACCCTGTGGAACTTCACCCTGCTGCACGAGTACCTGGGCATGCACCCGGTGGACGGGGCCTACTGGAGCCTGGTGGTGGAGGCGACGTTCTACGTGTGGATGGCGGTGCTGTTCTTCGGGCTGGGCCGGGAGCGCCTGCGCGGCGTGTTCTGGGCCTGGGTGATCGCCAGTTACGCCGGCGTGCTGTTCTGGAAACAGATCCCCGACGGCCTGGATTTCCTGGTCAAGGACCTGCTGTTCGTGAAATACGCGCCGCTGTTCATCAGTGGCATGCTGCTCTATCGCTGGCACCGTCACGGCAAGCCACCGGTCAGCGACCGGGTATTACTGATGCTGGCGATGGCCCACTGCCTGTTCGCCTACAAGGCCCCGTTCAACGGCTTTGTGCTGGGCTGCTACGGGATCTTCATCCTGGCGGTCACTGGGTACCTCAACTTCCTCGCCAACCGTGTCCTGCTGACCCTGGGCAGCCTGTCCTACGCGCTGTACCTGGTTCACCAGAACATCGGCTACGGCATCATGGACCTGGCCTACGACGCCGGCCTGCCCGGCCCCGTAGGTGTGGCGTTGGCCATCGCCACCGCACTGACGCTGGCGTTTGCGATCCATCACGGGGTGGAAAAACCGGCCCTGCGCTGGTTTCGGGACTACCGGCGCACGGCCATGGCGGGCACGATCCGCACACCGGCGCCGGAGCAGGTCAGCGGCCGCTGACGGCTACAGGAAACCGGCCCCCACGAAACCCAGGGTGCCCGCAGTCACAATCAGGGCAAACAGAGCCACGGCACCGTCCCGGGCGATCATCGCCAGCCCGAACGCCACCAGGGCCGCGCCGCCGCCGTTGGCGCTGAAGGGCACGATCTCCATCGCCGGCATGGCCAGGGCGACTGCGATGCAGGCAAGGGAGAGAATGAGCAGCCCCGGACCTTCGACAAACAGCGTCAGCCGCGGCCGGGTACAGCGATCGATACCGCGCGCCGGCTTACGCACCCAGGCCAGTCCCTTGCGCAGTTTATTCCGCGGCAGGCGACGCTTGACGATCCAGCCCGGCAACCAGATATGCTGCCGCCGGAACAGCAACTGCCCCGCCGTCAGCAACACCAGCAGCGCCAGCAGGGTCGGCACGCCGGGAATGTCCCCGACCAGCGGCGCCAGGGTGATCAAGCCCGCCACCAGCACCACCGGTCCGAACGAGCGATAACCCACGGCCGCCAGGATGTCATCCACGGCCACCTGCTCCCGTTGCCGGGCCACGTCGTCGATGCGATCGATCAGACCTTCCAGGTCGCTCAGGTCACCCCGGACATTCATGGATCCATACCTATGCTTGCTTTCCCAGGGAAAGCAGGTGGTTTCAGACTATGAAGGATGTCGCAGAAAGGACTCACCCACAATCTGTCGGCAACGCACACAGGTATAACCTTGCCAACCCGCCATGTAACTGGCCGATCCGGGCCATGATTGATGTATCGGAGAGGCCTGGTTCCTGAATCCTGCAGGCGCTCCGCGAATCCCGCGCGGAGCGCCTGCCGGGATCAGGACACTTCGGGCGACGGCGCAGTCACCGAGGCCGATTGAGCCGGTTTACGGCGTGTTACCTGGCCCTCTTTGACTTTCCAGAAGATACCGATACCCATCATGGTCATGGCAAAGGCCAGCAGTGGGGTCAGCCAGTTGAACACCGCATAGGGGGCGTAACTGAAAGCGCTGACACCGAGCACACCGAACATGTAGGCGCCGCCGGAAGTCCAGGGTATGAGTGCGGCGGTCAATGTGCCGCTATCCTCCAGTGTGCGTGACAACATGCGGGGTGCCAGGCCCAGGCGCTCGAAGGCCGGACGGAAGGTGCGCCCCGGTACAATGATGCCCAGGAACTGGTCCCCCAGGAAGACGTTGCCGGCAACGCATGATGCCAGGGTGGTGCCGATCAGCGACGAGGGCTTGCGCAGGATGCGGCTGAATGTGGTGAGGATGCTGCCCAGGAAACCGCACCGTTCCAGGATGCCACCGAAACAGAGTGCGCAGATGATCAGGGAGATCGTCCACATCATCGGATCCAGCCCGCCCCGCGAGAGCAGTGAATCAACGGCGCTGACGCCGGTATCGGCCTTGAAGCCGTAATGCACAATGCCGATGAGCTTCGCCGGGGCGACGCCCTGTACGGCAATGGCCAACACCGCGGCAAGCAGGATGCCGATGATCAGCGATGGAATGGCGGGATACTTCCTGATGGCGGCGAACAGGATGAATGCCGGCGGTATCAGCGTGAACAGGCCGAGGGTGAAATGGGCGTTGAGCAGCCCGGACATCTCGGCGATGTCCTCGACGGACGCCAGGTCGCCGCTGAAGTGCAACCCCATGACGGTGTAGACCACCCCGGCAATCAGGCAGGCCGGGATCGTGGTCCAGGTCATGGCGCGGATATGATCGAACAGGTCGCTACCCGCCATGGCCGGAGCCAGGTTGGTGGTGTCCGACAGGGGCGACATCTTGTCGCCGAAATAGGCACCGGAAATGACCGCGCCGGCGATCATCGGTGCCGATATCCCCAGTACACCGCCGGCGCCCATCAGGGCCAGGCCGACGGTACCGGCGGTCGTCCAGGACGAGCCGGTGGCAACCGACACCACGGAACAGATCAGGAAGCTGGCCACCAGGAAATAGCGGGGGGACAGCACCTGCATGCCGTAATAGATCATGGTGGGTACGGTGCCGCTGGCAATCCAGGTGGCCACCAGCAGCCCCACCAGCATCAGGATGACAACCGGCACCAGGGCGATGGTAATGCCACCGGTGATGCCCTGCTCGATTTCACGCCAGGGCCTTTTCAGGATAAAGACGCCCACCAGGGCGCAGATGGTTGCCGAAATGATCATGGGGATATGGGCGTCGACCCCCAGCTTGATCACTGAAAAACCAATGGTGAAGGCACAAAGCACAAAAACCGTCAGCGACAGCCCAAAGGACGGGGCCGGATAGGCCTCCGCTTCCGGATGTGTTTCGTCAAGCATTATCGGTACTCCTTGTTTTTGTAGTCGACCGTGATGGATGAGGGGTCCAGGCCCATGCAGGCTGGGCAGGGAAGCCGGTGCCACCGCAGGCCGGGCCCCAGGACCCGGTCTGTCATTCGATAGCGGTGGTGCTTTCCTCCGGCGCCGCCAGGGGCCCGGGTGGTTACAGGCTGGGTAGCAGATCCGGTTGAATCAGGCCGTTCAGGAGCTGGCTTTCCAGCAGCTGTGTGGCGCTGTCGATATCCGGGGCGAAATAACGGTCCCTGTCGTAGTAGGGCACTTTTTCCCGCAGGGCGTGCCGGGCCCGTTCCAGCCCCTCCGTGGTGCGTAATCCCTGGCGGAAGTCCAGTCCCTGGCAGGCCGCCAGCCACTCGATCGCGACAATGCCGCGGACGTTGGCCGCCATCTCCCACAGGCGCGACCCGGCGGCCGGCGCCATCGAGACGTGATCCTCCTGGTTGGCGGAGGTGGGCAGGCTGTCGACGCTGCGCGGGTAGGCCAGCGCCTTGTTTTCGCTGGCCAGGGCGGCGGCGGTAACCTGGGCGATCATGAAGCCGGAGTTGACGCCGCCGTTTTCCACCAGGAAGGGCGGCAGCTGGGACATGTTGTGGTCCATCATCAGGGAGATGCGCCGTTCGGTCAGGGCACCGATTTCAGCGATGGCCAGGGCAATGTTGTCCGCCGCCATGGCCACGGGCTCGGCGTGGAAGTTGCCGCCGGAGATCACATCGCCCTGCTCGGCGAACACCAGCGGATTGTCGGAGACGGCATTGGTCTCCACCGCCAGGACGTCGGCGGCCTGGCGCAGCTGGGTGAGGCAGGCGCCCATCACCTGCGGCTGACAGCGCAGGGAGTAGGGATCCTGCACCTTGCCGCAATGGGCATGGGAATCGCTGATCTCGCTGCGCTCGCCCAGCAGGTGACGATAGGCGGCTGCGGCATCAATCTGCCCCTTCTGGCCGCGCACGTCGTGGATGCGTGGATCGAAAGGCGCACGAGAACTCAGGGTGGCCTCGACGGTGAGCGCACCGCACACGGTGGCGGCGGCGTAGAGGTCTTCCGCCTGGAACAGGCCGCGCAGGGCATAGGCGGCGGAGACCTGGGTGCCGTTCAACAGCGCCAGGCCTTCCTTGGGTGCCAGGGCCAGGGGCTCCAGCCCGGCCACCGCCAGCGCTTCCTTCGCCGGCAGCCATTGCCCCTGGTGGCGCGCCTGGCCTTCACCCAGCAGCACCACGCTCATGTGGGCCAGGGGCGCCAGGTCGCCGGAGGCGCCGACGGAGCCTTTCAGGGGAATCCGTGGATAGACCTCGGCATTGACCAGCGCGATCAACGCGTCCAGCACCTGACGGCGGATGCCGGAATAGCCCCGCGCCAGGCTGTTGATCTTGAGGGTCATGATCAGCCGCACCAGATCGTCGTCCAGCGCCTCGCCGACGCCGGTGGCGTGGGACAGCACCAGGGAACGCTGCAGGGCTTCCAACTGGTCATGCTGGATGCGGGTCCGGGCCAGCAGCCCGAACCCGGTGTTGATGCCATAGACGGTGCGGTCCTCCGCCACCACGCGGTCAACCGTCTCCACCGCCTGGGCAATGGCGGCATCGGCGCTCTGTGGCAACTCGATGCGCACCGGTGCCTGGTACACCTGACGCCACTGCGCCAGGGTCATGTGGCCGGGAGTCATGGTCAGTCGGGTCATCAGCGGTTCCCCCTGTTGAGCATGGGCAGGTCCAGCCCGTTGTCCCGGGCGCAGTCCCGGGCCAGTTCATAGCCGGCATCGGCATGGCGCATGACGCCGGTGCCCGGATCGTTCCACAGCACCCGGCCCAGACGGGCATGGGCGGCGTCGGTGCCGTCGGCGACAATCACCACCCCGGCGTGCTGGGAATATCCCATACCCACGCCGCCGCCATGGTGCAGCGACACCCAGGTGGCGCCGCCGGCGGTGTTGAGCAGGGCGTTGAGCAGCGGCCAGTCGGACACGGCATCGGAGCCATCCATCATGCCTTCGGTCTCGCGGTTGGGGCTGGCGACGGAGCCGGAGTCCAGGTGGTCGCGGCCAATCACTACCGGCGCCTTGAGCTCGCCGTTACGCACCATCTCGTTGAACGCCTGGCCCAGCCGGGCCCGGTCTTTCAGGCCGACCCAGCAGATCCGCGCCGGCAGCCCCTGGAAGCTGATGCGCTCCCGGGCCATGTCGAGCCAGTGATGCAGGTGCGGGTCGTCGGGAATCAGCTCCTTGACCTTGGCGTCGGTCCTGTAAATGTCCTCCGGATCGCCGGACAACGCCACCCAGCGGAAGGGACCGATGCCCTGGCAGAACAGCGGGCGGATATAGGCCGGTACGAAACCGGGGAAATCGAAGGCGTTGGTAACGCCTTCATCCTGCGCCATCTGGCGGATGTTGTTGCCGTAGTCGAAGGTGGGCACGCCCTGCCCCTTGAAATCCAGCATGGCGCGCACGTGCACCGCCATGGACTGCTTGGCCGCCCTGACCACCGCGTCCGGCTCGTGCTGCGCGCGCTGCACATAGTCCTCCCAGGTCCAGCCGCTGGGCAGGTAGCCGTGCAGCGGATCGTGGGCGCTGGTCTGGTCGGTGACCATGTCCGGCCGGACGCCGCGGCGCACCAGTTCGGGCAGGATATCGGCGGCGTTGGCGCAGAGGCCGACGGAGATTGCCTGGCCGGCGGCGGTGTGGCGCCGGATGCGGTCCAGCGCGTCGTCCAGGTCGCTGGCCTGTTCATCCAGGTAGCGGGTGCGCAGGCGGAAGTCGATGCGTGATTGCTGGCACTCGATGTTGAGCGAGCAGGCACCGGCCAGGCTGGCAGCCAGCGGCTGGGCGCCGCCCATGCCACCCAGGCCGGCGGTGAGGATCCAGCGCCCTTTGAGGTCGCCATCGTAGTGCTGGCGCCCGGCCTCGACAAAGGTTTCGTAGGTGCCCTGGACGATGCCCTGGGAACCGATGTAAACCCAGGAGCCGGCGGTCATCTGGCCGTACATCATCAGACCCTTGCGATCGAGCTCGTTGAAGTGTTCCCAATTGGCCCAGGCCGGCACCAGGTTGGAGTTGGCGATCAGTACCCGCGGTGCATCCAGATGGGTGCGGAACACGCCCACCGGCTTGCCGGACTGGATCAGCAGGGACTGGTCGTCCTCCAGGCGTTTGAGGGTTTCGACGATGGTGTCGAAACAGTCCCAGTCCCGCGCCGCACGACCGATGCCGCCATAGACCACCAGGTCCTCCGGCCGTTCGGCCACATCCGGGTGCAGGTTGTTCATCAGCATGCGCATGGCCGCCTCGGTCAGCCAGCTTTTGCAGCTGCGCTCGCTGCCGGTGGGCGCCTGGATATGGCGGCTGGCGTCGTGGCGCTTGTCGTGAATCATCGGTTGATACTGTGTCATCGGTAATGTGCCTCGCTATTGTTCGGTGATGCACCACACCAGGCGGGCCGCAGCACGGGCGGTGCGGCTGTCGATGTCGTGACTGGGGTTGAGTTCGGCCAGATCGGCCAGGCGCAGTTTGCCGCTGTCGCGAATCTGCTGGATCAGCGGCTCTATCAGTTGCAGGGAAACCCCGCGGGCCGCCGGTGCGCTGACGCCCGGGGCCTCGCAGGCCGGCAAGACATCCAGGTCGACGGTCAGGTACAGGTGGTCGCAGTCCGCCATGAAGCGGTCCAGGTCGGCGGCAATCGCCTCGAGGGTGGATTCGCGCATAGCCCGGTCTTCATGCACCAGCACACCCAGGCGCTCGGCGCGCCGGAACAGGGCGCGGGTATTGCTGGCCCGGCTGACGCCCAGGCAGGCATAGCGGAAGGGCCAGTGTCGTTGCTCGCAGGCGTTGGCGATCTGGGCGAACGGCGTGCCGGAAGAGGTCACGGCGGCGGGGTCGCGCAGATCGAAATGGGCGTCGAAATTGATGATACCCAGCCGCGGGTGAGCCTCCCGGGCCCCAAGGTATTGGGCCAGCCCCTGCCAGCTGCCAAAGGCGACTTCATGCCCGCCACCCAGCACCACCGGGAAATGACCTGCGCTCAACAGTTGATGGACCCGCACGCCCAGGGCCTGTTGGGCCGCTTCCAGGGCATCGCCTTCACAACGCACGTCACCGGCATCGTAAACCGGCCCCTGCCGGTGCCAGGCCAGGTTGGCCAGGGCGCGGCGAATGGCGGCCGGGCCTTCGCTGGCTCCGGGCCGGCCGTGATTGCGGCGTACACCGGCATCGGACGCAAAGCCCAGCAGGGCCACGCCCGGCGTTTCCGCCACGGGGGCAACCTTTTGATGCCAACGATCACTGTCCGGCTCCGGGTCGGCCCGCCCCTGCCACAGCGTGTCATTGAAGCGATCAGCCATGGGTCACCTCCCCGTTGAAAATCCGTTGCCGCAGCCGGCCGGGCTGCACCGCGTAGGCCAGTTCCGCCGGCGACTGCAGGTCCCACCAGCACAAGTCCGCCCGCGCCCCGTCGGCAATACGGCCGTATGCGTTCGATCCCAATGCCCGCGCGGCATGGGCGGTCATCCCGGCCAAGGCTTGCTGCGGCGTCAGGCGGAACAGGGTGCAGGCCATGTTGAGCATCAGGGTGGGCTGGAACAGCGGCGAGCTGCCCGGGTTGGCGTCGGTGGCAATGGCGATGGGCACACCCTGACGGCGCAGGGCGTCCACCGGCGGTTGTTGGGTTTCGCGCAGGGTGTAGAAGGCACCGGGCAGCAGCACGGCAACCGTGCCGGCCTGCTTCATGGCGGCGATACCGGCTTCGTCCAGGTATTCCACATGATCGGCGGACAGGGCGCCGTACCGGGCGGCCAGCGCCGCGCCACCCAGGTTGGACAGCTGCTCGACATGGGCCTTGATCGGAAGACCGTGCTGCCTGGCCGCGGCGAAGACCCGCTCGCACTGGGCCGGTGAAAAGGCGATGTGCTCGCAGAAGACGTCCACGGCATCGGCCAGGCCTTCCCTGGCAGCGGCGGGCAGGATTTCCCGGCAGACCAGATCGATGTAGGCGTCGCTGTCGTCAGCGTATTCCGGCGGTACCGCGTGGGCCGCCAGCAGGGTCGTGACCACCCGCACCGGGAAATCCTCGCCCAGACGCCGGGCCACCCGCAGCATTTTCAGCTCGTCGGCGAGGTTGAGCCCGTAACCGGACTTGATCTCGACGGTGGTCACGCCGTCATTGATCATGGCCTGTAGCCGGGGGGCCGCGGCCTGGAACAGGTCGTGCTCGCTGGCTTCCCGGGTGGCGCGCAGGGTGCTGAGGATGCCACCGCCATTGCGGGCGATGGTCTCATAGTCGACGCCTTCCAGGCGCTGCTCGAATTCATCGGCCCGATGGCCGCCGAACACCAGGTGCGTGTGGCAGTCCACCAGTCCCGGCGTCATCACGCCTCCCCGACCGGCTTCGATGACGCCGGCATGGTCCAGCCGATCCAGTTCCGCCATCGGCACCACCGACTCGATCCGCTCGCCGGCGACCACCACGGCCATCGGCCCAGGCCGTTGCTGCAGTCCGTCGAACAGCGTGACATCGCGCCAGAGGTGTCGCGTTTGACCCTGCATTGTCGTTGCTCCCCGTCGCTCAAAGTAATTGTATATACATTTAAAGGATGAACAGGACCGTGTCAACCACAAAAACTGGAGAAAATCCGACAAAGACCCAAGGAATATGGGGAAACAGGGCCGACACTTTTGTATACTCAATAACTTGAAGCGCCGACGCGCCATGACCGGCGCACCGCAAATGCATTAACATCGGTTCAAAACAGGTACGGAACCCGCTATGGCAAGAAACCCGCCGCGTTATCTGGAGATCCAGCGCTTTCTGCTCGAACGCATCCAATCCGGCGACTGGCCGGCCAACCATCAGATTCCCCCCGAAGAGCAACTGGCCCGGGACTTCCAGGTCAGCCGCATGACCGCCAACAAGGCCATCCGGGATCTGGTCCAGCAGGGCTACCTGACCCGTCAGCCGGGCCTGGGTACCTTTGTGACCGATCGCAAGGCGGAGTCATCCCTGGTGGATGTGTTCAATATCGCGGAAGAGGTGCGGGCGCGGGAGCATGACTACAGCAACCAGTTGCTGGCCCTGGAGTCGGTGGAAGCGGATGACGAGGTGGCGCTGCGGCTGGGGGTGCGCATCGGTGCGCCGGTGTTCCATACGCTGATGCTGCACCGGGAGAATGGCGTGCCGATCCAGTTGGAGGACCGTTACGTCAATCCCCGCTGGGCCCCCGACTACCTGGATGCGGACTTCACCCGCCATACGCCCAACGAAGTGCTGGTGGAAGCCTACCCGATCAGCGATATCGAGCACGTGGTGGAGGCGGTGCTGGTGGATGAATGGACGGCGCAGCAGCTGGAAATCCCGATCCAGTCACCCTGCCTGCGGATGGTGCGGCGCACCTGGTCCAGCGACCACCTGATCAGCTACGCCCGCCTGGTCCATCCGGGCGACCGCTACAAGCTGCGCTCGCTGGTGCACCGGTCGATGGGAAGCCGCTAGTGTCCCGTCTGGTTAATTCGCTGATCTACTGAGCGCCTGAACGCTTTGAGAGCAAGGCGCGGTAGCGAAGGTTTGGTGGTTCCAAATCGAGCTGCCGCAACACCGCTATCAAAGTGTTCAGGCGCTCCCGAAGGGCGCACCGCTGACGCCTCTGGACCTGCGTTGCCAACCCTTGATGTGGAACCACCACACCGGCGGGCTGGCGCCTTGACCAGAGACGTCAGCGGTACGCAGTAGGTCAACGAATTAACCAGACGGGACACTAGGATCCGGCGCCACGGGTTACGCGGGTTGCGCCTTGCCAATCAAGGGGCACAACGCATTCGCGACCGCCAGCGGGGGACAATGTCGGCGCCCACTAGCGCAGTTGGTTGGTCAGCCAGGAATGGATCTGGGCGGCTGACAGGGCACCGCTCTGGCGCGCCACTTCCTTGCCACCCCGGAACAGGATCATCGTCGGGATACTGCGGATACCGAAGCGGGCCGAGGTCTGGGGCGCCTGCTCGGTGTTCAGCTTGGCAAGCAGGGCCTGGCCTTTCCAGTTGCGGGCGGCCTCGGCGAAGGCCGGTGCCATCGCCTTACAGGGTCCGCACCAGCTGGCCCAGAAATCCACCAGCACCGGCAGGCTGGAGCGGGCCGTCACGTTGGCGAGGCTGGCTTCGCCCAATTCCGCCACGGTGCCATCAAACAGCGGCCTGCCGCAGGCACCGCACTTGGGATGCTCACCCCGCCGCGACTCGGGCACCCGGTTCGTCTTGAGGCAGTGGGGACAGGGAATATTCAGGATGTCGGTCATGGCCACACCTCGTCGGTCAATATACCCCCTTTTTGGGGGTGATCCGACGCAATATCAAGCACTGTCGGAGCGGGACTCACGGCCGGGAATCGGTGAAGTCGGGCCAATTCCTTGGCCGTCGCTGATTAAAACTTGCACTGCCCGGGGACCTCAGGTTGAAATAACTAAAGCACATGCTTTACTCAACAGGAATCGGGTAATCCCCGGTAGTTATGAGGTCCAACACAATGGCCCACACGCATTTCGACGTCCTGATTGTCGGCGCCGGCATTTCCGGCATCGGCGCTGCCTATCACCTGCAGACGAACTGCCCCGACAAACGCTACGCCATCCTGGAAGGCCGCGACAACCTGGGCGGTACCTGGGACCTGTTCCGCTATCCCGGCATCCGTTCGGATTCGGACATGTATACCCTGGGCTTCGGCTTCCGGCCATGGCGTCAGGGCAAGGCCATCGCCGACGGGCCGTCGATCCTGGACTACCTCAAGAACACCGCGACGGATAACGGCATTGACCGGCACATCCGCTACAACCACTGGGTCACCCACTACGACTGGTCCAGCGAGGACGCCACCTGGACGGTCAAGGCAAAAAACCGGAAGACCGGCCGCCCGGTCAAGCTGACCTGCAACTTCCTGCTCAACTGCTCCGGCTACTACCGCTACGACCAGGGCTATATGCCCGACTTCCCGGGCATCCAGCAGTTCAGGGGGCAGGTGATCCACCCCCAGCACTGGCCGGAAGACCTGGACTACACCGGCAAGCGCGTGGTGGTGATCGGCAGTGGTGCAACGGCCGTCACCCTGGTGCCGGCGATGGCGGGCAAGGCGAAACAGGTCACCATGCTGCAACGCTCGCCCACCTACATCCTGTCGCTGCCGGATGTGGACCTGATCGCCCGCTGGCTCAACCGCCTGCTGCCGGCGAAAGCGGCCTACCAGATCACCCGCTGGAAGAACGTATCCATGCAGATGCTGTTCTACCAGGCCTGCCGGCGCTACCCGAAACTGATGCGCCGCGTGTTGCGCCAGCACCTGAAATCCCAACTGGGCAGGGATTTCGATATCGACACCCACTTCAACCCCAGCTACAACCCCTGGGACCAGCGCCTGTGCCTGGTGCCCAACGGTGACCTGTTCCGGGCCCTGCGCAAGGGGGAGGCCGACATCGTCACCGACCACATCGACACCTTCACCGAGAAGGGCGTCCGCCTGAAATCGGGCCAGGAGCTGGAAGCCGATATCGTGATTTCCGCCACCGGCCTGAACCTGGTGACCCTGGGCGGCGCCGAGTTGCACGTGGACGGCCAGCTCATCCAGCCCAACGAAACCATGGGCTACAAGGGCATGATGCTGAGCAACGTGCCCAACCTGGCGATGGTGGTGGGGTATACCAACGCCTCCTGGACGCTCAAGGCCGACCTGACCAGCGAGTACGTCTGCCGCCTGCTACAGTACATGGACAGCCAGGGCTACGACACGGTTACGCCGGTGGTCAGCGGTCACGTGGAGGAGGAACCCTTCCTGGACCTGGACTCCGGCTATGTGCTGCGGGCGCTGGAACACCTGCCCAAGCAGGGCGACCGCAAACCCTGGAAGCTGTACCAGAACTACCTACTGGACCTCATCAACCTGCGCTACGGCAAGGTGGACGATGACGCGTTGGTCTTCAACCATGCCGGCAGGACCGCAGCCCAACCGGCTCCCCTGAGCGCCCAGCAGGCCTGAACCCGTGGGCCGGCATCTGCGAAACCACCCAGGCGATGGTGGACCAGTTGGTGGAAAGCGCCGACATGTGCCGCCGTCTGCGCGAACTCATCCGGGAACTGGAAGATGCCGCCGCGCAGGTGTCGGTGGAGGACGTCTGAGCCCGATCAGCGACCGGGCTTCCAGGAACGCTGCATCTCCAGGAACAGGAATGACGCGCTCCAGGTAATCAGCACCAGGCCGGTCAGGGCTTCGAGACCGCACAGGAACCGGATCGGCCCGAAGGGCTCGATGTCACCGAAGCCGATGGTGGTATAGGTGGTCAGCGAGAAGTAGACGCAGTCCAGCAGCGAGCCGGAAAAATTGCCCGCCAGATGGCCCCAGTAGGGATAGGCGTTCATCCAGTAATACACCACACCGAACAGCCAGACTTCCACCATATGCGCCAGCATGGCGCCGCCCACGCCCACCACGATGCGGAAATGGTGGGGAATACCCAGGCGCGGTATGTAGCGGTTGAGCAGCGACAGTCCCCGAAAATGCACCAGGACCGCCATGGCGGTGACGACCGGGCTCAGCACCAGCATGACCGCTATGGACGCTTTCGGGAACCGGGCATCCGTTGTTACCTCCAGACCCTCTCTCGCTCGGCTTTAGGACGCTGGCCGCCGGGGCGAGCCGCCCCGCTCAACCGCAGCCCTCCACACAGACACCGCCGGCATCAAACGCCATGGAGCGTCCGCTCAGGGGTACGTGAACCGGTACCTCGCTGGCCTGGATAAACGCTTCGGTGCGGGTGCCCGGACGAACCTTACCATTCTCCGTGGCCGGTTCGTTGGCGTGCGACGGAATGACACTGGCCGGCCTGACCATCTCGTTGATCACATGGGCCGCTTCCGCCGGGCCGGTGGTGTAGGTATCGCCAATGTTCATCACGGCCAGTTTCGCCCCGTAGTAGTCGTGCACCACGGCTTGCTGATCCGCGGTGATGCCGGTATCCCCGGACAGGTAGACCACCAGCCCATTACTGAACGTCAGTACGTAGCCGGTGGGCGGGCCCACGTAGGCCGTCAGTCCGGCCGCGGCCATGATCCGGCTCATCTGCCCCTCGATGAAGGCTGGCGACAGGCCGTTGCTGTGCACCGCCGGCACGGTCGTGATCCCGACACCCCCTTCCTCCACATGGGCCCCGAAGCGGACCAGCACCGAGTCTTTCGGGTTGCCGCCCGCTGCTCTCAGCCGGCCGGCAAAGAAGCTGGCCATTTCACTGCCGGTGACGATATGCGCGTCCTTTTTCACGGCGATCTTCACGCTGTTGGACAGCGGCGCGTCGTCTTCGGAAGCCGCCGGTGAGGCACAGCTGCCGGCATTCGGTTTCGGAACGTGCCGGTCGCCCATGTGGTCACCGTGGACGTGACTGACCAGCACCACATCAATCCTGCCCAGGCGCGGATCGTCGGCTCCGGCAACGGTGCGCCCGGCATCATAGAGGATGCGGGTGCCGTTCGGGTCCTCGAACACCATGGCCCGGTCCAGGACGCAGAACTCGCCATCCTGTCCGCCCAGCGGCGTGACGCGGACGGTATCAGCCGCCTGAGCAAGAGAGGCACTGAGCGCCAGGAGCGGAAGCGCCATGAGGCTGTTTCGAATGACGTGCATAAAAACCTCCCTGAAGTCGATATCTATCCCCGTCCTACAGGATCGATGTACAGCCGCCTTTTCGCCAATCGATTGAGCCTGCGAACTATGTCAGTATGGCCGTCGAAATCCCATTCCACACATTTGTCGCCAGGGGAGTCTGCCGCCGGTCGGCAGGCTGAGAATACGACGGGAACCCGTCCAGACCCTGGAACCTGATCCGGTTCATACCGGCGGAGGAAGCGCGACATGATCATGACCGCAGCGGCCGTTGCCGCCGCATTGCTCGTCTTTACCTGGCTGGGCCTGCGCGCCCGTTTCGCGGACGGCGGCCTGGACGACTACGTCACCGCCCGCAACTCCCAGGGCGCCCAGGCCCTGGGGCTGTCTTTCCTGGCGTCCGGCATGGGCGGCTGGATCCTGTTTGCGCCGCCCGAAGTGGGCGCCATGGTGGGCCCCGTTGCCCTGGCCGGCTACGCCGTCGGTGCGGCCCTGCCGTTCCTGGTGTTCGCTGCCTGCGGCCCGGCCATCCGCCGTCACCTACCCGAAGGCCGCAGCATCGGCGAATTCGCCCAGGCCTGTTTCGGCACCGGCGTACGCCGCTGGGTGGCGCTGATTTCCGTACTCTACATGCTGTGTTTCCTGACCGCCGAGCTGACGGCGGTGGGCGCCATTACCGGACTGCTCACCGACCTCAACGGCAACCTCGCCATCCTCGGCGTGGCGGTCACCACGCTGGTCTACACCGCCTGGGGCGGATTGCGGGCGAGTCTGGTCACCGATCGCTGGCAGGGCCTGCTGCTGATTGCGCTGATCCTGCTGGTGGGCGCCGTTGCCCTCCCGGCCCTGCCGGATCCGTCGGCGGCCGCCAGCCTGCCACAGGTGCCCGTGACGGATGCCCTTGCGGTGGCCCTGACCCTGGTGATCGCGGTGACCGCTGCCAACCTGTTCCACCAGGGTTACTGGCAGCGCCTGTGGGCCGCAAGGGATGGCGCGGTGCTCGGGCGCGGTGCGATGCTTGGTGGTATTACGACGGTACTGGTGGTGGCGCTGGTCGGCGGCCTGGGTATCGCGGCGGCGCTCAGCGGCGCCGATCTGGGCTCGCCGCCGATTCCCTTCTTCGCCATGCTGCACAGCGCGCCGGGCTGGCTGGCGACCGCGGCCCTGGTGCTGGCCCTGACACTGGTGGCGTCCTCGGTCGATACCCTGCAGAACGGCCTTGCCTCGCTGGCCGTCACCGAAAAACGCGGGCTGTCGCTGACCGGCGCCCGCTGGTTGACGGTGCTGCTGATGGTGCCGGTTATCCTCATCGCACTGCAGGGCTATTCGGTGCTGCGCCTGTTCCTGATCGCCGACCTGCTCTGCGCCACGACTGTGATTCCGGTGCTGCTGGGCCTCTGGTCACGCATGACCACGACCGCCGCCGTCGCCGGAGCCGTGGCCGGCCTGATCGGTGCCGTCCTGCCGGACTGGATCGCTACGGGTAGCGCCATCGGCGGCCTGCATGCCGCCAGCTTCCCCGGCGGCGTGCCGACCCTGGCGCCGTTCCTCGGGGCTCTGGCGGCATCGGCGGTGGTCAGTGTCGGCCTGGGCCTGCTCCATCCCTATTCGGCAAAAACGACCGGCTAGTCGCCCCTGAAACGCCGGTAGCCACCCTGCTATCGGCGCCTTTCCAATTCGGGTGTCCATACACGCAGACACTGTCTGCCCAGGCGGACACCCGAAGCACTCGTCCCAGACCCCGTTTCCTCGTGGGTTCGCGCCGGCCGGGTCTCTTCACCTGTCCGGATTTCCGGATGGTTTTCCTCTGACCCACCTCCACCTCATCCATGACATCCCTGTTTTACCAATGTTTTACTTTTTGGCACAGCATGCGCATAGGTGTTCCGGTGCTGGGCAGATTGCCCCTCCAACACAACAACAACAGCGCAAGGAGCACACCATGACGATTCGCCTCCCACTCATGGTGGCGATGGCTGCCTTCAGCCTCGCCGCCGGTACGGCCGATGCCCGGCCCATTGCCGGCATCAACCAGAAACCCGGCTTCCTGATCAGCGACATTGCCCATCGACGCTATGACGGGTCCGGCAACGACCTCTTGACCGGCGGCCTGGGTGCAGGTGGCCTGGCCAGCGGCACCGCGCCGGCACCAGCCGATCCGCTGAATCCCACCGCCGAAGAACTGCGCACCCTGGCCATCTACAACAAATACCGGGCGCTGGTGGACACCAGTGCCGGCGGTGGTTACGGGACGCTGTTCGGCCCGCAGGTGGACGCGGACGATGCCGAGGGGAAGATCCCGGGCGACGAGTATCTCGCCCTGATGACCCTGGACGGCAACGATGTACCGGCGACAGTCATGCTGCAGGTTCCCGACAGCTTCGATCCCGCCAGTGCCTGCATGGTCACCGCACCGTCGTCCGGTTCCCGCGGGATTTACGGCGCCATCGGCACCGCCGGTGAATGGGGACTGAAGAAAGGTTGCGCGGTGATCTACACCGACAAGGGCACCGGGACCGGCGTCTTCAACCTGATAACCGGCGCCGGCCAGACCCTGCAAGGCCAGACCCTGCAAGGCCAGACGACAGCCGATCCCGCAGCCCGGCTCCAGTTCCGGCCCGGGCTTTCAGCAGCGGAACTGGCAACGTTCAACGCCAACTGGCCGGATCGCTTTGCCGTCAAGCACGCCCACTCGCAGGTCAACCCGGAGGCGGACTGGGGCCGGTACGTGCTCAGATCCATCGAATTCGGGTTCTATGTGCTGAATGAAACCTACGGCAAGCAACTCCCCAACGGCAAGGTCCAGGTGACACTGAAACCGTCCAACACGCTGGTGATCGCCTCGTCGGTTTCCAACGGCGGCGGCGCCTCGGTGCGGGCAGCGGAGGAAGACCGCCGCGGCCTGATCGACGGGGTCGCCGTGTCTGAACCCAACGTGAACCCGACGGTGGATACGAGCTTCACCATCCGCCAGGGCAACGCCGCGCCGGTCAGAGATCACAGCCACAGCCTATTGGATTACACCACCGCCCTGGCGGTGTATCAGGGCTGCGCCAACCTGGCACCGGGCGTGAAGGATACGGCGCCGTTCAACGGGGTGCTCAACGACTTCACCGTGGATGACAACATCTGCAGCGTCCTGGCCGCCAGGGGTCTGGTCAGCGGGGCGGACACCGATGCCCGGGCCACCGACGCGCAGCGCATCCTCAACGAAACCTACGCCATCCAGCCGGAACAGGACCTGGTGGCTCCCAGCCACTTCGGCGCGGCGGTCGCCCAGAGCATCAGCATGACCTACGCCAACGCCTACGGGCGCTTCGGGGTGACGGATCGTCTCTGCGGGCTGAGCTTCGCCGCCACCAACGCCAGTACCGGCGCAGTCGAGCCGCTTGCGGAGACCGCCGAGGCCACGCTGTTTGCCACCAGCAACGGCATTCCGCCGTCGGCCGGCATCAACCAGGTCTACGACGACGCCAGTGGCGGGCCGACCAACCTCAAGCTGAGCACGTCACCCTCCAGCGGCCTGCGGGACTATGGCCTGGATGCCCTGCTGTGCCTGCGCAGCCTGGCCCAGGGCGCGATGCGGTTACCGGAGCGCGCCTGTCGGGCGAACAGGCCGACCAGGCGCAACGGATTGCCGACGGCATTGACGCCATCCGTGCCAGCGGCGACCTGCACGGCATCCCGACGGTGATCGTGACCGGGCGCTCCGATGCCATCCTGCCCATCAACCACACGTCGCGGCCCTACTTCGGGCTCAACCGGACCGTCGAGGGAAACAGCAGCCAGCTGTACTACTACGAAGTGCTCAACGGCCATCACCTGGATGCCTTCAATGCCTTCCCCGGCTTTAACGAGCGCTACATTCCGCTGCACCGCTACTACCTGGAGGGGCTGGACCTGATGTACGCGCACCTGACCAAAGGCGCGGCGCTGCCGCCGAGCCAGGTGGTCCGGACCACGCCGAGGGGTGCCGGCGCACCGGCCATCACCGAAGCCAACGTGCCGGCGATCGCTGAAACGCCGGACGCGGCCGACCGGATTGTGTTCGAGGAGAAGGAAGTGCGTATTCCGGATTAGCGCCGGGGCGATCCAGCGGCGCCTTATTACTCCAGGTCAATGCGGCGGATGGCCTGACGCAGGAAATCCGCCCGGGCCTGGAGTCGTTGGCGCCGTTCGGGATTGCGGCTTGCTTCGTACTGGCTTTCCACACCCTCGAGCTCCTGCGACAGCCAGCCGCGGATCATAATGTAGTAGCGGCTGTCGGTGCCGTAGCGAACGAGGGTGTCGAGGGATTCCGGATCGGCCGGCCGGTCGATGGCGGCATCCACCGCCTGCACCATGTGGCCGATCCGTTCGGCCTCGCTGGTCGGCTGCGTCTGACAGCCGGCCAAAACAGCCGTCAGGGCAATCGCCAGCAATAGGGAAGAATGGCGCATCCGTTCTGTCATGACATGGTGTCCTGTCAGCGAGCACCAGGCGGTGCGGTTACGGCAACTGGTCCAGCACCGCCTGACAGGCCTCTTCCTGATTCAGGGCATCACAGTCGACAATGATGTCGGCATAGCGCCGGTACAGGGCGTTGCGTTCAGCGAACAACTCTTCGATGGTCTGGTCCGGACGCTTGGAAATGCCCCGCAGGCTGTAGTCCCCGATGCGATGCTGGACTGTGGACAACGATACATCGAGAAACACCACCCGGCCATTTGTCTTCAGGTGCGACATGGCCGCCTCGCTGTAGACGGCACTGCCCCCGGTGGAGATGACCGCACCGCTGGCATGCAGGTCGCACAGGACCCGCTCCTCGATGTGGCGCAGGGCCTGGTAGCCGGTGCCATCGACGATCTCCTGCAGGGTCTTGCCTTCTGCCGACTGGATCAGCAGGTCGGTATCGATGAATTCCATGGCGGTGCGCTTGGCCAGCAGGACACCGACCGTGCTCTTTCCCGAGCCGGGCATGCCGATGAGGACAATGTTGGGATGTTCGTTCATTGCAGGGACTTCCAGTCAATCAGCGGAATGGGGGCGCCTATGATACCGGGGCCGGTCGCAGCGTGCTTGCCTGCAAGCGCCCTGTCGCGGCATCCCATTCCCAGAAGCGGTCCGGGCGCAGGTGGACGCCGCCGATCCAGCGGTTGCGGATCATCAGGTCTCCTGCCGAAGCCTGGCCGGCCAGGACGAGTCGACCCTTGGCTGTCAGTTGGAAGCGTTGTGCCGGATCCACCTGCCAGGCGGGCAGCTCGCTGTCGGTCACCAGCAACGGCTCCTCACCGTCGCTCAGGTTGTGCAGCAGCCAGCGAAACCCCAGATCGCCCATGAAGCGGCGCTCCTCGGTGTTCTGGACTTCGCCGAACAGCGGGCCGAAGGTATCTTCCCCCTGGCCAATCAGGCTCAGGGCATGGTAGGCGGTGCGCGATAACCCCGTATGGGGCTGGGGGTATTCTTCCAGCAGGCGGCGGACCGCGCCGTCAAAAAACGGCAGGGCGCCGGTGTCCGCATCGAGCAAACCGGCCCAGCGCTCCGGCGTGTCCGCGCGAAAGGCCGCCCAGGCCACCTGCGCCAGGCCCAACTGGGCGGCACTCACCGGCCGCTCCGCCTCCAGGTAGCGCTCAACCAGCTCGGGCGAGGCCGTGCCCAGGTAGTCATCCAGCGTCAGCAGCGTGACCGGTACCGACGGGGGATGGGCCGCCAGCCAGTCCAGGATTTGCAATAGCTGCAGTTGATCGTAGAGGTCGTGTTCAAACCAGAGGCGAATGCGGTCATACTCACCGCACTGCGCGAGCCACGCATCCCGGACCTCGAAATCCGCCTGCTCCAGCGGTGCCCAGCCCCGCTCGCTGATAAAGCGCGCCCGCAACACCGACAGGCCGGTCAGATCGAGGCCGTCCGGAACCGGGCCTTCATGCAGGATGTCCCGCCAAGGCAGCCAGTCCCCCGGTTGCCCGGCCCGGGTCAGGACCTCGACGGCACAGTCCCCGTTGGTGATGTTGAGTATGCGCTCGGCCATCAACGAACCTCAGAGCTGGTCGCCGGAGACGAACTGCAGCACCACCTCGTTGTCCTTATCCAGCAATTGCAGTAACGGTCCCTGGATCCGGTAATGGGTCACGGCCCGCAGGGCTTTCTGGTAAGCGTCTTCCTGCTCCATTCCCTTGAAACAGGCTATCATGGTGGAGGCCAGCGGGCCGAACTGCAGTTGATCGCCATTGAGGGTGTAATGGCCCGCGAACTGGTTGCAACCGGAGAAGCCAGAAATCCGCTGACCTTCCTCGGACAGGACCATGTTCAGTTTACGCTGGTCCGTTTCCTGGCTGATGGGGTCGTCATGAATGCGCGTCAGTTCCCAAAAGGTGCCGATCAGGCTATTGCGGGCGCTGTCGGCGCGGGCCATCTCGGCGATGGTGCCGCTGGCCCGGCTCACCAGGATAGCCACCGGTCCGGTATCGCCGGGCAGCTCAACCGGATGGGCCTCGGTGCTCATGAACAGCAACCGGTCATCCAATGTGACCTTGGCCCGCAGGTTATAGTGACGCCCCTCGATCACCTGGTCGGGCTCGTAGGACAGGGTGAAGCTCCAGGGCGGGGCGCCTTCGGCCCTGAACTGCATGTCGGCCACGGGCTCGGCCGGCGCATCGGCCAGGGACACGTCTTCCAGCGCCACCGTGACCTGGGCGTCGGGCGGCAACATCATGCGCTCCCGGTATGTCACCGTCCCCTCAATCTGACGCGTCTTCGACGCCTGGAAGCGTTCCATCATCGGGGCGCACCCCGACATGGCGCCGGCGGTGACCAGTGCCAACGCGGCCAGGGCGATGCCCCGCCAGGTCCCGCCACACGCTCGTTTACCCTGCATCATCCTGATTCCTCCTTCCAAATATGGATATAGGATAGTCATGACAAACCGGTTAATCAGATTTTTACCTTACCCCTGAGTTGTTTGGTACGCCCGCGCTCGGTTTTACGATCCATGCGCTTGCGCTGGGAACTGCGGGTGGGGCGGGTGGCCCGGCGCGCCTTGCGCGGACGGGCGACGCTGCGGATCAGTGCCCGCAGCCGCTCCAACGCATCCTCCCGGTTCTGCTCCTGGGTGCGGAACTGCTGGGCCTTGATGATGATCACGCCGTCCTTGGTGATGCGCTGGTCCGCCAGCGCCAGCAGCTGTTGCTTGTAGAATTCCGGCAACGACGACGCCCGCACATCGAAGCGCAGATGGATTGCCGTCGACGTCTTGTTCACGTTCTGGCCCCCGGCGCCTTGCGAGCGGATGGCACTCAGCTCGATCTCGGATTCCGGCAATGTCACGTTGCGGGAAATCTCCAGCATCCAGACTCCTGTATCGGTTGTGCAACGGTCAATCGGCCGCCACCAGCGGCTTCACCAGCGCGGGTCCGCCCAGTTGACTCATCTGGCGCAGGATCCAGTCCACCCGCTGCCAGACGTAGGCCGACGGCCGCGCGGCACTCAGCGCCTTGGGATTGGGCAGCACCGCCGCCAGCCGGGCCGCCTGGCTGGCACTGAGCCGGCTGGCGTGAATGCCATAGAAGCGCAGGCTGGCCGCTTCCACACCGTACACGCCGTCGCCGAATTCGGCCACGTTGAGGTACACCTCCATGATGCGCCGCTTGTTCCAGAGCGCCTCCATACCCAGCGTCAGGCCCGCTTCCAGCCCCTTGCGTATCAGCTGGCGGCCGTTCCACAGGAACAGGTTCTTGGCGGTTTGCTGGGAAATGGTACTGGCGCCACGCAGGCTGTCGCCCTGCTGGTAGTCCTCCACCGCGGTGGCGATGGCGTTCAGGTCCAGTCCCCAGTGCTGGAGGAAACGCTGGTCTTCGCTGGCCATTACGGCCAACGGCATCCACGGCGATATCCGCTGGATCGGCACCCAGTTCTGCACCTGACGACGCCCGGGATGGGCAATGTGATCGGCGATCATGAACGCCGTGGTCGGGGGATTGACGAAGCGCAACACGCCAATCACCGCCAGCATGAACAACACCAGCCCACAAAGGGGGTACAGCAGCCACCGGGCCGCGCGTTTCCAGCCTGATTGTCGCGCCACGCGTGAATCTCACTCCTGAATCGTCAGACGATGGGCTAATCATCATGCCCGGACCAACGGCCAGGTCAAGGGGCTGACTCCGCTCGCCAACTTACGACGCCTCTGACTGGCTCTCCCACAACATGGCCAAGGGTGGCAAATGGCATCACTCTCATTTACGATCAGGCATTCAATGCACGGACGCATGGGCATACGGATATGGAGCATCAATCGCCTGCAGATCGAGAGGGCGGGAACGCCGTGATGTTTGAAGCACTCACGGACCTGCCGCCGCTGGAATCCCCCCTGTTTCTGGTTCACCAGGCTCTCCGGCCTGACGCGCTGCGCCGACTTTACGAGCAGGAGCCGCAGCCACGGCTACGCTTTGTCTACCAGGGGACAACCCAGGACGAAGCCAAACTCGCCGGCCCCATGCTGATCGACGCCAACCAGCCGGCCGCCGAACCTTACTTTCTAAAAGGCGTTCGCGAAGGCTGGGCGATGGCGCTGGTCGGCCCCGGGCTTACCCTTGACGCAGCCAACACCCATTTCAAAACCCTCCTCTGGACCCAGACTCCCCGGGGCAAGGCCCTGTTCAATTTCGCCCTGCCCGACGCGTTGGGCGGCCTCGGAGACTCGTTGGACTCCTCGCAGTTGAACCGGTTGCTAGGTCCCCTGCATCGCCTGATCGGCTCGACCGACGGCCAATTCTGGCAGTTTCGCCGTAACCAGCCGGGGCGAGCAATGGCCGAAGCGGACCCGCTGACATTGACCCCGGAGAACCTGCAGCACATGGCCCGCCAGCGCCGGCATCGGCTGGCCAGGGCACTTTCCAGACATTAT
>NZ_SJDL01000039.1 GCF_004327985.1 Marinobacter halodurans
GTCAACCGTTATTTTTCAGCGCTTTCCGCTACTTCCGAAAACCGCCGAACCGGGCCGGCTGCCCGTTCAAGGTGGCGCGCATTCTACACGGCTTTGCCACCCTGTCAACCGTTGCCCTGAAGAATCCCGAAACTCGAAATCCCAAACCAAAACAATCGGTTACCTTTCGATTTCGGCCCCGCCTCTGTGGCGGGCCCCTCGAAAGAGATGCGCATTCTACAGACCCCAGCGGGCCTGTAAAGCCTTTTTTGACGCTTTTTTCCCAGCGTCTCGGTTTTCCGATACGCACTGATCAAACCACAACCAGAAACGCCGCAATCCCGATCAACAAACAACCAGGATCAGTGGTGCATCGTCACGCAGCCGATCACCTTACTCTCTGTTAGATGAGGTCATCCCTCCGCCAACTCAATACACCTGACTAAAGAAAAGGCCATGCCCGAACCGGGCATGGCCTTTTCCACATCCATAGAGACCGGAGTCGCGAATCCGCTCTCTAATCATCAGCCATTGGCCGACTCGACCGGCTGATGCCTGTCCCGGTACTCAATCGACGATCACAACCCGGGCAATTTTCTTCTTGCCTGCCTGGATCACGAAGTCCTCGCCTTGCCCGAACATTCGCTCGTCCTTAAGCTGCTCGCCGTTGATATAGACGGCGCCACGCCCGAAGACGTCTTTGGCGGCCTTACCGTTCTGAGCCAGTCCGGCTTCACGAAGCAGCGAGACAATATGGATACTGTCCCGCTCTCCCAGTGACACCGACACCTCAGGCACATTCTCGGGAATTTCACCGAGAGCAACCTGGTTGCCCGCCGACTTGTGTGCATTTTCCGCGGCTTCCTCGTCATGGAAGCGGGCAATGATCTCTTCCGCCAGAATTCGCTTGTAGTCCTGGGGATTAGCACCACCTTCCACGGCCTTGCGGAATTCGCCGACTTCAGCCAGGGGGCGGAAGCTCAGCAACTCGAAGTAGCGCCACATCAGGTTGTCGGGAATCGACAGGAGCTTGGCGAACATCTCGCCAGGTGAATCGTTGACGCCCACATAGTTACCCAGCGACTTGGACATCTTCTGCACACCGTCCAGCCCCTCCAGGATCGGCATGGTCAGGATGACCTGCGGTTCCTGACCATATCGGCTCTGGACCGTGCGCCCCATCCCCAGGTTAAAGCGCTGGTCCGTCCCACCCAGTTCGACATCGGCTTCCAGCGCCACGGAATCGTAGCCCTGCACCAGCGGGTAGAGGAATTCATGGATTGCGATCGGCTGATTCCCCTCATAGCGTTTGGAGAAATCGTCCCGCTCCAGCATCCGGGCCACGGTACTCTGTCCGGCCAGACGAATCATGTCCGCAGCGGACATCCTGTTCATCCAGGTGGAGTTAAAGGCCACGGTCGTTTTCTCGGGGTCCAGAATCTTGAAGACCTGCTCTTTATAGGTCTGGGCATTCTGTGACACCTGCTCCGGCGTCAGTGGCGGACGGGTAGCACTCTTGCCAGTCGGGTCGCCGATCATGCCGGTAAAGTCGCCGATCAGGAAAATCACTTCGTGCCCCAGATCCTGGAACTGGCGCAGCTTATTGATAAGGACGGTGTGACCGAGGTGAAGATCCGGCGCCGTGGGATCGAAGCCCGCCTTGATACGCAGACGACGGCCGGACTTGAGCTTCTCGATCAGCTCATCCTCGGGCAGGAGATCGTCAACGCCACGTTTGATCAGCGCCAGGGCATCATCGATTGCGGTCATTCATCCTTCCTCTATTACCAGTCGGTTTTAACAAAGCTCAACACAACACATCAGAGCGTTACCTGCAGACCTGATACAGTTCACACTGTTCAGTTTTTAGCCATTTCATACTAGTGTTTGCCGCTTTGGCCGGCGCGGGCGCCGCATTATATCAAGCTCGCCCTGCTTTCGCCGGTCGCGATTTGTACCGCCCGAACCGTCAGCAAAGGCTGTTGCCAGCGGTTTGGCATGCACTATACTTCGGACTAACTTTAACTATTCGGCACAACATTCAGTTGCGTCAGGGAAAACAGGTTTCAACGTGCTCAAAACATTCCCCAAAAAACACCTGATCGCTGCGGGCACGCTCAGCGCCGTTGTCGGCTTGGCTTTTATGGCCAGCCCCGGCGACCCCGCCGAAGCGGGCCGCACGTCGATTTCACTCAACCAGGCCGACGCCAGGCCTGACGAGGTCAAACAGACCGAAGCTGCACCGCCGCCCGTAACGGCAGCCGAACCTATACACCAGGACACTTCGGCCCCGACCGAGGAGCCGAAAGAGATTGCCAAAGCCAACCCGCCGGCGCAAGAGACCTCGCCGACCGCACAGACCAGCGTTGAACCTCAACTGGAGTGGCAGCGCTTCACGATCAAAAGCGGCGACTCGCTAACCACTCTTTTCAAGAAAGCCGGATTCGACAGCGGCCTGATGTTCTCCGTTATCCACGGCGACGGCGACGCCAGCCAGCTCGAACGCCTTTATGCCGGTGAGTCCATTGGCTTTGCCCAAGACGGCAACGGCGAACTGCAACAAGTGAAGCTGACCCGGAATCGCCTGGAATCCCTGCTTATCGAACGCCAGGGTGACGGCTTCACCGGAACCATCCTCAAACGCGAACCGGAACCCCGCCCGGTCTACCGCCACGGCGTGATCGACGACTCCCTCTACCTGTCTGCCCGCGACGCCGGCCTCAATGACCGTCTGACCATGGAGATGGCCGACATCTTTGGCTGGAACATCGATTTCGTCTACGACATCCGCAAGGGGGACAAGTTTGAGGTGCTCTACCAGGACCTGTACCTGGACGACAAGCGGATCGACACCGGCGACATCCTGGCGGCCAAGTTCATCAACCGCGGCAAAGAGACCGTCGCCCTGCGCTACACCGACAAGAACGGTGATACCGACTATTACACTCCCGATGGCCACAGTCTGCGCAAGGCCATTCTGCGGACGCCGATCAATGCCCGCGTTTCCTCGCCGTTCAACCTACAGCGCCGGCACCCGGTGCTGGGCGTCGTTCGCCCGCACGAAGGCACGGACTATGCTGCGCCACCGGGCACGCCGATCAAGGCCGCCGGAAACGGCCGTATCGTGTCTGCGGGCTGGAAAGGCGGGTACGGCCGTGCGGTGGTGATCCAGCACGGCGACAACATTTCAACGCTCTACGCCCACATGCGCGCCATTGCCAAGGGCATACGCAGCGGCGTCCGGGTCAAGCAGGGACAAACCATCGGCTACCTGGGTTCATCCGGCCTGGCAACCGGCCCGCACCTGCACTACGAGTTCCGGATCAATGGCAAACCGCGCAATTCGCGCACCGTCAAGCTGCCCGATGCCAGCCCCGTTCCCAAGGCAGAGATGGCCCGCTTCCAGGCCCAGACCCAAACCCTGCTGACCGCACTCAACGAGGCACGCGGCGAGCGCCAGATCGCCCTCGGCCCGGAAAGCGAGTGAATCGATGACAGAACCCGCCTACATCGGACTGATGTCCGGCACCAGCATGGATGGAATTGATGCGGTGCTGGCGTCGTTTCCCGGTAATTGCGTGGAAATCCATGGCACCTTCTCGCTCCCCTACTCGGATACGCTCCGCCAGCGCCTGACCCGCGCCTGTCAGAACCAGTCGACCCCCGATGAGGTCGGCGAACTGGACCATGAGCTGGGTGTCCTATTCGGCGATGCCGCCAAGGGAGTTATCGAGGCCACTGACCTGCCCCGTTCAGTCATCGCGGCCATCGGCAGCCACGGCCAGACCATCCGGCACCAGCCCTCGGGCAAAATGCCGTTCACCATGCAGATCGGCGATCCCAACCTGATCGCCGAAGCCACCGGCATTACAACCGTAGCCGACTTCCGCCGGCGCGACCTGGCAGCAGGCGGTCAGGGCGCGCCCCTGGTACCCGCTTTTCATCGGGCTTTCTTTGGCGACGACCGGGCGAACCGCTGCATCGTCAATATCGGCGGCATTGCCAACATCACCTGGCTCCCCCACGCCCAGCCGGATCAGGCGCTGGGATTCGACACCGGCCCGGGCAATGCGCTGATCGACGCCTGGTGCCTCAAGCAGACCGGTCGCCCTTATGACGACAATGGCCACTGGGCGAGCACGGGTGAGATAAACCAGGCGCTGCTGAGCGACATGCTCAGCGATGCCTACTTCCAGCGACCGGCACCCAAGAGTACCGGTAAGGAACGATTCAATCTCTCCTGGATCGAGACCGTCATTGCGCGCCATACCGGCGTTCCCGCCAACGATGTCCAATGCACGCTGGTCGAGCTGACGGTACGCTCGCTGGCGATGCAGCTTCCGCAAACCCGCGACGTGACGTTCTATGTCTGTGGCGGCGGCGCCCGCAACCGGTTCCTGATGGATCGACTGCGCACCGCACTGCCGGAAGCCGCCGTCGAGACCACGGCTGAACTGGGCGTAGATCCACAATGGGTCGAGGGCGTCGCGTTTGCCTGGCTGGCCAAACGCACGCTGGAACAGCAGTCCGGCAACCTGCCGGCCGTGACCGGTGCGCGGGGGAAGAGGATCCTGGGGGCAATCTACCAGGCCTAGAACACAAAAAAGGCCCGCAACCGTCGGGCTGCGAGCCTTTTCCAATCACCCGACCGTTCTAGATCGAGAACGATGATCCACAGCCACAGGTTGTGGTGGCATTGGGGTTCTGCACGAGAAACTGCGCGCCCTGCAACCCTTCCTGATAGTCGATCGTGGCCCCAATCAGGTACTGATAGCTCATCGGATCGACCAGCAGCGTCACGCCATCCTTCTCGATGATGGTGTCATCCTCTTCCTGGGCTTCATCGAAGGAAAAGCCATACTGGAATCCGGAGCAACCGCCGCCGGTCACAAAGACACGAAGCTTCAGATCGGGATTTTCCTCTTCCTCGACCAGCTCCCGAACTTTGGCCACAGCGTTGTCGCTGACGAACAGGGGTGTGGCTATCTGTTCCTGAACTGCACTCAAGGGTCGCCTCCTGGGTTAAACAAAACCAGCTACCGGTGGATTATCCAATTCCCGACTAAAACAGTCAATTATTCAGACCGCTCCTCCGCGGATTCGGATTCGGCGTCGGCTTCGCTCGGCGATGCCGGATTGGCCTCCAGCGCCTCCCGCGACTGACGCAGCAGGCCGACCGGCTCCTTCTGGTGGACCAGGTTGCCGTTGACTTCGGCCCCCATCGCCATCTGGATCAGACTGTAATAGACATTACCGGTAATGGAGGCCTTCTGGGCCAGTTCAAGGTGCTCGGACGCATAAACATCGCCATGCACGGTACCATTGATGATCACGTGCGGCGCGACGATGTCGCCCTCCACCGAACCGATCTCGGATACCCGCAGGATGGCTGCACCCCCCTCCTCGGCTATGACTTTTCCTCGAATGCGGCCATCCACATGCAGGCCGCCGGAGAATTCGACATCGCCGGAAATCGCGGTCTTGCTGGAAATCAGGGTATCGAAATGCCCCGTGGTTGGCTTACGCGATTTCTGCTTCTTGTTGCCGAGCATGTCTTATTTCTCCATTACCGATTGCCATTCAAAGGTTCGTTCAGTCTGGGTCGCCTTGCGCCCCTCGGCTTTTGCCACCACCTGGACCTCCAGTGGTTCAAAGCCCTTGGGTAGCGTCATGACACCCTCAATATCCTGGAAATACCGGTAACGGAACCGGATGCCCAGATTTTCAATATCCTTCGACAGGTCTCGTAAGGCGATCACCTGCCGCTCCCCCTCCTGTTCGCCGATGACATTGACCGCCACATCGCCAGCAATATAGCTGCGATTGTCGCCGACCTGCGTCAGGACAAGCTTGAATCGGACCGCCTGGTCACCCGGGCGGCGATTCAGCTCCAGGCGCTGGATCGTCAGCCCGTTATCCGATTCCGACGGCGCCATGATGTTCTTGTAGAACGTCAGATCCGCCTTGACCGAACCGAGCCGGTCCTCCAGCCGGGAGATCGTGTGCCTGGCCTGCGCCAGGGCCTGCTGATCGATCTTGCGACCGCGCTCCAGGTTGATCAACTGCTGCTGGAGATCCGTCTGCCGGGTCCGCATCTCCGACAGCTCGCCACTCAGATCCGGCCCGGGCCGGGCCTCCGTGGTAAAGCGGAAGCCACCCTGGGCCATTCCCGCGAGATACCCCACCCCGGCAAAGACCAGGCTCACGACCAGCAGGATCAGCAGTCGCTTGAAACGTCGCCCCGGCTGGTAGCGGACGACAATGTACTCACCTTCCTTTTTCCTGCGATTGGAAGCCAAAAGCCGGCCCCCGTTACGGCAGCAGGGCCGGCGCCGCCAGCCCCGCCGTTTCTTCGAGACCGAACATGATGTTCATGTTCTGGACGGCCTGCCCGGCCGCGCCCTTCACCAGGTTATCGATCACCGAGGAGACGATGATCACCGGGCTGTCTTCCTGGCGGTGCAGGGCCATCCGGCAATGGTTGGCGCCACGCACGCTGCGGGTTTCGGGATGCGCCCCGAAAGGCATGACATCCACGAACGGCTCGTTCGCATAACGCTTCTCGAAAAGCCCCTGCAGGGTGTCGAAGGACACCGGGTCACGCACCTCGGCGTATAGCGTCGCTTCGATGCCGCGAATCATCGGCAGCAGGTGCGGCACGAAGGTCACACCGACCCGGCCGCCGGCGGCCAGTTCCAGCCCCTGGCGGATCTCCGGCAGGTGCCGATGGCCGGAGGCTCCGTACGCCTTGAAGCTCTCACCGATCTCGCCGTGCAGCATACCGATCTTGCCCTGGCGGCCAGCGCCGCTGGCCCCGGACTTGGCATCCGCCACCAGGTGGGCCGGATTGACCAGACCACTTTCCAGCAGCGGCAGGAAGCCAAGCTGGACAGCTGTCGGGTAGCAGCCGGGGTTGGCCACCAACTGCGCCTCGCGAATCTGCTCCCGGAAGACTTCCGGTAGTCCGTAGACGGCTCTCCCGGCCCATTCGGCCGACTCATGGGGCATGCCGTACCATTTGGCCCAGACGTCCAGGTCGCGGATCCGGAAATCGGCGGACAGGTCGACAACGCGGGTGCCGGCCGCAATCAGACCCGGCACCATCCGCATCGCAACGCCATGGGGCGTGGCAAAGAAGACCAGGTCGCACTGGGCAAGGGTGGCCTCATCGGGCTCGGTGAAGGCCAGATCGTAGTAGCCGCGCAGGTTCGGATACATGTCGGCCACCGGCTGCCCCGCCTCGGATCGCGAGGTAATCATCGCCACTTCCACCTCCGGATGGGTTGCCAGAATCCGCAGCAGTTCCACACCGGTGTAACCGGTCCCGCCGACAATACCTACCTTGATCAATGTGCTGTCCTCCTCGCTGCCCCCGGGTCGGGGCGCCCTTCTTGAATCGGTCGACAGTCTAACATGATATTGGTCAGGCTTTTGGCACGCTATGTAGCGCCAATTACAATACAATAAGTCATTGTTACGTTTGACATACGCACGGCACCCGGCGCCCGCCAGCCACTCCCACAACCCGAACAGGAAGGCCTCATTGGCAGCCGGGACGCCCCTACAAAAGGCATCCCCACGCATGAGCAAACTGAGGCAACGCATCGTCGACGAGCTGATTCCCATGTTCCGTAGACGCTTGTCGGGCGTTGATGCGCTGCCCCAGCTCGCCATCCTCGGATTGCTTTCCGGCATCGTCACCGGCCTCGTTATCCTGCTGTTCCGCCTGGCCATCGAATGGCCGCTGGCCGAATTCCTGCCCGGCGGCCACAACGAATCGTTCGAGAGTCTCGACCTGCTCGCCCGCGGCCTGCTGCCACTTTGCGGTGCCCTGCTGCTGGGCCTGTTGATGCACCGCCTGGTCATTTCCGATCGCAAGGTGGGCGTGACCTATGTGATGGAACGCCTCAACTATCACCAAGGCTACATTTCCCTGCGCAGCGCCATCGTCCAGTTCATTTTCGGCGTGGGCACCGTGGTTTCGGGTCAGTCCTCCGGCCGGGAAGGTCCGGCGGTACACCTGGGGGCGGCCTTCTCCAGCCTGCTGGGCCAATGGATGAAGCTACCCAACAACAGCATCCGCACCCTGGTGGCCTGCGGCTGCGCGGCGGCTATCTCCGCCTCCTTCAACACGCCGATCGCTGGGGTGATCTTCGCCATGGAGGTGGTAATGATGGAATACTCCATCGCCGGCTTTACTCCGGTGATCCTGGCTTCAGTGAGCGCCGGCGTCGTCACCCAGGCGGTCTACGGCTCGGCCCCGGCATTCACGGTACCGCCGCTGACCATGAACTCCCTGCTGGAAATTCCCTGGATCCTGGTGATTGCCGTGGTGATCGGGGTGGCCTCGGCGGGGTTCGTCCGGCTGCTGGTGCTGTCCACCCGTTTCAACGACAAGCCGATATTGCTGCGCATGGCGGTGGCGGGCCTGCTCATGGTGCCGGCGGCGATTCTGGTACCGGAGATCATGGGCATTGGCTATGACACCGTCAGCGAGACGATCCATGACCAGATTCCGCTCCTGCTGCTGCTCGCCATCGCGCTGACCAAGCTGGTCATTACGGCGATCACCATCGGCCTGGGCATGCCCAGCGGATTGATCGGCCCGACGATCTTTATCGGCGCGACCCTGGGCGGCGCCATGGGTCTGGTGGGCGCCGCGGTGGCGCCGGACGTCGCCTCCAGCACCGGGTTCTACGCCATGCTGGGCATGGGAGCGATGATGGGCTCGGTCCTGCAGGCGCCCCTGGCCGCACTGATGGCGCTGATCGAACTCACCCGCAATCCCAACATCATCCTGCCCGGCATGCTGATCGTCACGGTCTCCAGCCTGGTGGCCAGCGAGGTATTCGGGCAGCGCTCGATCTTCCTGTCGGTCCTCAAGAGCCAGGGACTGAGCTACCAGAACTCCCCCGTCATCCAGGCATTGCGGCGGGTGTCCGTGGGCGCCATTATGGAACGCAGCCTGCGCCGCGTGCAGCGTCGCATCGGCCCCGAGACGGCCCGGGAGATCCTCAAGGCGGAGCCCCGCTGGCTGGTGGTTGATGGCCAGAACGGGCCCACGGCCCTTCTGCCTTCAGTGGACCTCGCCCGCTACCTGGAGGATCATGCCGAGGTGCTGCAGCCGGATCCGGAGGATCCCGAGAAGGCCCCCGAGATCGACCTGATGGAAATTCCGGCCAACCGGCGGGACCTGGCCCCCATTCCATACCAGGCAACCCTCGAGGAAGCGATGGCCCAGTTCAACGATACCCGGGCCGAAGCGCTCTACGTGCAGCGTCACGTGGCACCCATGATCCAGCGGATCATCGGTGTCGTGCTGAAATCGGAAATCGAACACTACTACCAATACCGTAAGGAATAAGCTTTCATGCTCTGGGTTAAAGCCTTCCACATCATCGCGGTGGTGTGCTGGTTCGCGGCCATCTTCTATCTGCCCCGCCTGTTCGTCTACCACGCCAGCTGCGAGGATGAGGCCGGCCGGGAACGCTTCAAGATCATGGAGCGCAAGCTGTACCGCGGGATCGGCACACCGTCGATGGTTGCGACCATCGTGCTCGGCCTGTGGCTGGTCAGCTACAGCCCTTCGACCTATTTAAGCCAGGCCTGGCTCCATGCGAAACTGGCGCTGGTCGCGTTGCTGGTGGTCTATCACTTCTATTGCGGCCATCTGGTCAGGGTTTTCCGGGACGATGCCAACCAGCGAAGCCACGTGTTCTATCGCTGGTTCAACGAGCTGCCCGTGCTGATCCTGGTCGCCGTGGTGATCCTGGTCACCGTCAAACCCTTCTGATCCTCTGGGAAAGACAGGTCACGTTATGCACCAACGCCCTCACGTACTCATCCTCTCGGGCCTCGATCCGTCCGGCGGTGCCGGCATCCAGGCGGACATCCAGGCCGTTACCGCGCTGGGCTGCCACCCGTTGCCGGTGATCAGTTGCCTGACGGTCCAGGACACCCGTAATGTCTACGGCGCCGAAGCCATCGATCCGGCCCTGATCCGCCAGCAGTTGGATTGCCTGGCCGGGGATGTACCGATCCACGCGGTGAAAACCGGTGCGCTGGGCAGCGCGGCGATCGTCGATGTGCTGGTGGACTTCATGCAGTGCCGCCAGGACATCCCGCTGATCGTCGATCCGGTGATCAAGGCGGCCGGCGGTGGCGACCTGGCGGACGACCACCTGGTCCAGGCCATGACCGAGGGCCTGTTCCCGCTCGCTGACGTCATTACCCCCAACGGCATCGAACTGGCCCAGCTCGGCCATGACGACGACACCGAAGCCGCCGCCAGACGGCTATTGGAAGCCGGCTGCCCTGCGGTTCTGGCGACCGGCGGCCACGGCACCGGGCCACAGATCATCAACCGGCTGTTCCGCACCGGCACCGATACACAGGAATGGCGCATTGACCGGCTGGGTGGTGAATACCACGGGTCCGGCTGCACCTTGGCGGCCGGCATCGCCGCCGGTCGTGCCAAGGGCCTGCCACTGGAGGATGCCATTGAACGATCCCAGTATCTTGTGGCCCGGGCCATCGACCAGGCGTTGACAGTAGGCAAGGGCCAGCCGGTGCCGGATCGCAGTGTGGCGATGGTGTCCTCATGAGCCCAAGGGATGCGCTGCGGCCGGGCCTCTACGCCATCACCGATCCCGACCTGTTACCCGGTGATCGACTGGTACCGGCCGTCGAGGCCGCCATCCGCGGCGGCGCGGTCCTGGTCCAGTACCGCGACAAAGAGGCCACGGAAACCGAGCGCCTGGCCCGTGCGCGGGATCTGGTCAGCCTCTGCACCGACAATCAGGTTCCCCTGCTCATCAATGATGACGCCGCCCTGGCAAAGCGGGTGGGCGCTGCTGGCGCGCATCTCGGCCAGGAAGACGGCAACCTGGCCGAAGCCCGAAGCCTGCTCGGCCCGGAGGCCATACTCGGCAAGACCTGCCACGCCAGCCTGGAACTGGCCCGGGCCGCCCGCGACGCCGGCGCCGACTACCTGGCCTTTGGCCGCTTTTTCCCGTCGATGACCAAGCCCGGGGCACCGGCCGCAACGCCGGACATCCTGCAACGGGCGCAGTCGTTGGGACTTCCCCTGAGTGCCATCGGCGGCGTCAGCCTGGAAAATGCCCCGTTACTGATTGCCAATGGCGCGGACCTGCTGGCCGTCATCGGCGGCCTGTTTGGCACCGACGACATCGAAGCCCGCGCCCGAGCCTTTACCGATCTTTTTGCCAAGACCACCGAACAGGAGCTTTCCTGATGACCCAGTCCGAAACCCTCTTTGAAAACGCCCAGCAGTACATCCCCGGCGGCGTCAACTCGCCGGTGCGTGCGTTCAAGGGTGTCGGCGGCACCCCGATCTTTATCAAGACCGCCAAGGGCGCCTACCTCTACGACGAGGACGATAACCGCTACATCGACTTTATCGGCTCCTGGGGACCCATGATTCTCGGCCATCGCGACCAGCGGGTGATCGATGCCCTGCATGCCCAGATCGACGTGGGCGTGGGCTACGGCGCGCCGACGGCCATCGAAACCGCCATGGCCAAGAAAATCTGCGAACTGGTGCCGTCCATCGACCTGGTACGGATGGTCAATTCCGGCACCGAAGCCACCATGAGCACCATTCGCTTGGCCCGCGGCTACACCGGCCGCGACAAGATCGTGAAGTTTGAAGGCTGCTATCACGGGCACGTGGACTCGCTGCTGGTCAAGGCCGGTTCCGGTGCGCTGACCCTTGGCGTGCCCAACTCCCCTGGCATTCCCGCCAGCCTGGCCGAGCACACCCTGACGGTGCCGTTCAACGACATCGAGAGCGTGCGCAGGGTGTTCGCCGAAATGGGCGACGAAATTGCCGCGGTCATCGTCGAGCCGGTGGCCGGCAACATGAACTGCATTCCGCCGGTCCCGGGCTTCCTGGAAGGGCTGCGCAACGTCTGCGATCAACACGGCAGCGTGCTGATTTTCGACGAGGTCATGACCGGCTTCCGCGTCTCGCTGGGCGGCGCCCAGGAACGTTTCGGCGTGACGCCGGACCTGACCGCGCTGGGCAAGGTGATTGGTGGCGGCCTGCCCGTGGGTGCCTTCGGCGGCAAACGCGACATCATGTCCCACATTTCGCCGCTGGGCCCGGTCTACCAGGCCGGCACCCTGTCAGGGAACCCACTGGCGATGCGGGCCGGACTGACCACGCTGGAGGCCATTTCCGAACCCGGCTTCCACGATCGCCTGACCGAGAAGACCAACACCGTGCGGGATGGCTTCAAGCGCGCGGCCAATGCCGCCGGCGTGCCGCTCGTCGTACAGAGTGCCGGCGCCATGTTCGGTTTCTTCTTTACCGACCAGAACCAGGTGAACTCATTCGAGGATGTCATGCGCTGCGACGCGGAACGCTTCGGTCGCTTCTTCAACGGCATGCTCAAGGAAGGCGTCTACCTGGCGCCCTCGGCCTTCGAAGCCGGCTTCACCAGTGCGGCGATGAGTGACGAGGATATCGAGCACACCCTGACCGCCGCCCGCAAGGTCATGGAAACACTGTAACCCGCAGGGTGGCCGGTCCCGCCGGCCACCTTCAACCTTGTCACACCGGGCCAGTTAAGCGACCTGCATCACATCCCCGCCTCCCGGGCCTGCCCCGCCCAAGCATGACGACTTTCTTTGCTGAATACTGACGGTGTCCGTCAAAGCAGTCTGCGACTGTCTCTCCACGCGATCAGCGGGTATCAACGGCTTCCGGCCATTGTCCCTGCGCGGCCGGACAGAGACCGTCCGTAGTTTGACCCGATCGTTCCCGTCCGCCCGGGACGGGAACGATCCCGGAACAAAGACAACAACAATCAAACGGTAGGAACGACGACAATGAAACACTGGCTGAAGCTGTTCACCCTGGCGGGTGTGCTGGCGTGGTCCATGCCGGCTGCGGCCTGGTGGTGGGACACCACGCCCTCCGACTACGCGAAGACACGCTACCCCATCGTCCTGGTCCACGGCATGTTCGGGTTTGACGACATCGCCGGCTATGACTACTGGTACGGCATTCCCGAAGACCTGAGCGACAACGGTGCCAAGGTCTTCCTCACCCAGGTTCCGGCGCTGGACACCTCCATCGAGCGCGGCGAAGCGCTGCTGCCGCAGATCGAGGCGATCGCCGCGGTGTATGGCAAGGTCAACCTGATCGGCCACAGCCACGGCGGCCCCACTGCCCGCTACGTGGCCCGTGTCCGTCCGGACCTGGTGGCCTCGGTCACGACGGTGGGGTCTCCCCATAAGGGCTCGGCTGTCGCGGACCTGATCACCGGCTCGCCGATCGAGGGTCCGGTGGCCGGACTGGCCAATGCGCTGGGCGGGCTGATCGACCTGCTGTCCGGTGGCGGCTATGACCAGGACTTCAGTGCCAGCGTGGCCTCCCTGTCGACGGAGGGCAGTGCCGAGTTCAATGCGTTCGCGCCGGCCGGCATTCCCACATCGGCGTGCGGCGAAGGGGCCTACAGCGCCAATGGCATGCGCTTCTATTCCTGGGGTGGCACCGGCCACCTGACCAACGCGCTGGATCCATCCGACGCCCTGCTGCTGGTGACCGCGGCCGCCTTCGGCACCACAGCCAATGACGGCCTGGTCGGTCGCTGCAGCAACCACTTCGGCAAGGTCATCCGCGATTATTACTTCATGAATCACCTGGACGAGGTAAACCAGGCCCTGGGTCTGCACAGCCTGTTCGAAACCGATCCCAAGACGGTCTACCGGCAACAGGCCAACCGTCTGAAAAACGCGGGCCTCTGACCCGCCCGGACCGGCAGCACCGGGTGGCTGCCGGTTTCCTTCCCTCCCGACGGAATCCCTCTCGTTATTTCAAACGTAGACGCTGTTGTTAAACGATCGTAATTTTGGGGACGGAACTCCCGTAATGTCGCATGCGTTACAAATAGGAAAGTAACGTAATGACGGGTATATCGAGCCAGTCCACAGATGACCCGCCGTTGCGACGCATAACAACATCGAATGGTGAGAGGGAGAAATCCAATGAAAAAGAAGTTCTTACAGGGTTTCGCGATCACCGCCATGACGGCCGCGCTGGCAGCCTGCGGTGGCGATGGTGGCAGTGACGAGGCAGCTACCGGGACGGTGTCGGTCGGCATGACGGATGCTCCCGTCGATTCGGTCCAGGAAGTCAACGTCACGGTCACTGGCTTGGTGCTGCAGCCCGCAGGTGATGGCGGTGAGCGCCGTACATTCACGCTTGATGAGCCGGCCCACATCAACCTTCTCGACCTCCAGAATGGCGACATCCAGCAGCTCGTTACCGACGAGGAAGTGGTCGCGGGCGACTACAGCTGGATGCGTCTTGAACTGGCCGACGATACCATCGATAACTTCTCTGTCGTCCCGGATGGAGGCGGCGAGCATCCGCTGACAGTGCCGTCCGGCCAGCAGCGCGGGCTGCAAACGTCCGGCTTCACCGTCCCGGCGGGTGGCGTCGTCAACTTCACCATCGACTTTGATGTCAGGAAGTCACTGACCGAGAAGAGCGGCAACGAGTACATCCTGCGCCCAACACTGCGCCTGACGGACAATTCCGAAGTGGGCAAGATCTCAGGTTCGATTGACAGCACACTGGTCTCAATCGCATGTGCTGATAACCCAACCGAGATGGGCCCGAGCGTTTACGCGGGTAACGTCTACATTTACACCGGTGAGGATGCCACGGTGGACGACTACGGCAGTGACAATGAACCCTTGGTCAGTGTCCCCGTTGATGCTTCATCCGCTGACAAGACCTACACCGCTGCCTTCCTTCCGGAAGGTAACTACACCGTGAGTTACTCCTGCGATATCGAAGACCAGGACGCGGACGGCAATGAAGTCGACGAGGACATCACGTTCTACGGTACCCAGAACGCCACCGTCGCCGCCGGCGAAACTACCACGGTTGATTTCGTCAGCCCCTAAGTATAGCGATAACTACTCCAGATCGAGGTCGGTATCATCACCGGCCTCGACCTCCACATTCACCGGATCGAGGAAGGACAGGGACTCGTTCGCCTCGACATCATCCTTGCCGCAGCTGTAACTCACCGTGTAATCCCCTTCATTGAGCAGCGACGCCTTGTAGCGAAAGGTGCCCGGATTAATCCGGTCGGTGACCGGCACTGCCGCCACCGGTTCCGTTGCGCCCCCCAGGTCGTCGGGCTCCACGTCCGCCCCTTCGTAGACATACACCAATCCGGCAAAGTCACCAACGCTGGTGCAGTGTGTCTGGAGAATGGTCGACTCGTCGACCGTTCCGGAGATGGAACCGACATTGTCGTCGTCAACCAGGCGCAGGACCGGTTTCAGGAAATAGGTGGACGGATTGAGCGTCGGGGCCACCACGGATTTGCGGACATCGAAATCCAGGGTCATGGACACCGACTTGTTGTCGGCCACGCTGAACCCCGCGTTAACCTTGAGGCCGGACTGGTCGCCGGAAGGGATGACCAGTCCGTAGGTGCCGCCGTTATCGCCGGTGGCGTACTGGTCGCTGCTCTGCTGGCTCAGGATCAGGCGGACCCATTCATAGCTGTCCGCCGGCACACTCTCGTCATTGAGCAGGGTTTCCACGTCACCGTTCTGCAGATCCAGCAGGTTGATCGGCTGCGGGTTGTCGAAGTCGACGGTGAAGCTGTCGCCGTCCGATGGTTTGAGCTCGACGCCCTTGACGGTAATGACGACCGCCGTCAGGTCATCCACCGGCGCATCGGCCAGCTTCAGCGTCAGGGAGCCTTCCTTGTCGGAGCCGATGGTGCCGAATTCCCATTCACAGCCACCCAGGCCCGCCAGGGCCGTTGCCATGGCCACAAAGAGCCACTTCCGCTTGTGCATCCCCCCCCCTTAGCCCCAAACGTGCCGGACGGATCCATCCGGCGGGATGCCTACAGTGCGGCCGCCCGGGCCTCGGCCTGCTCGGCACCCGCCACGTTACCGGAGGCCCGGCGGATGTCCGCCAGCATGTGCCAGCCGGTACGCTGGAGTCCGGTATCCGAACCGGCCAGGGACAGCCCTTTCAGGGCAAACTGCTCGGCCTTGCCCAACTGGTTTTCCGCCTTGTAGGCGTAGGCCAGCTTGAAATAGACCTTGCTGGAGCGCGGTGAAATCCGCTGGGCCCGCTCGAGCTGGCTGATCGCCGCCCGGGTATCGCCCTCCGCCAGCATCACGTCCGCTTTCCGGACCAGGCTGGCGGCGGCCGGAGACATGGCTTCGCTCTGGTCCTGGTAGCTCGGCGCCGGCTTACGGGGCTCGGCCGGCGGCTGCGGCTGCTCCGACGCCCGCGGCGCGGTTTCCGGTTCGTTGGCCGCCGGCGGCGGAGGCGCCTCATCCTGTGACTGTCCAGCCGGCACATAGATGGGGCCACCCGGCCCGCTGGCGCAGCCTGCCAGCAAGGTCATACCCAGGCACAGGCCGGGGAGCAGACGTTTATGCATCATTGAAAGAGTCCTTCAAACCAGCTCCGGACCTGACGCGTCAGGTCTCCGGAGCAATTCACCGTATCTTTGGGCTCGCTGCCGACGATAAAGGGCACGAACCGCGCGTTGTCACAGGATTCACTGGTCAGCGCCTGCTGTTTTCCGTCCACCCATTCATACTTTACATCACTCGGCACGACGGGTGAGAACCCATACTGGGGAATCCGGGACATGATGTTGGCCCACACCGGCAAGGCCCCGGTGGCGCCGGTCAGGCTGGTCGGGCCGTTGTCGTCCCGACCGACCCAGGCCACCGTCACCAGGTCGCCGCTGAAGCCGGCAAACCAGCTGTCACGGCCGTCGTTGGTGGTGCCGGTCTTGCCTGCCAGCCCCAGGTCGGAAGGCAGGTAACGGTAGGCGGAACGGCCGGTTCCCTCACGCATTACCTCCTGCATCGCATACTGCACCAGATGAACCGCCGCCGGGTCGACCACCTGATCCACTTCCAGCCCGTAACGGGACAGGATCCTGCCGTCGGCGGTCATCACCTCGCGGATGGTGCGCAGCGGCGTGTTGAAACCGGACGTGGCCAGCCCCTGGTACATCGACGCCACCTCGACCGGCGACAGGTTGATCGCCCCCAGCAGCATCGACGGGTAGCTCTGGACCGGCGAATCAAGCCCCAGCTTGTGCAGGTTGTCGATCACCTCGTCGACGCCGACATCCAGCCCCACCCGGACTGTGGCCAGGTTGTAGGACTTGGCCAGCGCCCGGTGCAACGGCACCAGGCCGTGGGATTCGTGCTCGTAGTTCTCCGGCGACCAGCGGCGGCCGTCGTCGAATACCAGCGTGAAAGGCTCATCCTTGACCGGCGTGATCAGCGTGTACTTGTCCGGATGGCTCAGGGCCGTCAGGTAAATGAATGGCTTGATCAGCGAACCGATCGGCCGGCGCGCATCAACCGCCCGGTTGAACCCGGCAAACTTGGGCTCCCGACCGCCCACCAGCGCCAACACCTCGCCACTGTCCCGCGAGGTGACAACCGCCGCCGACTCCAGTGTCTTGTCCTTGCCGCCGCCATCGAGCCGATCCAGCGTCTTGCGCACGGACTGCTCGGTGATGCGCTGGATCTCCGGATTCAGGGTGGTAAAGATCCGCAGGCCGGCGCTCTTCAGGTCCTCGTCCTTGTACTCCCGGGCCAGGTGACGGCGCACCAGGTCCAGGTAGGCCGGGTAGCGGGCGTTGCTGTAGGACGGCTTGTTGACCACATCCAGGCCGCGCTGTTTGGCTTCGGCAATCTTGTCCGCCGGTACCTTGCCGGTCTGCGCCAGCAGGTCCAGGACGAGGTTTCGGCGCGCCAGCGCCCGCTGTGGGTGGCGACGCGGATCGTAGTAGCTGGGCCCCTTGATGATCGCCACCAGCAAGGCCACTTCATGCAGGTCCAGGTGACTGAACGACTCCCCGAAATAGAACTGGCTGGCCAGCCCGAAACCATTGATGGAACGCGAGCCCGCCTGCCCCAGGTACACCTCGTTGAGATAGGTCTGGAGGATTTCCGGCTTGTCGTAGTGCAATTCCAGCAGCATGGCCATGATGGCCTCGTTGCCCTTGCGCACCAGCGTCTGCTCGCGGCTGAGATAGAGGTTCTTGACCAGTTGCTGGGTCAGCGTGCTGCCCCCCTGCACCACATGGCCGGCCCGGAGGTTGGCCCACATGGCGCGTGCAATCGACAGCGGCGCGATCCCCCAGTGTTCGTAGAAGTCGCGATCTTCCGTGGCCAGCAGCGCCGGCACGAAATAGTCCGGGGCATCGGACAGCTTGATCAGGATGCGGTCTTCCTTGTGGGCCGGATAGATCCCGCCGATCTGTATCGGCTCCAGGCGCACCACCGGCGAATCCGGCCCTGCCGTCACCCGGAACTGCTGGACGCGATCGCCGCTGATACTGAATCGCAGCCGGCGGGCCGGCTCCTCGCCATCGGAGAAACGGAACGCGCGGGTGTAGATTTCGAACGTACGACCGTTACGGCTGTAGGTGCCCGGTTCCCGGGCCGAGCGGACCGGCGTATAGCCCAGTTGCGACAGTTCGTTACCCAGCCCCACCGTGGTCACGGCGGCGCCATCGTAGAGCTCCAGCGGGCGGGCGTAGACCCGCGAGGGAATTTCCCAGCGGCGTCCCTCGAATTTCGAGGTCACCACAGCGTCCAGGTAAACCGTCCAGCCCGCCAGCACCACGAGCCCCACCAGTCCCAGGCGCCAGAAAACACGCCAGAACCGGGCGCGGAAACCCTGCTTTTCCGGGGATTTACGTTGATTTTTCTTACTTTTACCGCGACTGCGGTTTTTCGGGGATGATTTGGCCATGGCGCGCATTATAACCAGACCGCCTCACGGGAAGACCACAGGTTGTGAAACTGTAATACAGGGCGTTGTTGGCAGATCCGGGCCGCCATGTCCGGTTTGCGCCGTGGCTTTCTGTGAATCGCCCACTGTCATTTGGGGACTGGGACGCTATCATAGGCGGCGACACGTCAAAGCCTACCCGATGCCAAGGAGAGACCCGTGAGCAATGACCTGATCCGTGCCCTTCAGGATCCCGCCCGCTATGACCATCCGGTGGACGAGTTCAAGGTCCTGGAAACCCACATTTCCTGGGTCATCCTCACCGGCCCCTACGCCTACAAGATCAAGAAACCGATGGACTTTGGCTTTCTCGACTTTTCATCCCTGGATCGCCGCAGGCATTTCTGCGAGGAGGAGATCCGCCTCAACCGTCGTCTGGCGCCGGATCTGTATGAAGCCGTCGTCCCCATTACCGGTAGCGCAGACGATCCCGCCCTGGGTGGTGACGGCGAGCCGTTCGAGTACGCCATCCGCATGCGCCAGTTCGACCAGGCCAACCTGCTCGACGCCATCCAGGAAAAGGGCAACCTCACCAGCGACGCGATGAAGGACCTGGCACGCCAGGTGGCCGAGTTCCACCGGGAGCTGCCGCGGGTGCCGGACGACAAGCCCCTGGGCACACCGGAGGCGGTCTACGCGGCGATGCAGGAGAATTTCGACCAGGTGCGCCCGCTGCTGGACGATCCGGAGCTGCTGAAACAGGTGGATGAGCTGGAAGCCTGGACCCGCACCACCTTCAATCGCCTGGAAGACCGGATCGCCCAGCGCCGGGCCGACGGGTACGTGCGCGAATGCCACGGCGACCTGCACCTGTCCAACATCACCTTCTACGAGGGTGAGGTCACGGTCTTCGACTGCATCGAGTTCAACGAACCGTTCCGCTGGATCGATGTGATCAATGACATCGCCTTCCTGCTCATGGATCTGGAGTCCCGTGGCGAAAACCGCCTGGCCATGGATGTCCTGAACACCTACCTCGAATACAGCGGCGACTTCGATGCCCTGCCCCTGCTGCCGCTCTACAAGGCCTACCGGGCGATGGTGCGCGCCAAGATCGCCCTGCTCACCCGGGGCAACGACGGGCTCAGCGAGGCCCAGAAGGCCGGCCTGCTGGATACGTTCCGCACCTATGCGCAACTGGCCGACAGCTACGGCGCCTGCCCCAACCCCTACCTGCTGGCCACGACCGGCCTGTCCGGCAGCGGCAAGACGGTGGTCAGTGGCGCCCTGGCGCGGGAGCTGGGCCTGGTCCGACTGCGCTCGGACGTGGAGCGCAAGCGCCTGCATGGCCTGGATCCGCTGGCCAGGAGCGGCTCTGGCGTCGGCACCGACATCTACAGCGCCGAGTCCACCCGGAAGACCTATGACCGTCTCGCCGCCCTGGCGCATGAACTGCTGCTATCGGGATGCCCGGTCATCGTCGACGCCGCCTGCCTCAAGCACGCGGAACGGGCGCGCTTCAACGAGCTGGCGGCCGAGCTGGGCATGCCGTTCGCGCTGATTGATTGCCAGGCACCCGAGGCCCTGCGCCGCAAGTGGATCCGGGCCCGCAGCAACGATGCCTCCGAAGCGACCGAAGCCCTGCTCGACGAGCAGATGAGCTGGCTGGAACCGCTGGCCGAGGATGAAAAGGGCCACACCGTCCACGTGCATACGGAAGAGGACCAGGTCGCCGAGAGTCTCGCCGACCGCATCCGCAGCCATTTTGCGCTCGCCTAGGCGGCAGGCGACACTACACTGATGACAATCCCATGAGACAGGAGTCGGCTCCATGGAAGACAACGTACGCGTGCTGGATCACCCGCTCTACCAGACCCTGCGCAACGAGAACATCCAGGCGTTCAACGAAGCCAAGGCTGGCCTGGACAACTACCCCAGCTTCTCGCACGGAGACTTCCGCGGCCTGGATCTGCGAGGTATCGACGTCGATGGGCTCGACCTGAGCCACGCCTACTTCCGTGGGGCCGACCTGCGCGGCATCGACTTCAGCAACGCCAACCTGGAAGGCGCCAGCATCGCCGGTGCCAAGATATCCGGCTGCCTGTTCCCGATCGCACTGCACGCGGACGAGATCGTCATGTCGCTGAACCACGGCACGCGCATGCGCTACAACATCACCAAATAGGCATGACGGCAACCCTCACCCTGCCCGACGACCTGGCGGACAACGAATGCCGCCAGTTCGACCTGCCCGGCGAATCCCACAGCGCTTTCGTGATCCGCCATCGCGGGCAGGTCTATGCCTACCGCAATGCTTGTCCTCACCTGGGCATCGCCCTCAACTGGCTGCCGGATCAGTTTATGGATCCGGACCGGTGTTTTATCCAGTGCGCCAACCACAACGCGCTGTTTACCGTGGATGACGGCCACTGCATCACCGGTCCCTGTGCCGGCGACACGCTCACCCCGCTGCCCGTGGCAAGGCGCGACGGAAAGCTGGTGATCGATATCGCCTGAGCTCAGTCGAGCACCACCGGCAATGGCGTCTCCAGCGCCAGCGAGGTGGGGCTGAGGGCGGCCCGCCAAGCCATGATCTCCACCCCTCTGCCGGCGGCTTCACGCAACAGCCGGCCATATTCCGGATCGATGTGATCCGCCGGAGCCACGCTGTCCACGCCGGTGTGATTGACGCAGAAAAACAGCACGGCGCGCTCGCCGGCCGCGGCCTGGGCCATGAGCTCCCGCAGGTGCTTCTGGCCGCGGGTCGTCACGGCGTCCGGGAAGTAGCCCCGCCCGTCTTCACCCAGGGTCACGTTCTTGACTTCCACCCAGGCATCGGGCCGATTGGCATGGCCGGACAGGTGCAGATCGATCCGGCTTTTCTCGCTGCCGTAACGCACTTCGCTACGCACCGCCGTATAACCGGCCAGATCATCGATCCGCCCCGCCTCGATAGCCGACTGGACCTGTCGGTTGGGCCGGCTGGTGTTGATCAGCGCCAGCGTTTCCTGCGCCACCTCCACCAGTTCCCAGGTGTACTTAAGCTTGCGTTTGGGATCGTCACTGTGGGTCAGCCAGACCCGGCTGTCAGGCCTGGCGCACCCCAGCATGGAGCCCGTGTTGGGGCAATGGGCCGTCACCACCTGGCCATCGCCCAGGGTCACGTCCGCCAGGAAGCGCTTGTAACGTTTGATCAGCCGCCCTTCGATCAACGGCGCGGAAAATTCCATCGGTCTATACTCCTGAACGGTCCGGCGACGGCTCCGCGGCCTGTCTGCAGCCAGCCCGACCTACCCGGATCCATTTAAAATCAGCAACCTATCATACCGGTTTAGCCAGCCGACGACACCGTTGGCACGACCGGCTCACGGGACTGGCGCGGCCCCATTGAATCTGCTATTTTCCGCAGATTCATTGAGTCCCGCCGCCGGCCTGAGGCAAGGGGCGAAGGCACCCGTCAAAAGATGCTACGCTGAATACTCAGGCAAAAAGGCCGGGACGGGTGACAGGAATCCGGGGTGACTGCTACGGCAGCCGCCATGCCCTTAAGGCCAGGCCTCCGGACCCGCGGTGGTCGGAGCCTCCTTGAAGTTTAGAGAAGAGGCTGGTTTCTATGCCGAATATTGAAGAGAAAGCCCGCGAAAGATTCACCAACTTCACGCCTTACGAGATGAAGAAAGGCGAGGAGTACATGAGTGAGGACATGCTGGAGCACTTCCGTCAGCTTCTGCTCAAGTGGAAGCAGGAGCTGATGGAAGAGGTTGACCGTACCATGCATCACATGCAGGAAGACGCGGCCAACTACGCCGATCCCAGTGACCGGGCCACTCAGGAAGAGGAATTCAGTCTGGAGCTGCGGACCCGCGATCGGGAGCGCAAGCTGATCAAGAAAATTGACCAGACCATCGATCGCATCGACAAGGACGACTACGGCTTCTGCGACCAGTGCGGCGTCGAGATTGGCACCCGCCGCCTGGAGGCCCGTCCGACCGCGACGCTCTGCATCGACTGCAAGACCCTGGCGGAAATCCGCGAACGCCAGACCGGAATCTGATCTGGCCTCCCCGAGGCGCCGGGCGAGCTTCGTCCGGCGCGCTGCTGCCCCATGACCTCCAAGTATCGCGGCCGCTTCGCCCCCTCACCCACCGGCCCCCTGCATTTTGGTTCCCTGGTCACGGGGCTTGCCAGCTACCTGGAAGCACGCACACGTACCGGCACCTGGCTTGTCCGTATTGAGGACCTCGATCCCCTGCGCGAACCGCCCGAAGCCGCCGGTCAGATCCTGCGCAGCCTGGAGCGTCATGGCCTGCATTGGGACGAGGCCGTCCGCTTCCAGTCGGAACGGCACGACGCCTACGCGGCGGTTATCCGGCAACTGCTCGCCGACGACCGCGCCTATTGCTGCACCTGTTCCCGCAAGGAACTCAGCGCCCATGGCGGCCAGCACCCCGGCGACTGCCGCAACCGGAAAGCGGTGCCGGAAGCGCCCCACGCGGTCCGCCTGAAGCTCGAGGACTGCACCCTCAGTTGGCAGGACCGGCTGCTGGGCCCCCAGGCCCAGGTACTGCGCGCGGAGCGGGACGACCCGGTGCTGCAGCGCAAGGAAGGCTTCTACGCCTACCAGTTGGCGGTGGTGGTTGATGACATTGACCAGGGCATGACCGACATCGTTCGCGGCTCGGACCTGCTGGAAACCACCGCCGCACAACTCAAGCTGTTCGACTGGCTGGGCGCCCCGGCGCCCAGCTACCTGCATATCCCGGTGATCCTCAACGCCACCGGGCAGAAGCTGAGCAAGCAGACCTACGCCCCGGCGCTCGACGACAGCCGACCGGTCGAAAACCTCTGGCAGGCACTTCAGGCACTGGGGCAACAACCGCCGGAAGACCTGCTGGGCGCGGCACCGGGCGCTATACTGGAATGGGCCCGGACGCACTGGTCAGCCAAACGCCTGCCGCTGCAGTCCAACCTGGCACCGGCGTCCGCCTGACAATACAAGGGGTTGCGTGGTATAACGCAAACCCGGAGCCTGGGGCAGCGAACTCGCCGGATGTCCGACGGACACGTGCCCGGGGCTCGACGTAACCGCAGGGAACAATTGCCCGATGTACATCTACCGACTGGTCTTCCTGCTCGTGCTGGCCGTTTACATTTTTTCCCCCAATATCCTGGATTGGTGGATCGAGCCCGGCAGCGCGTGGTACAGCCCCTTCATTGCCTGGGCTGGCCTGATTGCCGTGGGTTTCTGGCTGGAATGGCGACGCGACCCCAATGAGTTTTAGTCTGACCACGCTGATCCTGGTCAGCCTCGCCTACCTGTCACTCCTGTTCGGCATTGCGCACATGACCGAGCGCGGCCTGATACCGGCCCGTTGGGTCCGACATCCGCTGGTGTATGTCCTAAGCCTGGGCGTCTATGCCGGGATATGGGCGGTGTATGGCTCGGTGGGTATGGCCAGCGTGTTCGGTTTCGGTTACCTGGCCTATTACATCGGGATCAGTGGCGCCTTCCTGCTGGCCCCCGTGCTGCTCAACCCGATCCTGCGGATCGGCCGCACCTACCAGCTCACATCGCTGGCCGACCTGTTCGCCTTCCGCTATCGCAGCCAGTGGGCCGGAACGCTGGTCACCCTGCTCTCCGGGGCCGCCATCCTGTCGCTGCTGAGCATGCAGATCAAGGCGGTGGCCGACTCCGCCGCCCTGCTCTCGCCCGGCGCCTCGCCCCATATGATCGGGCAGCTGTTCAGCCTGGCCATGGTGCTGTTTACGGTGCTGTTCGGCGCCCGTCGCGAGCAGGGCCAGGAAAGCCACCAGGGACTGGTTGTCGCGATCGCCTTCGATTCGCTGGTCAAGGTGGTGGCCCTGCTGTTCCTGGGCGGACTGCTGCTGTATTCCGTTTTCGACGGATTCAATGGCCTGGAGATCTGGCTTAACCATAATGTGGCGCTGGCCTCGCCCTTCGGTATCCAGTTGGACGACGGCAGTTGGCGGGCGTTGATGCTGATGTCCTTTGCCGCCGCGCTGGTCCTGCCCCACATGTACCACATGATCTTCAGCGAGAATCCCAGCCCCCGGGCCCTCGCCAAGGCCAGTTGGGGACTGCCGCTGTACCTGCTGTTGCTGGCGATACCGGTGCCGCTGATCCTGTGGGGCGGCCAGGCGCTCGATGCACCCACCGAGTCCAGCTACTTTGCCCTCGGCGCCACGTTTGGCCTGGGGCATCCGGCCCTGACACTGGCCATGTACATCGCGGGGCTGTCCGCCGCCAGCGGCCTGGTTATCGTCAGCACCCTGGCCCTGGCCGGCATGGTCCTCAACCACGTGGTGCTCCCGCTGCGCCCGCCCCGCGAACGGGCGGACATCTACAGCTGGCTGCGCTGGGTCAAGCGGATCCTGGTCGCGGTGATCATTTTCGCCGCGCTGGTGTTCTATGAAGGTGTGGGGTCTAAGCTGGATTTCGCCACGCTCGGCATCCTCGCCCTGGCCGGCGTGCTGCAGCTCCTTCCCGGCGCCCTGGGCGTGATCTACTGGCCCGAAGGCAACCGCAAGGGTCTGATCGCCGGGCTGTTGGCGGGTGGCGGCATCTGGGCCCTGACACTGGTCCTGCCGTTTTCGGTCAATGCCGATGTGCTGACCGCCTTCGGACTGCCCTCGGTCACCGTCTCCAATTCCCACATCTTTGCCTTTGCCAGCCTGACCGTGAACCTCAGTGTCTTTGCCCTCATCTCCCTGCTGACGGAAACGTCCAGCGAAGAGGACAGCGCCGCGCAATCCTGCTCCCTCGGTGCACTCTCCCGCCCCCAGCGGCGTGAGCTGCTTTCCGGCTCGTCGGAGGAATTCAAGCAGCAACTGGCCATCCCGCTCGGCCAGGCGGTCGCCAGCCGGGAGGTCAACCGGGCCCTCTTCCAGCTGCGCCTGCCCAGCATCGAGTACCGCCCCTACCAGCTGCGCCGGCTGCGTGACCAGATCGAGGTGAACCTGTCCGGGCTGATGGGGCCGTCCGTAGCCCAGGACATCGTCAAGCACAACCTGGGCTTCAAGCCCCAGGCCGGCGGCCGTACCGGGCAGGATATCCATTACATCGAGAAGGCGCTGGGCGATTACCAGAGTCAGTTGACCGGCCTGGCCGGCGAACTGGACAACCTGCGTCGCCATTATCGCCAGACCCTCCAGAACCTGCCGATCGCCGCCTGCTCGATCGGTGACGATGGCGAAATCCTGATGTGGAACCACGCCATGGACGAGATCACCGGCATCGCCGCCGACGACGTGGTCGGCGCCCGGCTGACAGCCCTTCCGGAGCAGTGGCGTGACATGCTGGAAGACTTCGTCAGCGGCGAGGAACTGCACCGTTACAAACACCGCCTCGATATGAAAGGCCGCCCCCGCTGGTTCAACCTGCACAAGTCGACGCTCAGCGGGCCGGACCATCCGGAGGGCGGCAGCGTGGTGCTGGTGGAAGACCAGACCGAAACCCGCCTGCTGGAAGACGAGCTGATGCACAGCGAACGCCTGGCCTCGGTGGGTCGGCTCGCCGCGGGCGTGGCCCATGAGGTCGGCAATCCGGTCACCGGCATCTCGTCGCTGGCCCAGAACCTGAAGCTGGAGACCGACAACCCGGATATCCTCGCGACCGCCGATCAAATCCAGCAGCAGACCCGGCGCATCTCACGGATCCTGCAATCCCTGATGAATTTCGCCCGCTCCGGCAACCACGCCCCGGCCAACCGCTATGAACCGGTGGAGCTGCGCCGCTGCATCGACGAATCCCTTAACCTGGTGTCGCTCAGCGGCAAGGGGCGCAGCCTGCAATACAGCAACGACTGCCCGGCCGGACTGCAGGTGTTGGGCGACGAACAGCGGCTGGTGCAGGTCTTCGTCAACCTGCTGGCCAACGCCCGCGATGCCTCACCTGAGGGTAGCTTGATCCGGATCAGTGGAAAGCAGGAAGCCTACTCCGCTATCATCGAAGTGGTTGATGAGGGTGCAGGCATCCCTGCAGACCAGCTCGATCACATCTTTGAGCCTTTCTATACGACCAAGGCCCCCAATGAAGGGACCGGTCTGGGGCTCTCGCTGGTGTACAGCATCGTTGAAGAGCATTACGGTCATATCCAGGTTGAGAGTCCGATCGCAAAAGACGGCAATGGCGGCACCTGCGTGCGGTTGAGCCTGCCGGCCTTCGAAGCGGACACTGACACCCTGCAAGAGTCATGAAAGAGGCGGTTTCCCAAGGCATGCATCGTATCCTGATCGTAGAAGACGAAGAGATCATTCGCTCGGCCCTGCGCAAGCTGCTGACCCACGCAGACTACGATGTCTCCGATGCCGGCTCCGTGGACGAGGCCCGCTCCCGTTACGAGCTCGACGGTTTTGACCTGATCATTTCCGACCTGCGCCTGCCCGGTGCCGCCGGCACCGAGCTGATTCGCCTGGCGCCCAATACGCCGGTCCTGATCATGACCAGTTATGCCAGCCTTCGATCGGCCGTCGATTCAATGAAAATGGGCGCCGTGGAATACATCGCCAAACCGTTCGACCATGACGAAATGCTTGCCTCGGTCGAGGACATCCTCAGGCGCACCGCCACGCCGGAACAGGATACGGCCGGAGAAAACAGCACCGGGGAAGAAGGCGCCACGGCCGAAGGCGACCCTTCGCGCATCATGTACGGCCAGTGCCAGGCCATGCAGTCCGTATTCACGCTGATCCGCAAGGTCGCTCCCACCGAGACCACCGTACTGATCCACGGTGAATCCGGCACCGGTAAGGAACTGGCCGCCCGCGCCCTGCATCAACTCAGCCCAAGGGCGCGCCAGCCGCTGATCTGCGTCAACTGCGCAGCCATTCCGGAAAGCCTGATCGAGTCCGAGCTGTTCGGTCACGAGAAAGGCGCGTTTACCGGAGCCGTGTCCGCCCGCACCGGTCTGATCGAAGCGGCCGACGGCGGCAGCCTGTTCCTGGACGAGATCGGCGAGCTGCCGGCCGAGGCCCAGGCCCGACTGTTGCGAGTCCTGCAGGAAAGCGAGATTCGTCGGGTGGGCTCGACCCAGAGCCGCACGGTGGATGTCCGCATGATCGCGGCAACCCACCGGAACCTCCGCGCCATGACCAAGACGGCCGAATTCCGGGAAGACCTGTATTACCGCCTCAACGTCATGCAGATCCGCATTCCACCACTGCGCGAGCGTAACGGCGACATACTGGGGCTGGCCAAGCGCTTCCTGCAACGCCAGGCCCAGCGCATGGGCAAGCCGGATATCAGTCTCAGCCCGGAAGCCATGCGGGCGCTGGAACAGCACCGCTGGCCCGGTAACGTGCGGGAGCTGGAGAATGCGATTGAGCGGGCCACCATCCTTTGCGACGACGGCATGATCACTCCGGCACTGCTCGACCTGGATACGGATGGCTCCGATGTCCATATTCCCGCCGGCCTGCTGGAGGAAGAGGACCCGACTCCAGCCCCGGATCCACAGACGTCGAACGATCTCTCGCTGGAAGACTACTTCCAGCATTTCGTCCTGGAGAACCAGGACAAGATGAGCGAGACGGAACTGGCCCAGAAGCTGGGCATCAGCCGCAAGTCCCTCTGGGAACGCCGTCAGCGTCTGGGCATTCCGCGCAAGAAGGGCTGAGCGCCCCCACCTTTCCTTTTCGTAATCCAACTCGTGGAACCACCCTGCCATCCGGTCTGTCGATGAACACAGACCGGCTTGCTACACCTGTCCTCCCTGCACCCGGCCTTCCCGCAGGTGAGGCGAAGTGGCCAAGCGACAGGCATTGGCTACTCTTTAGTCAATACCCCCAATACGCCTGCTACCGGTCAAAGTGTGAACCGCTCCTCATATGTTACCCGGTGTTACCTGGGGGAACAGTCTCGGTCTGAGAACTGATATCGAAGTAACACCCAGGTCTAAAAAAATCCCGCCCTTCGGAAACCACTTATTCGTAACTCATTGTTAATCAAGGATTAGAAAAAACTGGCACGCGCACTGCAATCTATACGGGCGAACAACAACAAGAACTGAATGACGTAGCGCCAAAACAAGAACAAAAAGCTGCAATGCGCTCATCAACAAAAACAAGAATTGAGCGCGAGCGAACTGAGTGTTTTGGGTGCTGAGCTTTTTAGTGGTGCCTGACTGTTGCGAGTTGCAAGTGAAGAAAAGAATCGTCTTCCAGACGACCCTCCACCTGCTCCAATCTCGCAAAAGGTCATTGCCGCTCTCTGTGGTCAAAGCGTTCCGCTCGCATCATTCGCTCCCTGCTTGGAGCTTGCGTTCAACCGTTTAGAACGCGCCACAACAACAACAATGCAGATCGTCTACTCTTCTCGGCGGGTTCGTGCTTCACGTTCCCGCCTTTTGATTTTCCGGGGCCAGCTAAATGCCCTCCTTCCCGATACCCGCCGCCGAATGGTTGTTCGCCTTAATCGCGACAAACCGGTAAACTCCCTGCCTCAGGAGTTCATCAGAGGCTCCCTAATCTCGTTGTCGTCGAACCTGCCGATCGGTTTTTGTATGGCCAGAATCCTGGCCATACAGATGGAAATCCCCTGGCAGCGCATTCATACGACCTAACCATCAGAATCTGTATCGATGTTAGATAAGATAAAATCCAAGATTTTCGGGAAAGGCAAAAAACAAAAACCCGCCTACCAGCGGCAGGTCATTCCCCGCGACCAGCACTCTGTCTCACGCTCCCTGATCAGCGAACCGGCCAAGAAAGTGCTGAACCGTCTGAACAAGGCCGGTTTCGAAGCCTACCTGGTCGGCGGCGGTGTCCGTGACATCCTGCTGGACGGTCATCCCAAGGATTTCGATGTGGCCACCAACGCCACGCCGGAAGAAGTGCGGGACCTGTTTCGCAACTCCCGCATGATCGGTCGACGCTTCCGGATCGTGCACGTGCTGTTCGGCAGAGAGGTGATCGAAGTGACCACCTTCCGCGGCAACGCCATGGAAGCCGACAGCGACGACGATGACGAACGCCGCTCCAACGAGCACGGCCTGCTCCTGCGGGACAATGTCTACGGATCCATGGAAGAAGACGCACTGCGCCGTGATTTCACGGTCAACGCCCTCTACTACAGCATGGAAGACTTCAGCGTCATCGACTTCACCGGCGGCGTGGAAGACCTGAACGCCCGTCGCCTGTCGCTGATTGGCGACCCGGAAACCCGTTACCGGGAAGATCCGGTCCGGATGCTGCGAGCCATCCGCTTCGCCGCCAAACTCGACTTTACCCTCGCGCCGCAAACCGAGGAGCCGATCCATGAGCTGGCGCCGCTGCTGACCCATATTCCGCCCGCGCGCCTGTTCGACGAGGTCCTCAAACTGTTTTCCGCGGGTTACGGGGCCACCACCTACGACCTGCTCCAGCACTATGGCCTGTTCGCACCGCTGTTCCCGGCAACGGCGGTGGCGATCGAGCATGGCGAACCGGACGGCGTCATTCGCCAGGCGCTGGAGAACACCGACCGACGCATCCATCAGGGCAAATCCGTTACCCCCTATTTCATGTACGCCGCGCTGGTCTGGCCGGCCCTGCAGGCGGAATGGAAGCGCCGCCAGGACCAGGGTGAGCCCGCCCAGCCGGCCCTGCACGCCGCCATTGCGCGGGTGATTGGCCAGCAGGTTCAGGCCACCGCCATCCCGCGCCGTTTTTCCGGCCCCATGAAGGAAATCTGGGAACTGCAGATGCGCCTGCCCCGGCGGAATGGCAAACGCGCCTACGCCACACTCGAGCACCCGCGCTTCCGGGCCGCCTATGACTTCCTGCTGGTACGGGAGGCCGCCGGCGAGGATACGGACGGGCTGGGCCAGTGGTGGACCGACTTCCAGAACGCCGACGAACGCGGCCGCGAGAAGATGCTGTCCGAGCTCGGCCCCTCTGGTCCCCGCAACCGGCGCCGCAAGCGTCGCAAGAAACCTCAGCCGAAGGCGTAGGTCATGGCCCCGGTTGACGCCTATATCGGTCTCGGCAGCAATCTGGCCGACCCCCTGAGCCAGTTGGCCGGCGCCGTTGCGCGACTGGCCGCGCTGCCAAGGACCCAGTTGGTCGCCCAGTCCCCGTTTTACGCAAGCCGACCAGTCGGGCCGCAGGACCAGCCCGATTTCGTCAATGGCGCGGTGCACCTGCGCACCGGGCTGAGGCCGCTGGAGCTGCTCGACGCGCTACAGGCCATCGAGCAGGCCCATGATCGCGTTCGCCTGCAACGCTGGGGGCCACGGACACTGGACCTGGACCTGTTGCTCTACGGCAACCAGCGCATCCATAACGACCGCCTGACCGTTCCCCATATCGAACTGGCCAACCGGGATTTCGTCCTCCAGCCGCTGCTGGACCTGACGCCGGAACTGCAACTTCCCGATGGACAGCGCATTGCGGACCTGCGCCGGCATTGCGTGGACAACGGGTTACGCCGCCTTCACCCTGTCCCGGGCAGCCTTGCCTCGTCAGGGGGTGACGATTAACCTAGGAAGGTTCCCGGCATCTCTTCTTCCATAATCCATCCATAAGGCAAGGATTCTATGGCTGTCACCATCAACACGCTGCGTGAACGCAAGCAGAATAACGAAACCTTTTCCGTACTGACGGCATACGATGCCACTTTCGCCCAATTGATCAGTGAAGCCGGTGTTGATGTCATGTTGATCGGTGATTCTCTTGGCATGGTGCTGCAGGGTAACGACAGTACGCTCCCGGTGACCATGGAAGAGATGTGCTATCACACGCGAGCGGTGGCAAAAGGCAATCGGGGCGCCCTGATCATGGCGGACATGCCGTTCATGAGCTATGGCACCACCGCAGCCGCCCTGGACAATGCCGCTGCCTTGATGCGCGCCGGCGCCCAGGCCCTCAAGCTGGAGGGAGCCGACTGGATGAAGGACACCATCCACGCCCTGAGCCAACGGGGTGTGCCGGTGTGCGCCCACCTGGGTCTGACGCCGCAGTTCGTCAACAAGTTTGGCGGTTACAAGGTGCAGGGGCGTAGCGATGCCCAGGCGGACGCCATGGTCGAGCACGCTCGCCTGCTGGTGGACGCCGGTGCCGACGTCATCCTGCTGGAGTGCGTACCCGCAGCGCTGGCCAAACGCATTACCGAGAGTGTCGACGCGCCGGTTATCGGCATTGGCGCCGGTCCGGACACGGACGGCCAGGTTCTGGTCATGCACGACATGCTGGGCGCCAACACCGGACGCACACCCCGTTTCGTCAAGAATTTCCTGGCGGAGGCGGCTTCGATCCAGGGCGCCTTCGAGGCCTACGTGGCCGCCGTCCGGGACAGACGCTTTCCTGCTGAGGAGCACACGTTCAAGTCATGAGAACGGTACATACGGTCCGGGAGCTTCGCGCGCTCCTGAACAGCCATCGCCAGCACGGCCACCGGATCGGGCTGGTACCCACCATGGGCAACCTGCACGCCGGCCACATGTCCCTGGTCGAGAAGGCCCTGCAACAAGCCGACGTGGTGGTGACGAGCATCTTCGTCAATCCCATGCAGTTCGGCGTCGGCGAGGACCTGGAAACCTATCCGCGCACCCTGCGGGACGACCAGGAGAAGCTGGAGGCCGCCGGCAACCACATCGTCTTTGCACCCAGCGTCGAGGAAGTCTATCCCCATGGCCTAGTCCAGCAGACCCAGGTTTCGGTGCCCGGGGTGAGCGAAGGTCATTGCGGCGCCAGCCGGCCCGGCCACTTTGACGGCGTGTCCACGGTCGTCTCCATGCTGTTCAACATGGTCCAGCCGAACGTGGCGGTTTTTGGCGAGAAAGACTTCCAGCAACTGGCCGTCATCCGCAAGATGGTCAGCGACCTGTTCATGCCGATCGAGATCGTCGGTGCCCCCACACATCGTGAGAACGACGGTCTCGCCCGCAGTTCCCGCAACAGCTACCTGAGCGAGCAGGAACGGGCCATCGCCCCCGCGCTGTTCGGGACCCTGCAAGCCACGGCACGGGCCCTCAAGGACGGCAATACCGACTTCGCCGCACTGGAAAGCGAGGCGCAGACCCGTCTGACCGCAGCCGGCTTCCGGCCGGACTACTACAACATCGTGAACAGCCTGACGCTGAAGCCGGCACAGAAAGATGACGCACAGATCACCATCCTTGCTGCCGCCTTTCTGGGAACCACTCGACTGATCGACAACCTATCCATTAACCGCTAGTGGCAGTGCCGGGCCAACCAGGGCCCGGCGCCGCAACGGCAACCCACCGGGGAGAGGACATGAGTACGAGCAAGCCAGGACTGACTGAAAAGCCGGAATGGAAAGCCCTGATCGACCATCAGGCCAGTCTGAAAAACACCCACATGCGGGACCTGTTCGACCAGGACCCGGAGCGTTTCCGGAACTACTTCACCACAGCCGCCGGCATCTCCCTGGACTACTCGAAGAACCTGATCACCCGCGATACCATGCCCCACCTGATGGCGCTGGCGCGGGCCTGTAAGGTACCGGAACAGATTGAAGCCATGTTCCGCGGCGACAACATCAACACCAGCGAAAACCGGCCGGCCCTGCACATTGCCCTGCGCAACCTGAGCGATGATCCGGTCCATGTCGGCAATGACGACATCATGCCGGAGGTACGCTCAACACTGGCACGCATGGAAGAGTTCGTCTGGCGCATCCGCAGCACCCAGTGGCGCGGCTTCACCAACAAGCCCTTCACCGATGTGGTCAGTATCGGAATCGGCGGCTCCTTCCTCGGCCCCAAACTGGTATCGGCAGCGCTCAAACCCTACTGGCACGGCCGCCTCAACTGCCATTACGTGGCCAACATCGACGGCAGTCACATCACCGAGGTGCTACGCCACATCAACCCGGAAACCACCCTGTTCCTGATCCAGTCCAAATCGTTCCGGACCCAGGAAACGCTGGAAAACACCAAGGTGGCCCGGGAGTGGTTCCTCCACAACGGCGGCGACGAGGCTTTGATTTCCAAGCATTTCGTGGCGGTCACCGCCAACGAGAAGGAAGCGATCGATTTCGGGATTGCCGAGGAAAACATCTTCCCCATGTGGGACTGGGTCGGCGGACGATACTCGCTGTGGTCCGCGATCGGCCTGCCCACCGCGCTGACCATCGGCATGGAAAACTTCCGCTCGCTGCTGTCCGGCGCCCACGCCATGGACCAGCATTTCAAGAATGCCCCGCTGGAAGACAACCTGCCGGTGATCCTTGCCCTGCTGGGCATCTGGTACGGCAACTTCTGGGGCGCCGATGCCCATGCGATCCTGCCCTACGACCATTACCTGCGTGGCCTGCCAGCCCACCTGCAGCAACTGGACATGGAAAGTAACGGCAAGTGCGTGACCCACGACGGCACGTCCGTGGACTACCAGACCGGCCCGATCATCTGGGGCGGCGCCGGCGCCAACGGCCAGCACGCCTACCACCAGTTGCTGCACCAGGGCACGCGCATGTCACCGGCGGATTTCATTATCCCGCTGCGCACCCACAACCCGGTCGCCACGCACCACGCGATCCTGTTCGCCAACTGCCTGAGCCAGGCCCAGGCCCTGATGCGCGGCAAGAACCTCGACGAAGCCCGGGCGGAATTGCGCGAACAGGGGCTCGACGAAGCGGCCATCGAAAAACTGGCGCCACACAAAGTCATTCCGGGTAACAAGCCGTCGAACACCATCCTGTTCGAGCGCAGCACGCCACGCACCGTGGGCGCACTGGTCGCGCTCTACGAGCACAAGACGTTCGTGCAGGGCGCGATCTGGGACGTGGATTCGTTCGATCAGTGGGGCGTGGAGCTGGGCAAGCAACTGGGACAGGACATTCTCGACCGCCTGCTGGCGTCCAGCGACGACAAGCGGACCGACAGCTCAACCGATGGCCTGATCGACCTGTTCCGCCGCAAACACAAGGACGACGCCTGAGGCCGGGCGCCCGTGCTGACCGCTCAGGGGCGGGGCGAGATCGCCCGCCCCTGCCAGCGGAACGGGATGGGCCACAGTTTCTGGTCGCCGGTGTATTCGGCCCAGAGCTGCTGGTAGGCCACTTTCTTTTCCGGATGGAGCACCGCCGGTGCGATCTCCGCCAGAGGCCGGAGGACAAACGCATTGGTGAGGATTTCGCCGCGCGGCAACTCCACGCCGTCAATCACACCGACCCGATCGTCATAGGTCAGGATATCCAGGTCCAGCGTCCGCGGGCTGAACTTCGGCATTCCGGGGCGGCGCCCGTTCTCAACTTCCAGCGCCTTGAGAAAACGTGACAGCGTCGCGATGGACTCCTCCGTACGGATGCCCACGACCATGTTATAGAAGGGACTGCCGTCGAAGCCGACCGACTCACTTTCATAGACGGATGAGACCCCAATAAGCTCATAACGCTCCGCCAGTGCATTCAGGGCGGCGAGAACGTGGCGTTCCCGATCGACGTTACTACCAATACCGAGATAGACGGTCGCTGCGTAGGACACTAGCGGCTCCCCCGTTCGATACGCACCCCGACGCTGCGCGCGTCCGGAACGGCACCGGGCTTGCGCAGGCACAAACTCAACCAGCTTACACCGTGGCGCTTGCGAATCTCCGCAGCCAGGGATTCCGCAGCAGCCTCCAGCAGTCGGGGCCGATTGTCCCTGAACCACCGGCGAATCGTTTCGCTGACAGCGGCGTAATCCAACGCATCAGCGACATTGTCGCTGGCCCCCGGCGCCCGGTTGCCCCAGGCCATCTCCAGGTCAATTTCCAGACGCTGCAGGACATGCCGCTCCCATTCGTAGTCACCGATGACGGTTTCCACGACGAGCCCTTCGATAAATACCGTGTCAGTCACGGGTCAGTCGCCCTCATTAAAAACTTGCGGCCTGCATCACATTCCCATTAACGTAAAATCAGGCCTTTCTCCCAACGCACACGTAATGATCGACGTGCGGGGGAGCGATTCTCGCACAATCGACAGTTCGACGTCTCTGCCCATGCCTGAAACCGCACTGACTGTGATCACCGGTCTCTTCGCCTACCTCATGGGCTCGATCCTGTTCGCTCCCGTCATCTGCCGGCTGTGGCGACTGCCGGACCCGCGCGCCCTTGGCTCAGGCAACCCCGGGGCCACTAACGTCTACCGCGCCGGCGGCTGGCTGCCGGCTCTGCTGACCCTGGTGCTGGACGCCATCAAGGGCGCCATCCCGGTCTGGCTGGGGCTCTGGCTGCAACTCAGTCCGGTAGCCCTGGCGATTGTCGCCCTCTGCGCGGTCACCGGACACATGCTGCCACTGTTTGCCCGCTTCCAGGGCGGCAAGGGCGTCGCTACCGCGCTGGGTGCCGGCCTGGCCCTGGCACCGATGACCACCGTGATACTGGCCGGCCTGTGGGGCCTGATCCTATGGCGCTGGCATATCTCGTCACTGGCGTCAGTGGCCGCGGCGGCGGCCGGCCCGATCGTCAGCGCACTGCTGGAACCCGATGCCCTACCCCTGTTCGGCCTGCTGACGCTGCTGATCCTGGTTCGTCACCGGGACAACCTGATCCGTCTGGCACAGCGCCGGGAACCCCCAGTCTGACTACGTCCGGGTCGCCTCCTTCAGGCCGTTGAGGCACGTCGCCTCCAGCGACGGCAGCGTATTCATCGGCCAGCGCGGTACCGCAACAATCCGGTCGCCGTCACGCTGCCCCGCGAGCAGGCGCTGGCAGCCGGCATAGGCAATCATGGCGCCGTTATCGGTACAGAATTCCGGGCGCGCGTAAAACACCTCCGCCCGCAACTTGCCGACCATTGACTCCAACGCGGCCCGCAGTCGCCGGTTGGCACTGACCCCGCCAGCCACGACCAGCCGCTTGCAGCCCGACGCTTCCAGCGCCCGCCGGCACTTGATCGCCAGGGTATCCACCACCGCACTCTCGAACGCCAGCGCGATATCGGCCCGGGTCTGGTCGTCCAGACCGCCGCTGGCTTCCGCCTCGTTCACCGTATTGAGCGTGTAGGTCTTCAGACCGCTGAAACTGAAATCCAGTCCGGGCCGGTCCGTCATCGGGCGCGGGAAGCGGTAGCGCCCCGCCCGCCCCTGCTCGGCCAGTTTGGCCACGCGCGGGCCGCCCGGATAGTCCAGCCCCAACATCTTGGCGGTCTTGTCGAAGGCCTCGCCGGCGGCATCATCCACCGATTCACCCAGCAACTCATACTGGCCAATGCCATCCACCCGGACCAGTTGGGTATGGCCACCGGACACCAGCAGCGCCACGAACGGGAACGCCGGCGGATTGTCTTCCAGCATGGGCGCCAGCAGGTGTCCTTCCATGTGGTGTACGCCGAGGACCGGGATATCCAGCGCCAATGCCAGTGCATGGGCCACCGAACCGCCCACCATCAGCGCGCCGATCAGTCCGGGGCCGGCGGTGTAGGTCACCGCGTCCAGGTCGTGACGAGTGCAACCCGCCTCGGAAAGCACCTGGTCGCACAACGGCAGCAGCTTGCGCACGTGATCCCGCGACGCCAGCTCCGGCACCACGCCGCCATAGTCGGCATGCATGTCGATCTGGCTGAACAGCGCGTGGGCCAGGAGGCCGCGCTCGTTGTCGAACAGCGCGACACCGGTTTCATCGCAGGATGTCTCAATTCCCAGAACCAGCATATTGAACTTCCATAGGGTTGCCCCCATAACCGGGGCAGGTAAAAAAATGACGCCGTATTTTACCAGATCAGGGCCGCCGCCGGCGCTGTGGTTTTCCCTGGCCCCGGATGACCGGGATGATCGAATTGGGCGCTTTACAACCAGCCTGGGAAAACGCTATCATTGCCGCCCTTAAATCTGCGCTGGTCGAGTTTTAGACAATTCTGTACCGATCTGCGCCGGATCAACCGAATCATCAGCGCCAGGCACGGGCCCCGGCCCGCGCGGGAACTGAACTCAAACCGAATCGATCTTAAAGGTAGGTGATTTTCGAATGCCAGCTGTTAAAGTGAAAGAGAATGAGCCATTCGACGTAGCGCTGCGTCGCTTCAAGCGGTCTTGTGAAAAGGCCGGCATTCTGTCCGAAGTGCGTCGTCGCGAGCACTACGAGAAGCCGACTGCCGTTCGTAAGCGCAAAGCTGCTGCTGCCGTCAAGCGCCATCTCAAGAAGCTTCAGCGGGAACAGCGCAAGTTCGAGCGTCTGTACTGAGTTTCAGACCGCCCGGAATTGCCGCTTCACATTCCCTTCCCGGTCAGCCGGGCTGTGGAATGCATGCATCCGATGCCGTCGAGGCCCTGCTTCGGCGGCATTTTTGGCTTGTAGATGCCCCTTTTCGTCCCGACTCTACACGATAGCAATGAGCCATGATCCAGCTCACGGGCCCGCTGGCAACCGGAGCGATATGGTCTAGTCTCTTGATGCTGAGAGTTGTACAACGCCGGAGATGTCATGAGTGGTCTGATCCCCCAACGCTTTATCGATGAGCTCCTGGATCGGGTCGATCTGGCCGAGTTGATCGGAAGCCGGATCACACTCAAGAAAGCCGGCGGCAACTACAAGGCCCGCTGTCCTTTCCACGACGAAAAGACGCCATCGTTCAACGTCCGCCCCGACAAGGGGTTCTATCACTGTTTCGGCTGCGGCGCCCATGGGGACGCTATCAGCTTCGTCCGCGAATACGACAATCTGGGATTCACCGAAGCGGTTGAGGAACTGGCACGCCGCATGGGCCTGGAAGTGCCCTATGACCAGGCGGCCCGCCAGGAAATGCAGCAGGCAAAGACGCTGACCGACGCGCTGGAGTTTGCCAACCAGTTCTATCGCGACACCCTGACACAACCAGGCGCAGCACTGGCCAGGGACTATCTGCGCCAACGCGGCCTGGATGCCGCCACCATCGAGCAGTACCAGATCGGTTTTGCACCGGGCGACGGCACCGCCCTACACCAGGCTGCCGAGCCGGCCCTGCGCGGGCCGCTGATCGAGACCGGTACCGTCTCGGACAAGTATGGGCGCCCACGGGACCTGTTCCGCAACCGGATCATGTTCCCGATCCGCAATACGCGGGGCCGCACGGTTGCTTTTGGCGGCCGCACCCTGGGCGACGACAAGGCGAAGTACATCAATTCGCCAGAGTCGGACGTGTTTCACAAGAGCCGGGAAATCTACGGCCTGTTTGAAGCACAGAAATCGCTCCGCCGGCTGGACCGTCTGCTGGTGGTCGAAGGCTATATGGACGTCATCGCCCTGGCCCAGCACGGCATCCATGAAGCGGTGGCAACACTGGGTACGGCCACCAACCAGGACAGCCTGCAGGCGCTGCTTCGGCACGTGCGGCACGTCGTATTCTGTTTCGACGGTGACAACGCCGGCTTCCGGGCCGCCGAACGGGCCATGGACAACGCCCTGGAGTTGATGGCCGACGGACTGCACCTGCAGTTCCTGATGCTGCCCGAGGGCGAGGATCCGGACACGCTGGTCCGCAAGGAAGGTGCAGACGCCTTCCGCAAGCGTATCGAAGGGGCGACGCCTCTGTCGCGCTTCCTGTTCGACCGGCAGAGCCAGGGGCTCGACCTCAATCTGCCGGAGGCCCGCGGCGAACTGCGGGCGCGGGTCGAACCGCTGCTCAACAAGATGCCGCGCAGCACGCTGCGCGATGCCATGTGGCAGGAAATGATGCGCCTTTGCGGTCGCCGGGAATGGCAACCACGGCGCGACGGCAACAAGGGCAAGGGCTTCGGGGGCAAAGGGTTCAGGGCTCCCGAGCGCATCAACGAAGAACCGGTAGAGGTTCGCCTGAGCCGCGACAGCAGCCTCAGCCTGGCACTGATCGAAGCGCCGGAGCTCGCGGACGAAGTACTGGAAGCGGCCCGCCAGGATCGCAGCCTGCGACAGTCGGGCCGACTGGCACACTGGATTCGGGAGTCGAATCTGAAAAAGCACCGGGAGGTGATTACCGCCCTGGCCTTCGACAGCCGGGCCCGGTCACAGTTTTTCCACCTGTTCGACGGCATCGAGCATGTCCCCGAACGGGAGAATACCATCGCCTCGGCCAGAGAAATCCTGACACCGAACCGCGAAGCGGTTCGAAAACAGAGAATCGCAGCGCTGATCAAGCGCAAGGCCGCCGGCGAGTTTACCGCGGAAGATCACCGCGAACTGAAGCGCCTGAGCAGTGGCGAAGGCGGTTGAACCTTTTCGGAAATGCCGAATCGAAAGGCATTGTGAAGGTTACTTACTGGGGTTTCTCTTGAAACAGGGGAGCCGTGCCACAATTTAAGCTTTGTGGCAGAGAATTTGAGCGACAGCTATAATGGCTGTTTATCTTTTCATCTTTTTACCAGCGAGTCCATAGGGTGTCTATGTCAGGCAGCAATTCGCAGAAGTCCCGTTTAAAAGATCTCATTGCCCGCGGCAAAGAGCAAGGTTACCTGACCTACGCCGAAGTCAATGACCACTTGCCTGAGGATATAGCGGATCCGGATCAGGTGGAAGACATCATCCGGATGATTAATGACATGGGCATCCAGGTATCCGAGGAAGCACCGGACGCCGATACCCTGCTCATGACCGATGGCGACACCGCAGCCGATGAGGCAGCGGCTGCCGAGGCAGCTGCGGCACTGGCTGCGGTGGAAACCGACGCTGGCCGCACGACCGACCCCGTGCGCATGTACATGCGCGAGATGGGTACCGTCGAACTGTTGACCCGCGAGGGCGAAATCGTGATCGCCAAGCGCATCGAGGAAGGTATCCGCGATGTGATGGCCGCGATTGCCCACTTCCCCGGTACAGCTGCCACCGTTATCCAGGCTTATGACCGCATCATCGAGAACGAAGGTCGCCTGAGCGATATCGTCACCGGCTTCCTCGATCCGGACGATGCCGAGCCGTTCATGGGCGAGCCCACGCCCAGCAGTGACGACGATGACAGCTCATCCAGCAGTGACGACGATGACGATTCCTCCGATGAAGATACCGACAACGGTCCGGATCCGGAAGAAACGCGCCTGCGTTTCGAGCTGCTGAGGGAAAAGCTGGGGATTGCCGAAGAGGCCCTGGCCAAGCACGGCCGTGACGACGAGAAGACCCAGGAAGCCCTCAACGAGCTGGGCCAAGTGTTCGCCCCGTTCAAGCTGGCCAACAAGGCCTTCGACGAACTGGTCAATGTCATCCGCTCCACCAATGAGGCCCTGCGGGAAAACGAACGCGCCATCATGGCCATCTGCGTGCGCGAGAGCAACATGCCGCGCAAGAACTTCATCAAATCCTTCCCCGGCAATGAGACCAACCTGGCCTGGGCCGAGGAAATCGCCAAGGGCAAGGGCGCCCATGCCGACAGGATTGGCGAGCGCCTGGATGAAATCGTGCGGATGCAGAAACGCATCATCAACGTCCAGAGCGATGTCGACCTGACCGTACCGGAGATCAAGGAAATCAATCGCCGCGTCTCCATCGGCGAAGCCAAGGCACGTCGCGCCAAGAAAGAGATGGTCGAGGCCAACCTGCGCCTGGTGATCTCCATCGCCAAGAAGTACACCAACCGCGGCCTGCAGTTCCTGGACCTGATCCAGGAAGGCAACATCGGTCTGATGAAGGCGGTAGACAAGTTCGAATACCGTCGTGGCTACAAGTTCTCGACCTACGCCACCTGGTGGATTCGTCAGGCGATCACCCGCTCCATCGCGGACCAGGCCCGGACCATCCGGATCCCGGTCCATATGATCGAGACCATCAACAAGCTCAACCGGATTTCCCGCCAGATGCTGCAGGAAATGGGCCGTGAGCCTACCCCGGAAGAGCTGGGTGAGCGCATGGAAATGCCGGAAGACAAGATCCGCAAGGTCCTGAAGATCGCCAAGGAGCCGATCTCCATGGAAACCCCGATCGGTGACGATGAAGACTCCCATCTGGGCGATTTCATCGAGGACATCCAGGCGCTGTCGCCGGTGGATTCCGCCACGGCCGAAGGCCTGCGCGAAGCCACCCGCTCCGTCCTGGCCGGCCTCACCGCACGGGAATCCAAGGTCCTGCGTATGCGCTTCGGTATCGAGATGAACACCGACCACACACTGGAAGAAGTCGGCAAGCAGTTCGACGTCACCCGCGAGCGGATCCGCCAGATCGAAGCCAAGGCCCTGCGCAAGCTGCGCCACCCTTCGCGCTCCGATCACCTGCGCGGTTTCATCGACGACCACAACTCCTGATCGAGCTTGCGCGGGCCGCCTCAACGACTCGCGCAACAAGCTCTGGCGGGCGCCCTGTACGATGAGTATAATGGCGCCCGTTTTTAGTTTCCGTCCGGGCCTTTAGCTCAGTTGGTTAGAGCAGGCGACTCATAATAGAATGCGCTAACGGGTAGACCAGGAAGGAAAACACTGCAAATACAGCCGCTTACCCGAAGCCAAAAAACTCAGCGGCAGCACCATGTAAAAGGTGTGTAAACGTTTTACAAAGTTTCGGGCCTTTAGCTCAGTTGGTTAGAGCACTCGACTCATAATCGATTGGTCGCTGGTTCAAGTCCAGCAAGGCCCACCATACAAAGCCCCACACCACGCGGTCTGGGGCTTTTTCTTTGCCTGAAATCCAAGCCGCTGCACCATGCTTACATGCGCTTACATCGTCGGCACGACACACAAAAAATCAACTCCATGCATGAAATGCTTTCTTTATGCTAAAATCCTAGATGCTATGCGCTGGTACTCACGATTGAGAGGTGAACCATGGCATTTCGAGCAGACGAAGCAGCACAACGGGGATATGAGCATGTGGAGGCCTACCTAGTTCCGAGGCCTCAATACGCAGACGAGTCAATAAGGGCGCAGAGCAGAGAGGCCCTGATGGACATAGCTGATGAGATCGGACCAGTGGTTGATAGCTACCCCACATGGCACCCGTTGGTCTGTAACCACAACAGTCGTCACCCTGAGATTGCGCCCAGTGACCGCTGTGGCTACAACGGGCTCGATCACACAAGGTTCTTCCGCAACGGCTTTATCACCTGCCCGTATACCGCGAGCGGTAAAGCCGACAAAGTCATTGAGTCGGTGAACGCGCTACCTCCCCACCCCATCGCAAACATCACAGCCGAAAAGCTGGACGTGAAGCTATACAACCCAGACGCGACACCGGTGCTAGTCAAGTGCAACTGGGATAGGCCCCTCAACCTCGATGGGACAATTCCGCTCTCTATCGCCATGCCCCTGATCCTCGAACACGAGGTTCCATGTTGGCGCTGGGCTGAGGTGGCCGAAACCTGGGAGTCAATGCGCTACTACCTGCTAGGCAGCCCACACGGTGCCCGTTCCTCGCTATTCGTGAATCAGGAGACTGGGCAGGCCATCAAGAAGATTTGGAACTCGCTCATCTACACCGGAATGTTCGGCCCGATAAAGGTGTAGCAACTCGCGCAGGCCGCTCGATCACCTGTCACCGCCACTAGCGTACTGGTGGCCTGCCGATCGTCGCCTGTGCCAGCCCACAGTGAACGCAAACGACAGCGCCCCGAGACATTGCTGCCAAGGGGCGCTGAAGGCTGGGTCACAGGTCGTGGAGCGGGTGACTGCCCCAACTGAGGCGGTTTGATTTACGTGCGACTCACCTCTAAGGCACGGCTCCCGGACCGGAGACACTTTACCCACTGGCGACAAGTACAAGATGGCTCAAGCCTCCCTTGTCGTACTGCGGCGGGCAGTCCTTCTTGATATTCGCTTTCAGCTCCGCCTGCATGTTACTGGCAATGGCTCCCCACTCGTCAACGGGCATCAACTCGGGGAACAGGGCCACGACCTTTCTTTTACCACGCGAGTGCTCCAAGGCCTCCAGTCGTTTCAGTGTACTTGCCGGAATACGTGTCCGCATTGCTGCGCCTCCTTGGTGGCTGCGTCGTGCAGCATCGCAATCACCCTTACACGAACCTTGCCCGATGGGTGATGCTGAGCCAGAAATTCGAGCGGTCCGTGCTCGGGAGCGAGATAACCGCACCCAAAGCGCCGTACTTTCTGCGCTGGCACTGCGCAGAGTATCACCTCGGCTTTCAGTTCAGGGTCGAGATGCTCTTTGATAATCTCAAAGTGAACGATTCCGGTAGGTGGGTAATCCCCCCGAAAATAGCGGTGCTCAAAAGTAGAATTTTCCGTAAGCTACCCGCAGGGAGATTCTGCATGAAGGCTATAACGGCAGGTCTACGGTACCGACGCTGAACCGAAATGATGTCCATAAAGTAGACGTACCGCGCCCCGAGCAGAAGCTTATGAGCGAGTTTGAAGACCAGACCAGCGCTGTTTTCATCAACAAATAGATAAACTCAAAGAACACAACCAGAAGCTCGCTCAAGCCATAGACCTTCTCCTTCCCAAGCTCATGAGCGGAGAGCTCACCGTATAACCCCATCAAGGACCGATGATGAACACCCAGACTGATAAAGCCAGCGCCGAACAACTGCTACAAACCGCCCTCGCCAACCCCAACGCAGCTTTCCGTGAGGGCCAGTGGGAAGCTATCGAGGCCCTTGTCAATCACCGGCAGAAACTGTTGGTGGTCCAGCGCACCGGCTGGGGCAAAAGTTCGGTGTATTTTATAAGTACCAAAATCTTCCGGGACCGGGGGCTGGGGCCAACCATCATTGTCTCGCCCCTGCTGGCCCTGATGCGCAACCAGATCGAATCGGCCCGAAACCTTGGCATTGCGGCCGAGACCATGAACTCAACGAACAGTGATGACTGGCATGTCGTTACCCAGCGGATGCTGAATAACGAAATCGACTGCCTGCTGATCTCCCCGGAACGTCTGGCCAATGACCGGTTTATTGAGACGGTGCTCCAGCCCATAGCAGACCGAATTGCCCTGATGGTGATTGATGAGGCTCACTGCATTTCTGACTGGGGCCACGATTTCCGCCCGGATTACCGGCGCATCGTGAGCATCCTCCAACAACTTCCCCCTCACACCCCCGTGCTGGGCACTACCGCAACCGCCAATAATCGGGTGGTCGCGGACATTCAGACCCAGTTGGGCGATATCAAGATTCACAGGGGGCCGCTAACCCGGACAAGCCTGGCTCTGCAAACTCTGGTTCTGCCCGACCAAGCGTCGCGCCTGGCATGGCTGGCTCAGGTGATCCCCGCGCTGGATGGAACGGGCATCGTTTATACGCTCACGGTGCGGGATGCCGAGCAGGTGGCCCGCTGGTTACGCGAACAGGGCATCGATGCAAAAGCCTATCATGGCAGTATTGACGCAGAAGATTTCGAGAACAGTAACCAGTATCGCCAGCATCTGGAAACACAATTGCTGAATAACAATTTCAAGGTACTGGTTGCCACAACTGCGCTGGGGATGGGTTATGACAAACCCGATCTCAGCTTTGTGGTTCACTATCAGGCTCCGGGCTCTATTGTGGCTTACTACCAGCAGGTGGGACGTGCCGGCCGAGGCATCGATCACGCCGTTGGCATACTGATGTCCGGTACCGAGGATGGCGATATTCACGAGTTCTTCCGGGGTTCAGCCTTCCCCTCCCAGGCGCATGTCGATGAAATACTACAGCTAATGGCGCAAAGCGACGGACTATCGATTCGCAGTATCGAGGAGCAAACCAACCTGCGCCACGGACAGATCGAAAAAGTGCTCAAGTTGCTGAGCGTCGAAAACCCGGCACCGGTGGTCAAAATTGGCAGCCAATGGCGCAGAACCGCAGTCCCCTTTACCATGGACCAGGCCCGGATTGACCACTTGACCCATCAACGGGAACAGGAATGGGCCGAGGTACAGGCCTACCTGAACGAAACCGGCTGCAAGATGGCCTATCTACGACAGGCACTGGATGACAACGACACCACGTCTTGCGGAAAGTGCGACTCCTGCCTGGGGCAGCCAGTGACCAACCAGGCGATTGACCCGGCTCTCACACATCAGGCGGCGGCCTTCCTGAAACACGCTGAAATAGTGATTCCACCCAAAGCCCAAGTCGCCGCCAACGCCTTTATGGAATACGGATTCAGAGGTAACCTGCCTCTGGAGCTCCGAGCACAGGAAGGCCGTGTACTGTGCCGCTGGGGGGATGCTGGCTGGGGTCGCATCGTTGCGCACCAGAAACACACCGGGCAATTCAGCGATGAGCTGATGGAAGCCCTGGCAGAGATGATCCTCCAACGCTGGCAGCCCAACCCCACGCCGGAATGGATTTGCTGCGTGCCCTCACGCAACCACCCTGAAGTGGTGCCGAATTTCGCTCGCCGTCTGGCAGCAAGACTGAACTTGCCGTTCGTGGATGCAGTGGCCAAGATCAAGGATAACCAACCCCAAAAGGGGCAACAGAATCGTTTTCATCAGTGCCGGAACCTGGATGGTGTCTTTGAGATCGCCGAAGGCATACCAGACACACCGGTACTTCTCGTAGACGATATCGTTGATTCCGGCTGGACGCTCACAGTCATCTCAGCTTTGCTACAACAAGCAGGCAGCGGTGTTGTCTACCCGGCTGCACTGGCCTCTTCTTCGGTAAAAGACTCATGAATTTATCCCATACCGCACAAGCCACCTTATTGCTGACCAGCTACTTTTCTAAAGCTTCGTCGGAACCGGCTCAGCCTTTGACCAACAAGGAGTGGGGCCGGTTTGCGCTGTGGCTAAGGCATCAGAACAGCACCCCCGCGGATTTGCTGAAGGCCGACCCGCTGGCCCTGTTGAAATGCTGGCATGATGCCAAAATCACGCAGGACCGGATTGTCAGCCTGCTGAACCGTGGGCACAGCCTCGCCCTGGCGGTCGAGAAGTGGCAGCGGGCCGGCCTTTGGGTGGTTACCCGCTCAGACAGAGAATACCCCGCACGGCTAAAAAAAAACCTGAAAGCCGACTCGCCGCCGGTGCTATTCGGTTGTGGTAACAAGGCGCTTCTCAACAGTGGCGGCCTTGCGGTTATTGGCTCCCGCAACGCCAATGAAATCGATCTACAGTTCACCCGGCAGGTTGGTGTCAAGGCGGCTTCTGAAGATATAGCCATCGTTTCGGGCGGTGCCCGCGGCGTGGATGAAACCGCCATGCTTGGAGCCATCGACCAAGGCGGCCCGGTGATCGGCGTCATGGCGGACAGCTTGCTGAAAGCAGCCACCAGCGCCAAATGGCGCAAAGGCTTGATGGAGGGCAATCTTGTTCTGGTATCCCCGTTCTATCCGGAGGCTGGCTTCAGCGCCGGCAACGCAATGGCGCGAAACAAATACATCTATTGCCTGGCAGACAGTTCACTAGTAATCCATTCGGGCAAAAAAGGCGGCACTCTCAATGGCGCTAGGGAAAATCTGAAACACAGTTGGGTGCCGCTCTGGGTAAAGCCGACTGATGACCCTGCTGCCGCCAATGCGGATCTGGTAAATCATGGCGGTCATTGGTGTGGAAACAATCCGGACACGATTTCCGTCAGAAACCTTCTGGAGAGCAACAACTTCAATGGGCAGCCAATCAATGAAAGCAATGACCTGTTTGCTGGCCAGCAACAACCACCCTTGTTTGCCGCCAAAAAAGAGCCTGCAGATATCTCCGCTGAAAAAGAAGAAGGATCTGTAAGCGGGGAGCCCGCAGACTTCTACCTGCTGTTCTTGAAGGAGCTGGGCCGCATGGCCGAAGAACCGTTTTCGCCGGAAACTCTCACGGAAAGCATGGGGCTGCACAAAACCCAGGTCAACGAGTGGCTGAAGCGTGCCATTGATGAGGGTCAGGTCAGGAAACTGAATCGCCCGGTACGCTATCAATTCCTCAAGGCCGATTCGTAAGGGATGCCGTTGTTGTGGCACAGTTTCCCGGAACATCGAGGCTCTCAAACTCTGCACTGCGGAGCTGGTATCAATTAGGGCTGGAAAACCGAGCCCGGTAATCCGTGGGCAGGATCGACAGGTACTTGCGGAAAGTGCGCCGGAGCTGCTCGTCCGACGAAAATCCGCAACGAAAGGCGATGCTTTTCAGGGGCAATTCCGTGTCCTGCAGCAGGCGACGGGCCTTGTCCAGACGCGAGCGCTCGACAAACTCCATCGGACTCATCCCCGTCTCTTTCTGGAACAGGCGCGTTAAATGGCGCAGGCTCATGGCGGCTTCCTCCGCCAGTTCGTTGGACGTGAACGGCGTTTCCAGGTGATCCATGATCCAGGCCTGGATGCGCCGCACGGCGGAGGACTGGGACATCTGACTGGCCAGGTCCGCACTGAACTGCGACTGCCCGCCCGGCCGCTTGAGGAAGATCACCAGATCCCGCGCCACTTCCAGCGCCAGCTTGTGACCGCAGTCGCGCTCGACAAACGCCAGCGACAGGTCGATCGCCGCGCTCACGCCGGCCGACGTCCACAGGTTGTCCTGTTGGATAAAAATCGCATCCACGTCCACTTCGATCGCCGGAAAGCGCTGCTCCAGCCGCTTCGACATGCGCCAGTGGGTCGTCGCCCGCCGGCCATCCAACAGGCCGGCCTCCGCCAGGAAGAAGGTGCCCGTGCACAGCGCCGCGAACCGGTTGATCCGCGGCGCGCTGCTTTTCACCCAGTCGATCACCCCCTGGGCGTTGGCCATGGACCCTTCGATGTCGTGGGCGCCGGCCACCAGGGCGGTGTCCGGCAGGTCGTCGGGGTCGAGTCGCTGGGCGGCTTCCAGCGTCATCACCGTATCGGATTCCACCGGCCCGGCCATCGCGGCGGCCACGCGGACATCATAAAACGCGGGCATTCCCTGACTTTCCAGGTGCTTGTTAGCATAGGTGAACACCGTCAGCGGGCCGATCGCCTCCAGTGATTTGAACCCCGGATAGATGACCAGATCGACGCGGTGTCTCTGGCGTTCAGACATGCAATACCTCTTCACTGAATGGCGGATGGCGCGCCGTGTCCAAATTTACAGGCGATGTGTCCCTGAACCGGGGCAATTCGACGGGCGGACGGCGGCAGTGTGCATTATCCTAATCGAATTGCATCGCACATCGAAATTGAGGAGAACCAACAGATGAAATCCCGCGCGGCCGTTGCCTTTGGCCCCAACCAGCCCCTGGAAATCGTTGAAGTGGATGTGGAACCACCCAAGGCGGGCGAGGTGCTGGTGCGCATCGTCGCGACTGGCGTGTGCCACACCGACGCCTACACCCTGTCCGGCGCCGATCCGGAAGGCCTGTTCCCGACCATCCTCGGCCACGAGGGCGGCGGTATCGTTGAAGCCGTTGGCGAGGGCGTGACCTCCGTCGAAGTGGGCGATCACGTGATCCCCCTGTACACCGCCGAGTGCGGCGAGTGTAAGTTCTGCAAATCCGGCAAGACCAACCTGTGCGGCTCGGTCCGGGCCACCCAGGGCAAGGGCGTGATGCCGGACGGCACCAGCCGCTTCAGCTACAAGGGCGAGCCGCTGTACCACTACATGGGCACCTCTACTTTCTCCGAGTACACCGTGCTGCCGGAAGTGTCGCTGGCGAAGATTCCCAAGGAAGCGCCGCTGGACAAGGTCTGCCTGCTGGGTTGCGGCGTCACCACCGGTATCGGTGCCGTGCTGAACACCGCCAAGGTTGAGGAAGGTGCGACCGTCGCCATCTTTGGTCTGGGCGGCATCGGCCTGGCCGCGATCATTGGCGCCAAGATGGCCAAGGCCGGTCGTATCATCGCCATCGACATCAACCCGGCCAAGTTCAAGATCGCCGAAGAGCTGGGCGCTACCGACTTCGTCAATCCGAACGACTACGACAAGCCGATCCAGGAAGTCATCGTCGAGATGACCGACGGCGGCGTCGACTACTCATTCGAGTGCGTCGGCAACGTGAAGCTGATGCGCGCCGCCCTGGAGTGCTGCCATAAGGGCTGGGGCGAATCCATCATCATCGGCGTCGCCGGCGCCGGTGAGGAAATCAGCACCCGTCCGTTCCAGCTGGTCACCGGCCGGGTCTGGAAAGGCTCAGCCTTCGGTGGCGTGAAGGGCCGGACAGAGCTGCCAAGCTACGTGGAGAAAGCCGAGAAAGGCGAGATCCCGCTGGACACCTTCATCACCCACAACCTCAAGCTCGAAGACATCAACGAAGCGTTCGAGCTGATGCATGAAGGTAAGAGCATCCGGACGGTGATTCACTACTGATCACCCGCTCACCGGACCCCGTCGACCCGGGGTCCGGCTTTCCTCACCCCTTCCAGACACCACCCCACTCTGATTTTTATTGGGTATCCCAACAGGAATGGGCAACCTCCGCCCCACCCGAAGCCCTATAATGGAACCGTGATTCGAACAGGGATGGTTCCATGAAAGCATTGGGAACACTGTTGTTCCTGCCGCTCCTTCTCTCAGGCTGCGGCGGCTCCTCGTCAACCGGCACATCCGATAGCGCATCACCCGGCCAAGCAGCCGATCCCGCCCCGATTACCGCCGGCGCCTGGTATCAACCGGTTCCCCTGGTGACCTGGCAGTGGCAACTCCAGGGTACGGTGGACACCGGCTACGATGTGGAAATCTACGACATCGACCTGTTCGACTCCGATGTCTCGCTTATCCAGTCCATCCAGGCCTCGGGTAGGAAAGTCATCTGCTATTTCTCGGCCGGGTCCTATGAAAACTGGCGCGACGATGCCGGAGACTTCGAGGCCGCGGATCTGGGCAACACGCTGGATGGCTGGGCCGGTGAACGCTGGCTGGATATCCGCAACCCGAACGTGCGGGGCATCATGGAGGCACGGCTGGATCTCGCCGTCAGCAAGGGCTGCGACGGCGTCGAGCCAGACAACATGGACGGCTACACCAACGATCCCGGTTTCGGCTTCACCGCCGCAGACCAGCTCACCTACAACCGCTGGCTCGCCAACCAGACCCACCAAAGAACACTGGCCGTGGGTCTAAAGAACGATCTGAACCAAATCGACTCGCTGGTAAGCTATTTTGATTTCGCGGTGAACGAGCAGTGCTTCCAGTACGACGAGTGCGACAGGCTGCAGCCCTTTATCGATGCCAGCAAGCCGGTGCTCAACGCGGAATACCTCGATGCCTATGCGAATGACGCATCGCAACGAGCAGCACTGTGCACGGACAGCATTAACCGACAGTTCAGCACCCTCGTGCTGCCATTGGCACTGGATGACAGTTTTCGCTATAGCTGCAACTAGTGTACTTTAACAAAAGTTCGTCTTATTATTGATTTTGTCGGACAGCCGAGCGATTGACGCAATGATTTGATTGGCTGTTTTACGCCAGACAAACGGCTTGGGATCGTCGTTGTAGGTCGCAAG
>NZ_SJDL01000040.1 GCF_004327985.1 Marinobacter halodurans
CCGTCGGGCCAGTGGTAGACCAGCTTGACGTGGTAAGGGCCCGATCCCGGCGCAGGTGTTTCCGGAACGGGACGCTCTGGCGAACGGCTCACGGGCTCGATGGCCGGCGCCAGGGAGTCGGAGCGGGCGAAAGCACCCCGCGCTCCGCTGGGCCAATGCTGTTGTAGACGGTGCCGAAGTGCGGGTGGCAGATCGTTACGCAGCAAATCGGGGCTCGCCCTGGATTCCGTGAACAGTTCAAAGCCCGGCCCATAGCGGCTGGCGAGCACAAGACGCCCGTCCTGCAGGTCGTCCAGCAGCTTGCGTTTCTGGGTGTCGGTCAGGTTACCGCTTTGCGAAAAATCCGCATCCGGCGGCAGGTCGATATGATGGCCCTGATAGCCTCGGGTGAAATAATCCCGGGCAATGTCCACCGCATTAGACGGATGCAACAGCGTGGGCAGTATGGCTTCGGTGAAGCCATAGCCGCCCGTAACGTAGAGCGCGTAGGACATTGCGACTGCTTCCTTGTCCTGTGTGTCCTTGGGTCCTTTTTACAGCATGGGGAATGCTATGGTGTTGCTGCTGGAATGGCAAGGGGAACGAATGGGGCAGGCAAACATCTCGGGAAAATCCCAGGTTTGTTAGCAACTGGCAGGTCGACTCCTAACCCTTTGACTCATTACGCCCGCCTTAAATCAGTAGGTACTGGAGCACTTAAATCTCTTGCCGCAAGGCGTGCCGGTTCGAGTCCGGCCCCGGGCACCAAAAACTTTCAGTCATATGGCGCCTGATTCCTGCGAATACCGGGTTGCCCGCTATACTGTCTGTACCGCAGCCAAAGACCACAGGCACGTGGCTACATTCCCGCTTCAGGGTGGTTGGATATGGATCTCCGCAGGCGAGTCACTGGGATTGTCCTTTCATTTTCCGTTTTCGCGATTCCGGCCGCGCATGGCCAGGGGCTGACGTTTGCCCTGATCAGCAAGAGTCTCCAGGACGCCAACTTCATCGCTGCCGCCAGGGGCTGTGAGCAGGCGGCTTCGGAGGATGGAAATCACTGCGTCCATGTGGGCCCCAAGGGTGCAGCGCATTTTCGCAACCAGGACCTGGCCATTCGGCATCTGCTTGAGCGGGATGTGGATGGTATGGCGCTGTCGGTGACCAATGGTGAGTACCTGGCGCGGAAGAGTCTGGCGCAGGTTGCCGAGCGGAACATTCCCCTGATTACCTTTGATTCCGACTTACCGGACGACCTTCACTCGCTGCGTCAAGCCTATGTGGGGCCGGATAACGCGGAAATCGGGCGGCAATTGGGGCGGATCGTGAATCTGTTTATGGACGGGGGCACCTTGTGCCTGATGTCCGCCAGCCCGTTCGACACCAATCTGAATGAGCGGCTCCTGGGCGTGCGGCAGGCGCTGACCGGGGATCCAACGCCGGATGAGCCAGGGCTTCTAACCGGCGAAAACGGCTGGACGGAGACCGGACGTTGCCCCTGGTACAACGCCGACGACAAGAGCCGGGCCGTGACCCAGGTGTTTACCGCGTATACCTATGAACACTCGGATGCGATTGTCTCGGTTGGCGCCTGGCCTTTGCTGGACCACAATCGGTTACGCAGTGCGCTGGCGCCCTTTCGCGATCAGCTACGCTCCCGGGAGAAGCTCTTTATCCTGGCGACCGGAGGGCTGCGGCCCCAGGACACGGCCCTGATGAACGAGGGGCTGATACAGGGGTTCGTGTCCATCGACTTTGAGGCGATGGGCCGGGCAAGCTATGAGGTTCTCAAGCGGCTGCATGAGGGGAGGGCGGTCAAGGAATATTGGCCGACGCCGGTGATTCCGGTGCTGCCAGGACCGGCATCGGTCTCCCTTGATGAGCCGGCCCCCGAATAAGGGGATCTACGGCGCGTCGTCCAGTTCCTCGAGCGTTGTTTCCAGTTCCTCCAGCCACTCCAGGCCCGCTGTAATCTGGGTTATGCCCCGACGCAGGGCCATGTACTGCAGCCGATACTGACGGGAGAGCGCGCTGGGCTGACGGAAGTAGGTGTGCTCAATGCTGCGGAAATAACCGAGCTGGGCCAGCCAGTCCTGCTTCAACTTCTCGATGTCCTCCTTCAGGACGTCGCTGTCCAACAGATCACCGGCGAACAGCTTCACCAGCAGAGGGTCGCGCACGGGTGGGCGCGGCTGCGGCGTGTTCAACCATTCTTCGAGATCCTTCCGGCCGGCGATCGTCAGGTGGTAGCGCTTCTTGTCCGGTTTGTCCGACTGCGCCACGGTCTCGACCAGCAACTTGTTGTCTTCGAGCAGGCGGGCCAGTTCGCGATAGACCTGCTGGTGGCTGGCATTCCAGACGTTCGCCAGTCGCGACCGGAACCTTTGTGTTAATTCATACCCGGTGGCCGGCGCTTCGTGAAGGGCCGCCATGAGCGCGTAACGCAGTGCCATCATCCGTCTCCTGATTTTTATTATGCGCATTGTTGCATAACAGGGGCGGTTTAGCTCAATATGCAACTTGTTGCATAAAGGAGCTTAAGGCAATGACCGTGTCTGTTCTGATGAATGCGCCACCCGCCATACAGTTGCACGTTGCGGCAGCCTGTCTGGCGTTGGTGCTGGGTATCGCGCAGTTGGCAGGGACCCGGGGGACGCTGTGGCACCGTAGCGTCGGGATGGCCTGGGTGCTTGCCATGTTCGTCGTGGCGGTGTCGTCGTTCTTTATTCACCAGATACGGCTGCTCGGCCCCTGGAGCCCGATCCACCTGCTCTCGCTGCTGACGTTGTTTGGTCTGTGTGGCGCATTGTATAGCCTCAGGAAGAAGCGCTACCGCCAGCATGGACGCATCATGGTCTCGCTGTTCGTGTTCGGGCTGATTGGCGCCGGGCTCTTCACGCTGGTGCCCGGGCGCCTTTTGCACGCGGTCTTCTTCGGTTAATCGGTGGTGATTCAGGCGGCGGGATCAGGGCAGCGGGCGTTCGGTGTCTCGAGGACGTCCACGCGATGGCCTTCGCGGATGCCGTTGCTGCGGAAGTAACCCTGGGGCATTTCCAGGGCCATGGTGTAGCGGACGCCGGCCGGGTACTGCGGGCAGCGGTCGGGATCGTCGGCGGTGCAGGGCAGCATCCTGCGGATGGCGCGGATGTCACCCGCCTCGCTGATGTAGGCGATATCCAGCGGAATGAAGGTGTGGTACATCCAGAAGGTGGCTTCCGGCGGGCGCGGTTCCTGGTAGACGAACAGCATGCCATGATCCGGGGCCAACGACTCGCGTCCCATCAATCCTTTGCGGCGTTGCGAATCGTTTACCGCCAGCTCGGCCGTGACCGGTTGGATGCCGTTTTGGGATTGAATGCACACCTGAACCTTATCCAGTTGGCTGGCCGCCTCTGACGGCGTCCGGCAACCTTCCAGTCCGGTCAGTGCCGCCACGATGGTGGTGGCGGCAAGCAGGTGTCGCCGGCGCATCAGCTTCTCAGCCGGTAGCCGGTCTTGAAGATCATGGCGATGATCGCCAGGCAGATGACCATAAACAGGAACGTCATGCCGGCGCAGAGCAGGACGTTGACGTCCGAAATGCCATAGAACGCCCAGCGGAAGCCGCTGATCAGGTACACCACCGGATTGAACAGGGTGATGGTCTGCCAGATCGGCGGCAGCATGCTGATGGAATAGAAGGTGCCGCCCAGGAAAACCAGCGGTGTGACGATCATCAGCGGCACGATCTGCAGCTTCTCGAAGGTGTCCGCCCAGATCCCGATGATGAAGCCGAACAGGCTGAAGGTGATGGCCGTCAGCACCAGGAACAGGAACATCCAGATCGGGTGATCGACGGAGTAGTCCACGAACAGGCGCGCCGTCAGCAGGATGATCAGGCCCAGGATGGTGGACTTGGTCGCCGCCGCCCCCACGTAGCCGATGACCACCTCTACAAAGGACACGGGAGCGGACAGCACCTCGTAGATGGTGCCGGAAAACTTGGGCATGTAGATCCCGAATGAGGCGTTGGAAATGCTCTGCATCAGCAGCGAGAGCATGACCAGGCCGGGAATGATGAAGGCGCCGTAGCTGACCCCGTCAATGTCGCCCATGCGGGAACCGATGGCGGAGCCAAACACCACGAAGTAGAGCGAGGTGGAGATGACCGGCGACAGGACGCTCTGCATCAGCGTTCGCCACATGCGCGCCATTTCGAACTTGTAGATTGCGCGGATTCCGTAAACGTTCATACCTTCGCCTTGACCAGGTTGACGAAAATCTCTTCCAGGGAGCTTTCCCGGGTGCGGAGATCCTTGAAGTCCACACCCTGTTCGGCCAGGCGGCGGAGCAGGGTGGCGATGCCCGTGCGCTCCTCGCTGGTATCAAAGGTGTAGACCAGCTCCGTGCCGTCTTCGGACAGCTCCAGCTGCAGATCGGACAGGGACTCGGGAACACTCTCCAGCGGAGCCTGAAGATGCAGCCGCAGCTCTTTCTTGCCCAGTTTGCGCATCAGCGTGTGCTTGTCTTCCACCAGGATCAGTTGGCCCTGGCTGATGACACCGATGCGATCGGCCATTTCCTCGGCTTCCTCGATGTAGTGCGTGGTGAGGATGATCGTAACGCCGCTCTCCCGCAGTCGGCGGACCAGTTCCCACATGTCCCGGCGCAGCTCCACGTCGACACCGGCGGTGGGCTCGTCGAGGAACAGGATCTGGGGCTCGTGGGACAGGGCCTTGGCGATCATCACCCGGCGCTTCATGCCGCCGGAGAGGGCCATGATGCGCGAGTCCCGCTTGTCCCAGAGGGACAGGGACTTGAGCACCTTCTCGATATGCGCCGGATTGGGTGCCTTGCCGAACAGGCCGCGGCTGAAACTGACCGTATCCCAGACGGTCTCGAACGCGTCGGTGTTCAGTTCCTGGGGGACCAGACCAATCCTGGCACGGGCGGCCCGGTAATCCGAGGCAATGTTGTGGCCGTCCGCAAGCACCGTGCCGCTGGTGTGGTTGACGATGCCGCAGATGATGCTGATCAGCGTCGTCTTGCCGGCGCCGTTGGGGCCCAGCAGGGCAAAGATCTCGCCCCGGCGGATTTCGAGGTTGATGTCCTTCAGGGCCTGGTGCCCGGAGGCGTACGTTTTATAGAGGTTGGTGACGGAGATGTCGGGATGCACACGCGCTCCTGTCTGGCCGATTGAATCGGGAGGCCCTTTCGGGCAAACGGGCATTTTATACGAAAGCGGGGCTGTCCGGCATGACCCGATCCTCTATAAATCGCGCCGAATCCCACGATTTCCGGTGATTCAGGTCATTCGTTGTCGTGGAATTTACCTACTCCGCAGTTGTTCGAATATGGTCGACTTATACTTGGATGTACAATTATGGACAGGCTGGAGCGAGAAGCATAGACTGAAACCATAAACGGGCCGGGTGCCCGGAGGAGTCGCGCGATGACACTACCGGATACGACAACCGCCACAGACCTCCATGGCGAGGAGCGGCGCGGCCAGGTTGCGCTGAAGGCGTTTTTCAACATCACGGCGGAGTGGGGTTGTACCCAGGCCGATCGCCAGAAACTGCTGGGGGACATCGCGCGCTCCACGCTCAACAACTATGCGCGCCTGCCGGCGCAGCGCCTGAACCGGGACCTGCTGGAACGGATCAGCTACATCATGGGGATCTACAAAGCCCTGCAGATTCTCTATCCCAGCCGGGAGTTGGCGACGCGCTGGATCAAGGCGCCCAACCAGGCGCTGCCGTTCAACGGCCACTCCGCCCTGGAATTCATGACCCGCGGCAGCATGATGCACCTGGCGGAGACCCGCCGCTATCTCGACGCGCAGCGGGGTTGGTAGATGACGGCATGGCCGGAACCGGAAACCTGCGTTCCCGGCTGGGAAGCCCATCGGATCGTGCCGTCGCACTTCCCGCCGATCGAGATTTTCGAGTCGGTCCTGTCCCAGGACGAATTTGATATTGCCGCCGAGATTGAAGGGCTGACCAACGACCGCCTGCGCGATCTCACGGGCGACATCGAGCGCGTCGCGCCGGAGGATCGGGTTTTCGGAGCCGGGTCGACGCCGCTGATGGCCGCGTTCACCCATACCGGTGCGGCCAGCCGGTTTACCGACGGTCATTTTGGCGTCTATTACGCCGCCAGCAGTCTGGAGACCGCCATCCGCGAAACGGTCTTCCACCGGGAACGCTTTCTCCGGGCCACGCAGGACCCGCCCATGGAACTGACCATGCGCTGCTACATCAGCCGGGTAGTACTGCCCCTGGACGACATCCGGCCGGAGACCTACGCCAGCCTCCACCAGCCTGATCTGGACAGCTATCCCCGTTGCCAGGCTTTTGCCGCCCAGCGCCGGGCCGGCGGCAGCCACGGTCTGCTTTATCCCAGCGTCCGCCATGCCGGTGGTGAATGCGTTGCGGCCTTCCGCCCACGCACCATGGGTCTGCCCTGGCAAGGCCCGCATCTGCGCTACGTCTGGAACGGCGAATCCATCACCGATACGTTCCGCATCACCCGCCACCGCTCGCTCTGACGGGGCGTCGTTGGCATTGTGTCATAGATGACGCCAAAAACTCGTCTAACCCGCCCTGCAAACTGTGACCCAGAGCCGCGTTCCGCCAGGATCTTTTGATAAAGTCATGGAAAACAACAACTTCAATTGGCCTTGCCAAACCACCACGGCCTATCGACAAGTGGAGAGACCTGATGCAGGAACGACGGCGGCGGGAACGTTTACCGTTTATACAGATGGACGCCCGCGTGAAAGTACGGCGCAACCTGTTTTCCAATCGCTGGATCGATGTCAGCGTCAGCGATTTCAACAGACTGGGTATGGCCATTGTGGGTGACCATGCGTTTCGCGAAGGGGACAAGATCCAGTTCAGCCTGCGCCTGAACACCGAGGTGGGCGACATCACGGTGGAGCAAGCCCAGGCCGTCGTCCGCAACTCCCGGGTCGGAGACGACGGGACGATCTTTGGACTGGAATTTGCTGATAACCAGAAAAGTGGCGTGGCTGAATCCTTAAGCCGGATCGAGAGCGTATTGACCCGCTTCAAGGCGGTCACCCAGCGCATGACGTGATCTACTTCAGGCGCAGCATGGCATTGCCCCGTGTTTTCCCGGAGAATGCAGGCTCAATTGATCGGGAGGCACGGGTTTGCTGCGCGGATTGACTGTTGTTGTATTGATTGTCGGGTTGGTGGCTCTGCTGGTCCTGGGGCCTCGTTACCTGCGCTCCACCGATGAGGCGGCCAAGACGTCGGCCGAAACCTGCAACCTGGATGATGGCGCCTGCCAGTGGCGAAACGAGGCAGGCGACTGGCAAGTGAGCCTGAGCCTATCCGGGAAGACCACGCCTCCAACCCTTACGCTGTCGCTGTCTGCGCCTGAAAGCGTCGCTTCATCTGAGCGGTTGATGGCGGTTCTGAGCGGTTATTCCATGGAGATGGGGACCTTCCCGGTAGCGCTGACGCCAACCGGTGAACCTGGCCAGTTTCGGGGGCAAAGTCAGGCACCGGTGTGTAGTGTGGATCCCGAGATGACCTGGCAGGTGGCTTTGCGGCAGGGTGGTTCGGATGTCGCGATGCCTGAGGTTGTGGTGTTCCATAACGTGGTATCCGCCAAATAAACACCACCTTTATTGCAAACCCTGCGTAGGTTGGGCTGACGAAGGAAGCCCAACAATTTACGGAAGGCCCCGATCTCTATCCAGCCTTTTGCTCTTGGGAGCTCCTGCCAAAATTTTGAATGTATTGGATAACGGATGTTGGGCTTCCTTCGTCAGCCCAACCTACGCTACTGGTTTGAGGGCCGGTCAGGCGCCTGGAACATAGGGCAGCCCTGCGGGCTGCTCCGAAGCTAAAGCGTCGGCTACATTTTGAATACAGCTCGAGCATGTAGCAGATGCTTTAGCTTCTGAGGCGCCGAAGGTGCCCCATTCGTGCCCCCGGCACATTCCCTAGCTCCTCCATCCTATTCCCACTCCTGGAACGTGAATTCCATCACCTCCAGGCCTACACGGCAGGCGCTGTCGAGGTTCGGACATGTTAAAATAATGTGAAAGCGATACCGCTCTTACTTTCTCGCTTCACGGATGATGCTATGGACTACGCCGACAGTGTACAGAAGGTTCTCCTGCGCAAGATCAACAAGGCCGAGCAGGACCTGATGCAGCTCAAACTGGATTATTGCCGCTTCATTTTCGGCCTGACGCACCGCAGCCAGGTCATCGTCGGCGAGACCCATTACTCTGTTCACTCGGTGGATCTGGACAGCATGACGCGCCAGGAAGACGGCAGCCTGAATCGACCGGTGGTATGGGGTGTCCCGGAGGGAGCCCATCCGGATATTGCGCCCCTGAACCTGGGTACGGAATGGCGCGTTGCCAAGGGCGCTGCGGGGCAGGCCGGTTCCTAAGACAGGGGGCGGCTTCAGAGCAGGGCGTTTTCGGTCAGCGACGTGTAGAGCGATTGCGCTTCCGGTACGAACCGGTGCTCCTGCCAGTGCTCAGCACCCTCCAGTCCGTTCCGGTAGCAGTGCAGCAGACTGCTGCTGGCGGTCAGGTCCGACAGCATCTGCTCGATGACGATATCCCCGATGTCCAGCGCGTGCTGGATGACCTTGATGGCCGCCTCCTGAATTCTTTCCCGTTCCTTTACGTGCCTATATGCCAGGCCGCAAGCGGCGCCGTGGAAATAGGCCACCGCCAGCGATTTCAGGGTGGGGGCCGCATCGCGCAGGATCAGGCCGTGGTGACGCACATCGGTAAGCTGGATCGACGCGAAGATGTGCAACTGGGTCACCAGGTCGGTGGCGCGTAACGGGTGTCGGCCGCCCTGGCCGTCGGCAGCTCGCTGGTAGGCCTTCCGGGTGGCTTCAGTCGCCGGAAATGCGGTGGACACGGAAGCTGTCTCTACGGGCGCCGGCGCGAACGCGGACGTCGAGCGGAATGGCCGCAGGCGGGCCAGCGAATACATGCGATAGGCCATCAGCGCCAGCAGGACAGCCAGACTGAATTCCACACCCGATACGATTAATCCCATCATACGATCCCTGTCGTGCTGGTCGCTCATGTTGAGCCCGGATTGTAACCAAATGTTACTGCCGAATATCAGGTGAAAGACGTGAAGGAGTGCAAAATCTGATGTAAAAGGCGTGTCAGTGGCCTTCGCAGGTCATGGAGACCTTGAGCTTCAGGCGGGCACGGACGCGGCGGGAGATGGCATCCACACCGATATTGAGAAAGGCCGTGACCAGGATCAGCACCATGGCCTTGTCGAACTGGATGTTCTGGATGGCGCTGTCGACAAAGAAGCCGAGCGTGTAGATCCCCAGAATACCCAGGATGGCGGTTTCCCGCATGATGATTTCCCAGCGGTAGAACAGGAAGGCCAGGAACGGGCTGTACAGCCGAGGCAGCAGTTCGTAGCCATAGCGTTCTATGCCCTTGGGGGCATCCGGGCGCAACGTGATCTCATTGCTGCGACGACCGATCAGGTGGCCGATGATGCCGCCGTTATGCAGCGCCAGGGCGACAATCGCCGGCAGCATGGACGGTCCCCAGAGTTGGAGCAGGATGTACGCGATTACGTATTCCGGCGTCGACCGCGCGATGACCAGTACGACATGGCCCAGCCCCCGCCGGGTCGGTCCACCAAAATGGCGGGAAATCAGCGGAAAGGCCATCAGCGTCACCAGGCCGGTCAGCACCAGGGCGATCTGCGTCAACACCAGGGTGTTCCAGATGCCGGGCATCGCCTGGTTGACAGCAAGATCCGACAGCCAGTGCCACAATCCGGATAGCCCTTCGCCATCCCGTAGCGGTGACGGGACAATGTCCTGGGTGAAGAAACGCACCACATTGCCCCAGACGATCGGCAGTCCATCCCCCAGGAAAAACGGCGCTGCGATCACGTACAGTGGAATCAGTCGCGGCCGGGCCCAGAGCCTGAGTGTGGCGATCAACACATAGAACAACAGGAGCAGGGCGCCCACCTCCGAGTAATAGCCCTGGGAGAAGGACGACTCCAGATAATAGCCCAATGTCGGCAGCCCCACGAAACCCAGCACCGCGCTGGATCGCAGACCGCACTCCAGCCGGTATGAGGTGTAGGTGATCAGGTGCGGCAGGGCGTCCGGAATCCGTGCGTAGAGAAACGACGACAACACGTCCACCTTGCGGGACAGCACTCTCTCCGGCGTTGGATCGGTTTCGTCCAGGATTTCGGAGTAGACCTTGGCGAAGATGCCGGCGTAGGGAATGGCGATCGCCAGCACGCCGGTCAGCGGATGGAAGCCGAAGAACTGCAGGAAGATCAGCGCCCAGAAGAGTTCGTGGATGGCCCGGATGAACGCGCAGAACATCCGCACCGCCCGGAACCGAAACACCAGGGCCAGCAGGAAACCGCTGACGCTGCCCAAGGCCACACCGGTAAAGGCAAAGGCCAGTGTGCGTAGCAGCGCGGTGCCGATGTGCTCGAGGGAGAAAAAATCCGGGGTGACCATCCCCAGGAACAATGCCGCCAGGTCCTGCCAGGGATTGATGGTGGTGATCGCCAGATCCGCCGCAAACAGGCACAGGATCGCTATCGCCACAAAGGCGGCGGTAATCCTGACGGATGTGGACGATAGGATCACGAGGCCGGGCGTCTCCTAGTAAAGCGGCAGGATATCGCTGGGTGTGAGGCGCCGGGTCATGTCATCCAGGGCAATCTGGCCATTCTGGATGCCGATGATGCGATCGCAGTAGCGCAGGGCCAGGTCGATATCGTGCAGGGCAACAACGGAGGTGGCGTAGGATTCGGTCATCAGGCCCATGACAACGTGGGCGAGCGGACCGTCCAGCGCGGACACCGGCTCGTCCGCGAGCAGGATCTCCGCCTCCTGGAACAGGGCCCGGGCAATGGCCGTGCGTTGCTTCTGGCCACCGGACAGGGTGGCTACGGGCGTGCGGAGTTTGTCCGGGATGCCCAGTTTTTCCAGCAGGGGTTCGATCGCCCGGAGTTCCCGCCGGCGCGGCCAGACGAGGTTGAGCAGGTTATACCAGCGCGAGTGCGCCGCCAATCGACCCATGTAGACGTTATGGAAAACGGGCAGGGACTGGACCAGTCCCTGCTCCTGGGGCACCAGCGCTGCCCGGTCCCGCACCTGGTCGTAGAGCAGGCCGAGCAGCGTCGATTTACCCGCACCGCTGCCGCCGACCAGCGCAATATGCTCGCCCGGACGGATGTCCAGCGAGATCGGACCCAGGACCTGCTGGCCACCGTAGGCGGCCGTCAGGTTGCGCAGGTGGACGGCATCCATCAGTCGATGATTCCGATCTGTTTGGCGGTTTCGCGGATGGAGTCGTAATCCGAATTGCTGGCCGGGATAAAGGCGGAGCGCGGGAATTTCTTGAGCAGCTCGGGATCGTCCATGTTGAGCAGCGCCTGCTTGACCTTATCCTTGAAGCCCTCGCCGAAACGCTCGTTGACGTCGCCGCGGATGGTCCACTGGTAATCCTGGTAAGGCGGGGTCTCCCAGATGACCTTGACGGCATCGGTGTTGATCTTGCCGGCATCCAGTTCGCTGTTCCAGACCGCGTAGTTCACGGCGCCCACCTGATAGGTGCCGGATTCCACCAGGCGGATGGTCCGGGAGTGGTTACCGCTGAAACCGACGCGGCTGAAAACGTCTTTCGGGGCCTCGCCGAAGGCCTGGCGAATGTAGTATTCCGGCATCAGCCGACCGGAGGTGGAGCCCTTGGAGCCGAAGGTGAAGGTCATGCCCCTGATCGCCTTGGGCAGCGTGTCGGAATGCTCCAGGCCGGTGCTCTTGTGGGCGATGAAATAGGTGATGAACTGGGTGTCTTCCTTGCCCTGGGCAATCGCCTCGGAGCCAGGAACCAGCTGCCGGGCCTGGACGCCGGACAGGCCACCAAACCACGCCAGTTGCACCTGGTTGTTGCGGAATGCAGAGACCGCAGCGGCGTAGCTCTTCACCGGTACGTAACGCACGTCCACGTCCAGTTGCTCGGACAGGTAATCGGCCACGCTCTGGAAACGCTCACGCAGTCGGGTTTCATCGTTATCGGGAATCGCAGTAAAGACAAAGGTGTCCGCCATGACCGGGGCCACCAGCGCCAGGGAGAGCAGCAACGCCCGTCGAATCTGTTTCAGCATGTTGTTTTCTCCGTCGATGCCTGTTTCGCCGGGTTTCCCTCCGGCATTGGGTTCTGGGTGCGCAAGAATACCGCCTTACTGCAGTGGATTGAAGCACTCCGCCTGACGCATCCTGCGCGGTTACACGAGGCGGATGGGCGCCAGTTCATCGCCCGCCTCGAGGATTTTTCCGATGATCGCTACCTGCCCGTACCCCCGCTCTTTCAGGGCGGCCAGACATTCCTCGGCCTGGTCCGCTGGCACGCCGGCGAGCAGCCCGCCGGCTGTCTGCGGATCGAACAGGATCGGGTAGCGGGGATCCTCCGCTTTCTCGGCCTGGTTGCGAATCGCCCGCCGCAATCGCACGTTGGCGGGTTGCAGCGAACTCAGGATTCCGTCTTTCAAGGTCTCTTCGGCGCCTTCCAGCAGGGGCAGGCTGGGCAGATCCAGTGCCGCATCGACGCCGGACGGCCGGGTCATTTCCACCAGATGCCCCAGTAATCCAAAGCCAGTGACGTCGGTGCAGGCCGTGGCTCCAAATTCTTTCAGACACTGGGCGGCTCTCTGGTTGGACACCTGCATCTGCGCCAGGGCACCGTCGATCCAGCGTCCGCGGGCCTTGAGCCGCGGGTAGGCGGCAAACAGGGTGCCGGTGCCCAGCGGCTTGGTCAGGATGAGGACGTTGCCCGGTCGCAGGCCATCCTTGCGCAGGATGGCATCCGGGTCGACCAGACCGTTGACGGCAAAGCCCAATCCCAGCTCCAGCCCTTCACCGGTGTGCCCGCCAACCAGGGCGCAGCCGGCGCTGTTGAGGACATCGACGGCGCCTTTCATCATCTGGAACACCAGATCTTCCACCTTGGACTCGATCCCCGCCGGCACCATGGCGATGGCCGTGGCGCTCTGGGCCTCGGCGCCCATGGCGAAAATATCCCCGAGGCTGTGGTTGGCGGCAATACGTCCGAACACATAGGGGTCGTCAATGAACGCGCGAAAGAAGTCGATGGTCTGGACGACCGCCTTGCCGTCGGGGACGGCGAGTACGGCGGCGTCATCGGGTGAATGCAGGCCCACCAGGATGTCATCGCGTTCGACGGGCTGGATCCGGGCCAGGGCTCGGGACAGGACGGTGCTGCCCACTTTGGCACCGCAACCGCCGCACCGCATGGCCAGTGCTGAAATCGCCTGGGCGGCATCCTCGTCGTTCAGCGCGGCCGAGGTGTCGGGCTGTTGCGCCGATTCCGCCATCGCAGGCAAATCATTAAAACGGGCCATGAAGCGCCGGTCGATCCAGTCCTTCCAGCGCCAGACCCATCGGCCGCCGAATCCCAGGGCGCCCCGGGACGCGATGGCGTAGCGGTCGCCGGTGCTGATCAGTGCCAACCAGTGGCGCTGAGGATGGAACGGCCTGGGTGTTTGCCCCAGTGCAACTCGTCTCAGGTTATCCGCCAAAGGCGGCCCCTGGCGTACGGCAAACACGCCGGCTTTTTCCCGGGGATGTTCGGAGACGTGCGCGATATCGCCGGCCGCGAAGATGCGGTCGTCGGTTTCCGTTTGCAGTGTGTCCCGGGTGCGGATAAAGCCGTCTTCGTCGAGCGCCAGTCCCGTCGTTTTCAACCAGTCCGGCGCGCCGGCCCGGGTGACCCAGAGGGTTTCATTGACGGCCAGCGAGCTGCCGCCGGCGGTATGAATCTGGTTGGCGCTCACCTTGACCACGGGATCGCCCAGGTGAAGGCGGATGCCGCGGTCCCGGACCACGCTTTCCAGCCGGGCCCGAACCCGGGCGTTGTGCGTGGGCACCAAGGTGCTGTCGGCGTCGAACAAATGGAAGCGCAACTGGCGCGGATCCTTGTCCAGGGACTTGAACACCTGGCGCAGGCGATACTGCATGGCCAGGATCAGCTCGACGCCGCCGGCACCGGCACCGACGACGGCAATCGACAGCGGCCCCTGATGATGCTCGCAACGCTCAAGCAAGGCCTGCCAGCGGTTGTTGAAATCGTGGATGGGTTTGACGGGGACGGCGTATTGATCCGCTCCGGGTACGTCGCGCAGTCCCGGTGCGGAGCCGATATTGATCGACAGCAGGTCATAGGGCACTGGCGGTCGATTGCGGCAGAGCACCTGTTGGGACGATCGATCGATGCCCAGGGCCTCATCCCGGAAAAAGCGAGCGCCGGCAAATTCGGCCAGGCGACGCAGGTCAATGTGCACGTCGTCATAGTCGTAATGGCCGGCCACATAACCCGGCAACATGCCGGAGTAGGGGGTGTGGGTGTCGCGGCAGATCACGGTCAGTCGAACGCCTGGCACCGGCTTCATGGCAAACCGTCGCAACACGCCGACGTGGCTGTGGCCACCGCCGATCAGGACGATATCGCGCAGAACGGGCTGCTCGGGAGAGCGCATCATTCAACCTCAGACAAGATAAACGGTTGCGTATGATACGCAGACAGACGTTTGACGAGAACCGCCGGACGGCGCTCGGATCGGATCAACGCAATGGGGAAAGGTTGGGGGACGGCGCAGTGACCGCCCCCCGGTATTCGAATCAGGAGAGCAGCTTCTTTGCCTCGGCAGACCAGGTGTCGTAACCGCGCATGGTGGAGAATTCTTTCATTTTCTCCTTTTCCTCGGCGGACGGATCGGCGATCTGCTTGATGGAGGTGATGCCTTTGGCCTGCATTTTCTTGGCAGTCGCCGGACCGATGCCCTTGACCTTGGTCAGGTCGTTTTCGTTCACGGCTTTCGGCTTACTGGCCGTGGCCGTCTTGGTGGCTGCGGCTTTCTTCGGTGCAGCCGCTTTTTTTGCGGCGGGCGCCTTGGATGCGGATGCCTTGCTGCTCGCCGAGGCTTTGGCGGCGGGCTTCTTGGCCGCTGGCTTGGTCGTGGCCTTCTTGGTGGTCGTCTTGGCGGTCTTGGCAGCCTTGTTAGCCGCGGTTTTCGCAGCAGGCGGCGTTGCCTTCGCAGCGGTTTCCTGCGTCTTGTCGGCGACCTTCGCGGTGGTCTGTTTCACTTCCTTGGAAGCGAGACCTACGCGCTCGAGCAGATGATGCTGCAGTTCGTGGAATTCGTTCAGGCGACGATCCAGCTCTTCGTTGAAACGCTTCATTTCGCGCTCACGGAGCTTTTCTACTTCATCCAGCAGCTTGCGAATCGGTTCCTGGACCTGACTTTGCAGGGCGTCGAACTGCTTGAATGCGTCGTTAATGAGTTTTTCGATCTGGGTGGAGGTCTTCTCGAATTCCTTGTTGACCTTCTTCACCAGTTTATCGACACCTGCCTTCTCTTTCTTGGCCATGGTTCATTCCCCGTTTGCTCTGGTTTATTGATGACTGCGGTGTTTCGATGCGTTTCCCGTCAGGCGGTTACGCTGAAATCTTCAAGCAGGATTGGGGGAGTGTGACGCCCTTTCCCTGTCTGTCCGGATTGCCTGTGGCGCCATCAACCTGCCACGGGTTTTGTCCAGAATCCCTGTACGATCAGGCCAGTTGCGTGGCGCCGGTGCCACTCTGACTGCGCCTTGAGCGCAACGACTGTTTGCGCTCGAGCACTTCCTGAATGCGACCCAACTTGCCGCGCAGATCCGCGTCGGTGCGGGTCTGTGAGGCTGCAAAATCAATGGAATAGAAGAAATTGCTACAGTGCTTTCTCACCTCAACGACCAGTCCCTGAAGGCCTTCCGCTTCGATGTTGTCGAACGGCATTTGCATGATGAGGTCGAACTGGAGGGTGTCGCCGGGCTCGAAGACTTTGTCTGTTTTCAGGATGCAGCCGTATTCGTCCAGTCCGAAAATACGGGATTCGATCAGTTCCTTCCTGAACAGGCCTTTCTTGAAACGAAAGCGCGCCGTCAGGTCGGGCAGGGGCTGTGTGCTTGTGAGATCCATTCGATCCATGGGCAAAACCGCTGTTCCGGCAAAATCTACTACCGGTTGAAGACAGGTTCGCACCGTCGGGGTTCCCCGGCGGCACCTTCAATGGGCATCGACTGCGTTCGATCGTACCCTCGACTGACGCCTTTCACCTGCAATATTGCTCAAACTGTAGTCAGCGACGGGCAATATGGCAACGTGATCAGCCTTGTACATTAAACTTTTTGACGTCTTGTTCAAGTTTACAAGGTGTCGTAAGGGGCCAGATGCAGACGCATGGTAACCATTTGTGACACTTTGTGCCACGTCGCCTGCAGCTGGCCCGGCGTTTTACTGGTCCGAGGTCTTGGACACGGAGTACATATCCGTACGACGATCCTTCAGGTTGGTGACCGAACCTTCGTCACGCACCAGCGTCAGTTTTTCCAGGTCCATATCCGAGAACATGATCATCTCGGTGTTGGGCGTGGTCTCCGCCATCACCGCATCGTGAGGGAAAGCGAAGTCCGACGGCGAGAAGACCGATGACTGGGCATACTGGACGTCCAGGTTTTCGACCTTGGGCAGGTTGCCCACACTGCCGGTAATCACCACATAGCACTCGTTTTCGATGGCCCGGGCCTGGGCGCAATGCCGAACCCTCAGGTAGCCGTTCTTGGTGTCGGTCCAGAAGGGCACGCAGATGATATCGACCCCCTGGGCTGCGGCAATCCGTCCCAGTTCCGGGAACTCGATGTCGTAACAGATCAGGATGGCAACCCGGCCTGCGTCCGTCTCGAAGACCTCGAACTGGTTGCCGCCTTCGATCACCCAGTCCCGGCGCTCGTGCGGCGTGATGTGGATCTTGCGCTGCTCGTCCACACGGCCATCCCGGTGGCAGAGGTAGGAGACGTTGTAGAGCCGTTCATTGTCCAACAGCGGCATGGAACCGGTGATGATGTTGATGTTGTAGCTCACGGCCATCTCGGACATCTGGTCCCGGAACTGCTGGGTGAAGCCGGCCAGGAAGCGGATGGCACGGGTCTGGTCCAACTGGTCGGTCAGCCCCATCAGCGGTGCGTTAAAGAACTCCGGGAAGAGGGCAAAGTCGCTCTTGTAGTCGGACAGCGCGTCGACGAAGTACTCCACCTGCTTGAGGACTTCATCCACGGAAGTGAATTCCCGCATCTGCCACTGGACGGCCCCCATGCGCACCTGGGTCTTGCGGGTCTTGAGGACCGGCGCCGGCGGTGTGTATAGGATGTTATTCCACTCGAGGAGTGTGGCATAACCCATTGATTTCTGGTCTTCCGGGAGATACTTGTGCATCAGTCGGGTGACCTGGAAATCGTTGGAGAGCTGGAACGTCAGGATCGGATCGTAGATTTCCTTGCGGTCGACCCGTTCGATGTACTCTGCCGGCGTGAACTGGTCGGAAAACTTGTAGTAGTTCGGTATCCGGCCGCCGGCCAGGATCGCCCGGAAATTGCGTGACCGACACAGCTCCTTGCGCGCCTCGTAGAGACGCCGGCCCAACCGGTAACCCCGGTAGTCCGGATGGATGAACACGTCGAGCCCGTAGAGGGCGTCTCCGTCGTCGTTGTGCCAGATCCGCTCGTTCTTGAGGATCAGGTCGTCATAGGTGTGCGGGTTGCTGAAGCGGTCGTAGTTGACGCAGACCGTCAGGGCGACGGCGATCAGCTCGCCATTGTCCTCGATGCAGATCTGGCCATCGGGAAACTGTTCCACCAGTTCCTTGATCGTATCCTCGGGCCAGGCGCCGCCAATGTCGTTATAGACAAGATCCATCAGCGCCTTGAGCTGGGGATAGTCGTCATCGGTCAGGTTGCGGAGATTGAGATGCAGTTCTTCGTGAGCCATCAAGGCGTCTCCCGGGCAGTAGAAGCGTGTAGCAAAGGGTTGCAAAAAAGGGCGATCAATAAGGGGGTAGCATAACAGATCAAATATGGGCCTTGCGGTATCTCGACATGGGGGCAGCGCCTCCGGTACCGGCATCCTCCCTTCGCCGGTTGCGCTGTCCGGCCGATTCCAAAATCCCGCCTAAAGTTAGGACACCACCGGCCGATCTAATAGTCATGGGCGACTACTGTAGGATTGGCCGTCGCCGCTGGCGCCCGACGCCCCGGGAACCCTGCCGCCGGGTATGCCGGATTGCCGTCGCCGCCACAGACCATGGATGGGACAAGCAACCAATTCCAACGATCAGATCGGGGACCCCCTTCATGCGCAGTATGTCATTCGGCCAAAAACTGCTGACCGCCGTCGCGATCCTTCTTATTCTCGTGATCAGCACCTATGCCGTCATGGGCGACCGTCGACTGGTGTCGACGACGGACACCTATGTCAACGCACTGGTTGACGATTCCATTGCCCAGAGTACTGCGAGCATCGCCGAATGGCTCAACAGTCGATTGGCCATTACCGAGGGCGCTGCCAACGCGCTTCGGCAGATCGACGGTGAGGACCAGGCCCGGGCCATTCTCCAGTCGGCGACCGAGGGCGGCGGTTTTGAAAACGTCTATGTCGGGCGTGCGGACGGCTACATGCTGATGAAGTCGCCAGCCGACGATGCCACGCTTCCCGACGGTTACGATCCCCGTGTACGGCCCTGGTACAAGCTCGGCCAGTCCGGGGGAGAGGCCTCGTTCACGGCCCCGTACCAGGATGTCAGCACCCACAACATGATTATCTCGACGGTTGCCCCGGTGAAATCCGGCACGTTCAAAGGGGTCGTTGGCGGCGATATCACCCTGGAAACCATCGACCGTATCCTGTCGCCGGTCACCCTGGCCAATACCGGGTACGCCACGCTGATCAATGACAAGGGCGTGATTCTCTTCCACCCCAACCGCAAGCTGGTCGGCAAGAAGATCGACCAGTTGATCGGCGGCGCTCCGCAGTTGGATGGCAGCAAGCATATCTATCGCATCAACGATGCGGACTGGCGTGTCAGCTTCCACCCGATCAAGGGGACGCAGGGTGTCGACTGGTACCTGGGCGCCTTCGCCAACGACGACAAGATCATGGCCCCGGTGAAATCGGCGCGGATCACCGGCACGATCGTCGCGGTCGTTGGCATCATCGTCACGCTGATCCTGCTCAACATCGGCGTACGGGTCCTGATGAGACCCGTTCGAAACCTGCGCGATGCGATGAAGAACATCGCCAGTGGCGACGCCGACCTGAGCCAGCGCCTGGATGTCGATACCAAAGACGAGTTTGGCCAGACTGCCGAGAGCTTCAACGCCTTCATCGGCAATGTGCAGACCGTGGTTCGGGATGTGCAACGCGGTGCGATCGAGCTGCGGGACGCGGTCGGATCGCTGCGCCAGACGGCCGGAGCCTCCCGTAACAGTGTGGAAAGTCAGCAGACCGAGATCGACATGGTGGCGACCGCCATCAACGAAATGTCGGCGGCCGCCAACGAGATCGCCCAGAATGCCCAGCAGACGGCGGACGCGTCGAATACGGCGGACCAGGATGCCCAGTCCACCCAGGCCACCGTTAAGGCGTCACGCGATGCGGTCGAGCGCCTGGCAACCGAGATTGGCCAGGCTGCCGAGGTCATCGAAACCCTTGGCAAGGACGTCACCCAGATCAACACGATCCTGGAAGTCATCCAGGATGTGGCCGAGCAGACCAACCTGCTGGCGCTGAACGCGGCCATCGAAGCGGCCCGGGCCGGTGAGGCCGGTCGCGGGTTTGCCGTGGTGGCCGATGAAGTGCGCAACCTGGCGCGCCGGACCCACGACAGTACCGAAGAAATCAACGCGATGATCGAACGCCTGCAGAAGGGCGCCGACAACGCCGTCCACGTCATGCAGGAATCCCGGGCGGTATCCAATGTCAGTATGGAGAAGGCCCAGGATGCGATGGATTCCCTGAACCGGATTGCCGAAGCCATCACGTCGATCAGCAACATGACCACCCAGATCGCGACGGCCTCCGAGGAACAGACGTCGGTCACCGAAGAGCTGAATGCCTCCATCAACCGCATCGCGGACCAGGGGCAGGAAGCGGCCGCCGCCACCAGCGAGAACGACATCTACAGCGGCAAGATCGACGAGATCGGTCAATCCCTGCATGACAATGTGGAGCGGTTCAAGGTCTGATCGACGGAATAATGGTCAGTCGTTGGGCGAGGGCCGGGCTCCCGGCTCCTCGCCCAGGTGGACCCGGACCTTTGTGTTCTGGAGTACATCCTTGCCGACCCCCTGCATGCCGCCCGGCAGCCAGGGATTTCCCAGATGGAAGACATGGCGACCGGAAAGGTTGAGTGCCTCGATGGGCTGGGTGTAGTAGGTATTCATGAACTCGGCGAAACTGCCGTCGGCGATGGCACGCTCCAGACCCAGTTGGATCCGGACGGCCAGGCCGATGTCCTGGCGCCCGACAAAGAAATAGTTGGGCATGGTATAGGTGAACAGCAGGTTGGGCTCGATGACCAGGTTCTCATCCCGCCGCAAAGCCAGGTCGTAATACACTTCACTGACGCCCCGCGCAAAGCACTCGAAGCGTCCCCCCTCAAGCATGTCGAACAGGGTTTCAAACCCGGGATGGGTCACCACATCCAGGCCATTGGCTTCCAGGATTCGGGTGTCCGGCCAATGGCGTCCCTGGCCGAACCGGATGTGCCTTTCCCGGACGTCTGCAAGCCGGGTGATACCCTTGAACCGGGGCAGCATGTCCCGGGTCGTCACGCAGACGCGATATCCAAGCAGGCCGCCGTCGATCGGGATGGTGACCGCCAGGAGATCGTCTTCCCTTTCCGGGGACGCGGCGACATTGGCCACCTGGACCGCCCGCGAATTGTTGTTTGCCAGCTCTCTCAATGCCCGTCCCTGGTTCATTTCCGGACTGCGCTTGAGAGTATATGAGCCGTACTCCGGCGTCTTCGTCAGCGCCAGGTCGAGCAGGGCCTGAATGGCAGGGCTGTCGTAGTTGCGGTACCAGAGGATAATCTGTTGAGGTATCTGTGAATCTGCCAGGGGAGCGGCCTGCACCGGCAGGATAAGAGCAACTGCAACAGGCAGCGCCTGGCCGAGCGAGGCCAGAAGGAGACGGATAGACCGCATGGGCCTTCGCAGGATCGGCCCCAATGAAAATCCCCGGTGTGACAACACAGCACGTCCTATGCGGTACCACTTGCTTCAGTGTAGCGGCTTTAACCAACTGGACTGCCAGTGAATCATTAAATGATGCTAAAAGTTGTTTGCCGGGTCCCATTTTGGGAATCTGCGACCAACCACGGGAGGAAGCAGCCGATGAAGAATCGTTTGATCGCAATGACCGGCGACTGGCTGGCCGGACTGGACCCGGAGGCCGGTCTGGAAAAGCCGTTGAACTGGCTGCAGCGCCAGGGAGGCATCCGTATGGTGAATCGGCTGGTCGGCCTGTCGATCCCGTTCGCCACCCGCAACCGGTTTCGGGTCGAGGCCGTTAGCCGGGGTTACGTGCGGGCACGCATTGCGCTCAAGGGGAACCATAATCACTTTGGCAGCCTCTACGCCGGCGCCTACTTCCTGGTGGCGGAAATTCCGGGTGGGGTGATGACGCTGTTCGATCTCGGGCCGGATTACATCCCCATCCTCAAGGAGATGTCGCTGCAATTTCTGGAACCAGCCAACAGTGACGTGACCATTGAATTGAGCATGTCCGAAACCACACGCCAAGCGATCCAGGCGGATGCGGACACCACAGGCCGTGCGGCCTTTACGCTGGAAGGCGAACTGAAAGACGAATCCGGCACCCTGGTCGCCCGTTCAGTAGCGCATTACCGGGTGCGGAAGAAAGGATTTGAGCAAGCCATTGGCCACTCGTAGATTGGGCTGACGCAGGAAGCCCAACAGGCGCTATCCCGAAGACAAAGCTTTAATGCCCAACGGTTGTGGCCAGTCGCCGGAAATGGATGGTGCCTTAAAGAGGTCCGCAATCCGGAAATATTGTGATGCCTGGACACCAATTGTGGGCTTCCTGCGTCAGCCCACACCGGGTTACCTGTGAGAGCTCAGTCCAGCGTCCCGAGCACCTCGAGAAACTTCTCGCCATATTTCTCCAGCTTTGCCGCGCCGATGCCGCTGATTTCGCCCATGGCATCGAGATCACGCGGCTTCTGTTCGAGCATGGCGAGCAGGGTGGCATCGTGGAAGATGACGTACGGTGGAACGCCCTGTTCGTCGGCCAGCTCCTTGCGGCGCGCGCGGAGTTTTTCCCAGCCCTCGGGATCGCTGACCACCAACTGGCGCTTACTGCCGGAGCTGCCCTTGCTGGTTTTCCGGCGTTCCGGATCCTGGCGCAGCCAGACCGTCTCCTCGCCGCGGAGCAGGGGGCGGCAGTTCTCGGTCAGGCTGAGAGCGCCGTAGCCTTCCGCATCGGCCTGCAGCGAGCCGTTGGCCACCAGTTGGCGGAATACGCTCTTCCATTGGCGGGCAGACAGGTCGGCACCAATGCCGAAGGTGCTGACCTTGTCGTGCCCCATACTGCGGATGCGATCGTTGTCCACGCCGCGCAGTACGTCGATGAGGTAGTTGACGCCGAATCGCTGACCGGTCCGGAACACGCAGGACAGGGCCTTTTGGACCGCTACGGTGGCGTCCCAGGTTTTCGGCGGCTCAAGGCAGGTGTCGCAGTTACCGCAAGGTTCCGGCAGTTCATCACCGAAGTAGCGCAGCAGAACCTGGCGGCGGCAGTCCACGACCTCACAGAGCCCCAGCATCGCATCCAGCTTCTGGCGCTCGACGCGCTTGAAATGATCACTCCCCGGAGAGGATTCCAGCATCTGCCGCAGCTTGATCACATCCTGCAACCCGTACACCATCCAGGCATTGGAAGGGGCACCGTCACGCCCGGCCCGGCCGGTCTCCTGGTAGTAGGCTTCGATGCTCTTGGGCAGGTCGAGGTGGGCCACGAAGCGCACGTCCGGTTTGTCGATCCCCATGCCAAAGGCGATGGTGGCCACGATGATGATGCCGTCTTCCCGCAGGAATCGCTCCTGATGCGCCGCCCGCATATCGGCCGGCAGCCCCGCGTGATAGGGCAGTGCCGCGTAGCCCTTGTCGCTCAGCATCTTCGCGGTGGCTTCCACCTTGTTGCGCGACAGGCAATAGACAATCCCGGAGTCACCCTGATGTTCTTCTTTAATAAATGCCAATAATTGCTTGTTGGCATTGTCTTTTTCGGTAATTCTGTACTGGATATTGGGGCGATCGAAACTGCTGATAAAATGCCGGGCGCCGGTCAGGTGCAGGCGCTCGGCGATTTCCTTCCGGGTCCGCTCATCGGCGGTGGCGGTGAGGGCAATGCGTGGGATGCTCGGGAATTCCCGCTCCAGCATGTCCAGCGACAGGTAGTCTTCCCGGAAATCATGCCCCCACTGGGACACGCAATGCGCCTCATCGATCGCGAACAGCGACAGCGGTGCCTGGTGCAGCAGTTGCTGCATGCGCGGCTGGAGCAGACGCTCCGGCGCACAGTAGAGGAGGTCCAGTTCGCCCTGGACCAGGGCGTTCTCGATGCCCCGGGCTTCATCCGGCCACTGGGTGGAATTCAGGAAGGCGGCACGAACACCCGCCTGGTTCAGTGCCGCAACCTGGTCCTGCATCAGGGCAATCAGGGGCGAGATTACGATCCCGACGCCCGGCCGCACCACCGCGGGCACCTGGTAACACAGGGATTTACCGCCACCGGTGGGCATCAGCACCAAGGCGTCTTCGCCCTGGAGCAACGCCTCGACCACGTCGCCCTGGAGCGGGCGGAAATCCTCGAAACCGAAGGTGTCGTGCAGCACCGTCTGGGCACGGGCTTTCAGGCTCTCGGGATCGGTGGCCGGTGGTCTCTCGGTCAGGGTCATAGGGTTTCAGGACGGCAGATGAATGGAAGGCGAGAAGGATACCAGAGACGGGGCCTTTTTCTCACCGTCGGGGACGGTACAATGTCGCCCTTTGATCTGGCGCGGTAGAATGGCGCCACCTAAACTTGCCGACAGGTTTCGAATCGATGGCGCCATAGTCGCCCGCACGGAACCTTGGCATGGACGGGCATAGCTGCGGTTTTCGCCCCAAAAAAATTTCCAACAAGGACACCATGCAGGATTTCGATGCAATTCGGCCGTACCGGGATGACGAAACCCCGGGTGCCATCCGCCGCCTGATCAATGATCCGGAGTTCCTGACGCTCATAGGCCGTTTCAAGGCGCCCACCATGACCCGCCTGGCGCCCGCAGTGACCCGGTTCTGGATCAGCCGCTGGCTGAAACGCGAGTTCGGCAGTGTGGATTCCATTGGCAGACTGCAGGCACGCCTCCATCCGCTTGTCGGCCAGCTGATCGAGCGGACCACAACGCGGCTGACCCACTCCGGCCTCGATCGGCTGGATAAGGACACCGCGTACCTGTTCATCTCCAACCACCGGGACATCGTGTTCGACCCGATGGTGGTGAATTTCCTGCTGCACGAGAACAAGGAGCAGACCACGCGCATCGCCATCGGCGATAACCTGCTGCAGAACCGGCTTTTCGCGGAGATGATGCGCCTGAACAAGAGCTTCGTGGTCAAGCGCAGCATGTCGAGCCCACGGGAGATGCGGGACGCCTACCAGACCCTGTCGGCGTTCATCCATCACTCGATCGAGGACAACCAGAGCATCTGGATTGCGCAGCGGGAAGGCCGTGCCAAGGATGGACTGGACCTGACGGATCCGGCCATCATCAAGATGTTCTACATGAGCCAGAAGAAATCCGGCGTCAGCTTTGCCGAATCGATGAACCGGCTTCGCATCGTGCCGGTTTCGATCGCCTATGAGTACGACCCCTGCGACATGCCCAAGGCCCGGGAGCTGGAAGCACGGGCAAGAACCGGCTCCTACCAGAAGCATGCTGACGAGGATACCGACCAGATCGTGCAGGGACTGACCGGCTTCAAGGGGCACGTGCACGTGCATTTCGGTGCCCCCATCACCGACTCGCCGGATACGGCGAAAGAGCTGGCTGCGCGCATCGACGACGACATGCACCGTCACTATCACTTGCATGCCTCCAACCTCATTGCCTACGACATGAGCCAGGTGAACCAATTGAGCCACCAGACGGAACCCCAGGTTCCGGAAACGATCGAAACCGCAGAAGCCTGGTCACCGGCGGATATCGAAGCGGCACGGGCCGAACTGGAGCGGCGACTGGCCGCCGCCGACCGGGCGTTGCATCCGTTCCTGCTGGCGATGTATGCCAACCCGGTAAACAGTATGCTTAAAGCCATGGCGCCACCGTTGACCGACAGCTGATCCCACCATGAATCACCTCGCGCACCTTTTCCTGGCACAGCCGACGACACCCTCCCGCGTTGGCAACCTGCTGGGAGATTTTGCCCGGGGTGTGCGGACGGAGGCGTTGCCGGCGCCCGTCCGCCAGGGCCTGCAAAACCACTGGGCGGTGGACGCCTATACCGATCGCCATCCTGAGGTCATGGCTTCCAAGGCTCTGTTCTCATCCCGCCGCCGGCGTTTCGCCGGCATCGCGCTGGACGTGCTCTACGATCATTTCCTGATCCGCCATTGGTCCAGGTTCGCAACCGTTGATTTCGACGCCTTCGTAACCCGGGCCTATGCCGATCTTGAAGCCGGAGAGCACCTGATGCCGGCGTCCATGGCCACGGTTGTGGAACGGATGATCCGACATGACTGGTTTGATGCCTACCGGGACCTGGAACAGGTAGGCTTTGCGCTGGACCGGATCGCTGGCCGCATCCGTTTTGCGAACCGGTTTGAGGGCGTTATCGAAGAGATCTGGCAGCACGACAGCGAGTTGGAAGCGCATTTCCTGGCTTTCCTGCCGGACCTGATTGCCCATGTCCAGGCCCGAAGCCTGGAACAGCCGGCTGAGCCCGTGCCCGGTGAGCCGTGGCACTGGATTCGGTAGACTGCCGACACATCCCTAATCCTGAAAATCAACGTTGTGAGGTAACTGTGACCACACTCAAGACCATAGAACTCGAAACCCGACCCAACCCCGATGCGGCCGTCATCTGGCTGCACGGCCTGGGTGCCAGCGGCCACGATTTCGAACCGGTGGTGCCCGAGCTGCGGTTGCCGCAGGATGCGGGCGTGCGGTTCATCTTTCCTCACGCACCCAACCTGCCGGTGACCATCAACGGTGGGATGCATATGCCGGCCTGGTATGACATCAAGGCCATGGATATCGACCGCACTGTCGACGAAGAACAGCTGCGCAAGTCGGCGGATGCCATCGTCGAACTGATCGAACAGGAAATCGACCGGGGCATCGACAGCCGACGGATTGTCATCGCCGGCTTCTCGCAGGGCGGGGCGGTGGCCTATGAGGTGGGCCTGAGTTATGACAAGCCTCTGGCGGGCATTCTCGGCCTGTCCACCTACTTCGCGACGGCCGGTAGCATCCAGCCATCCGAGGCCAATCGCCGCATTCCCATCCGGATCTACCACGGCACCCACGATCCGATGGTGCCGGAAAGCCTGGGCAGGAAGAGCGTCCAGGCATTGCAGGACATGGGCTACGACGTCAGCTATGAAACCTACCCGATGGATCACAGCGTTTGCCTGGAGGAGATCCTGGATATTGGCCAGTTTCTCCGCAAGCACCTGAACCTGGGCTGATCGTCGTGTTTTTCCGCAGACGCTCCAGGATGACGCCACAAAAGGTGATCGTGCGCGTCACCCTACTGGCCCTGCTCATAATGCTGGCGTCTGCAATTTCCAAAGGTGTCCTGTTTGAAACCGTGCTGGCACCGGATGATACCGGCCGCCAGCCAGTCCAGGAGAAACCGGTGGGGACGGGGGGCTCAGGTCCGCCAGAACGCCGGCGAGAAGAGGATAATCACGCTCAATAGCTCCAGGCGTCCGAGGATCATGCCGGCACTGAGAATCCACTTGGCCGCATCAGGCAGGGACGCGAAGTTACCCGCCGGCCCGATGACCGGCCCCAGTCCCGGACCCACGTTGGTCAGGGCCGTTATCGACGCCGTCAACGCGGTCGTCAGGTCCACGTTCATCAACGACAGGCCCAGCGTCATCACCGCCATGCCCATCAGGAAGACGAACACGTAGGCAATCATCGAGGCGATGATCTCATCGCTCACCGCCCGTCCGTTGAAATTCCGGGTCAGCACCGCCCGGGGGTGCAGCAAACGCCGGAACTGTTCCTTGAGCACCATGAAGGACAACTGGAAGCGGAAAATCTTCATGCCGCCGCTGGTCGACCCGGAACACCCGCCAATGAACGTCAGGAAGAAGAACGCCACGCTCGTGAACGATCCCCACTGCAGGTAGTCCTCGGAGGCATAACCGGTGGTCGTCACGATCGACGTCACGTTAAACAGCGCGGAAACGAAAAGCCCCAACGGATGCTCCTCATGCATCCAGAGCCGGTAAACCGTCATGACCAGCGCTGCGGCGATCAATAGCCCGAGAAAGGCACGGACCTGTTGGTCGCGGAACAGGACCCAGTGCTGCCCATGCAGCTCGCGGACGAACAGGAAAAAGGGCATGCTGCCCAGGGCCATGAAGATCGAGGCTTCAAACAGGATCAGGTTGGAATTGAACTGGCCCATGGACTGATCGGAGGTGGAATAGCCACCGGTGGAGATGGTGGTAAAGGCGTGGTTGACGGCGTTGAACAGACTCATGCCGGACACCCAGTAAATGAGGATGCAGGCCAGGGTCAAGGCGCAGTACACGAACAGCAGCCCGCGGCTCAGGCTCTTCATTCGCGGCAAGGCCTTCTCCGTCCATTCCGACGACTCGGTTGCGAACAGGCGCATGCCACCGATCCCCAGGAACGGCAAAACGGCGACGAACATGCCGATGATCCCGATGCCGCCCATCCACTGGATGATCGAGCGCCACAGCAGGATGTCCGGAGACATGGTGTCCAGGCCACTCAGCACCGTCGAACCGGTGGTGGTGATCCCGGAGAAGCTCTCGAAGATTGCATCGGTCATCGACAGGTTGAGGTTGCTGAAGTAGAGGGGCAGGGCACAGAGAATGGAGATGATCAGCCAACTGCTGACCGTCAGAACGAACATGTAACGGGGCTGGAGCCGGTGAGAGCGGTGGCGGGTCAGCAGGATCCCGACCGATGCGGCGATGAATATGCCCAGCGCAGGGTATGCAAACGCGGTCGTATTGGAATCCGCCTCGCCGAGATAGAGCAAGGCCGGTATAGCCATAAAGATGCTGAGCAGCACCATCGTGATGCTGACGATATAGGTAACGGGAGACAGGTTTCTCATTCAGAACAAGGTCTTTCCATGGACGGACGGCTGGTCGCGGTGCGCGAAGGGTACCTTCACGCGCCGCGAAAGGCGAATGTCGTCGTTAATCCCGGTCAACAAGGGAGCGCCTGGCCGATGATGTATGCTTTACATCGACGCAAACCGACCATAATGGCTCCCCTGGGGAACCTTCCCGGCACCTGGCACTCGAACCAGAGGAACACGGGTTGCACGCCACGTCGCCACGCGGCAACGGATCACGTCGGAGGTCTTCGCCATGCCACTGTCCAGGCGGTTTCTGGTCAAAGGATTCCTGCTCCCTGTGCTTGCTTTCAGCCTTTCCGGCGCTGTGTTTGCCGAGCCGCTCAAGCGTTGGGAAAGTGGTTCGGAATCAACGGATACCGTCGAACTCTTCACGTCGGAAGGCTGTAGCAGTTGCCCGCCCGCCGACCGCTGGCTGTCTTCACTCAAATCCCGGCCCGGCCTGTTCAAGTCGTTCATCCCGCTGGCGTTCCATGTGGATTACTGGGATTACATCGGCTGGAAGGATCGCATGGCCGATCCGGCCTTCAGCGCCCGCCAACGCCAATACGTCGACTCGGGAGACGTCAGCCAGGTCTACACACCGGGGATCGTCATCAACAGCCACGAATGGCGCGACTGGTTCCAGGGCCAACGGGATTGGCAGTCGACACCGGCCAAGGTCGGCAGGATGACCGCAACACTGGACGGGCAGGCGCGGCTGACGGTGGAGTTTACCGGCTACCAGCCAGGGCAGAGGCTAAACGTTGCCTATCTCGGCATAGGGATGAAAACCCGGGTCAAGGCCGGTGAAAACCGGGGGCGTGAGCTGAACCATGATTTTGTGGTGTTGGATGTGACGCACCCTGATGGCGGTTCGCCGTGGTCAGTCACCTTGCCGCCAAGACCGGAAGCAGGGCAGACGCAGACGGCGCTGGCTGTCTGGGTGTCACCGCCCGACAGCCCGGAAATCGTCCAGGCTGTCGGTGGATATCTGGATTAATGGCGTCCGCTTACATCGGCAGACGACTGGTTTTGGTCAGGAAAGCCCGTGCCTCGTCCGGATACAACTGGACGTCGAGGTGGCTGTCGACACGGGATGACCCCATTCGCACCTCCACCGGACGGTCCTGCCCGGCGATGTACTCAAGGGTGGGCTCATCCAGGCTGGCGACGCCGTATTCGGTGTGGGCGCAGCCGTAATCCGTGCAGGTCATGTCGGTGCCCTGCCATGCAATGGGCAGTGTAACCGGCTCACCGTTCTTCCGGAATTGCAGCTGGTCCCACCGCCTCCAGTCCTCTGAATTGACCAGCAGGTTGATTTGATAGAATTTCTCGCCGCTCCGTTTATCGATGGAAGCCGCAAAGAAATAGTCCGATGGCGACGGGTAGCCGGTAAAAGGCTGATCGTAAAGCTCTGACGACACGATAATCCGGTCCTGGAGATTGTCCGTCGCATATTTCACCGAGATGCCGTTATCGGTGGTAGTGGCACAGCCGCTGAGCAGAAGTCCGGCGGCAACCAGGCCGAAGCCGAGCAACATCTTGCGTTCCATGGGTGTATCCCCCTGTCTTGCAGACATCACTATCATTATACGGCGCCCGTGGGCGCGCAGACGATTGTTGAAAAGGTTCATAGATGAGACGCCATACTGGCAGTATCCAACCCTCTACAAGAGTGGCAAATTCGACATAAAAGATGCCATAAATGCCAAATCGGGTATGCACGCGGGCTCGTCGAACGTCACCACGGCGTATTTGATATGGAGACTGTCATTGACTTTGAAAGCTGTGACGATGCTCAGGTACAGACCACCTGTTCGCAGATGACTTTCAGGCAGCCGGGACGACAGGTCACATCCAGTGGCGTCTTTCCGGCCACATCGCCATCGGCGGTTACCGTCTTGGGCTTGTGGGTATCGATGCGGCACCAGGGACTTTTCAGATGAACCACCGTGTCCGTCTGGCCCGGCGAGCGCCGGAAGATTCGCACCCGCAGAAACGTCAGGAACAGTCGCATCAACGAACGGGGTTTCACCGCAACGATATCCAGTTGGCCATCGTTGGCGGAGGCCTCGGGTATCTCGTTGCCGCCGCCAAAAAAGGCGCCAGTGGCCACGACAATAGACAACCAGCGCCCGGCCACGACGCCGCTCTCGCACTCGATAACGGCGCGAAACCCGCGTTTGTCCCGGACCTTTCGCAGCAGGGTCGCCACATAGCTGAAACGCCCCAGAAGGCGCTTGGTCTGGCTGGACGACTCCCGCACCGGCCATGTGCCCAGGCCAATGTGGGCCACGTTGAGGAAAATCTGATCGTCGAAGCCGGCCACATCCAGCCAATGGGTCCGGCCGCTGGCGACCAGCTCGCACAGCGCCGTCGGGTCATCGGGTAATCCCAGGTTGCGGGCGAAATCATTGGCGGTTCCGGAGGGCAGGATGCCGAGGGTGGCGCCGGTGCGCAGGCAAAGGGACGCCGCGCGGTTTACCGAGCCGTCGCCACCGGCCGCGAGGACCCGGTCATCGGCGCTGACGCGCTCCATCCAGTCGTCCTGATCGAAGTCGCAGACAGTCAGGCCGGTCACGCCTGCGCGAGCGAGCCGTTCCTGCCAGAAACCGGCGCCACGCTGGCCGTCGCCGGCCTTGGGGTTGGCTATCAACCAGGTCGTCATGGTCTCCTTATCCTCGCTGGCCGGAATCCATGGAACGGAATCCTTACGTTATAAACGAGCCCGTATCCCGGGCGCCATACAGGAAACTTCGGACGACTGCTGCAGGCTAACTTGGCTTCCGGGCCTGCCAGACCGCATCAACCCGCGCCAGCGCCGCCTGCTTGTCGGCGTCGCTCAGCCAGCTTCCCTCGAAGCTGTTGCGGGCCAGTTGGACGACCTGCTCGGGTGTCAGGTGAAGGTGCTCGATCATGGCGTGGAAGTTGGCATTGACGTAACCGCCGAAGTAGGCGGGATCGTCGGAGTTCAGGGTGACATGCAGCCCCTTGTCCAGCATGGTCGTCAGCGGATGATCGGCAAGACTATCGATTACGCAGAGCCGCAGGTTGGACAGGGGGCAGACCGTGAGGGTCAGACCCTTCTCGGCGATCAGGGCGGTCAGTGCCTCGTCCTCCAAGGCGCGGTTGCCGTGATCGATACGCTGTATTTCCAACTGATTGATGGCCTGCCAGACATAGTCGGGCGGACCTTCCTCGCCGGCATGAGCAGTAACTTTCAGGCCCAACTCCCGACAGCGTCTGAAGACCCGCTCGAACTTGTCCGGTGGGTGTCCCATTTCCGAGGAATCGAGGCCTACGCCGTCGATCCGGTCGAGGTAGGGCATGGCCAGTTCCAGCGTTTCAAAGGCGCTTTCTTCACTCAGGTGGCGGAGGAAGGAAAGAATCAGGCGGAAGCTGATGCCCAGCTTGTCACGCCCGTCGCTAAGCGCCCGGTAAATACCCTCGAACTGGGTGCCAAAGGCAACGCCCCGTTCCAGGTGAGCCTGCGGGTCAAAGAAAACCTCGGTATGGATGACGTTGTCGGCCTGGCAGCGCTCGAGGTAGGCCCAGGTCAGGTCATAGAAATCCTGCTCGGTCTGGAGGACCGACATCCCACTGTAGTAGAGATCGAGAAATTCCTGCAGGTTGTTGAACTGGTAGGCCTGGCGCAACGCCTCTTCGTCCGCGTAGGGCAGATCCACGCCATTACGGCGGGCGAGGGCGAACATCATCTCCGGCTCCAGGCTGCCTTCGAGGTGCATATGGAGCTCCGCCTTGGGCAGCGCATCGGCGAGGGCGAGTGTGGACTGCGACATACCTGATCCTTAGCAACAAAGTTCAGAAAACCTTATCACACACGCTCAGGCTGCGTCCCTGGCGCTGACCCGCCCGGCTTACCCCCACTTTTGGTATATGTTTAATTTTCGTACGGGCGGAATCACGTCTAGTATTTCTCTCAGCACCGAAGGACGCAGTGGTGCCAGCGCGGCAGGGAAGCCGGGGGATTTTCGGAGTCGATCTGAGACCCCACGCTGCCCTTGCCGGGAATAAACTCCTAGGATTGGAGACGAAAAATGAAACTGGCAATATCGAATGTGGCCCTGGGATTGGGGTCATGCCTTCTTGCTTTCAACTTGCAGGCGGCCCCAGAGCTGCCGTCCTACCAACCGTCGACCAGCGATATACTCAACCGCTTCTGGAGTCCGGATCACCTGGGCTTCTTCGAATGTCGGGCAGGCATCCTCAACAGCACGCCATTCGGCCTGCCGCGGTGCATGCAGGTGGACAACATCAAATACCACGAGCAGATGCTTTATGGTATCGCACAGGCCAATGACGGTAATCGGGCAGCCGGGCTTCCCGGCTATAGTGCGTCAGTCGACTACGTAAAATCGACGCTGGAAGGCGCCGGTTATGACGTCACGGTCCAGACCTTCCCGTTCACTGCATTCTATCCGGAAGCGGAGGGCGAGTTGGCCGCAACGGCTCCCGCGCCGGAAAGCTATGTCTGGGAAGAGGACTTCAACTATCTGTCGCAGACCGAGCCGGGTGACGTGACCGGTCCGGTGGTACCGGTGGATCTGGACCTGGGTACCGGCAACGCCTCGACCAGCGGTTGCGAGCCGGCCGACTTTACCGGCTTTCCGGCAGGGGCGATTGCTCTGGTGCAGCGGGGTGCCTGCACCTTCGGCCAGAAGGCCGAGAATGCGGCGAACGCAGGGGCTGTCGGGGTGATCATCTTCAACCAGGGCGATACCGAGGATCGCACCGGGCTGATCAGCGCCACCCTGGGTGAGGACTATTCCGGAGGCGTCCCGGTGTTCTTCGCGACCTACGACAACGGCGTGACCTGGGCCCAGACCGATGGCCTGGAGCTGAATATGGTCGCCAATGTGGTGCGGGAGCAGACGGAAACCTATAACGTCGTCACCCACTCCCGACGCGGCGACCCGGACAACGTCGTGATGGTCGGCGCCCACCTGGATTCCGTCTATGACGGTGCCGGCATCAACGACAACGGGTCCGGCTCAGCGGCCCTGCTGGAACTGGCGCTGCAGATGAAACGAGCGCATCCACGCAACCAGGTGCGTTTCGCCTGGTGGGGCGCGGAAGAGGCCGGCCTGGTCGGTTCGACCTACTATGTCGACAGCCTGTCAGAAGAGGAGAAAGGGCAGATCAAGGCGTACCTGAACTTCGATATGATCGCCTCGCCCAATTTCGCCTACTTCATCTACGACGGTGACGGCTCCGACTTCGGACTGGAGGGACCTCCCGGGTCCGCGGCTATCGAGGGTCTGTTCGAGGAATACTTCAACCTGCGGGGCCTGCCGTCAGAAGGCACGGAAATCGATTTCCGGTCCGACTATGCGGCGTACTTCGATAACGGCATCGCCTTCGGCGGCCTCTTTACCGGCGCCGAAGTGCTGAAGACCGAAGAACAGGCCGCCAAGTTTGGTGGGGAAGCCGGTGTTGCCTTCGATCCCTGCTATCACTCGGCCTGTGACGACATTACCAACCTTGATGATGAGGCCTATGAGATCAACGCAGACGCCGTGGCTTTCGTGACAAGCTGGTTGTCGCTGTCGACGCGCCTTATCGATGATGAGATCACCGCGGCCGAATCAACGGAAAACACGCTTGGCGCACGGGCCCTGTCGGTTGAGCAGGCACGTGACGTGACGCATTGGGGGGATCGTTGGATCAAGTGATCCTGAGAGACGATGCAGAAGAAGCGGGGCGCCCATGAGGCGCCCCTTTTTCGTTCACGCTCAGTTCGTGCTGCCATTCTGCCCGGACGATTCCGGCTGGGACGCGACGGATGAAGCATCGTGTTCTTCCCATTCATCGGGTACCCGGGATGAGTGGAGGATGTCCATCTTCGGCTCGTAGATGTTGGTATGCACCTCAAGAAGCCCCAGGAGCGTGTGGAACACGTTGTCCTGGCTGAAACGATCGTCCTTGTGCTTGCGCAGCTCGCTCACGTCCACGCCGTCATAGCTGCTGCCGAACCACATCAGGGCCGGTATGTGTTTCTGCTCATCCGGCGCAATCATGTAAGGAAGCCCATGCAGGTAAACGTCGTATTCCCCCAGTGACTCACCGTGGTCGCTGAGGTAGAACATCGCTGTCTCGAACTCGGGCGTATGACGTTTCAGGACATCTATCACCCGATCCAGGAAGTAATCCGTGTAGAGGATTGCGTTGTCGTAGGCGTTGATTATTTCTTCCTCGCTGCACTCCTCAAGCTGACTCGTCCTGCAGACGGGAGTATATCGCTCGAATTCCTTGGGATACCGTTTGTAGTAGGCCGGCCCGTGGTTGCCCATCTGGTGAAGCACGATAAAAATGTCACCCTTGGGATGATTGCGGATGTAGTCATCCAGGCCTGTCAGCATTCCGGTATCCCGGCATTCTTCCTCGTCGCACTCCGGATTCAGGTCGGACGATTTATAACTGTGGTATTCAACCCGGTCGGCGACGCCCTTTGAGCTGGAGTTGTTATCCAGCCACAGCACGTTCGCTCCGGATTTAGCCAACAAATCCAACGCATTTGATGTATTTTCGGCATCGTCCTCAGAGTAATCGTCCCGGGTTAAATCTGAAAACATACAGGGCACAGAGACCTGCGTGGACGTGCCGCACGACCAGAAATTGCTGAAGTTGACGAGACCGTTTTCTTTCTCAAGGCGCGGATTTGTGTCCCGTTCATAACCGTTCAGCGAGAAATGGTCGGCGCGTGCCGTTTCACCCACCACCATGATGACCAGTTCACGATCGTTATCCTCCGGCGGAATGTGAGCGTCGTTACCAATCGTGGCAAACGCCTTGGGCGCGGAGTCGATATAGCGTCCGGCGAACTTGATCGTTGAATAGATATAGAACGTGGGGTTGGCGTAATAGCGAAGAATCTTGTGCTCACGGAAGAACGACGCATAGTAGCTACCCAGGCTGACAATCAGCACGGCCGCCAGCGCCAGGGAACCGCCGAACATCTTGGCGGAAGACAGCAGATCCTTCCTGAAGGGTACCGGCTCAATCCGCACCCGCCAGACAAACACGGAGGGCAACACGCCGATCAGCAACACATAGGCGACCAGGCGCCACGAGAAAAGATCGCTGGCCTCGTCAACATTGGTGTGCACGACATTGCTGAGCATGTCCGCATCAATCACCACGTTGTAGCTGTCCATGAAGTAGGCGGCGAACGACGACAGCATGAGCAGGACAATCAGGATAGGGCGGGTGCTTCGCCCGAAACACACCAGCGACAACAGCAATACGAGCGCCGCTGTGAATACGACGGCAATCGAGGCCAGGAATGGCAGTGTCGACCAGTCCAGCGGGTACACGCGGGTAATGTTGGTAAAAAACTGTTGATTACCCACCAGCATCAGGAAGGCAGAGACCAGAAGAATCAAACGAAACTTGGTCATTGTCGGCGACAACATCTTGGAACGCCCCATAATTACCTCGTTTAAAGGATCTAAGCCCGCGCTATTCCGTTAGTCCAGCCATCGACCGGGATTCGGTATGTGGAAAATCTCTCGCTTGTCCGGATCCGGCGTCGGACAGGTCGGCGTCATGGCATCCCGGGACAGAAGTATCCAGTTCTCGCTGTGGGCGACACCCATGGGCTGGCCTTTCTTTACTCGGAAGCACTCGAGTTTGTCCTCATCTCCGACGAGCACGTAACGATCATCCCGCTGCTTCATCCACTCCCAAGCAAGGCGCTCCTGCTCGCGAAGTGAGTTGAAATAGCTAAACTGGGTGACATCCAGTTTAGAGAACAAGATGAACTGTTCCTTAAATTTGATGAGACCAAGTTGAGCGCCGGGGTTCCCGGCAACTGTTTTCTCGACGTTAGCAAGAACATTTCTGGGTGTCCGGAACGGCTCCAGGACCGAGTAACCCCAGGTTGACAGCAACACCCATGTCAACGACATCGCAGCCAACAGGCGCAGAAGGGCGTGCTGCTTGCGCAGGAGGAGCAACGTCAACAGCCAGATCAGGCCCGCCACAATCAGGAGACTGCCGGCCTCGTGCAACAGACTTAAATCCTTGGTGTAGTCCGATGCCTTCTCGACCAGCTTGGGCAGGTTGAACCAGGCCAGGACACCGACGGTGATAAGGACGGCGCCGAGAACCGCCTGTATGCCACCCATCAACGGCCGGAACCAGCGTGCCAGCGGATAACCGGTGTACATCGCAGCGAGCGACAGCGCGAACATCGGTAGCGCCGGCAGGATATAGACGCCCCGTTTGCCGGGACTCATGCTGAAGAAAAACAGGACCAGAACGATCCAGCCCAGCATCAGGAACACGCCGGGCTCGTTTTTCCAGGCATCGCGCAGGCGCCCCAGGCCCGCCAGGAGCATCAAGGGCAGCGGGAACCACAGCGACGGAATCACGTTGGCAATGAAGTAGTACCAGGGTTGGATATGACCCCAGGAATGGGCATAACGCTCTGCCGTCTGCTTGAACAGAATGTTGTCGCGGTACTGCATGAACATCTCGGAACCGCTGGCATTGACGTACAGCACCATCGGCACCAGCCAGGCCGCCGCGACCAGCAGCATCACGACAGGCCCGAGCAGGCAGGTCCAGGTCGGCTTCGTCACCAGGGCGTCAGGCCGGCGCCAGGCCAGATAGAGCACCGGGATCATCATCAGGGCCGGCAGGAAGCCCACGCCCTTGGTGATAATGCCAAGTCCCATGAACGCCCAGGCCGTGAAATACCAGCCCCAGGATGAACGCACCATAAAGTGGCGCAGCAACCCATAGCAGCCGATCGTGATCCAGCAGGCCACCATCATGTCGATCTGGGCGCTCTTGGCCTGCACGACGAACTGCGGCGCCAGGAGCAGCAGGAGCATGGCGTTGCGGCCAACGCGAACGCTCCAGAGGCGGGCTCCGAGATCGAACACCAGGAACGCAGTCACCAGGCCGCAAATGGCATTCGGCAGCAGGAAACCGGCTTTCAGGCTGCCCGTCAGCCAGTAGAAGAACGCGATCGACCACATGAAGACCGGAGGCTTGTCCGGATAGGGCTCACCACCGCGCATGGGAATCAGCCACTGGCCGGAATCCACCATTTCCCGGGCGACTTCCGCGAACCGGGGTTCGTCGGCAGGCCACGGCGAACGCAGCCCGATGCCCAGGAAAATCAGGATGGCGGCGAAGGCCAGCAGGAACCAGACAACGCGGCTGTATTCGTCACTGGTCAGCGTTTCATAGATTTGTTGCGACAGGGATACCGAACGATTCATGGGACTTCACAGATCCTTTGTAACCAGTTCACCGATTTGTCGGCTGCTGCGAGTGCGATAGAGGTAGATGCCTATAATGGATGCGACGATAAACAGCACGATGCTCAGGATCATCTTGCGATGGTCGGACACCCCGATGCCCGCGCCCAACAGCGCAAAAACGGCCATTTGAGGGATGTAGCCAACAAAACTGCCGGCCAGGAACGGCAAAAGACGGATATGCGTGGCACCGGCGAGAAGATTGGTGATCAGGTTGCTGCCCACCGGAAGCAGCCGGATCATCAGCACCTTCAGGGCCGTCTTCTCGCCCAGCAACACCTGGACCTTATCCAGGCGTTTGCCAAACCGGCGCCGCGCCCAATCTCCGATCATGAAACGGGATACCAGGAAACAGACCATCGCACCGAACGTCGTCAATACCGTCGAAACCGCCATTCCGATCCAACCGCCCAGCGCGTAACCAAAGACAAAGGCGAGCACCTGACGAGGGCCGCCTGCTGCCGTGTAGGCGATCGCCACCAGGGACATGAGCAGGAAAGCCGGCCAGCCTTCCCGGGCCAGGTAATCGGCGACCCACTGGCTATCGGCAATGTGGGCCAGCCAGTCCTGCTGAACCACAAAAGCAGCCAGCGCCATCACGATCACCATGACGGACACTTTTTTCAGGAAACGCATCGCTAGCCGGCCTTTGTATCGTCTACACGGGCAATCACGGGCACTTTGGCGCGCCGTTGCAGCCACATCACGCCAAACAGATCGACAATACCCACCCAGACCCGGTTCCAGGCGGAATACTTCGACTGGCCACGCTGGCGATCACGGTGGCTCACGACCACCACCTCAATGTCGCCCCCCTGGCTGCGAATCAGTGCCGGCAGGAAGCGATGCATGTGATCGAAATAGGGCAACGATAGGAACGTCGAACGGGGAAAAAGTTTCAAACCGCAGCCGGTATCCGGACAGCCATCATGGAGCAGGGCATCCCGAACCCGGTTGGCCAGCTTCGACTGGAACCGCTTCCAGGCGGTGTCCTTGCGGGCCTTGCGGTAACCGGCGACGCAGAAAATGTCGTTTTTCATGGTCTTGGCACAATCAATCATGGCCGGGATATCGGCCGGATCGTTCTGGCCATCGCCGTCCATCGTCACGATCCACTCGCCGTCCGCGTGACGGACACCCGTGAGCACGGCCGTGCTCTGACCGACGCTGTTCTGGTGACGGACGCATTTCACCTCGCAGCCAAGACGCTTACCGGTCTCGATCGCAACATCACCGGTACCATCGGTGCTGCCGTCATCGACGACGATCACCTGAAACGGCACGACACCGTCAATCGCCTGATGGATTTCTGCCACAAGTGGTTCAATATTCTCACTTTCATCCTTGGCAGGAATGACGACAGAAATTTTCAAAGCGGAAACTCCAAAGTCTTATGAACAAAACGATTAAAACAGCGAAACGGAAACGGCATGAGGGGATCGATGCGTCGTTCCTGCCATTGAGCGGATTATCGCGAAGCGTCGGCGCGACTAGGGTAACCCTGACAATATCAAAATAAAGTCAAAACCGCCTCAAAGGTCAACGTTCGGCTGGGTTTCAACAAAACGGTGTGAATTCTAGGCGGGTAGCGCTGGTTTTTACAGCCACCGAGGTCATTAAAGTTGTAATTTAAAGCAACCGCAAAGCCAAAGCCCGCCAGGACCTTAGTCGGGCCCCCCGGTTTGCGAGGAATCCAGGACCAGCCCCGCATCCTGCAGACGACGACGCAGGGTTTCGACTCGCTGGCGATTCACGCCCAGGTCATAGAACCCCAGCAGCGACTGGGAGCGGACCTCAAGATGATGCTCATCCGCCGTCACCAGTATCTCCAGATAATCCGGAAAACGCAGTAGATCGCTGTAGCAGGTAACCTGCGCATAGCCGAACCGGGCGCTTTGCAACCTAGCACCGCGCAAATCGAGCGCGATAGACAGGATGCCACTCCAGGATTCCACCGACAGACGATCGGTCAGCGCCAGACGAGGGACTTTATATAAAGAAACGGAAGACTCACTCGACACGCAATTCAGGAACGGCGTACAGCCGTCGAGATGGAAGTCCGTGCCGGTCGACGGCACTGATCGGGTGGACGTGCATCCGGCCACAGCAATGAGCGCAGAGATTAAAAGAACGATGGATCGCATCGCAGGAAGTAATCCTTTGGCCGGGTTGGAAGCTTATAATAAAGAAGAAACACGCCTGAGAGGGTACGGGCAGTTTCGCCGACTGTCTCACGTTTGCTGTTCCAGCAAAAGATAAGAGCATGGGCCTAGATAGGGAGTCGTGATTGCTCAGGTGCATAGCCAGACTTCAGGCCCAATATTCAATTTAACATAATATACATTATGCGCAGTTTGGTATTCATCTGTGGATAACTTTTAGACACCAATGGACGACCACAGAAAGTGCTGGATGACCACGCAAAGTTCTGAATTTCTCCACGCAAAGTTCTGAATTTCTCCACGCAAAGTTCTGAATTTCTCCACGCAAAGTACTTAATTTCCACACAAAGTACTTAATTTGATATCCAGACTCCAACTACATGTTTCTTTGTTGTTTTTCGTGCTCACCCTCCAATCCTGCAATTGCACGCAGGCAGGCGCTGTGGTGCTCACACCCGAGCAGTTCGCCCATCTCTTGAATGTAATTCAGGAGCACCGCTATCCGGAAAAGAACACCGCACTGGTTCAGATCAGCTTCAAGCTCGGAATGCGCGTTCAGGAAATTGCGCTGCTTCAAATCAAGGACGTGGCCGAACTTGGCCCCCGAACTTCTGGCCACCGCTCGTTCAAACTGAAGGAAATTCTGGCGCTGCCAGCGGCTTATACCAAAGGTGCCGATGCGTTGAAGCGATCCAAATCGACGTACCATCGGCTCGGGTATACTGGCAATCATGATCGGTGTCCGCCCAACCGGCACCGAACGCATCCCGATCGTATTCCGATGGGCTACTCGACGGCCTCCCGGATGAGGCGCGGCTTCGCAATGCCTTCGGTAAAGCGCCCCCACTGTCGAGGCACGCCTGCAGCGATGGAAAGCCGTCGTAGTGTTGGATGCGGTTGTAGTACGGGCTTGCGGGCGGGTGGCACAGCATCGAGCTAGAGCGTTTAACGAGGTCTGTGGCCCCGGCCATCATCGATGTCAGGCACAGCACCAGTACAGCAATTTTCTGGAACACGAACAACGGTCCTTGCTACAACGTTTTCAGGAAGGCGATCAGCGCCGTCAGTTCATCCTCGGAGGTGATGTCGATAAACCCCAAGCGGAATGAGCGGGACGCGAGCACCTTGCCATAGGTCAGCGACTCCCGCTGGGACGTCCACTTGTGGGCGACGAAAAACGGTATCGGATTCAAATGGAATCGCACCACGTCGTCCAAGGTTTCAAAGCGGCCATTGTGCCCATAAGGCGCGGTTTTCGATACCAGCCATAGAGGTGGTGTCCGAAATCGGTACCGATCTTCGGTTTGATAGGTCACGTCCGCCCGCCCCAAATCCTGACCGTGCATATGCGGGCCAAGGTCACCCTGGGGGACGCCGATGGAATGGAACTGGAGATCACTGAACCGGTTACCGCTGTGGCATCCGGCACAGCGCCCCTTGCCGAAAAAGATCACGGCGCCCTGCTTCTCCGTTTTTGTTAGCGCCGAAGGATCCCCTTCGATATAGCGCTCCCACCGAGTTTGCGGGCACTCCGCTGTTTTCTGCGCGATGAAACTGGCCAGTGCATTGCCCACCATGGTCAGGTCGAAATCGTCGGGCGTTTGGCCCCGGGCGGCCAGTAACGCCCGCAGTTCACGGACGACTGGATCCTCCGGGTTACGGATGATCTCCTGCAGCACCTGGTTGGCGGCCGCCACCTTATCGGCGTAATACGCGCTATTAATGCGTTCAAGGTGGCTGTTGCCGTTAAGCATTCCCTGGCGGCCCAGAAACTCGTCGCGGGCCAGGATGGGGAGCACGGCGGCCACCGCCAGGGGCGAGCGGAATCCCTGAGCAAAACCCTCTCCCAGTGGGGAGTAAATTTTGCCCTGGATCTCCATGACTTTGCCGTCCCAGAAGAAGGTGTTGAATCCGGCACTGGCACGGCCGAACAGCGTAAAGGCATTCCGCGGGACCACCACACCGTCACTGGCCAGCCGCTCGTTGCCCTTGCCGGCGCCGCCCACGCCCACCGCCAGTGGCAAGCCATCGGCCAACGCGACCTGATCCTGGTGGCAACTGCCACAGGACGTGTCGTAGTCCCCACTCAGCACGGGCGATTTAAACAGCAGGCGCCCCAGCTCCGGATTACCGTGTTTGACCACTCGAGCGTCTACCTCGCAGAGCGCCGGCTCGAGTCCGTAAGCTTGAATGACCAGCCGCAACTGATCGTCGAGGTCGAGGGCCTGCAGAGCGCTGGACCAGCACAGCACCAACAAACCTAAATAGAGATTGGAGAACAAGCGCTTCATCGCTGCTGGAAACGGTGTTGTTCAACGATTTCTTGAGCCGAATGCTGACCCGTTTCCAAGGCTTTCAACCCCAGATAGGCCAAGACCGACTCGCTGAGCCCCATGGACAGCATGACCTTGCGCGTTTTGTCGTATTCATGGCAGACCAACAGCTGTACTTGGGAGGACCGGTCATCCACCAGCTCCGGCGCCTGCTGGGCGAACCAGGATTCGTCCATGGCCTCGCCGCATTGCGACGCCAGAGCCACGTAGTCGTCCTGATACAGCCAGTAAGCCACGGCCGGCACCACCAGGTTTTTGGCCAGCCACCCAAGGCAGAACAGCGCAACGATCACCTGGAAGGTGCGTGTCATCACGGAGCGGCCACCCCGAGGGCGTTCAGCAGTTGCTGATCAATCAGCCCGTTGGGCAGTCCTTTCTCTTCCCGATAGTCCTTGATGGCAGAACGTGTGGCCGGCCCCATGATCCCGTCCACGGTGCCGGTGTAATAGCCCATGATCTTGAGCCCCACCTGCACGCGCATGATGAGCGCCGTTCGATCGGCAACCTGCTTATGGGATGGCTTGGGTGCCGTGTAGCTCGGCGTTGCCGGCTGGCCCAGAGGATCTGATCGGCTGCTGGACGACGAACCGGATGAAGACGAAGAAGAAGACGGCGTCGACGGGTAAGACGGTGTGGAATAGGATCGGTACCCCCCGGACGAGGATCGGTGGGAGCGATGGCTGCCGTGGGAGCTGTGACTGCGATGTCCGGCAATGTAGAGGGGCGTCGTCACGTGCAAGGGGGCGATTTCGATGTGCTTGAGGGTATCGTCACTGCCCTGCTCGGCCATCGATTTGAGCGTGATCGCCTGGGTGTTTTCCGTCAGCCCAATAAACCCGGGCAGAAAGGCCGCCAAACTCCATTTCTTTTTCATGAGATGATCCTCGGCGATTGATGAAATTGCCCCTGTGACGAGCTGAAAAAACCGCCGCATTCGGGGCGCATTGTGCATCCGCTGCACGTGTCGGGGTAATAATTCTTCCAGTCCGAGATCGACTGGACGGCCCAGGGGTGCAAGGTGTCCGGTAGATGGCACAGCGGGTAATTGAACAAGGCGATGGGCAGGCCGGCTGCCTCGGCCTGGCGCACCATACTTGTCAGTTGATCAGCATACAGCGACGGATCGCAATACAACTGGCCCCAGTTAGCCCGGGCCCATCCCGTTGGCTCCAGATTCATGACCGACACCTGCTGCAGGCCCGAGAAGCAGCGTAATGCCAGTTCCAGGAGCGGAACCAATTCCTGCAGGTTTTTCTGGGTCGGAATGATGCGCAGCTCGATCGGGATGCCGGCGTTGCCCGCGTTGATCAGTCCGCGAACGGTATCGGCATGGGCGCCCGCTGCGCCGACCAGAGTGTCGTGCACCTCCGCCAAGGCGGCGTACAGTGGAATGCCGAACACGACCGGCGACTCAAGACGCTCAGCGACCGCCCGGGCGAAGTACCGATCGGCGAAGGCGCGCCCATTGGAAAGCACATGCAATCCGGTCTCGGGGGCATGAGTCTGAACGATCTCCAGGAATCTCAGGAAGGCATCGCCATACAGCAGCGGCTCTCCGCCGCTGACGCCAATGACGTCGTTCCCGGCGAAGCTGATGATGGCGGCCGCCGCCTGCATCAGCAATTCGTCGTCGTTGCGGTCCTTGGGGGGCTGAGAACAGAACAGACAACGGTTATCGCACCGTTCGGTCACCAACACCGTATTGTGATTGGCACGACGGGACAATATGACTCGCACGGAACCGCGGCCGTTCACCAAACCAACGTCCCCATCCTCGATGCTGTCAAACAGTTCGGGAGAATGGATCGTGCAGATGTCCCCAGCATTACTGGAGGATGCGTCGGTTCCGTTGCCCGTCACCAGCAAGGTGTTTAGCCAGGTGTCCGGCGTCGTCGGTAAGGTTTTACGCAGCACCCAGCAACCGGCGGGGACCAAATTCGCCTCGGGCACCGCAAATACGTCCTGGCGGATGGCCTCACGCATGACACCAACTCTCCATGACTGATCGGGCCTCCGGGTCACGGTAATACCGGTCGATCAAGTAACTGAACATGCGTTTGTGATACTGGCAGAAGGCCGACCGTGACTTATCCCCCACCGGCTCGCCCTGCTCACTGATGCCCTGGCATGGGTCCGTTCCGCAAAAGGGCTGATAAGCGCATTGCTCACACCCCGGATGCACCGCGTTTAGGGATTCCTTCAGGATCTTGTGATAGACGGGATTGGCCGCGGGGTCGAAGTGATCCACGGTCCCGCAAGAAAGATCGAGCTCTGGATTAACGCGTTGCAGCATGCGCGCTTCGTCGCTGCCGAACACCTTGCCGTCGTAATTGATCAGCACGCAGTCCAACAGGAAACCACTAGGCGATTTTAGGTCCGCATAGCCGTTGAAATCTGGCTGAAACACGCGCTGTAAATGGATCTTGCCGGAATACTCCGAGAGCAGTTGGCCACCGGCTGCCTCGTGGGCAATGATCAACGACAGCAGTCGGTCGTAGAACGCCATGTAGTCGTCGAACGAATAGGTCCCGGTACCTGACTTTTGGGCAAAGCCATAGGGGCTGACGGGGCGTACGAACAGCTCGGTCAGCCCCAGCTCCTGGCTGGCTTCGATTAATGCCTCCGGATGGGCCAGCAGGTCCTTGGTGACGGTGGTGACGGCCGCGACACGATCCGGCCCCAACTGCCGCTGGATCGCGCGGATCCCCCGTTTCACTCGCTGATAAGCATTGTCGCCCGGCAGGATGCGGTTTCGGTTGTGAACCACCTCGGTACCATCGACGGATGTCGAAAACACCACTCGCCGCCCCCTGGCCCAATCCAGGATGGTGTCATCGAGCAGCGACAGACTGGTCGTGATCACGACCTCAAAGTCGGTGGCGCCTAGACGCGCTTCTGCTTCATCATAAATCGCTTGAACCAGATCGAACCGGACCAGCGGTTCCCCGCCCTGAATTTCCAGCTTGTAGGGCGCCGTCCCCAACCGAGCGATCAGATCGATTACCTGAGGAATCCGGCGGGCGTCGAGGTCATAGTCCGAGTGCGCGGCACCCAGGGCGGCCCGGCTGACCTGGCAATACCTGCAAGTGTGGTCACAGCGCAGTGTCGGCACGATCATGAACGTCGGGCGAAACGCCAGATCCCGTGTTAGGCGCCGGGCGTAGCCACTGGCAAGAGCGGCCACCCCGGCCTCCTCACCCGCTGAGCTGTCGGCCAAGAACAACCCTCGCGCCAAGTCTTGCTTGATACCAGCGTCGAGGACTCCGTCTCCCTGCTCGGCAAGCAGCTCCAACGTTTCTCGAGCCACGACCCGGTGGAACCCCGCCAGGTTGCTGATGAAGTACCGGGAATCGCTCAAGGGTTCCAGATTGAACGGGAGCATCATGATTCGGAGAGGCGTTGCTGGATGGATCGGATGACCGCGTCGGCGATGGCCGATCGGGTGGTTTCTGTCCGGCGGCCGATGCGCTCCCTTAGCAGAAAGTCGTTGAGCAAACGATCCAGCTCAGCCTGGGCGGAATACGAATCGTCGTCCAACGCCACGGCCCATTGGTTTTCGGTCTCGTCCAACCGCCATCGCGTTGTCGGCGTGAGCCAATAGAGTGCCTGTCGAACCACCCACTCCGAATAACGTTCCTTGTCTAAATATCGCACAGTTTTTCATCCAACCCAGCGAGCCGCTGCTTTCCGCAATTCTTCTCGAATCTCTGCAGAGAGAGAGGCACCCATTAATTGTTATCGGTCAAGCGCAACTACTGGCATGCATCCAAGACTTCTGAAAATATAGCCTGCTTATGTCGTAATAATAGGCAGAGGACGCCATGCGCACAACTCGACAGACCACTCGTCGTCCGGGCCAGACCCAGCTTAACCGGCTGCTTGAGCATCCCGCGTTTGCCATCGGGATTACCCTGCTGATTATCTACTCCGTGTTGAGCTTTTCGTTCCAGACACTGCCCAATCTCACATTGGACGAACGGCTGTTCCTACGTTATTCAGAATATGGAGTGGTGGCGGTATTTACGACGGAGTACTTGGCACGCCTCTACGCTGCAGACCGGCCGTTGCGGTTTGCGTTCAGCTTCTTCGGGGTGGTTGATCTGCTCGCCATACTGCCCTTCTATCTGAGCTTCGCCGTTGATCTGCGGACGCTTCGCATTCTGCGATTCTTCCGATTGCTGCGTCTGCTGAAACTGACCCGCTACAGCCAAGCTTTGCGTCGTTTCGCGCGCGCGGTTCTGATCGCCAAAGAAGAGCTGGTTCTTTTCACCTTGGCAAGTGTCATGCTGTTGTACCTGGCCGCCATTGGTATTTACTACTTCGAGCATCCGGCCCAGCCGGAAGCCTTCGGATCCATTTTTGACTGCCTTTGGTGGGCTGTCGCCACGCTAACGACGGTCGGCTACGGCGATGTTTACCCGATAACCGTTGGCGGCCGGTTGTTCACGTTCGTGATCCTGATGGTCGGTTTGGGAATGATTGCGGTTCCCACCGGTATCTTGGCATCGGCGCTGTCGTCTGTTCGCCAAACATCCGATCCAGAGCGACACTAAGTAGATAACGTGACGTTGCGTGCGCGCCCAGCCCGATTAAAGTGATGCGCCCGTCGGGAGCATCTGAACGCTTTGATACCGGTGTTTCAGCAGCTCGATTTGGTACCACCGGAGCGCCAACCCTTCGCTACCGCGCCTTGCTCTCAAAGCGTTCAGGCACTCAGTAGATCAGCGAATTAATCAGACGGGACACTAGTGTCCCTTAACAAAAGTTCGTCGAATTTTTATGGTTAAAGTTTATAATTGCAGAAAGCATCGAGGGAGCTACTGCAATGGGACGACCGGTCACCCCTTTGATTATTACAGACGAAGAACGCGATGAGCTCAATGCGTGGGTTCGTCGCCGGCAGATGCCTGCGGCTGAGCAACAACGAGCACGAATGATCCTGTTGAGCACCGAGGGTTTTCCCGGGCGTGTGATCGGAGAGCGAGTGGGCGTGACGGCCGAAACGGTCAGCAAGTGGCGTAAGCGGTTTGAGCAGTTCCGGGTGGCTGGGCTGACCGATGCCCCCAGGAGTGGTCGGCCCCGCAGCATTGACGACGACAAGGTGACAGAGGTTATTAACAAAACCCTTCACTCCAAACCCAAAGGTGCGACCCACTGGTCTACCCCCCCTGATGGCGAAGGAAGCCGGGCTCAATGCCATGGCCATCAGCCGAATCTGGAGAGCCTTTGGGTTAAAGCCCCACCGCCTGGAGACCTTTAAGCTGTCGACCGATCCGCACTTTGTGGCCAAGGTCCACGACATTGTTGGGCTGTATATGAACCCACCTGACAGGGCTCGGGTGTTATGTGTGGATGAGAAAAGCCAGATACAGGCGCTGAACCGGACCCAACTGGCGCTCCCCCTGTCGTTTGGCTATTCAGAGACTCGGACGCACGATTACGTTCGTCACGGCACCACCACCCTGTTTGCCGCCTTGGACGTGGCCACCGGTGAGGTTATCGGACGTCTTCACAGGCGA
>NZ_SJDL01000041.1 GCF_004327985.1 Marinobacter halodurans
CACCCCGGCCCGCTTCATGTGGGGTATGGCATGCTTGGTCCCGAGGAACACGCCTTTCACGTTAACGGACTGTACAAGGTCCCATTCTTCCTCGCTCAGCTCGTGTGTGGGCTTGTTCGGCCCGGCGATCCCGGCATTGTTGACCAGGACCGTCAGACCCCCGAAGGCCTCGGCCACCTCATCCAGTACGCGCTTGAACTGATTTCCGTCGGTGACATCGCAGTGCCAGTAGCGAACAGTGTGGCCCTTCGCCGTCAGTTCGGACGCCAGCCCTTGTCCCTCTCGGTCCTCCCGGTCCAGGACGGCGACGGCCGCGCCCTCTTCCGCCATCCGCCGGACGACGGCAGCACCAATACCCATGGAGCCACCGGTGACCGCGGCCACTTTGCCTTTCAATCTGTCCATGACCCTTTCCCCCGTAACCAATAGGACTCACCCATGACGTCATCCCACAGCTCCGTCGCCGCCTAGTGTTTAAACGTTATACAACCCGGCTTTCGGCGTTTTGATTGAGATCAAAACATGCAGCTGATCAGAAACACTGGTTCCCAGGGCCAGATTAGGAATAAGGGATGCAGAGCGTATGAATGCAGGCAGCCCACCTGCTAAGCAGGCGGTCACAAGCTACCTCGAAAACATGACCACATGGCGTCCACATCCATGAAACCTACCTCCATGTGGTTACCACCATGGTCTTCAAGGCAAGCTGTGAAAAACTCTCAAAAACAAATGATTAACATTAAAATACAAGAGCTTACCATCGCGAAACTATCTCTTCTTATACCCTGACTGGACGATGGTCCCGCCCCCCTGGATTCCTTACACTTGCTTTCAGATATTCCCAACAGGATACCGTCTGATGAAAGGACTCCATACGCTCTCAATTCGCGGAAAGCTGCTGGCTCTGGTAACCCCCGCCCTGGTGGTTATTCTTATCTTTGCCGGCAACGCTGTTCGCTCCAGTTATTCCGACTACCAGAATGCCCAGATCCTGGATGGCATGATTGAGCTCGCAAAGCTTGGTGCCCCAGTAATTCAGGAGCTGCAGAGAGAACGGGGCCGCTCGGCCGTGTTCCTGGCCTCTGGCGGCCAAAGCAGTGAAGCTGCGAATGCTCTCCGCAGTCAGCGCACACAGAGCGACCGCGCCATTCTGTCCTATCGGCAGTCCGTTCAACGGCTGCTGGCCGAATCCAGTCTGCCAGCGGTTCTGGTCGACGGCATCAAAGCCTCCAATGAGAAGTTGGACGAGCTGTCGCGCCATCGTCAGGCCATCGACCAACGGGATATGACCGGTGCCGAGTCGGCAAAGTACTACACGGCGCTGATCGCTCAACTTATCGACCGGGAAAAGCAGATAATCCGCCAGTCCACGTCGGATCGAATAACCCGGCAGATGTCGGCGTACCACGCCATGTCAGAAGCCACCGAAATGGCCGGCCGCGAGCGGGCGATTGGCGCCAGTCTCGTGCAAAGCCGGGAATTCAGCCTTGCCACCGTGACGCGGATTGCTTCGCTCAAGGGTGAGCAGGACGCCCTCTTCCGGCTGGCTGTGAGTCTATTGCCAAGCGACATCCGGCTTTCCGTCAGCGATGCCATTACCCGGGCCGATGCTCGAGCCATGGATTCCATGAGGAACACGTTGACCCAAACTGAAGCCGGTATTGCCAGGCTGACGCCCCAACAGTGGTTCGATGGCGCGACCGACCGCATTGATGCCCTGATCCGGGTCAATGACGGGGTTCTCTCCAGGGTGGAATCCGCTACTGCCGAGGTCGTCGCCGGAGCCAGCTCGTCCCTGGCGACAACGTCTATCCTGGCGGTTGCAGCCGTGTCCCTCGTAATGGCCCTGATGGTGCTGATCACCCGCACGATCGGTCGGCAGGTCAGGGATGTGGTGGACGGCCTTCAACACGCCATGAACCACAAGGATCTGTCCCGGTCGCTTCCGGTGACCTCCAGGGATGAGCTGGGCACGATCGCCGGCGCGGTTAACAAGCTGTTCGATCGCTTCAGCGACGCCCTGCGCCAGATCGACCGGGCCAGCGTGCAATTGGCTGCCGCCACCGAGGAAACCAGTTCCACCGCCAGCCAGAACGGTAACCAGGTCCGGAACCAGCAACAACAGGTCGAGCAGGTGGCGGCCTCCTCCGAGGAAATGTCAGCCACTTCGGAGGAGATCTCCCAGAATACCCAGCAGGTGGCCGACGCCGCCAACAACGCTACGGAGAAAAGCCAGCTCGGCGAAACTGTGCTGCGGTCCAGTGTCGATAAAATCCGCCAGCTGACCGAATCCGTTCAGGACGTCAATCAGGTGATTGAGGAGTTGGAGAAACGCAGCGGAGCCATCAGCGATGTGATTGACGTCATCCGGCAGGTGGCAGAGCAGACCAACCTGCTGGCCCTGAATGCCGCGATTGAGGCGGCCAGGGCAGGCGAACATGGACGCGGTTTTTCCGTGGTTGCCGACGAAGTCAGGACCCTGGCCCGCCAGACCCATGACTCCACAACCCAGATTGAACGGATTATCAACGAATTCCGGGACAGCACCGAGAACGCCAGCCGCTCGATCGTCTCCAGCCGCCAGTTGGCGACGGAGACCCGTGAGCAGGCTTCGGAACTGGAGCAGACCTTTTCCGATATCCTCCTGGACATCAGCAGCATCTCCGGCATGGCGGCACAGATTGCCACGGCATCGGAAGAACAGGTGGCCGTGAGCCGTGACCTGGCGGGCAGCATGGAATCCATCAGCGAGGCGGCCATCATGACGCTGACCGGCTCCCAGGAGATCACTCAGGTCACCACGGAACAGGCGCGGCTTGCCCGTCAGTTGCAGGATCTGGCCAATGAGTTTCGGGTGGTTGCCTGAGGCTCAGCGTTGATCTGTTGCGTGGGCGGTTGGTTTTGGGGGCTGGCGACCTCGTTATCCTGAAAGAAGCCAAATACCCCCCCCCCTTACGTCCACGCCGATCCACAACTGCCTTATACCCGTTCAGGCTCATTGCAGGTGGCCGCAGGAGATGGCGTCTATGCCGTCAATCCGGGGTGCGCGCTCCTGGAAACGAACATCATCCGTTAGAATCACGACTGCGTAGTGCTGTCCTGGCACGATATCCAGCCGGATTGCGCCCCCAGGCACGGATGCTAGAATGCCCGTTTGCGCCCGCCATCACTGGAGAAAGCGATTTGAACACGACTCCCACCCCGTATCCCATCGGCACACCCGGCACCCCTTGGGGCGATGCGGAACGTGCCGAGTGGCTGTCCCGTCAGACCCGCCAGCGCAGCTACGAGTCCGAGGTGTTGAGCGTGATCGAGCGTCTGCGCTCGCGCTTCGATGTGGAGGCGTATGGCCACCTGGCGTATGGCGCCGACCGTTATTCGCTGATGGCCATCCGGAGTCGCGACTGGCGGGACGATCGGCCGATCGTGCTGGTGACCGGCGGTGTCCACGGTTATGAAACCAGTGGTGTCCATGGTGCGCTGCAATTCGTCGAGCAGCGTGCCGCGGATTACACGGACCGCATCAACCTGCTCGTGGCGCCCTGCGTTAGCCCCTGGGCTTACGAACGCATCCACCGCTGGAACGCCAATGCGGTCGATCCGAACCGGTCGTTCCGGGATGACGGTCAGGCGGAAGAGGCGGCGGCCCTCATGCGGCTGGTTGCGCCCATCCGCGATCAGGCCCAGCTGCACATCGACCTGCACGAAACCACCGATACCGACGAAAGTGAGTTTCGCCCTGCCCTGGCGGCCCGCGACGGCAAGCCGTTTGAACCAGGCGGGATTCCCGACGGTTTCTATCTGGTCGATGACCGCGAAAGCCCGCAGCCCGAGTTCCAGCAGGCGGTGATTGAGGCGGTGGAGCAGGTGACCCATATCGCGCCGGCCGATGACAAAGGTGAGCTCTTCGGCACCCCCGTGGCGGCCCGCGGCGTTATCGAGTACCCGATCCAGCAAATGGGCCTGTGCACCAACCTCACCCGCGCGCCCTACCGGACGACGACCGAGGTCTACCCGGACAGCCCCCGCGCCACCACAGAGCAATGCAATGCCGCACAGGTTGCGGCGGTGTGTGCGGCGATCGATTACGCCCTGGCGCACCGGTAGGTCAGCGCAGGGATCGCCTCCCGCTCAATGGGAAGACACATAGAGAGACGGGGACTCCGGAGGCGGCAGCTCGAAAGATGAGCGCATCCAGGCCACCTCTTCCCGGGGCGAGCGTCCAAACAGGCGGCGAAATTCCCGGCTGAATTGCGACGGGCTCTCGTAGCCGACACCCGCTGAGGCCGCCGCTGCGGTCATGCCGTTCCGGAACATCAGCAGTCTGGCCTGATGAAGCCGGACGGTCTCGACGGACGGTTGATCCGAATGCCGGATCAAGCCCAATGCAGACTGGGTGATGAGGCCGACGGCGAGCCGCTCACCGGCCGCCCGCCGCTTCTACCTGTCCCGTATTGGCGGGCAATCAGAACACCAGATACGGGACTTCGATCTCGCTATTGGCTCTCTGAATAACGAAGTCCTCCGGGATGGCGAATCGCTCGCCGTCTTCACCGGAAGCGAGAATGCCTTCAACGTACCTCCTGGCGGCCTCCTTATATCCCTGATCGTGCGCAATGGCCTCAATCGAGTCGATCTCGGATAGCAGGACGGATAGGCTCTCCACGCACGCCTCAAAGTTGAAGGATAAGCGGCCATCGGAGGCATGCTGGAAGCAGTCACTGTTTCTCCAGAGCCATGTGAACAGGAAGAACCCCGTTCCGGAGTCAAAGTTGTTGGTGGCATCGTGCTGGGAGGGGTACCTCAGCAGTCGCTCAAAGAGGATGAACTCGATGATGGCATCCCAGTATTTAAAGCGCTTTTCATTCAGCGCCAGCACGGTGCTCACGTCGGCCCTGATTTCTTCGAGAATGCCGACAAAGAAATTCATCTTGACCTGAATGTTCTGGTCAAAAGGCCGGTGGCCGACGTGATGGAAATAATCGTGAAGATATCCCCATAGGACACGAGCCTCATAATATTCGTCTTCAGTCAGCTTCTCACAACGGAGGGCACCGATTGAAAAGACGGACTTTGCCCTGAGGATCGTTTCCTGGTTAAAGATCCTGAAGAATTTATTGAAGAAGAACATCGCATAGTTCTGCAGGTGCACTTCATTCCTGGTTCGTACATTTTCAGGAAAAAAGACAATGCACTTCTCTTCGGTAAAGCCCTTGCTGCCCGCAAGCAGCTTCAGGGACTGGCATCCGTTCTTGGGATGAGGCATTTCCGCCGCAATGGGTGCCATGAACGACGGTTCTTCCCTCTTTGCAAAGAACGCCTCGAGGTAAAAGCCTCTGTCATTGGGACCGTTGGGCGTCCTCATCGGTCCAAGAAAAAACGTCAGGCTGTGATTTTCAGGGGCGGTAAACGTATTGATGGTATTGTCAAAGTACGGCGTCTTATCAAGGCCTCTAACGATCCAGTCCTCGATATCCACGGCCAGTGACTCGTGCGTTTCTTCCAGACCTATCGATACGTACAGTGGTTTGGTGTAATCGATCAGGTCGCGCAGTATGCCCTCGGCCAGCCCCACCCCAGCCCGGATACTTCCGTCCCTGCTCTGGAGCGCCTGAAGCCGGTGTACGCGCGGCACGATATGGTTGTTGATGTAATCAACATATTCGATGCTCATGGCAGCCCTCATTCCCTTGATCGATCACTTGTTCGCATGAATCGTGAAGCACATGGGCACCTCACCAAAGTCGCAAACCACAGTCAGATCATTTTCCATGGCAGCCTTCAGTGTCGTGATGCAGGCATCGGCCTCGTTGTGGACACAAGACCAGGCGGCCTGAGAGTTGCTATTGACGATCTTGACGCTATGACCGTATTTTTTCGCCAGGTGCGCCGGCGCGGGGTGAGTTGCAATGACCGTCGAGGCGTCGAACGCCAGGTCCGGGCTGGATGCTGCAAGCACCATGTTGTAGGTGGGGATAATAAAACTGTCCTGGATCTCCATGTCCTTGAGGTTTTCAAAAACAAGGTGATGCAATTCAGGATAAACGGCGCAACCCAGTAAGACATCATTGGGCTTTTTCTTGACTTCAGTGATGGCTATCTCAAGGGTGTCGTAAAGTTTGACGTCACCTTTTAGTCCCTTATTCTCCAGCCAGAAATACCCCGCCTTTTCACAGTTCGTGCCGGCAGGTCCCAGTGTATGAATCGTTACGGTATCTGAATTCACAAGAAACAATCCCTATTTCCGAGTTTTTCAGTCGTACTCAATCACGAGGTTTTCATCTAACGCTTTGTAGAAATCCTCACACTGTTGGTGGTTGTCGTGACTCGTTAGAATAAATCCGGGATAACCGGAAAAGTGGGGATACGGGCGCACGAGTTTGCCGCGCTCAAAGAACTGCATCACCCGGTTAACCGAAGCGTCATCCAGGATATTTCTTTCGCAGTCGATCTTCTGGAATACACCACTTCCCCTGACGGGGATGATGTAGTTTCCTGCCGTCTTCGACGGGACAACCGGGTTGGGCAAGTCGCTCTCACGAAGCTCCCCCAGAGCGTTGAGGAACACGAGCTTCAGCAGGTTCACCCCCGTCGTCTCCTTGACGATGTAATGGGAAATACCCTGCCCGCCCACTCGGGGTGCGGTCTCGATGACATAGGGCTTGCCGTCGGCATTGACCCGCAGTTCCGTATGCGCGGGGCCATCGGTTATGCCCATGGCCTTCACAGCAGCGATGACCTCCTGAGAAATCCGCTGTCGCTGCTGATCGCCTATCCGGGCCGGCGCGATGTAGATTCCTTCTTCAAAGTAGGGCCCCTTACAGTCGCCCTTGTCGCCGATAGAGAGAACAAAAACCGCACCGTTGATGGATAGGGTCTCTGCGACGTATTCAGGACCGTCAATGAATTCTTCGATAATGATTCCAGGCTTGTCCCGGGCGATCCGGGACAGTTCGCGCTCATTGATGTCCTGGACATTCTTAACGGCTTCCAGCAGCGAATCCCGGTCGTCGACCCTGATGATCCCCTGACTGGAGAACCCGTTCGTTGGCTTAACCACCAGGGGGAAGGACAGCGACCCCAAATCCAGCTCGCGGGTGCCGTCATGGTAGATGTAGCCGGGCGTGTTAAGACCGTTTGAGTCCAGGGTTCTCCTGATGCTTCGTTTGTCCCGGCAGTTTTCAACGGTCTCTGGTGAAAGAAACCGGAGCCCGAGCGACTGGGCAACATGAGCCACAAAATTCAGGGACGGCTCCGAGAGCGTGACGATACCGTCAAACCGCCTCTGCTCGTGCTCGGCTTTCATGATTTGGAAAGCGGCACTCGCGTCACTGAAAATCGGTATGGGAACACATTTTATAACGCCTGGAAGGCCTCCCGGGGCCGGGTCCTCGGAGTTGTAGAAAAAGGTCAGCTCCAGGCCTAACGCTTCAGCTTCCTCAAAAATAAACGGTAACTTCACATTCTGAAGGACTACTGCGATGTGCTTTCTCTCGCTGCGCAACTTTCGACACTCCTTTGCTTGATATTTATAAACATCACTCCAGTGATGACCAGTGCCGTGCCCACATATATATTGGCAGTCAGTTTTTCGCCCAGAAAAACATACCCAATATAAAGAGCAATGACTGGAGATATAAATAAATGGGATGTTGCTTTTGATATGTGCCAGTTTTTCAGGATCAGGACATTGAGCGAAAACCCGACCGTAGAACCGATGATCGCAAGGTACATCAAGGCATAGAGACTGATTCCGGAGAAACTCCGCACACCGGTCTCGACGAACAGGCTCAGTGACAGGAGAAAGAAAGCCCCCGACAGCATGGAGACCGAAACGAACGTCAGCAGCGGCAGGTCCCTGATCTTTCTCTGGACCGTGACGGTGATCGCCGCCGAGCCGAGCATGGCGGTAAGCACGACAGCCATTGCAAACGCGTCGCTTATGTCCTGGTTGAAGGCGATCCTGTCACCAAAGACGACCAAAATGCCAACGAGCGCAGCCGATACCCCAACTTGCTGGGTCTTGGTGGTCGGCACGCCCCGGAGCAGCTTGTTCAGGATCAATGCAAAGATGGTAATGAACGTGGCAAGGACCGAAATCAGGCCACTTGGAAGCTGGTTCGATGCCCAATAGACGCTGCCAAAGGGCACGGCGAAGTAGAACAGCCCATTTAAGGAGGCGAGCTTTAACAGGGTTGAATCGACCTTGAATTTTTTCTGCGCTACCTGAAAACCGGCAATTAAAAGCCCAGCGATAAAAAACCGCATCCCCGAAGACCACAGAGGCAGGCTACCTTCAAGCCCCAGTTTCTGGAACGCCCATGTGGTCCCCCCGATCATGCACAGAACCAGGAAGGCGATACTGACGTGGTACTTTCTCAGGAATGCCGTCATCGCGTTCATGCGACTTTCGGGAAACGTGCTAACGGCATGGCTTGGCCACACCGTTTGAATATTAAGCGCGACCTTTTATCGTGCAGAAAACACAGAGACAGAGAAACGGTGGGCACGGCCTTGGAAATCCTTTTCCTGAGGTGCATTTTTTTCGACTATAGACGTTGCCAATATGATCCGCAACAGCCGGATTTAAAACTGGAAAAGTCTGCGAGCGAGAGATGTCAACCGCATTAAACATGGCCCCCAAAAGCACATGAGCGCATCGAATACACAATAAATCACCGGGCATCATGCATTGAGCTTCACTTGGCGCGATCAGCGCCACGACGCTCCCAGGCGGACCGGTAACCAGTGACTCGGCCAACGCGCAAGGAGCCCAATCACCAGGATTGCAAAGGCCAGTCGCGCCCAGAGTACTGCCCACAGGTCGGCCCCCAGCAGCAGGATCAGCAATGTGTCTTCGATCACGCTGTGGCAAAGTCCAAGAAAACAGAGGACCAGTACGCTGTCGCGCCGGCTCATCACCCCGCTGTCCACATCCCGGATCAACAGGCCCGCCCCATAGGTCAGCCCCAGGGTAGTGCCAATCACCGTGACATTCGCCGCGGCCCGGCCAATGCCCAGCGTTTTCAGCAATGGCGACAGGGCCATATGGATCAAACGCTCGAACTTCAGCCAGCGGAGCACGGCGAGCAGGATCATCAAGGCAAGAATGATCAGGAAGATCATGCCCAGCGTCTCGAACTGACCCAGCAACCAGCCACCAAACCCTGAGGCCGAAGGTTCCGGACGCCACATCAACCCGGCCTGCCGGGAGCCGGTACCGAGAAGCTGATATCCCGCATTCAGCAATCCGGCAAAGACCAGCGCGCCGCCCATACGCAGGACCAGGGTGGCCCACCAGGGCACGCCAGCTCTGCGCGCCACGGCGCCTTCCACCGGGAGGGAATGGCCGATCAGCAACAGCGCGCTGAAGACGCTGACCTGCGCGACCGTCAGCGGCATATCGCCGGCTATTTCAAAGAACACCACCATGCCCGTGAAGATATTGGTCAGCAGTGTGGTCGCCCAGACAATCCCCAGTTCGGGAGGCAGATCAAAAAGCTGCATCAGCGGGGCCAGAACATGCCCCAGCCAGATCGTCGCTCCAAGCTCATCGAGGATCTTTACGACGACCAGCGCCGGCACCAGCACCTTTAGCAGAGTGATGTAGACCCCGAGCACATCGCGCATGAACCCGCCTAGGCGCTCGAAAGCACGAGATGGCATACCGCCTCCTGTTGGCTCCGTGTCAACGAGCGTTCATGGTAGCAGCGGTATTGCAACATCTTCTGTCGAACATCGCTTCAACGACCTATTTTGTGTTGTTTTCTATCCCGGAAAGTGCAGATTATTGACCCGTCACTCATGAAATGCAGGGAGAGCCACTTATGGACGCCATCGACAAACGCCTGTTGATCCAACTGCAACGCGACGCCAGCCTCACCAACCAGGCGCTGGCAGACATCGTGGGGTTGTCTCCATCAGCGTGCCTCAAGCGTGTCAGGCGGTTGTGGAAAAGTGGTGTGATCGAGCGTCAGGTGGTGTTGGTCAACCCGGCCGCTGTCGGCCTGTGCATGCACATGGTGGTGGAGGTCACGATGGAACGCGATCGCAAGGATCTTTACCAGCGTTTCCTGAGGAGCGCCATCGCGGTCGACGACGTCAAGCAGTGCTACCAGGTGACCGGGGAAGTCGATTTCGTCCTGATCGTCGAAGTCCCGGACATGGACGCCTATGACCGCTTCTGCGACGAACTGCTGTACGCCGACGACAACGTGAAGAAGTTCCGGACGCTGATCTCACGCGATCGCAAGAAGTTCGACACCACCATTCACAGGCTGCGGTGAACCGGCCCGGAGCCTTGCGAGCCCCGATCGACAGGAAGCGGGGTTAACCAACATGGACCAGCGCTTTTGCCACTGGCCCGAGCCAGTGCGAGTGGTATTTCAATCCCGTGACCCGGTATCGCTTAATCGCATTTTTTCACGATCTCGACAGCTCAGTCTTCGATCACCCTGATGACTGCCACCCCCAGCTCTTTCAGCGCCGCATTACGGGCCTTGAAGTCGGCGTCTGTATCCGAGATGTAGATGGTGACGATTCTCGGGTTGCCGTCGTCCGGCGTGATCAGTGCCACGATGTTCCGGTTGTGGTCGCCGCTGCCGGACTTGTCGGCGATCTTAAACCTCGCTCTCAATCGCCACACTGGACCGCAGCACCGCCTTGTCCCGCCCCGGTGGCGCCCCGAACAGCTTGCGATAGTCCCGACTGAACTGGGACGGGCTCTCGTAGCCGACCTGGTAACCCACGCTGGCCACTTCCTGTTCGCTGAACAGCAACCGCCGGGCTTCCTGCAAGCGCACCCGCTTCTGGAACTGGACCGGCGTGAGCTGGGTGATGGCCTTGAAATGCCGGTGAAAGGAGGCCGGGCTCATGTTGGCCATGTCGGCCAGGTCCCCCACCTTGAAGGGCTGCCGGTAGTTCGCGTGCATCCAGGCGGTGACCCGGCCAATGCGGGCGGTATCGCTGTCCTTCATGCCGATTTGCTGCAAGGCCGGCCCCAGCGGCGAGCGCAACAGGCGCCAACCGATTTCCCGGCGTATGAGTGGTTCCATGACGTCGCGGTCGACCGGCTGGTCGAGCAACCGGAGCAGGCGGATGAGAGGATCGTACAGTTCCTCCGGCACCGGGGCCGTCGCCAGTGCCGTCCGTTTGGGTCCCCGGTAGGCCATCTCCGGGTGGGCCACCAGCAGCTCGGAAATCATCGCCGGATCGATCGACAGGCTGAGCGCCACATACGGTTTTTCCGGCGTGGCTTCCACGATGCGGGAGTTCACCGGCAGGTTGACCGACGCGAACAGGCACTCACCCTGGCGATAGTGAAACGCCTGTTCTCCGATGATCGTCACCTTGGCGCCCTGCAGCACGATGCAAAATGAGGTCTGATACAGGGCCCGGATGGTGCCGCTGGGTTCCGGCGCCCGGGTCAGGCGTAGTCCGTCGACGGCGGTCTCCGGGCCGTGGTTCAGCCACTGCTGCTCAGCAAGATCACGCAGTCGATCCAGGGCGGGGTTGTCCGGTGACATCGGCATCACGTTGGGTTGGGCGGTCATGGGCGTCTCCTGTTCTGATCCGATCATAGGCTTTTCGGCGCGGCAATTCAGCCCGGCCGGCCATCGCCCCGGGCCAGTTTGATAGGATCGTGCAATCGCGTGAGAGTTTCCGCCAGCCCGATCCTCCCCGCTTCGCCGTAGCATGATCCCACTGCCCTACTCCGGCAGGTTTGTCCATCAAGAGGAGATGATCGGTTATGTCTACACCCAATATTTCCCTGTCCAGCCAGGATGCGCCCCTGCGCCTTCGTACCCTTGGTAACTCCGGCCTGTTTGTCTCGGAACTTTGCCTGGGAACCATGACCTTCGGCGGCGAGGATGGCATCTGGGGCCTGATCGGCCAATTGCAGCAGGACCAGGCCGATGAACTGGTGAAGACCGCCCTGGAGGCGGGCATCAATTTCATCGACACCGCCAACGTGTACGGCAACGGCGCCAGTGAGCGCATCACGGGCCAGTCGCTGAAGAACCTGGGTATTGCCCGTGAAGATGTGGTGCTGGCCACCAAGGTGCTCGGCCCGATGGGTGACAGCCCCAACGCCCGCGGCGCATCCCGGGGTCATATCATGACCCAGTGCAAGGCCAGCCTGGAACGTCTGCAGACCGACTACATCGACCTGTACCAGATCCATGGCTTCGACCCGGCCACGCCGATCGAGGAGACCCTGGAAGCGCTGAATACCCTGGTGCAGCATGGTCACGTGCGCTATGTCGGTCTGTCGAACTGGGCCGCCTGGCAGGTGATGAAGGCGGTCGGGATCACCCGGGCCCGCAAGCTGTGCCCGATCCTGTCGTTGCAGGCCTACTACACCCTCGTCGGTCGGGATCTGGAGCGGGAAGTGATTCCCATGCTGGAGTCCGAAAACATCGGCCTGATGGTGTGGAGCCCGTTGGCCGGTGGCTACCTGTCCGGCAAGTACGAGGGGCCGGACGTGTCGGAGGAGAACCGCCGTGCCAAATTCGACTTCCCGCCCGTAAACCGGAAACGCGGCAGCAAGGTGATCGCCGTGATGCGGGAAATCGCCGCCGGCAAGACGGTGGACGGCCAGCCGGTCTCGGTGGCCCAGATCGCCCTTGCCTGGCTGCTGCACCAGAACGCCGTGACCAGCGTCATTGTGGGGGCCAAGCGGGTGGACCAGTTGCGCGACAACATCCTGGCGGCCCAGGTGCGCTTCGCGGACGACGAACTGGTAGCCCTGGACGAGGTCAGCCGCCTGCCGGCCGAGTACCCGGGCTGGATGCTGGAGCGTCAGGGGGCGTATCGGAGCCCCAAGCAAGGGTGAGCGGTAGAGCCCTGGTCGTTTGCAGGCTGAACAGATACTGAGGGTCCGTCCTGCCTTTTGCCCGATCCGTCGCCGGCAGAAGGCAGGACCGGATCACCGGCGTCGGGGAAGCATCCGGGCCGGCCTCATCACGAGGCACCTCGAGAACGCCCCTTATCATGCTGCACGCTGCCCTGCGAACACGCTATATTGCAAAGGCTGTCCCGACCGACTCACAACAAGGAGCGTTCAACAATGATCGAGAGCTTACTCCCCATGGAAGGCGAATGCCGCTGCGGCAAGGTGGGCATCCGTATTGATGCCGTCCCCATCCTGACAATGGCGTGCCATTGCACGGGGTGCCAGAGGATGAGTTCAAGCGCTTACTCCCTGTCGGCCCTCATTCCTCACGACGCCTTTTCCGTCACGCGCGGCGATCCGGTGATTGGCGGACTGCGCGGCGACGAGATCCGGCACTTCTTCTGTCCGGATTGCATGAGCTGGATGTTCACACGATTCGACGACCCTATGCCGTTCGTCAACGTCCGCCCGACCATGCTGGATGACTGCAACTGGTTCGAACCGTTTGTCGAAACCTACACCTGCGAAAAGCTGCCCTGGGCGAGTACGCCGGCCATCCACAGCTTCGAGAAGTTTCCGCCGCCGGAGTCCTATGAAAGCCTGGCGCGGGAGTATGCGCAGAGTATTCAGAAGGGCTAGCCCAAGGGCACTGCACATTTTGTTGCTCGTTGCGATTGGCCTGGATGATCGGCGGAGTGATGGCTGGAATTCTGGCTGGCAAACGTCGGGCTCGACGGATTCCATCCATGACGCAGGCCGTACCCTGTCCTATTGTCCCAACCTGGCTGCCCGACTGTCAGCCCATGACTTACCCTGAATGGGAACGAAGCTGCGGCAAATCCTCGACATGGTCGTTTCGGAGAAGCGGCAACTGCGGCCCCTCGTTACACTTGAACATCATTACACGACCGTGGTCTGCTGGCGGTGAGCGCGCAATGCAAACCACGGTGGATCCATACCGTTTTCTCAAGGATGGAATGGAACGATGAGACTTTTGAAAATCCTGGTCGCGATGGCACTGCTGACAACCGCACTGTTTGCCCACGCCAACGACTCTTTCCGACTGGCAAATGGCAAGCTCATCCAGGACGGGCAAAGCAAGCAGGAAGTCCTCTATATTGCTGGCGATCCCGTTAACCAGGAAGTGGAAACGATCGCTGTCGATGACGGTGCGGGGGGAAATCCGGTTAAACGGGAAATCCTGACGTATCGTTTACGAAGCTCGCTTGGTGGTATGTCGCTGGTTGTCGTCACCATAGAAAACAATACGGTGGTCGCCATCGAATCCAGGCAGGAAAGCAGGCTATAGGCGCACGACGGAGATACGACGCTCGACAGGCCGTGATCCGCCCAACACCGGAAACCCGTGACACGGGTCCGGCGCCGGTCGTTCGGGCCTATCCGTCGCATGGCCGGCTGCGCCACCTGGAACGATACGGCAGTGCAAACAGGTAAAGGCCGGAAAATAATTGCAGGAAAAGCGGCGGCAACGGCGCGTAGGTCAGCCACATTGGCGGCTCACCCGAGGCCACCGCCCGGAATGCGAAGTTGGCGACGACGGTGAGCGTGAAAACGATCGACAGCCAGCGATGGCCCTGTCGCATCCATAGACTCCAGTTCATTTCGAGCCCTCCGATGGTGGCTGTGGCCGGGCTTCGATCATCTTCCATCCGTTACCGGACGGATCGCGGAAACCGGCGTCCACGGCGCCATACCGGTCGACCGGTTCCTGTGTGAACTCCACCCCCATTCTGCTCAGCCGATCGTAGGCCGCGCGGCAATCCTCCACCACCAGCACCAGCGGCGGCATGGCGCCCTTGGCCACAACCTCGCACAGGGTCCGCGCTGTCGCTTCGTCATGGACCGGCGGCCCCGGCTTGAACAGGCCGAGCTGGAACGACGGCTGCTCCGGGTGCTGCACCGTAAGCCAGCGATAGTCCCCGTTGCGCACGTCCGTGTGGACCCGAAACCCTAACCGCTCGACGTAGAACGTCAGCGCTTCGTCCTGATCCCGGACATACAGACCGACCACATCGATACCTTGCGTCATAGAAGATCCTCCGTTGATGGGTGATTCATTCTCGCAACGGATGTCTTCCGTCGCTTCTCCAAAACTGCCATCTTCAGGTTCGGGCGATCGGCGGCGCGTACCATGCATTCGGGCATGTGTTCCCGCCCATGCGGGGTGGACCGCTGCCGGGCACGTATGCTCCCCGGACTCTCACCGGTGATGTCACGGAAGACACGACCGAAAGTACCCAGGCTCTTCCAGCCCGTCTGGAAGGCAATCTCGGTAACCGGCAGTTCCGTATCGCGAAGCAGCGCGACGGCCCGCTCGATGCGGCGGGTCAGCAAGTAGCGGTGTGGGGGCACGCCAAACGCGGTCTTGAACGAACGCGCGAAGTGCGACCCGGAAACGGCACTGACCTGTGCCAGTCGGTGAATGGGCCACTCCTCGTGGGGCGCGCGATCCATCCTGTCTTTCGCACGAAGCAGTCGACGCAACAATTCAGGGCTCTGGGCCATGTTTCCTCCTGCCTGGCCATCGTCATTCCCCACCTGGAGAGCGCCCCGAGCGCGAAACATCCGCAACCAGAGCCATAACGGATGTGTTTACCTGCGAGGCACTGGGAGCGAAGCCGCGTAGACACACCTCCCTGTCGGCGTTGATCCCAGTTTAGGTAAAGAATCGGGGCAGATCGAACCTCCGGTTTTTCGTATACTTGATCAGGTCAGGGCCTATCGTTGCCCCTACTCGATAGCAAGGCCCCAAACCGCTGCGGCCACCCGGCGCCAAAGGACGCTTCGGGAATGTTCCGGGGCTGCGGCCAGTGCCTATCGGAGAACCGTCATGCCTCATTTCGCTTCTGAAGACGATATAGCGTTCAGGATGCAGGTTGAGTCCTGCGAATTTCCCGTTTCTGAATTCAATCACCGGGCCCATGTGCGCCTGGCGTATACGTATCTTGTCGAGAACGGGGCCGAGGAGTCCGTGCAGTTGATGCGACACGCCCTGCTGGGATTGTTGAAGCACGCCGGCGTGGAGCCGTCCCGGAAGTACCACCAGACACTGACGGAAGCCTGGGTTCTGGCCGTTCGCCACTTTATGGCGAATACGGCCACCTCGACATCCGCTGACGAGTTTATTGAACAGAATCCCGCGCTGCTCGACTCCGGCATCATGATGACGCACTACTCGGCAGACCGGCTGTTTTCAGAACAGGCCCGCCAATCGTTTGTCGCCCCGGATCTGGATCCCATTCCCGTGCACGAAAACCCGATGGCGTGACGCCTCCCGCCAAGCCGGCGTCGGTGAGAAGCGCCCGGCACCGGCTTGTTCCACGCCCTGCCGTCTGGTGCTCCCGTTGCCCATGAACAGAAACGACAGATCGAGCCCCTTTTAACCACGCCCGCTTGAATCCGGCCCGGTCCATTCCTAGGCTGGGCAGGTATCACATCCAAAGGCAGGGACTGCTCCAACTGAGAGAGGGCCGCAGTGTGAGGCAAAAAACGTCCGACGTCCCGTATCGATCGACGGTCAGCGCATCATGCGGATGGCCCGCGGATACGGCAAGAGTAGCCACTCTCCTCACCGGTTGGGCTTCCGTATGAAGGTGCCGTCGAGCACCAGCTTTGCCCTGCTCGGGGCGGGCCTGATCGCCATCAGCTACGGACTTGCGCGTTTCGCCTTCGGCCTGTTCGTCCCGCCCATCCGCGACGATCTGGCGCTGGCGCCGGATGTGATCGGCCTCATCGGCTCCCTGCCGCTCATCAGTTTTGTACTGGCCACGCTGGTCGCTCCGGTCACCGCCGTTCGCCTCGGTGCCCGCAATACGACGGTGCTTTCCGGTGTGTTCGGCGTGGTGGGCCTGGGGCTGATCAGTCAGGCCTCGGGCGCCCTGTCGCTCAGTGTGGGGGTGTTTGCCTGCGGCATCTGCACGGGGTTGATGATGCCGGCGCTCACCGCGGCGATGCAGGCGCTGGTCAACCGCTCGCTGCACGGCCGCGTCAGCTCGGTGATGAACGCCGGGACCAGTGTGGGTGTCATCGTTGCCGTACCGGCGGTCCTGTTCATCGCCAGCGCCTGGCGTTCCGCGTACTTTGCCTTTGCCGTTGTGGCGGTCGTCGGGGTGGTCGCCGCCTGGGCCTTTATCCCCTCGGTGTCGCGGGTGACGCCGCTGAACGCGGCACCTCCGCCCCCGATCAGCAGCCTGCAATGGTCGCGCCTCTTCCGGCTGTCGCTGTTTGCGTTCGCGATGGGCTTCGTGTCCGCTGCCTACTGGATCTTCGCGCCGGATCTGATGGTCACGCTCAGCGACCAGCCGCCGGGCGCCACCGGCTGGCTGTGGCTGGCCGTCGGTATCGCCGGACTTGGTGGTGCGGTGGTGGCCGATCTGGCGGATCGCAACAACCCGCCCATCACCCAGGCGCTGATGCTGATGATGCTGGCCGCGAGCCTGACCCTGCTGGCCGCCAGCCCCGGCCAGATCGTGATCACGATATTCTCCGCCCTGGTCTTCGGCCTGGCCTACATGAGCCTGACGGGTCTCTACCTGATGACCGGCATCCGGCTGCTGCCGGGCCGGCTGTCGATGGGACCGGTGCTGCCTTTCATGGCCGTCTCGCTCGGACAGGCGACGGGCTCGCCCGTTGTCGGTCTTATGGTCAAGACGTTCGGCTACGCCGATGCGTTTTCCATGTTCGCCGCCACCGGCATTGTGGTGGCACTGCTATCCCCCCTCTATCCCCGCCACATCGAACAGGAACCCGAGGACCCCCCCGAAGACGAAACGGGGCTCCAGGCCGCCTACGATCACCAGCTCCAGGGCGAGGACGGCGAGCCATGGGTGGATCAGGGCCTTCCCGATTCGGAGACGGAAGAAATCCAGCACTGAAGTCGCGCTCCTGATGCACCACAAGCATTGACACGTCGCCATACTTGACGATGGCCGCGCCGGTTTCCCTATTGTGGGCAACCCTGACAGCCTGACAACCCTGCCCCTGCCATCAACAGGACTCGCTCTCGGTATGTCAGACTCATAGCGACACGCCCAGGCTTGCGGTAATCTCCTCCTCCAACCACCCGGCGAATGTGACCAGGATTCATCAGAACGAGTCCGGACCCCGTCCGCGAATTCATACAAAGAGACATCAACATGGGACGATCAACGACCTGGATGGGCCTGATGCTGGCCATACTGTCTACCAGCGTTCAGGCCGCAGACAGCGGCGCGTACTTTTCCCACCAGGACTGGGAAGTCGCCTGCGACAACACCGGCACCTGCCGGGCGGCCGGCTACCAGGACTTTGACGATCCCCAGTCGGTCTCGGTGCTGCTGACCCGGAACGCCGGCCCGGACACACCGGTGACCGGAAAGCTGCGGATCGGGGAAGTGAACCTGGACGACGTGCAGCTGGCCTCGTTGCACGATGATCCCGGGATCGCGTTGCGCATCGATGGCAGGCTCGTCGGAAACCTGGAGATCGATCCCGATTCGTTGACGGCGGACCTGCCGGAAAAACTGGTGGCCGCGTTGCTTGCCGTGTTTCACCGAAACAGCGATATCGAATGGACCCATGACGATTATCGCTGGCATCTCTCCGACGCCGGCGCGACCGCCGTGCTGACGAAGATGGACGATGTGCAGGGCCGTGTGGGCACGCCGGGTGCCCTGGTCGCCACCGGCTCGAACCGGGAAGGTAACGTCCCGCCGCCGACACCTGCGCCCGTCGTGGTTGCCGTGCCGGTGGCCGAGAAGGCCGGGTCGCCCCAACCGCTGCCAACCGGGGATCGGCCCGACCTGCGAACCGCGCTGGCTGCCACGCTGGGGAGCGATGACGAGTGTCTCGGCCTGAGTCCGTCCGGGAATGTCGGCGAGCTGGAGGCGGTTCGCCTCACCGACAGGCGTCTGCTGGTTTCCACCACCTGCTGGATGGGCGCCTATAACATGGGAACCGGTTATTGGGTCGTCAACGATACGGCACCCTATCAGCCCGCCCTGGTGACCCTCTCCGCCAGTGGCTACGAGGACGGCACCATCTACGCCGCCCAAAAGGGACGGGGCCTGGGCGATTGCTGGTCCCGGGACGACTGGACCTGGAACGGCGAGCGATTCGTCCACACCGCGTCGTACACCACCGGCAAATGCCGCCTGATCGCCGCCGGCGGCGCCTGGATCCTGCCGACGCTGGTGACGGAGGTTCAAAAGACGTCCGAGACTCACTGAGAGGCCCCGCTCAAACACGTCGCGCAGGAAAGCCCCTGCCGGACAAACCACTCCTGGAGACAGCATGATGAGCAAGCGAGACCATGGCCGAGTGGAGCGACGCCTGATTGCCGCGCTGACCCGGGCCTGCGAGGACGCCAAACCCCTGCTCCCCGGGTTCACCTGGCTGACTCACGAGGTCGATTACCAGCGCTTTCCGGAAAGGCTGATGATCACCTGGGTGTTCGATACCGACGCCAACCTTGCCCGCGCCCTGAAAAGCGACGACTGGCCGTGGATACATGACCTCACGGCCGAGGCGCTGGCCGATGCCGGCATTGCGGTCGATGACATCACGTGCCACGTGGATCTCGACAGCGAGCAGGCCTGCCAGCGGACCCATGCGGGCAACTGGGAACGCCGCCTGAAAGCAAAGCCGGCGCGGCACTGAATGGCCAGCAAGATCGACTTAACTGAGCGGTCCAGCCGTGACTGCCAGGCGGGCGGGCGCCCGCCATCCTCGGCATGATCTCACGCATCAGCGCCATAAAGGTCCGCAACCGGGCCGGGTAGTAGGTGACGTGGGGATAGAGCAGGTAAATGGACAGTGAGTCCGCACATGACAGGACAATCGATCTTGAGCCCCGACCTGCGTAGCATGACCGTCATCCACTCATGACAGCACGGGTTTCTCTCGCCATGGACCACACCGATATCGCGGCAAAACGCTTCGCCGCCCTGCTCTTCGATATGGATGGCACGATCCTGAGTTCCATCGCCTCAGCCGAGCGCGTCTGGGCAGACTGGGCCCGGAATCACGGTCTTGACGTGGAGTCGTTCCTGCCCACCATCCACGGGATCCAGGCGGTCGAGACGATCCGGCGACTGGACCTCCCCGGCGTGGACCCGGTGGTCGAGGCCGAGCGCATCCTGCGGGCGGAGATCGACGACGTACAGGACGTTGAAGCCATTGCGGGCGTTGCGGCGTTCCTCGAACGCCTGCCTGCGGAACGCTGGGCGATTGTGACATCGGCGCCCCGGGCGCTGGCCGAGCGGCGCATTGCCGCGGCCAGCCTGCCGATACCGCCCGTGTTGATCGCGGCGGAGGACGTCGAGCGAAGCAAGCCGGCCCCGGACGGTTACCTGCTGGCTGCCGCCCGCCTGCAGGTCGAGGCCGGCGACTGCCTGGTGTTCGAGGACGCGGCGGCGGGCATCGAGTCGGGCGCTGCCGCCGGAGCCAGCGTCGTTGTCGTCACGGCGACCCATCGTCACACTGTCGAATGGCCTCATCCGGCCATTGTCCATTACGAGGGTCTGCATGCCACTCGGGAGGAGGATGGCGTAACCGTCCACGGCCTGATGTTTCCCCGGGCCTGAATCCACGCCTGAATCGCCGGGGGGATATCTGCCGCCCGGTCCCGTCTCTCATGTCAGTCCCAATGCGTCTCCGCGCGAGCCGCGTTCAATGTTGGCCCATCGGTAAATCCGGCCTCCCGCCCATCCAGGGTCGCCCAGATCAACTCAGGCTCCGTGAATCACGGCCACACAGCGTTACGATATAACATAACCCAGGAACTTAATGTTCCCGTCCCAATCCCAATGAATCACTGACACCCTCAGGGGTTTTGCAGGGCCAGCCCTGCTTCAACCAGGTACGTTTGACGATGTTCGTATCTTTCTTCCCCAGACCCAGACTGCTCCTGTCCTCCTTCGTCGCCTGGGCGCTGTTCTGCGTCCTCGCCTGGTATTTGCTGGCCAAGGGTGCCGGCCCCGACCTGAGCCTCGGCGACCTGTTTGGCTATGGCTTCCCCGCTGCCCCCGGCACCGGCGCGGACGACGCCGCAAAAGCCGCGTTCAAGGCCGCCACGGACGACGCCATGACATTCTGGTTCTACCAGTACTTCATCGCGGCGATCGGGCTGTTTACCGGTTCGTGGATGTTCTTTGCCCGCCATCCCTGGCAACGCTGGTCGGTCGGCGGCTCCGCGTTGATGCTGTTTATCAACGGGTTCCTGGTGGAACTGGATGTCCGCATCAACGACTGGTTCGGAAGCTTTTATGACCTGGTGCAAAAGGCGTTGGGAAAAGCCAGCTCGGTGGAGCCATCGGCTTACTATCTGGAGATCGCCACCTTCCTGAAGATTGCGCTGGTTTACGTCATCGTCGCGACGGTCTTCCGCTTTTTCGTCAGCCATTTCATCTTTCGCTGGCGTACCGCGATGAACGCCTATTACACCGCACTGTGGGACAAGCTGCGCCACATCGAAGGCGCGGCGCAACGTGTCCAGGAAGATACGATGCGTTTTGCCTCGATCTCGGAAGATCTGGGCGCCAGCCTGATGGACTCCCTGATGACGCTGATCGCCTTCCTGCCCCTGTTGTGGGCCCTCTCGGCCCACGTCAGGGAATTACCGATCGTCGGCCCGGTCAGCCAGGGCCTGGTGTTTGTCGCCATCTTCTGGTCGATCATCGGGACCACGCTCGTGGCCGTAGCCGGCATGAAACTCCCGGGACTCCAGTTCCGCAACCAGCGGGTGGAGGCGGCATACCGGAAGGAGCTGGTATATGGTGAGGATCATGCCGAGCGCGCCCAACCGGCCACCTTGCGCGAGCTCTTCCAGAACGTCCGCAAGAACTACTTCCGCCTGTACTTTCACTACCTCTACTTCAACGTCGTGCGGATTTCCTACCTGCAGGTCGGTGCGTTGGTGCCTTACATCGCCCTGGGCCCGGCGATTATCGGTGGCTCACTGACCCTGGGCATCATGCAGCAGATCGTGCGGGCGTTTGGGCGCGTTGAGTCGTCGTTCCAGTATCTCGTCAATTCCTGGACCACCATCATCGAGCTGCTGTCCATCCACAAGCGCCTGAAGGCCTTTGAAGCGACCCTCGCCGGAGAGCCCTTACCGGACATTGATCGCCGTTACCTGGAGCAGTCGTTTGCCGATCCGTGACGTTATGGTTTTCCAAGGGCAGGCGGTACTCACAGCGACGGGGACATAGCCAGGCGGCCACACCGGGGAATGGCCTTGAATCTTAACGGGCGCGGCGGCTGAATGAAGCAGGATAGGGCCGTTTGCTCCGGCGGTCCCCCTGCCTCTGCGGCGGCGTCCAATGCAAACCGGGCTCCTGCCCGGGTCGCCTATCTCAGTTCGCTTCGAACACCAGCGCCCGGTTGTTGTGGCCGTCGGTGATCAGGAGTTTATCGCGCAGAAGCGCGCCGCCTACCGGGAAATAGAAAGTGCGTGCCGAAGCCATATCACTGGCATTGTCCTGGTTGTCGTCGTCGGCCGTGGCATGGACGAAATCGGACTGGCCAAGTACCCTGTCGGCAGGCTGGAAACTCTCGGTTGGGAAGCGGTTCCACACCAGCAGGCGGTGGTTGTTGGTGTCGGGGACGAACAGTTGCCGACCATTGGACCACACACCATCGTAGGGATGGTTTAGGGTGCGGGCTGTGGGAGTGGCGTCTGCCACACCGTCCTGGTTGTCGTCGTTTTCTATGTTGTGTGCAAAGTCGGCCTGGCCCAACACGATATCCGCAGGCTGGAAGTTCTCAGTCGGGAAACGGTTCCAGATCAGCACACGGCTGTTCTCGGTATCTGCCGCCACCAGACGTGAGCCGTCCGTCCAAACACCAGAGACCCCGCTCAAGGTGCGTGCGCTGGATGCGGCATCCGCTACATTATCCTGATTGTCGTCGCTTGCAGTGCAGTGGGTGAAATCCGCCTGCCCCAGGACAAGATCGGGCTCGGTACCCGTTGCCGTCGGTACGGAGTTCCAGACAAGAATGCGGTTGTTGGCACCGTCCGCGACCAGCAGCTTGCCATCGGCGATGGTCATATCCTCGGGAGCATACAGGCCCTGCGCAGAACAGTCACTGCTGCTGGAGGTAAAGTCTGCCTGGCCAAGCACGGCGCTGGCCGCTCTCGGCGCCGCATATGGCGCACTGTCGAAGATCAGGATACGGTTGTTCGCGTATTCCAACAGGTAGTAGTGGCCATTGTAGGCCAGCAGCCTCTGGGGGCCTTCAATCGACGAGTCCGTGGTGCCTCCGCTGCCCGTCATGAAATCCCCCTGGCCCACAACGTAACTGGCAGACGCACCGTTGACGGTTGGAATTCCGTCAAAGCCCAGCACGCGATTATTATCAAAGTCAGGGAGCCAGAGGATATCGTCAAAGAAGCTGGCATCGCTGTAAGGAAAATTCAGAGTGTCCGCGCCCGGGACGCCGCCCTGGTTCGAACTGCTGCCGGTAAAATCCGTCTGGCCAATAACCACGGCGGCATTCTGGAAGTCACTGACGGTGAAATCGATGCCCAACGTCGTGTCCACCGTCGTGACGTTGCCAACGGTGTCCTCCACGGTCAGTTTCAAGGGTTGGTTGCCGCTTTCCCAGGCGCCCCAGGCGTCGTCTGGCGCCAACGTCAGCACCTTATTGTTACTGCTCCAGGTGCCGCCATCGGAAAGAACGCCGAGACCGCCATCGAAGCTGAGCGAACCGGGATCCATCGGTTTGCTGAAGGTGATAACGAGGTTGTCGCGGATACCCAGTGTGCCGCTGGGCGACACGCTCGCGGTGGCGGCATTCCCGGTGCTTACGGAGGACAGGTCGATGTCACAGGCAGACAGCAGTAACGTGAAAAGAGCGGGTAGCATCCACCCGGTTCGGGGAGTTATGAGTCTCAAGGCACGATCTCCAGTAAAAGCCGGCATGGTGTTCTGTGGAAGCATAACCTGCCATTCTGGTCACGGCGCCTTCAGGCGCAGCCCCGCTTCCTGGCTCCCATGGCTTGCGAAAACCGATGATTCAGGTCATCGGCTTATTTAGGGGGCTGATGGGTCACAACGGCATTCTGGAGACACCACACCCCACGTCGGCACAATTATAAGCGACCAATATTTAATCAACCATCAGCCCTTTCATTTCTTTACCATTCGACAAAAAGCGACACAAAGCACGTTGCGACTGCCCTGAAAACCAGGAGCGTTGCTAAAAATCGTGCCTTGCGAGTGAACGACTCTGAATGCCCAGGGGCATTCGGAGGTGCTCAAAGGGTCCATGGATGTGCGAGCACGAACCCGCCCAGACGATAGGGTGTTTGACCTCGCAGTGGTCAACGACACGATCATAAGAACAGATATCCATGACACAGCCACGGCTTACACCGTCAAGTTCCTTCCCACTCAACCGAAGTCACTGGTAGCTTCTATAAATAACCGGTGGCCGGTATGCATGCGCAGGGAGGGGCAACGGGATCGGATAAGCGCCGTTCCTGTCTCACAGGGGATGAACACCAATCGCTCCCACCAAGACTCATGTTTACCCGGGTAATCTGATGTCATGGCCAAATACCTGAATGCCCTGCCCCAACGGTCCGGAGAAATCTTCCTGACCGACGGCGGCATCGAGACCACGCTGATCTTCCATGACGGGTTCGAACTGCCCTGTTTCGCGGCTTTCGACCTGCTGAAGTCACCCTCGGGCAAGGAGGCTCTGCACCGCTATTACCAGACCTACGCCACACTCGCCGGGGATTACGGCGTCGGCTGCATTCTGGAGAGTGCCACCTGGCGGGCCAGTTCGGACTGGGGGGACAAACTCGGCTATTCCGCGGAGCAACTGGCCGAGGCCAACAGCCAGGCCATCGCCCTGCTCTACGAGATCCGCCAGGCCCATGAGACCCGCCACACCCCCATCGTCATCAGCGGCTGCGTCGGTCCCCGGGGTGACGGCTACAATCCCGACACCTTCCTGACCGACAGTGCCGCAAAAGCCTACCACCTGGCTCAGGTCACCACGTTTCGCGATGCCGGCGCCGATCTGGTGACCGGCATGACCATGACCCACACCGGGGAAGCCATCGGCATTGTTCGCGCGGCGAAGGCCGTGGGTATGCCCGCCGCCCTGTCGTTCACGGTCGAGACGGATGGCCGGCTGCCGAGCGGCAAACCCCTGGGCGAGGCCATCGAAGAGGTGGACGCGGCTACCGATGCCGCACCGGTGTACTACATGATCAACTGCGCCCATCCATCCCACTTCATGGCCGCCCTGGAAGCCGGCGGCGCCTGGCGATCCCGGATTCATGGCCTGCGCGCCAACGCCTCCGCCAAGAGCCATGCGGAGTTGGATGAAGCAACCCGGTTGGATGAGGGCAATCCGGAGGAACTGGCGCAGCTGTATGGCGATGTGCGACGGTTGCTGCCCAACCTCAACGTGTTCGGGGGCTGCTGCGGGACCGATGCAGCGCACGTGGAGGCCATCTGCAAGGTGGTGCTGGCGGCCTGACCCGGGCGCGGTGGTTCAGCCCGCTGACCGCTGTTGCAGCCAGACCATCAGCCCCTGGCTGTTCAGGCGGATATCCATCCCGATCAGCGTCATCAACCGGTCGTCATCGAGATGGCAACCGTGCTCCCGGAGCCCGCGGAACAGGTAGTCTTTCATCGCCGCCGTCAAAGCGTCTTCCATCTGATCCGGTGCGGCCTGCTCTTCCACCGCTTCAGCCAGCGCCACGAAATCATCCACGACGGTCAGCAGGCGCTTGCCCAACGACTGCGGATTCTCCACCATGCCGTAATGGGTGAGGTATACGCGTTCAGGCTCAAGGGCCAGCAGCCGGCGGATCGAACGCTTCAGGGGCTCGGGATCGAACTGCACCGGTGTAGTGGTGGGAAAGATGAACGGGCCTTTTTCGGTGGCCAAGGGCGGATAGCACAGCCCGAAGGTGTCCCCGGTAAAGATGCCACTGGATCGGGCATCGTGGATACAGAAGTGATGACGGGCGTGACCGGGGGTATCCAGGAACAACAGCCGCCGGTCACCCAGTTGGATTTCGGCGCCATCGTCCAGCGTGCGCACGCGGGCTTCCGGCACCGGAATGATGTCCTCGTAGACTTCCGCGAATGTCTTCTCCCCATAGACCGCCAGCACGCCGTCCTTCAGTTTTGACGGATCGATCATGTGCCGGGCGCCCCGGGGGTGGATCAGTAGGGTCGCCTCCGGCAGGGCCTGCATCAGTCCGCCGACGCCGCCGGCATGGTCGAGATGGACATGGGTCGGGATCACGTAACGCACCTGCGACCGATCAATGCCCCGCTGCTCCAGCAGTCCCAGAATGACCGGCACGGTCCGGTTGGTACCGGTATCGATGACGGCGAACTCGTCCGCACCCTGGATCAGGTAACAGGCGGCCAGTTCATCGCGCATCATGCCGGTGTCGATGCGGGTGATCTGGTGGTCGAGGTCTTCGATAGTCTGGAAGGTCATGGTGTTGTTCCCTGTCATCGGATGGCCGGACAGACGCCGTGGCCTGCTCTTTGACCCACGGATAACGCCTTTTGCGAGGGAAGGCAACCGCTCCGTCGCTCCCGGGCAACCGGACCAGTGGAAATCCCCACCAAGACGGAGGCCCTCAAAAACTGGATAATGGCCGGTTCAGCCGCAAGGCTCGCCAAATTCTCCAAGCCCGGTGCTTACGTCATGGAAATCAAAGTCAACTTCCTCGAAAACCTCCGACTGGAAGCCAAGTTCGACGACTTTACCGTCGTCACCGACCAGCCGATCCGCTACAAGGGCGATGGATCGGCGCCCAGTCCGTTCGACTATTTCCTGGCGTCATCGGCCCTGTGCGCGGCCTACTTCGTGCGGGTGTACTGCAAGGCGCGGGATATCCCGACCCACAATATCCGCCTGTCCCAGAACAACATCGTCGATCCGGAGAACCGCTACAACCAGATCTTCAAGATCCAGGTGGAACTGCCGGAGGACCTGCCCGAGAAGCACAAGGAAGGCATCCTGCGCTCCATCGACCGGTGCACGGTGAAAAAGGTGGTGCAGACCGGACCGGATTTCCAGATCGAGACGGTGGACAACCTGGATGAAGACGCCCAGGCCCTGATGATGGTGGAACCGGACAGCCACACCCAGACCTTTATCGAAGGCAAGGACCTGCCGCTGGAGCAGACCATCGCCAACATGTCCGGCATCCTCGCCGACCTGGGCATGAAGATCGAGATCGCCTCCTGGCGCAATATCGTGCCGCACGTGTGGTCGCTGCACATCCGCGACGCCGCCTCGCCCATGTGCTTTACCAACGGCAAGGGCGCCACCAAGGAAAGCGCGCTGTGCTCGGCGCTGGGCGAGTTCATCGAGCGGCTCAACTGCAACTTCTTCTACAACGACCAGTATTTTGGCGAGGAGATCGCCTACAGCGACTTCGTCCACTACCCGAATGAGAAGTGGTTCCAGCCGGGCCCGGACGACGCGCTGCCGGAGGGCATTCTCGATGACCACTGCCGCGCCATCTACGACCCGGAAGGCGACCTGCGCGGCTCCAACCTGTTCGACACCAACTCTGGCCGGACGGATCGCGGCATCTGCGCCCTGCCCTTCGTGCGCCAGTCCGACGGCGAGACGGTGTACTTCCCGTCCAACCTGGTCGAGAACCTGTTCCTGAGCAACGGCATGAGTGCCGGTAACACGCTCAACGAAGCGGAGGTGCAGTGCCTGTCGGAGATCTTCGAACGGGCGGTGAAGAAGCAGATCATCGAGCAGGAAATTGCCCTGCCGGATGTGCCGAAAGCCGTCCTGGCGAAATACCCCAGCATCGTCGAAGGCATCGAGGCGCTGGAACAGCAGGGCTTCCCGATCCTGGTGAAGGACGCCTCCCTGGGCGGCCAATTCCCGGTGATGTGCGTCACCCTGATGAACCCGCGCAACGGCGGTGTGTTTGCCTCCTTCGGCGCGCACCCGAGCTTCGAGGTAGCGCTTGAGCGCAGCCTGACCGAACTGCTCCAGGGCCGCAGCTTCGAGGGCCTGAATGACGTGCCGGCGCCCACCTTCAACAGCCTGGCGGTGTCCGAGCCCAACAACTTCGTGGAGCACTTCATCGACTCCACGGGTGTGGTCTCCTGGCGCTTCTTCAGCAACAAGCACGACTACGACTTCTGCGAGTGGGATTTCTCCGGCACCAATGCCGAGGAAGCGGAGCGCCTGTTCGGCATCCTCGGCGACCTGGGCAGGGAAGTGTACGTGGCGGTCTATGAAGAGCTGGGCGCCCCCGCCTGCCGCATCCTGGTGCCGGGCTATTCCGAGGTGTATCCGGTCGAGGACCTGATCATGGATAACACCAACATGGCGCTGGACTACCGGGAGGACATCCTCAACCTGCACCGCCTGAGCGACGAGCAACTGGCCGACCTGGTGGAACGCCTGGAAGCCAGCCAGCTCGACAACTACATGACCATCATCACCCTGATCGGCGTGGAGTTCGACGAGAACACCGTCTGGGGCCAACTGACCATCCTCGAACTGAAGATCCTGATCTGCCTGGCGCTGCGGTGGCACGAGGAAGCGCTCGAGTTCGTTGACATGTTCCTGCAGTTCAACGACAACACGGTCGAGCGTGGCCTGTTCTACCGGGCGATGAACGCGGTCCTGGAAGTCACCCTCGACGAGGACATGGAACTCGACGACTACCTCGCCAACTTCACCCGCATGTACGGCGAGGACACCATGAACGCCGTCGTCGGTTCCGTGAACGGCACCGTGCGCTTCCACGGGCTGGAGCCGACCAACATGCAGTTGGAAGGCCTGGAAAAACACCAGCGGCTGGTGGAGAGCTACAAGAAGCTGCATGCGGCTCGGGCGCGGACGGTGAAAGCGGAGAGACCCGTCGAAAGCGTGAAGTAACCCTGCCCATCACGATCCTTCCGACCGACATCACCCTGTCCGGGACGAGGTGATGTTGCTTTCGAAACCCGCCGCCATGAGGCCGTGTGAAAACGGCTGCGCTTGCGACGTTTTCACGCAGCCTCGCCAAGGCGGGTTTTCTATGTCCACCTCCCCGGTCGCCCCTAAGAGTGCCTTAAGGTACGGGCGTTAAGCTCCACGGTCAGGATGTCACGTGGCCTGCGCTGGTGGCCGCGGGCAAACCGCCTTCGGAATCAGCCGTCACTCGCCAAACAATAACGGATACTCGTCTTGATCAGTCGTCGTTTTTTCGTTGTCCAGACTCTTGGAACCCTGCTGTTTTTGGTGACCGTTGTCCTGCTCTGTGAAACCACGGGCCTGGACATGGCCGTCCAGGACGCCTTCTATCAATTCGACAGCCAGCAATGGCTGCTGAGCAAGCACGACGCCGTCTTGAGGCTGTTGTTCTACAGTGGCCCCAAGACCGTTTTCATCCTGTTCGCGGTGACGTTACTGATCAGCCTCGTGGCACTGCGAAACCGGCCACGGGTGAAACGCTACCGACGCGGACTGCTGACGGTGCTGATCGCCAGCCTGTTGACGGTTGGGGTGGTCAACCTGCTCAAGGGCGTGACCAACGTCCCCTGCCCGGTCAACCTGATGCATTACGACGGCAACTATCCCTACGTCACGCTGTTGCATCGGGTGGCCGCCGCCGAGCACCTGAAACGGATCCGCTGCTTTCCGGCCGGGCACGCCAGCGGCGGGTTTGCCCTGCTCTCGCTGTTCTTCCTGTTCCGCACGAAACGGAACCGCATGATCGCCTTTAATGGCGCGATGGCCCTGGGCTGGACGCTGGGACTCTACAAGATGCTCATCGGCGACCATTTCCTCAGCCACACGCTGGTTACTATGGGGTTGGCCTGGCTGATCAGCGTCGTGGTTGCGGGATGCGTGTTCGGACTGGCGCGCGTTGAAGCGCCTGCGGCTGAGGTCGAGAGCGACTCATTGGTAGGGGCGAAGGTCAATTGAAACTCAGCGCGGCTTACCGGGCGCAGACGGCTGACAGCCCCCCCGCCGCATTGGTGAGGGTTTGTCGGCAGTCTGCGGGGGCCATGACGGCCCCCTGACAACATGCCAATTACCCGGACTAGAAGTCGTAATCCGACACCCCGTGGGAATGGGGTGCCTTCTTCTCTTCCGGAGCCTCACTCACCATGGCTTCGGTGGTAAGCATCATGCCGGCCACTGAGGCGGCATTCTGCAGGGCGGTTCGGGTGACCTTGGCCGGGTCGAGGATGCCCATGGCCAGCATGTCGCCGTATTCCTCGGTCTGGGCGTTGTAGCCCCAACTGACGCTCTCGTTGCTGTGGACCTTGTCCAGCACCACGCTGGGATCGATCCCGGCGTTGGCCACGATCTGACGGAACGGCTCTTCCATCGACCGCAGGGCGATACGGATACCGGCTTTCTGGTCTTCGTTGACGGCGGTCTTGAGCGTCCGGCGCACGGCATCGGCTGCGCGGATCAAGGCCGTTCCGCCGCCCGGTACGATGCCTTCCTCCACCGCAGCCCGGGTAGCATGAAGGGCGTCGTCTACCAGGTCCTTCTTCTCCTTCATTTCCATTTCCGTGGCGGCGCCCACCTTGATCACCGCAACACCGCCGGACAGCTTGGCGACTCGCTCCTGCAGTTTTTCCCGGTCGTAATCGGATTTGGAGGCGTCGATTTCCTTCTGGATCTGGGCAACCCGGGCCTCGATATCCTTCTTCTTGCCGGCACCGTCGACGATGATCGTGTGCTCTTTGGTGATCACCACCCGTTTGGCGGAGCCCAGTTCATCCAGGGTGACCTTGGCCAGGGACAGTCCCACCTCTTCCGAGACCACCTGCCCGCCGGTCAGCGTGGCGATGTCCTGCAGCATGGCCTTGCGCCGATCGCCGAATCCCGGGGCCTTCACCGCAGCCACCTTGATGATGCCGCGCAGGCTGTTCACCACCAGCGTGGCCAGGGCCTCGCCTTCCACGTCTTCGGCGATCAGCAGCAGCGGCTTGCCGGCCTTGGCGACGGCTTCGAGCACCGGCAGCAGATCGCGGATGTTGCTGATCTTCTTGTCAAACAGCAGGACGTAGGGGTTGTCGAGTTCCGCCTGCATCTTGTCGTGGCTGGTGATGAAGTAGGGAGACAGGTAGCCGCGGTCGAACTGCATGCCTTCCACGACGTCCAGTTCGTTCTCCAGCGACTTGCCCTCTTCGACCGTAATCACGCCGCCCCGGCCCACCTTGTCCATGGCCCTGGCGAGGATGTCGCCGATCGCCGTATCCCAGTTGGCCGACACGGTGGCGACCTGGCCGATGGCCTTGTTATCGGTGCAGGGTTTGGCGAGCTTGCCGAGCTCTTCCACGGCGGCAGCGGCCGCCAGGTCGATGCCGCGCTTGAGATCCATCGGGTTCATCCCGGCCGAGACGGCCTTGTGGCCTTCCCGCACGATAGCCTGGGCCAGCAGCGTGGCCGTGGTGGTACCGTCACCGGCCTGTTCGGCGGTTCTGGACGCCACTTCCTTCACCATCTGGGCGCCCATGTTCTCGAACTTGTCCTTGAGCTGGATCTCCTTCGCCACGGACACGCCGTCCTTGGTGACCCGGGGTGCCCCGAAGCCCTTGTCGAGGATCACATTGCGGCCCTTGGGCCCCATGGTGACCTTGACCGCATCCGCCAGGACATTCACACCTTTCAGCATCCGCTCGCGGGCCGTCTGTGAAAAGGTAATCACTTTCGCGCTCATGCCACTTTCTCCTGCGCATCCACGTTATCAATAACGGCCAGGATTTCGGATTCACGAATCACCAGGCAGGTTTCATTGTTCAGCTTGATGTCGATGCCGGCGTGCTTTTCAAACACCACTCGATCGCCCACCTGCACCGTCAACGGATACTGTACTCCGTTTTCCCGCAACACACCCTGACCCACGGCAATAATAATTCCCTGGGACGGCTTGTCTGCCGCCTTACCGGGAAGGACGATGCCGCCTTTGGTCGTGGTTTCAGCTTCCAGTCGACGAACAACCACCCGGTCGTAGAGCGGTCTGATCTGCATTGACGTATCCTCCTGATTAAAAAACATGCACTGAAATCAGCGCTGCCGGGATCCCTGTTCAGGGTGTTCCCTTGATCGCGAAATAGGTGCAATCCGGGCGCTTTCAAGAGGCTGGAACAAGCGTCCTATCGAATATTTCTCTATAACCATCGATCGTTTTATGCCTTGAATTGGCCGTTGTCTGTTTTATAGTCAAAGTAGGTTAGCCAGTATGAGGTGTCGCCATGCAAGAGCGCGCGGTTCAGACGTTTGAGCGCACGTTGGGTGATTATTTCCGGGAGCGGCTTACCGACTGCGCCGAAGCACTGGCGCCGCGGCCTGAGGAAGATACGCTGTGGTATGTCGGGTCGGTCCTGGCACGCCTGGGGGACAGCCGCCAGCTGTTCAGCTACGACGACGGCCAGTTGAGCCTGCGCCCGCTGGCCTTGCTCTACAAGGATGCCCATGAAGCCAGCGCCGACCACGAACGCTGCCTGATCCTGCGGCAACTGGGCGATCAGGCCCTGTTTCTCGGCGCGCTGTTTGCGGAGCGTTATGCCCGCAAGGGATTCCGGCAGGACTATTTCGTCGGCATGGGCGGCGGCGCCTACGATTACCTGTCCGACAATGCCTACAGCCACCGCCATGTGTTTGCCGAACTGGCGGATCGCTTCACCGCCTTCCTCGATCTCATCGCCCGGGCCTGCGCCCGCAACGCGGGAACCGGCGTCGAGGACGTGCTTGCCCTGTACCGTCAGTGGCGGATGACCGGTGATGAGCAGATGGGCGAACAGTTGCGGGCTTTGGGCATCCATCTGGACGATGATCAGAAGCTGCACTGACCCTCGCCATCGCCCCGTATAAGGCCTGGTCCCACTGAGCCGGATTCCCGGACCACCCGGATCGTTTTCCACCCGGCCGGCATCCGGTTGTGTCTCCCCATGGAGCCGGCTCCCTACCCACTTTACCTGCAGAAGATCGAGGTCTTTGGTCGTGTCGCCCGGTCGGCGTCACTGTGCCGAAAGGCCATGCCACACGACATGACCCGACACACAACATAGGCAATAACACTTATATGAAAACCGACCCCAAACTCTCAGCCTGAAAACCTACTTAAGCGTGTTCAGTTGCCTGATCACCAGCGAAAGGGGGAATCCATGCCCCGCAACGAAGTCGAGCCTGAATACTCTGTCGAATACCTGTCCATCCTGGACGAGAACGGGGACCTGGACGAGAAGCTCGCACCGGATATCGATGACGACCTTCTCAAGCGGATGTTTCGCACCATGCTGCTCTCGCGGCGGTTCGATGCACGCCAGTTGACACTGAACGTGAGGGGCGCATTGGCACCTTCGCGCCGGTCAAAGGCCAGGAAGCGTGCCAGATCGGGGCCATGGCGGCGCTGGCAGACACGGACTGGTTCGTTCCTGCCTTTCGCGAATTTGCGGCCATGATCTGGCGTGGCTTTTCCCTGGTCGACATTCTCCTCTACTCGGCCGGCTATAACGAGGGCGGGGCCATCCCCGACGACAAGCACGATCTCCCTGTATCGGTGCCGGTCGCCTCCCAGGTGCCCCACGCTGTCGGTCTCGGATACGCCAGCCAATACCGGGAGTCAGGCGACGTTTCGATCGTTTTCTTCGGCGACGGCGCAACGTCGGAAGGCGATTTCCACGAAGGCATGAATTTCGCCGCCGTGCTGCAGACCCCCACCATCTTTCTCTGCCAGAACAATCACTGGGCGATTTCCCTGCCGAGGGAGAAGCAGAGCCGGTCAAGAACCCTGGCCCAGAAAGGGCTGGCGTATGGCATGCCCAGCCTGCAGGTGGATGGCAACGACATTCTGGCTGTCTACTCGGCGGTGAGCGAGGCGGCTAAGCGTGCCCGCGAGGGTCACGGCCCTACGATGATTGAATGCGTGACCTACCGTCTGGGCATTCACACCACGGCCGATGATCCGAGCAAGTACCGCGACGAAGACGAAGTGAAGGAATGGGAGGAACGCGACCCGCTGCCTCGTTTCCAGAACTACATGATCGGGCGCAAGCTGCTTTCCGAGGACGACGTCGAAACCATGGAAAGCGAAATCAAGGATGAGATCGATCAGGCCTGGAACGACACCGAAGCCCGGATCGAAGAACTCCCGGGACCTGAGATGATGTTCGATCACATCTACGCCGAACGGCCGCCCTATCTTGAGGCACAGCGCGAGTCCGCGCGCAGAGCGAACGGAGCGGGAAGATGACCGAGCTGAATATGGCAGAAGCTATCAACCGGGCACTCACCGAGGAAATGGAACGCGATGACGACATCATCGTTCTCGGTCAGGATATCGGGGTCGATGGCGGCGTATTCCGCATCACCGACGGCCTGCTCGACAAGTACGGCGAGCGTCGCGTCATCGATACGCCGGTGGCCGAATCCGGCATCGTCGGGCTTTGCATCGGCATGGCCGCCGGTGGCCTCAGCCCCGTCTGTGAAATGCAGTTTTCAGGCTTCGCCTATATGGGTTTGCATCAACTGGAGATGCACGCCTCGCGGTTCCGCTGGCGCACGCGCGGACGCTACCCGATGCCCATCACCGTTCGCGTCCCTTTTGGTGCCGGCGTGCATGCGCTGGAGCATCATTCCGACAGCAAGGAGGTGTTCTACGCCCATATTCCCGGCCTCAAGATGGTCGTACCCTCGGGTCCCCGCAACACCCGCGCGCTCATGCTGTCGGCCATTCGCGATCCCGACCCGGTGGTGTTTTTCGAGCCCAAGGCCACCTACCGGGCATTCCGCGAGGAGGTGCCTGACGAGGAGGAAACGCTACCACTGGGTACCTCGCGGACAGCGCGTGAAGGCGACGACCTGACCATGATCAGCTATGGCGCCATGTTGCACAGGGTGCTGGAGGCTGCCGAAACCCTCTCGGCAGATGACGGCGTGGAGGCCGAGGTGATCGACCTGCTCAGCCTGTCCCCGCTGGATCACGAGCGTTTTGCCGAATCGGCAAGGCGTACGGGCCGGGTGTTGGTGGTGCACGAGGCGCACCGCAGCTATGGTCCGGCCGGAGAGATTATCGCGCGGCTGAATGAGGAATCCTTCTGGTACCTGGAAGCGCCGATACGTCGTGTGACCGGATTCGACACCCACGTGCCGTACTTTGCGCGGGAGCAGGCCTATCTACCCAGCGTGGACGGCATCCTGGACGCGGCACGCGCCACCCTTGACGATTAACCAGCTTTACAACCAGCGAGCGCGCCATGACTCAGGAATTCAAATTCAGTGATCCCGGCGAAGGGCTCAAGGAAGCGGAAGTTCTCGAAGTCCATGTCAGTGAAGGCGATCGCGTCCAGGATGGCGACATCGTGCTGACGGTGGAAACCGATAAGGCGAACACAGATGTACCGGCACCGTTCTCTGGAACGGTACGGAAAATCAACGCATCCGAGGGCGACATGGTTGAAGTCGGTGATGTGCTGCTGACCTACGATGAAGAAGGTGAATCCGGCGACACGGGCGAAGACAGCAAGGAGAAGGTATCCGTCAGCCGGAAAGACGACGACGCCCCACGCTCCGGGACGGATGAATCCGGGCGCGACAGCGACGAAGACGACAGGGAAAGCCAAAAACCGCAGTCATCGGAAAGCAAACCACAGAAAAAAGGCGCGAACCGCGAGCCGGTACCGGCCGCGCCCAGTACCCGGCGCCTGGCTCATGAGAAAGGCGTCGATCTGCACAACATAGAACCCAGCGGCAAAAAGGGTCGTGTTACCGCAGAAGACGTCGAGGCAGCCGCGAGTACGGCAGAAAGCCAGAAACGAAGCGCCAAGCAGAGCACCAGCAGCCCGCGCGGCGGTTCAGGACTCATACCCGCGCAAACCGAGCCACCGCCCCTGCCGGACCTCAGTCAATGGGGCGGGATCGAGCGTGCGCCGCTACGCTCGGTCCGACGCGCCACGGCCCGCAACATGGCACTCTCCTGGGGCCAGATCCCGCACGTTTATCACCAGGATATCGCCGATATCACCGAGCTGGAACGTTTCCGGCGTTCGCACGAATCGGCTGGCCAGGTTCAGGGCGGCAAGTTCACTCTGACGGTGCTGGTCATGAAAGCGCTGGCAGCGACGCTTAAGCAGTTCCCGCGCTTCAATAGCTGCCTGGATGTGGACAACCAGGAGATTGTCTACAAGCGCTATTTCCATATGGGGATGGCCGTCGCCACCGACCGCGGACTGTTGGTGCCGGTGGTCCGCGACGTGGACCGGAAGAATCTGATCGAGTTATCCGCTGAATCGGCCGATATCGCCCGCAAGGCGCGCAACGGCGAACTCACGCGTGAGGACATGCAAGGCGCCAGCATGACGGTGACCAACCCGGGTGCGATGGGCGGCTCCTCACTGACCCCGCTGATCAACCATCCACAGGTCGCGATCCTCGGCATGGGGCAGGCTCGACTGGAACCCGTGGTCCAGGGCGATCTCGACAACTACGACATCAGGCCCCGATTGCGCCTGCCGTTGGTGCTCGGTTTCGACCATCGGGTCAACGACGGCGCCGACGCGGCCCAGTTCGTCACCAGGCTGATCCGCACCCTGGCCAACCCCGAATCCCTGCTGCTCAGCATCTAGGTCATGACCCATAACGAACTCCCAACCCGTACCGAAGTTCTGGTGATTGGCGCCGGTCCCGGCGGTTATGCGGCCGCATTCGAGGCGGCACGACTGGGCCGGGACGTCACCCTGGTCAACGAGGAAGACGAACTGGGTGGTGTATGCCTGCGGCGTGGCTGTATTCCCTCAAAGACGTTGTTGCACCTCAGCGAACTGGTGCACGCCACCAAGGCCGCCGCGTCCGCCGGATTGACGTTCGAATCGCCCCGGGTGGAACTGGACCGTATCCGCGAGCACAAGGACAGCGTCATCGACCAGCTCACCGGCGGGGTGGCCCAACTTTGCCGGCAGCGCGGCGTGCGCGTGATCCGGGCTCGCGCCACGTTCGAGGACAACCGCACCGTACGGCTTGAAGGCGACAGCAATGCCTCACTGTCCTTCGAGCACGCCATCATCGCCACGGGTTCACGGCCGGTCCCGCTGCCAGGTACGGCTTTCGGGGGGCGGATCATGAGCTCGAAGGAAGCCCTGGAACTGGAGGATATCCCCGACTCGCTGCTCGTTATCGGCGGCGGCTATATCGGCCTGGAAATGGGTATGGTTTATCAGGCATTGGGCAGCAAGGTGACCCTTGCCGAGATGACTGACCGGCTTATGCCCAATACGGATGCCGATCTGGTCGAACCGCTGAGCAGGACCGTGGAGCGGTTGTTCGAGGCCGTCCATCTCAACGCCAGGGCCAGTGACATGCAGGCTTCCGGCAATGGCGTGCAGGTCACGATCGATACTGGCGATGACGCCACCCAGCACGAATTCGACCGTGTATTGATCGCTATTGGCCGTCAACCGAATACCGACAGCCTCAACCTGGAGGCTACCGACGTCACTCTCGACGACAACGGTTTCATCCGTGTGGATGGCGCCCGTCGTACCGAAGCCGACAATATCTACGCCATCGGCGACGCGGCGGGCGGCATGCTCCTGGCCCACAAGGCCATGCACGAAGGCAAGGTCGCGGCCCGGGCCATTGCCGGCCAGAACGCGGTATTTGATGCGCTGGCGGTACCGGCCGTGGTGTTCACCGATCCCCAGGTGGCCTGGTGCGGCTTGACCGAGCAGCAGGCCGGGGATGAAACCCGTAACGTCGAGGTCTTGCGCTTTCCCTGGCAGGCGTCGGGGCGCGCCGTGTCCATGGGTGCCAGCCAGGGGCTGACCAAGCTGCTGGTCGATGCCGACACGGGCCGAGTGCTCGGCGTGGGCATCGTCGGTCCCCAGGCCGAATCACTGATTGCCGAAGCCGTCCTCGCGATCGAGATGGGCGCCACAGCCGAAGATCTGGCGCTCTCGATCCACCCACACCCGACGCTGACCGAAACCCTGGGCGAAGCCGCCGAACTGTTGACCGGGCAGGCGACCCATTACGGGTAGCACCCTGCGCTACCGGCGCTGCTTTGCCTGCCCTCTTTCCGCAGGTCGGGTGCCGGGGCCTATGGCGTTCGAGCATCCATCTGGACAGTGATCGGAGCGGCGCCATCACCCCGGATAGGGCTTGGTCCCACTGATCAGTATTCCCAGACCGCCCAGATACTCTTCCTGGTGGTAGTCGTCCAGCCGCGACTCCAGAAATGCCCGGCCCCGGGTCCACTTTGCCTTGAGCCGGTCATGGTCGAGGTCCTCTGCCGTATCGATGCCCGTCACCTGCAGCAACCGGCTGTAGACCGGGTACAGGTAGCGCAGCAGACCACGCTCGGGGCGACTGCCCTGGAAATCCAGTATCACCAGGCGGCCGCCGGGGCGCAGGACCGCCACCGCTCTCTCCAAAGCCGCCTGCAGGTCATAGACGATGCCCAGGCACCAGGTCGAAATCACGGCATCAAAGGGAGGCTCAATGCCCCTGAGACGAGCGGCATCTCCCGGCGTGAGGACCACCTGCGACCAGCCATTACGGCGCGCCCGGTCCCTGGCCTTCGCCAGCATGCCGAAGGACGGTTCGACGCCGACCAGCGAACCCGCCTCCCCCAGCGCCGAAACCAAGTAGGGGAAGTTGCGCCCCGTTCCACAGCCAATATCCAGTACATGCGCGCCATCGATACTCCCCAGCAGGGAAACACTGCGTTGACGGTATCGCTTTTCAATCCCTAACAATCGCTGGAAAATAAATCCGGTCAGGGCATCGTAGTAGCGTGAAGCCTTGTCGTAATGGTCGCTGATCTCTTCGAGTTGCATGGCAGGCGCGCCCCTTGTTTTTACATGAGTCGAACGATTTGTCCCAAACGTAAACCTTATAGTGATTACAGGGTCAAACGGCCAGGACGCGACTCCGAAGCTTCATGTGCCCGATCCGGCAGACGCCGCAGGCCAACAAAGTTTTACAACCACGCCCGTGCGAACGCCCGCGCCATTGGCTAGCATATCAGCGATAAACCGATCGCCGGGGTGTCCCGCCGAGCCATGCCGGCGGAACACCCCGGCGTCCTCACGGATGGCCATCCACTCAAAAAGGAAAACTGCCATGAAGTGCACCCGTTGCAAACAGGGCGAACTGACGCCTGACTTCCTCGAACCTCAGCTCCGCTCCCACGCCTGTAATCACTGCGGTGGCGACTGGCTGCTGGTCGAAGATTATGTGGCCTGGAAGGAGAACAATCCGGAGTTTACGGTCGCCGAGCACGCCGACTTCGAGATTGAGGATACCAAGCATGCCCTGCTTTGCCCGGTGACCGGCATGATCATGCAGAAGTACCACGTGTCTCACGACAGTGAACACAAACTGGATTACAGCCCCCAGGTGGGCGGCATCTGGATGGACCGGGGGGAATGGACATACCTGAAACTGGCCAATCTCGCGGGATCCCTCAACCGGATCTTTACCGATCACTGGCAACAGTCGATCCGTTCAAACAGTGCCAAGGAAACGTTCCAGGAGATCTACCAGGAGAAATTCGGCGAGGCCGATTACCGTAAAGCCCGCGAAGTCCGCGCATGGCTACAGGGCCACCAGAGCAGGGCGGACCTGCGCGCCTATATCCTGGCGGAAGACCCGTACTCTGCCGTGCGTTAGGTCTTGGCATTGGCCGGTGGCTCCTGCGCCCCGGCAAACGGCGGCGTGAGAAATGGCGGTCCAGGGAAGGCCCGGTGACGGCCTCCCCGATTTGGCGGTGGACTGGGTCACGCACCCCCTGTCTTCACTCGCGCCCGGCCGCCTGGGGACGACTATTCCCGCCCCAGCATCCGCATCAACACCCGGTCCTTCAGCACATGATGGTGATAGAGGGCGGCGAGGGCGTGCAGCAGGGCGATGATCATCATGGTGTTCATTGCCACCACGTGGACGTCGCCCATAAACTCCATGCCCAGGTACCAGGCCATGGCACCGAAGACCGGCACCAGCAGCATCAGCACATAGAGCAGACCGTGGGCCAGCTTCTGTACCTTGTCGAGCAGAGGATGGCCCGCGCTGATGGTTTCGGGGACGGGACTGGCCCGTCGCACAATCAGGCGGACAAGCACCAGGCCGAGCACCGTCAGTCCCACATAGACATGAAACGTCCCCACCCAGTTCGTCTGGAACCCGGCGTTTTCCAGATGCTCGTCCAGTTGGTGACCCATCCCTTCGCTGACGATGTAGTTCGCAACGATCAGTATCGCGATCGCCCAATGCAGGACGATCTGGGGCATGCTGTAGGCTTTCGTGCTTGTGGTGGTGGACATGATCGATCTCGGCTTCCTGTTGACGGGTTCCTTGGGTAGCAGCGGATCGCCGTCGCCCGGCTCCGAGCCAGGGCGGCAGCCGGTCCTGACAGGGAGGAAGTCTATGCAAGAAACATTAAGTGTTTCTTATAACTCCCTCATGGCCTTGCCCGACGCCTTTGCGGCCGTCACGCTCTTTCAGGGGACTCGCCCTGGAAGCGGACTTCACATCGGTCAACCGGCCGAGGGGAATGTTGTCGGGGGCGGGTCTACAGTGACAGTAGGGGGCTGCCCTCTGTCAGGAAGCCCCAGCAACCGCTTGATATTGAGGAACGATCCGATGAGCACCTTCGAGCAGGATACCGACACGCTGAAAGCCTGGGATAAGGCCCACGTCTGGCACCACATGACAACCGGGCAGACGGCAGACGCGGGGCTGACCATGTTCGTCCGTGGCGAGGGGCTCTGGCTCTGGGACATCGATGGCCAGGAATACCTGGACGCCACCGCCGGCGGTGTCTGGGTCACCAATGTGGGCTATGGGCGTCGGGAGATCGCCGATGCCGTCCACCAACAGCTGCTGGACCTGAATTATTTCGCCGGCTCCATGGCGAGCAAACCAGCGTCGGCGTTCGCCGAGAAGCTGCTGGGCAAGATGCCGGGCATGAGCCGGGTCTACTATTCCAGTTCCGGTTCGGAGGCGAACGAAAAAGCCTTCAAGATGGTGCGCCAAATCGCCCACAAGCATCACGGCGGCCGCAAGCACAAGATCCTCTACCGCGAACGCGACTACCACGGCACCACCCTGGCGGCCCTGAGCGCCAGCGGTCAGATGGAACGGCGCGAGCATTACGGTCCCTTCCTGCCCGGCTTTGTGGAATTTCCTCACTGCTGCGAATACCGCAGCCAGTTCGGCGACGTCGAGGACTACGGCGCCCGGGCCGCCCAGGCCCTGGAGGACGTGATCCTGCGGGAAGGCCCGAACACGGTGGGCGCGGTGATCGTCGAGCCGATTACCGCGGGTGGCGGCATCATCCCGCCGCCCGCCGGCTACCTGCAGGCCGTGCGCGACATCTGCGACCGGTACGACGTGCTGCTGATCCTGGACGAGGTGGTTTGCGGCATGGGCCGGACCGGAGCCTGGTTTGGCTACCAGCACTATGGCATCACGCCGGACATCGTCACCATGGCCAAAGGCGTGGCCTCCGGTTACGCCGCCATTTCCTGCACGGTCACAACGGAGCGCGTCTACGAGTTGCTGAAAGAAGACGCAGGCGACACCCTCGGCTATTTCCGGGATATTTCCACCTTCGGCGGCTGCCTCGCCTCCCAGGCCGCCGCCCTGGCCAATGTCGCGATCATTGAGCGGGAAGGCCTGGTGGAGAACAGCGCCCGCCAGGGTGAGCGGTTAACGGAAGGTTTCCGCACCCTGGCCGAACGTTACCCGATGATCGGGGACGTTCGCGGCAAGGGGCTGTTCCAGGGCATCGAACTGGTGACCGATCGCGCATCCCGCCAGCCTGTGGACGAGTCCGTGCCCATGGCCATCGTGGCCCGCTGCAAGGCTCATGGCCTGTTGATCGGCCGCACCAACCGCTGTGTCCCGGGTTTCAACAACGTGCTGAACTTCAGCCCGGCGCTGACAGCCACCGACCAGGAGATCGACACGATCGTCGAACGCCTGGACCGTGCCCTGCACGATGTGACGCCCACGCTCTGAGCCCCAGGCCCCGTCCCAAGAGCCGGGTGCCGTGCTATAGTGGGCGACGCATGACACGGAGAGCTTTCCCATGAATGAGGAACCACTGGACACCATCCTCGAACTCGACGGCGAGGAGCGATTCGATTACTTCCTCGATACGGTGATCGAAGAGCGCGACATCTGGATCCTCGTCAACGGTGACAACCGTTTCCTGAAGATCGTATCCGATGATGACGTGGCCTACCTGCCGGTGTGGCCCAGTGAAGCGTTTGCCGCCCACTACGCCGGCGACACCGACAACCTGTCTCCCAAACGTCTGACCCTGCCCGAGTTCTTCAACAAATGGGTGCCCGGCCTGACCAAGGACGGCCTGGATGTCGGCGTCTTCCCCGGCACGGACGACACCCTGTGGATCATGTCGCCGGCCGATCTCAAGAAAGACCTGCAGGACGAAATGGCCAGTCTGTAAAGCGCCTCGCCAGACGGGACACTAGTCCGACTTTCTTACCCAGCGGTCGCCTTCCTTGCAGTATTGCTGCTTGACCGCCGCCCAGGCCACCTTGTGGGCCACCGTTTCACGGCTTTCGTCGCTCCGGCGGCTGTCGGGATCGCGGTATTCGTCCCATGCCGAATTAAAGGCTTCCAGATAGATATCCAGGGCGTGGGACGGCAGATGGTTGCGGACGCTGTCGGGCAGGTCCCGCCTGCGATGATAGGGCATAAGGTTGGAATCCCCGTTCCGTGGTGAAACCCGGCTTACCGGTGACCATCATCGCATTATTCCCTGCGAGTCAGCAGAGTCGCTGACCGTTACTCACTCCGGAATCCGGGCTGACCAGGGCGACGGCTCCGTCCTCGTTGTGAACGCCCGTCACCAGGCATTCGGAGACAAACGGCCCGATCTGCTTGGGCGGGAAGTTGGTGACCGCCAGCACCTGTTTGCCCAACAGCGTTTCCTTGTCGTAAAGATCGGTAATCTGCGCACTGGATTTGCGCACACCAACCTCCGGACCAAAATCCACTTTCAGCTTATAGGCCGGTTTGCGGGCTTCGGGAAAATCAGACACCTCGATAATGGTGCCGACGCGCAATTCCACTTTCTCAAAGTCGTCCCAACTGATCATGCTGTGTTCTCCGTGTTCGGGTTTGCGGCACCGGGCTGCCTCACGGGAGAGGCCCGTGACCGGACACCGGTCTCGAACGCGCAGTCTAATGCGCAAAGCCGTCACTGAGCTAGAATGAGTAGCTGTCTGACGTTGGTCGCGCGGCCAGAACCTGCGCACGCCTTTCCAGGCCCTGGATAAACGGAATTATTTCGGAGCACACCAATGACCCACTCCAACCCCCAAGTCGATCGTTTCCTGAGTACAGCGACCCGGTGGCGCGATGAACTGACCGCCCTGAGGCACATCGTCCGCGACTGCCCGCTCAATGAAGAACTGAAGTGGGGCAAGCCCTGTTACACGTTTGAAGGCAGCAACGTCCTGATCCTGCAAGGCTTCAAGGATTTCTGCGCACTCCTGTTCACCAAGGGGGCGCTGCTGGACGACCCGGCCGGTATCCTCAGGAAGCCCGGCGAAAACACCCAGTCCGCCCGCCGGGTGACGTTTACCTGTACCCAGGCCGTTGGCGAGCTGGAACCTGTCCTCAAAGCCTATATCGAAGCCGCCATTGATGTGGAGAAAGCCGGGCTGACCATCGATTTCAACGACAAGCACGCGCTCACCTACCCGGAAGAACTTCAGCGCAAGCTGGATGAAGATCCGGCCCTGAAGGCCGCTTTCGAGGGCCTGACGCCCGGGCGCCGGCGCGCGTACAACCTTTATTTCTCGGGGGCCAGGCAATCCAGCACCCGCGAGTCGCGGATCGAGAAATGCCGTCCGAAAATCATGGACGGCCTGGGGCCGAATGATCGCTGATCGCCGCCGGTCCGGTGCTCTCTTGCGGGTGACACTTGAGGGCGCAGGCGGTCATTTCTGCTACCCTGCTCCTTGCAATGGATCAAGGAGTGCCCGATGTCCGAACAAGCCCTGAAAGCCCTGTCCGATATGGCCAGCGAGGCCCACGCCCGCATCCAGGCGGCGCACCAGCACATCAATCCAGTCGTGGGCGTGCGCCGGGGCATGCGAGACATCGGGATACCGGCCGATGCCATGACCATCGACTGCCTGCAGACCCGTCGGCGCATCGTGATGGTGCTTCATGATGAAGACCCGGGGGCCCTGCTCTACCAGTTTTCCACCATCGATGAAGAGATCGGGATGGATTTCCAGCGCATGCCGCTGGCCGACATGAGCACGGGCAAACTGTTCGACTGGATAGAGGACTACTTTTCGGACGAGGCAACGCCCGGCGCGCCCCATTGAACCCGGGCTGACATTCTGCGCCAACAACACCATACTGGGGTCACCTTTTCGCTCAAAGGCTTCTGCCATGCGTGTGTTTACCAATCCGGTCGGTTCCGGTTCGCTCTGGTTCGACAACCTGGCCACCGCCGACGGCACCCCCGTCGCCTATGATCCGCAGGCGCGGGCTTTCCTGCCCATGCCGCCATTCTGTATCAACCGTGATGTGATCGGCTGCAACTGGATCGCACCGAGACAGGGGGCGTTTTGCCGCTCCTGCGCCATGACCGCGCTGGCGCCCGACCCGGGCATTCCCAACGCCATGCCCAACTGGGCCCTGACCGAAGCCGCCAAGCGCTGGACGCTGGATAACCTGGGCCGCTGGCACTGGTTCCGACCCGAAGACCCTGGTGTAAAACCGGTTTTCCATATGCTGGCTGAGGGGCTGACGCCCGTTATGATGGGGCACGCACAAGGCGTCGTGACCATCAGCGTCGCAGAAGCCGACCCGGTCGTCCGAACGGCCCGTAGGCAACAACTGGCCGAACCATACCGGACGATGATCGGCCATATGCGCCATGAAATTTCGCACATGCTCTGGTGGCGACTGAGCCTGCGCAGCGACTTCCTGGACGCTTTTCGCGCTATGTTCGGTGATGAGAGGGAGGACTACACGTCCGCGTTGCAAAAGCATTATGAACAGGGCCCTCCTGCTGATTGGACACAGCGCTACCTGACGACGTATGCATCGGCGCACCCCCATGAAGACTGGGCGGAGACCGCGGCCCATCTACTGCACCTGACGGATATCACAGACAGTTTCATCGCCTCGGGCCTGTCCTCACCGATGCTACCCCATTCGGGTTGGGATCCTTACTCAGAAACAGATGCCGACCGTCTGATACAGATCGCCGCGTCGTTAACCGTTGGTGTGAATCACGTCAACCGCTCCATGGGACTGTCGGATCTTTATCCCTTCGTCCTGTCTGACGTGGCACGACGCAAACTGGCGTTCGTACATGAATGGCTTCGTCGGGGCGCCCAGGGGCTGTAATAGCGTGCACGGGGGGTTGTTTCCTTCGAAACAGCCACACATATAGATCAATAGTTTCGTAAAACGAATCCAACATTCGGCTCGCCAAGGAGGTGATCCCAATGGCGGAAAAGAGCAGGCAACAACCGCGCAACGTCACCCAGAAACTGATCGCATCCCACTTGGCGTCCGGCCGCATGAAAGCCGGCGAGGAAATCGGTCTCACGATCGACCAGACCCTCACCCAGGACGCCACCGGTACCCTGGTGATGCTGGAACTGGAAGCCATGGGCCTGGACCATGCCCGCACCGAACTGTCCGCCCAGTACGTCGATCACAACCTGCTGCAGACCGACAACCGCAACCCCGACGACCACCTGTTCCTGCGCAGCGCCTGCGAGAAATTCGGCCTCTGGTTCAGCCCGCCGGGCTCGGGCGTGAGCCATCCGGTCCATATGGAGCGCTTCGGCAAGCCCGGCAAGACCCTGCTGGGATCGGACAGTCACACCTGTGCCGCAGGCTCGCTGGGCATGCTGGCCATCGGCGCCGGCGGTCTGGCGGTGGCCATGGCCATCTGCGGGCAGCCGTTCTACCTGAACATGCCCAAGGTGATGGGCGTAAAGCTCACCGGCATGTTGCCGGACTGGGTCAGCGCCAAGGACGTGGTGCTGGAGATGTTGCGCCGCCATGACGTGAAAGGCGGTGCCGGCCGGATCATCGAGTACTACGGCCCCGGCCTCAAGCACCTGTCCGCCATGGATCGCCACGTGATCGCCAACATGGGCCAGGAAATGGGCCATACCACCACAGTGTTCCCGGCTGACGACGCGGTGCGGGATTTCCTCAAACAACAGCAGCGGGTCGACGATTTCGAGCGGTTGGAAGCCGACAGGGGCGCCACCTACGACGAACACGACGAGATCGACCTGGGCAAGCTCGAGCCGCTGATCGCCCTGCCCAGCAGCCCGGGCAAAGTCGTGCCCGTGCGCGAAGTGGCGGGTGAGCCCATCTACCAGGCCTACATCGGCTCCTCCGCCAACCCGGGGCTGCGGGACTTCGCGGTACCGGCCATGGTGGTGAAGGGGCGCCAAGTGCACGAGCGGGTGTCGTTCGACATCAACCCCACCTCCCGCCAGATCCTGGAAAACCTGGTCAAGCTCGGCCACCTTAACGACCTGCTCAGCGCCGGCGCCCGGCTGCACCAGACCGGCTGCAACGGCTGCATCGGCATGGGCCAGGCGCCGGCCACCGACCAGATCAGCCTGCGCACGGTGCCACGCAATTTCGCCGGCCGCTCGGGCACCGAGGAGGACAAGGTCTGCCTATGCAGTCCGGAAACCGCCACCGCCTCGGCCCTTACCGGGGAGATCACCGACCCCCGCGACCTGGATATCGACTACCCCGTCTTTGACGAGAGCACGTCGTTTTACGTGGAAGACCGCAACATCCGTCCGCCGGCGCAGCACCCGGAACTGACCGTCGTCGAGAAGGGGCCGAATATCAGTACCCTGCCCCAGTTCGATGGGCTGCCGGATAAATTAACAGCCCCCGTATTGCTCAAGGTAGGCGACGACATTTCCACCGATGAAATCCTGCCAGCCGGGTCGCGAATCCTGCCGTTCCGCAGCAACATCCCGGCGATCAGCGAGTTCACCTACACCCGGGTCGATGCTTCCTATCCGGAACGGGCGAAGAAGTACCAGGACCACGGTTCAATGATCGTCGGCGGCGAGAACTACGGCCAGGGCTCCAGCCGCGAGCACGCCGCGCTGGCGCCGCGCTACCTGGGGGTAAGGGTGGTGATCGCCAAGAGCTACTCCCGAATCCACTGGCAGAACCTGTGCAACTTCGGCATCTTGCCACTGCGCTTCACCCACCCCGAGGATTACGACGACATTGAGCAGGGCGACGAGCTGGCACTGGAGGCCCTGGCCGACACGCTGGAGCAGGGTAAACGGCTGTCCGCGAAGAATACCCGCAGTGGCCAGCGCTACGAGCTGACCCACGACCTCAGCGATCGCCAGATCCGGATGATTCTCAAGGGCGGCCTGCTCAACCTGATGCGGGAGTCCCTGGTGGCCTGATCGGACCTCGCAATGTCGTCGGCGGCCGGCAGCCGCTGGCCGCGCCCTAGTGTACTTTAACAAAAGTTCGTCTTATTATTGATTTTGTCGGACAGCCGAGCGATTGACGCAATGATTTGATTGGCTGTTTTACGCCAGACAAACGGCTTGGGATCGTCGTTGTAGGTCGCAAG
>NZ_SJDL01000042.1 GCF_004327985.1 Marinobacter halodurans
GGCCGGCAGGTACTTCCGGCAGTTCTGCCGACTGCCCCGACCCACTCCCCGGCGCCCCGCCGGAATTCAGCTTGACGCTGGGGCCGGCCAGGGTGACGCCGCTGGCGTCCAGTTTCAGGAAGCTGCCACCGGCGGCGATGGTGAGTTCGGCGCCGGCGTCGAGGACGACCTTGGCGCCGGCTTTGTAGTGGGCTTCGTTGCCGGCTTCGGTGAGGGTGGCGGTGCCGGATGTCTGGTGGAATGTGCCGCCGACGGTCAGGCTCATATCCTGGCCCACCTTCTCCCGCTTCTCGCCATCGATGGTGCTGTGGTCGTTGGCCTGGATGTGGGCATAGCGGTCGTTGTCGACGGTCAGGTGGCTGTCGTGGTGGACCACCTCGGTGCGGTCGTTTTCGGTCAGCAGGTCCAGGTCCTTCTGGGCGTGGACGTAGATCTGTTCCTTGTCGGCCTCGTCCTCGAAGCGCAGTTCGTTACTGCCCTCACCCTTGTGGGTCTGGGTCTTCAAGGTCGTGCGGGTCTTGTGCTCCGGCAGCGCGTAGGGCGGCGTGTTGGTGGCGTGGTAGGTGCGCCCGGTGATGATCGGCTGGTCGGGATCGCCGTCCAGGAAGGAGACGATGACCTCGTGGCCGATGCGCGGCAGGGCCATGAAGCCGTAGCGGCCCCCGGCCCAGCCCTGGCTGACCCTGAGCCAGGCGCTGCTGTGCTCGTCATTCTGGCTGTAACGATCCCAGGGGAACCGGACCTTGACCCGGCCGTGCTCGTCGCAGTGGATCTCCTCGCCCTGGGGGCCGGTGACGAGGGCGATCTGAGGGCCGTCCATGATGGGGCGCTGCGGCGGCTCCGGCCGCCAGGTGGTATCCCCGGGCACGCTCTTAAAGGTGTTGCTGTAGGTGGTCGGCTCGGAACCCCCTTCCTCTTCCAGCGCCTGGGGCTGCTGGCCGGTGTGGGTGACCTGGGTGATCAGCCAGTCCCGGTTGAGACTGTCGGTGCTGTGGCCGGTGAGGGTGACCTTGGCCCCGGCGCTGAAGTCCGGGCGGTTGCTCTCGCCACTTCCGAGGCTGGCGTCCTTGCGCAGGCTGTCCAGCCTCGCTTCGGTGTAGGGCTGGCCGGAGGCATCGCCCATGAACCGGCCCGGGTAGTCGTAGTGTTCGTAGTCGCTGCGCTGGCTGTCCAGGTCCGCCGCATGGGCCTGGTGCATCAGGGCGTAGGCGGGATTCCTGAAGGTGTAGTCCTTCAGGGCCACGCCGGCGACGGAGACGGTCTCGGTGTAGCTGAATTTAAAGACGCAGGGGGTCTTGTGGGAACCGCCTGAGGTGGCGTTGTAACCCACTTCCGGCAGTTGCGGGGCATCCCGGTGGTGATCGGCGATCACGATCGGCTGACCGGCTGTGGTCGGATCGAACCGGTAGTGCCAGCCTTCCTCGGCGGCAATCCGGGACAGGAATGCGAGATCCGTCTCCCGGTGCTGGACGCAGTATTCCCGTTCCTGGGGCGGGCGCTTGAGATCAAAGGTCTTGTCCACCAGCCCCCGTTCGTCCAGCAGGGTGCCGAGAATCACATCCGGGGTCTGTTGCTGGAAGATGCGGCTGTTGTGCATCAGGTCCAGGCGCCACAGGGCGGGTCGCACCTCGACTTCGTAGCGGGTGCGGCGGTGGCCGCTGTCGCCCCGGCTGAAAGACGTCACCACGCCCTGGACGTTGCGCAGGGCCTGGCCGTCCTGCCAGATCACCAGTTCCATGCCTTGGTCCAGCACATCGCTGGCGGCGAGGTCGGCGAAGGTGCTGGCCAGCTTGAGGGTCAGGGTAAAGGGCCGGGACAGGTGCTCTTCGAGTTCGAACTCGACCACCGCGAAGGTGTCGTCCGGCAGGCTGCCGAGGCGGGCCGTGAACTGCAAGCCAGAGGGAGCGGGCATCCTATCTTCCTTGAGTTTGAAATAGGGTCGCGCTCGTCCTGAGCACGGTGACTGCGTATAGTGTGGTCAAAGATATCGACCGAGCCTACGTTTAGCAACCCGGGATACGAGACCTTTCTCACGCGCAGCCAGACAGCTACTGTCCCGCCAGGGCTGACATCAACCTCTTCAAACAAGCCACGGCCTGCCGGAACAGCGCCTCGTCGAAGTAATCGGCGGGGGCAAACCCGGTCGGCGGATACGCCCGCTCTCCCTGCAGCATCACGCCGCCAGCCCGGGCCAGGCCGCAATCCAGCATCAGGTTGTCCGCCAGCCCGAAGGGTTCGATGGCCGCGCCGTTCGGGTCGATGTCCTCGCCCTCGACACGCGCGTTGTAGGGCGTTTGGCATACCGTGAACCCGACCGCCGGCTTCCCCTGCCCCAGCATATAACCCAGCTCATACACGGTTCCGGCGTCCGCGCTGGGACCCCGGAACGGCGTCAGGTTGGCAATCAGGCCATCGGCCTGCGCCATCAGGGCCAGATTGGCGTCGTAGATGGCCCGGGCGGGATCGGCTTCATGCGCGATGTCGATCGCGTTATCCGACGGAGACAGGCCTTCAAGGCCCGCCTCCATCAGCAGCACCTTCCTGCGCCGGTCGATGTGGGCGCGAACCGCTTCGGGGAAGAAGACTTCCGGTCCGGCGAGGTAAACGCTCGGTGTTGATGCCATCGAATCCCCCTGCCCTCAATTGCGGCCCTTGGTCAGGCGGAACAGCATTTCCGGGGCGATACGTTTGACCCACAGCGCCGCCATTTCCTTGCCCTTGCCGACCGGGATTTCCCGTTTCTTCGCATTGAGCCCGTTCACCACGACCTCGGCGCATTCATCGACGTCCATACCACCGGCGATGTCGTCGTCCACCCGGCCAAACGCAGAGCCGTCAGCAGCCAGGGCGTTCTCCGCGATGGCCGTACGAATGAAGCCGGGCACGATGGTCGACACGTGAATACCCGAATCCTCCACTTCCGCGCGCAGGGCGTCGAAGAAGCCCATCACGGCATGCTTGGCGGCGCAGTAGCCGGTGCGCTGGGGTACACCCACCTTGCCCGCCACGCTGGCCGTGACAGCGATGTGCCCGGCCCCACGCTCGAGCATGTGCGGCAGCACGGCCTTGGTCAGGGCGATCTGGCCCATGACGTCCACATCCATCAGTTTCTGGTAGACGCTCATGTCGGTGTCCTTGCACAGCGAACGCTGGGACACACCAGCGTTGTTGATCAGCAGGTCGATGGCGCCAAACCGGTCCAGCACCGTCCGCACCGCCTTGGGCAGCGCCGCCCAGTCGGTCACGTCCAACGGCATCACCAGCACCTGATCCTCACTGATCCCGGCCTCGATGCAGCGGGTGGCGACACGCTGCAATTCAGGCTCGCGCCGGGCCGACAGCACCAGGTTGGCGCCCTCCCCGGCATAGCGTACGGCCAGGGCCTCGCCAATGCCGGAAGACGCGCCGGTAATCCAGACGGTTCGGGAGGTCATGAAAGCTCCTTGTTATGCTTTTGTCGAGACGACCAATGTAACTGAAGCGCCCGATTCAACACAGGGGCAGCGCTCCCATCCGGGGCGCGGTCACCCGTTCCGGGGGAGTGCGCCACAGCCACCGCGGGATCGGCAAAAGCCGCTACACGAATGTGCTTTACCCCATGCACCGCTTGCCCGAGAATACCGGCTGGCGCCCATCATCCACTCATGCAGCGAGCACCGACATGGCCCTGAAATCCACGGTCTTCAAAGCCCATATCAACATTGCGGACATGGACCGTGCTCACTACGCCGACCACGCCCTGACCCTGGCCCGGCATCCGTCGGAGACCGATGAGCGGCTGATGCTGCGCCTGCTGGCGTTCGCCCTCTATGCCGACGAGACACTGCAGTTCTCCAAGGGCCTGAGCACCGACGACGAACCGGACCTGTGGCAGAAGAGCCTGAGCGACGAGATCGAGCTGTGGATCGAACTGGGACTGCCGGAGGAGAGCCGCATCCGCAAGGCCTGCGGGCGTTCGGAAAAGGTGGTGATCCTGGCTTACGGCGGGCGCGCCGTACCGATCTGGTGGGACAAGCTGCACGGCAAGGTGTCGCGGTTCGACAACCTGGTGATCCTGCAGATCGATGCGGAAGACAGTCAGGCGCTTGCGGCCCTCGCGGAGCGCTCGATGCATTTCCAGTGCACCATCCAGGATGGGCAGGCGAGCTTTGGCGACGGTGAGCAGATCGTCACGATTGATCCGGTGCGCCTCTACCCAGAAGCCTGAACAGCCCTCACTGCAGCTACTTGAGCCGCTTTACCTGTGCCTTGAGCACGGCCAGTGGCTGACCGGACTTGTTGAGCAGGAGCAGTTCGTCGTTGTCCTGTTTCACGCCAACGGTCTGGCGCATCGCCTTCATGTAGGGCCCTTCCACCGGATCGTCGGGACACACGTCACGGGTCGCCGCCATCTCGGTGAAACGGAACTCCCCATTTACCACCGCGTAGGTGCCCTTGAAGTGATTACAGCCGGCAAAACCGCCCACGCGGCCATCGTCGAGGAAGATGATAAACGGGGCCTGACCGTCCGGCTCGGGAGGTGCCACCTTGTTGCCGCCCACATGCACCAGGCGCCAGATGGTGTTGGTAAAGCTGATTTTCGGTGCCGTGGATTCATCCTCCACCTGCACCGTGGTGCAGGCACTCAGCAGGCCGGCGGCCAGCACGAAGGCAAGCCATCCCTTACGCCGATCTGGCCGTCCCGATATCCCCTGCCACAATCCATGACAGGCCGATGCCCGGTCTTGCAGGCCGCGCATCATCCACAGTCCGAGCTGTGTCAGAGGATTTCGGGTCATCGCTGGCTACTCACTGTTTTCCCTGGATGCATTCAGTAATGAGGGCTTCTTGAGGGCTTTCTGGAACAGGTCCTTTTCCTGGGCAATGCTCAGGGCACATTGCTCGGCGAGGTCGTCCGTCAATCCCTCAACCCGGGACTGAAGAAATACCATAATCTCCTCGGACAACTCCAGCATCCGGTCACGGGCATCGGCATCCGCCTTGTTGGTGAAGAGCATCTTGTCGGGGTTCTTCAATGCCATCTCCTGCCCGTCCCTCTCCGAGAAATACAACGCTTGAACAGCCATACTGCGTTTCTCCTGTTATCGCCGTGCGCACGACGGTCTACGAAAAGTAGAGGCAAGAATAGCACTCATATACTGTATATAAAAACAGTATTCTGATTATTCCCGGAACTCGGCCTTGTCGAGCCCGTGCTTCTTCATCTTGTCGTACAGCGTCTTGCGGGCGATCCCAAGCTGTACCATGGTGTCCTTGAGGCTGCCCTGGCAGGCATTCAGGGCGCTGACGATGGCCGACCGCTCGAAGGCGTCCATCATTTCGCCCAGGGTGCGACGGCCGGGCACGTTGTCGGAGACGGCCACGCCGGTTTCATCCAGTGCCGGCGCACCCAGCAGCACGTAGCGTTCCGCCAGGTTGCGCAGCTCCCGCACGTTGCCGGGCCAGGTGTGCTGCATCAGGCGGGCGGCCTGCTCGGCGTCCAGCGGTACGCTTTCCCGGTCGTAACGGGCGGCGGCAATCAGCACAAAGTGATGGAACAGCAGCGGGATGTCTTCCTTGCGCTCGCGCAGCGGCGGGATGTCCACCTTCACCACATTCAGGCGGTAGTAGAGATCGGCGCGGAATTCGCCCTCGTCGCTGAGCTGTTTCAGGTCGGACTTGGTGGCGGCGATCACGCGCACGTCCACGTCCAGCGGCGTGTTGCTGCCCAACCGTTCCACCTTGCGCTCCTCCAGCACCCGCAGCAGTTTCACCTGCAGGGCCAGGGGCATGCTTTCCACTTCGTCCAGGAACAGGGTGCCCTTGTCGGCGTGTTCGATCTTGCCGATGCGGCGCTTGTCGGCGCCGGTGAACGCGCCCGCTTCGTGACCGAACAGTTCACTCTCGATCAGGTTCTCGGGCACCGCACCGCAGTTGATGGCGACGAAGTTATGGGCGCTGCGCGGGCTGTTCTCGTGGATGAAGCGGGCCAGCGCGTCCTTGCCCGAGCCGGTCTCGCCGAACACCAGGATGTTGGCGGAGATGTCCAGCAGGGGCTCCACCGTGGCGATCACCTTCTGCATGGCCGGCGAGTCGCCGAGGATGCGCGGCCCCGGGCGGGCGAGCTGGCGCAGTTGGGCCTTGAGTCGGCGGTTCTCCAGCGCCAGGTGGCGTTTTTCCAGGGCATGGCGCAGCAGTTCGATCAGCTCGTCGTGGTCGAACGGCTTCTCGATGAAGTCGTAGGCGCCGCGCTGCATGGCAGACACCGCGGTACTGATGTCCCCCTGGCCGGTGAGGATGATCACGGGTATGGCGGCGTCCATGGCCTGGATCTGGTCCAGCAGTTCGAGCCCGTCCATGCCCGGCATGTTGTAGTCGCAGAGGATCACGCCGGTGTAGTCCGGATCGATCTGGCGCAGGGCCGACGGCGCATCGGCGTAGCAAGCCACCCCCAGGTCTTCCAGCGATAGGGTCTGGGCCATGGCATGGCGGATGGAATCCTCATCGTCGATGAAAATCACGTCGGTCTGGGTCATTCCACGGTCTCCCGTCGCGTCAGGGTGAGGATGAATTCAGCGCCGGCGCCATCACGGCGGTTCTGGCCCGTCAGCCGACCGCCCTGGGCATCCACGATCTGCCGTGAAATGGACAGCCCCAGGCCCAACCCCTGTTTCATGGATTTGGTGGTAAAGAACGGCTCGAAGACCTGTTCGGAATTGGCCGGCAATCCCGAACCATTATCCCTTATCCGGCACTGCCAGCCATCCGCGTGTTCCTGGATGTCGATGGTGATGCGCGGGTCGTCGACACCTTCCACCGCCTGTATCGCGTTGGCGATCAGGTTCACCATCACCTGCTCGATGCGGATGAGGTCACCGTGGATCATGACCGGTTCGTCCGGACGCTGCCAGTCGATGGTGACGCCTTCGCTGTTCTCCTGGGCGGTGATGATCTTCAGGGCGGCGTCGATCGGCTGCCGGAGGTCGATGCACGACGGCGGCCCCTCGGATTTGCGCGCGAACACTTTGAACTGGCGGGTCAGCTCCGCCATTTTCAGGCACAGGTTGGCGATTTCCTGCAGGTTGGCGTCAACCATCGCAGTCTCGCCCCGCTCCAGGAAACGGCGGCTGTTACGGGCATAGGTCTGGATCGCGGTGAGCGGCTGGTTCATCTCGTGGTTCAGGCCCGCCGACATCTGTCCGAGCACCGCCAGCTTGGCCGCCTGGATCAGCTCCTGCTGGGTTTCCTTGAGCTCGTCCTGGGCCTCCTCCCGCTGCCGGATCTCCTCCAGCAGTTGCTGGTTGGTGTTCTCCAGGTCGGCCGTGCGTTCGGCCACCCGCCGCTCCAGTTGCTCGCCCCGCTGCGCCAGCTCCGCTTCCCGGCGATAGCGCTCGCGCAGGTAGAGCCAGGTCAGGAAGACGCCCAGGAACAGCATCAGCCCGCCGATCAGGAACTGGATCCGGATCCACAGGATCGGCTGGGTACTGACCATGACCTGCAGCGTCCAGTCCATGCGTGGCAGCGGCGTGCGCGATTGCAGGTAATCCTGGTCGACGCCCGGCTCACTGATGTGGATACGGGCGGCCTTCGCCGACACCCCCCAGGGCTGACCCAGCCGGGTAATGGCCATGGGCTCCAGCGACCGGTTGGGATAGCGCAGGCTCGGTGCCGGGTTGGGCGACTTGCGGTCGAAGTCCCGGTACAGCCAGTCCTCGCGGCTGGCCAGGAAGCTGATGCCGTCGTCGTCCAGCACCACCATTTCCGCATCGTGCAGGGACGCGGGCCGCTGCCACTGGGATTCCAGCTCGTCCACCTGCACCTTCACGGCGATCACACCGAGGATATCGCCCCGGGCGTTCTTAACCGGATGGGAAAAATACAGGCCGCGGATATCGGACGTGGTCCCCAGGGCAAAGTAGACGGCGGAATCCCCGGTGCGCATGGCCTCCTGGAAGTACGGCCGGAAATCGAACACGCGGCCGATAAAGCTGTCCTTGCGCTGGTAATTATTGGCGGCAATGGTGTAGCCGGTGCGATCCATCAGGTACACGTCGGAGCTGCCGACGATGTTGGCCATGCGCTTCATTTCCTCGTTGGCCTCGAGGATCAGGCGCTGGTTATCCGGGTTCAGCAGCACGTTTTCCATCAGCGGGTGTTCGGCCATCAGTTCGGGAATCGGCCGGTAACGCTTGAGCTCGTTGGCCACGAGCTGGGTATAGCGGAAGGACTCTTCGTGCGCTTCCTGTTCCAGCATACGGTAACCGGCCCAGCCACCGAGCAGCCAGGAAAAGCCGATGGTCGCGAGGAAAAGGAGTACTGCCCAGAGTCGGTAGGTCATGGATGCTTGCTTCTGAAAGTCCGAGGCAAGCCTACTCCTGAGGCGGGCAAGGAACAACCGGCCGGGTGCAGCCGGCCGGTTGTCGCCCGTGTGGTGACGGGTCACCGAAGGATCACGAGACTCCCACGGTCGTGCCATGATCCGGGCGCCGCTGCTTCTGCAGGAAGTAGGTGACCACGGCAAGCGCGATGCCCGCCAGGTCGGAGACCCAGCCGCCGGCGATCATCATCAGGGCCGCGGCCAGCAACAGCAGGCGCGTCAGGCGCGGCGCACTGGCCTGGAAGATCCAGCCCTGTACCGCACCGGACAGCAGGTAGACCCCAAAGGTGGCGGTAATCAGCGCACGGGCAATCGCCAGGACGCTGGCATCCATCAGCAGGGCGCCGTTGTAGAAGAACATGAACGGCACGATGAACGCGGCCAGGCCAATCCGGAACGACGCCACCGACGTTTCCATCGCGTTCGCGCCGGATATCCCGGCGGCGGCGTAGGACGCCAGCGCCACCGGCGGCGTGATCGCCGACACCACGGCAAAGTAGAACACGAAGAAGTGCGCGGTCAGCGGCTCGATGCCCAACTGCACCAGACCCGGTGCGACCACCGAGGCGGCAACGGCGTAGGCGGCCGTGGTGGGCATCCCCATGCCCAGCATGATGGAGATCAGCATGGCAAAGATCAGCGCCAGCAACTGGCTGTGCTCGGCCACGCTCAGCAGCAGCGACGAGAAGCGGGCACCGACGCCGGTCAGGGAGATGACGCCGACGATCACACCGGCACAGGCACATACTGCGATGATCTGGATCGACATGATGCCGGCCAGCTCCAGCGCGTGCAGGATCGAGCGAATGCCCATCTTGTGGGGCGACAGCCAGCTCACCACCACCGCCGAGACCATCGCCAGGGTGCCGGCGCGGATCACCGAGTACCCCATGAACAGGGCCACCACCAGGATCACGATGGGCGCAAACAGGTAGACCTGCTTGACCAGCGTCTTGAAGCGCGGCAGCTCGTCGGAGCGCATACCGCGCATGCCCAGCTTGGCCGCTTCGAAGTCCACCATGAAGAACACGGAGGCGAAGTAGAGGATCGCCGGGATGATCGCGGCAATGGCGATGTCGGTGTACGGGATACCGGTGATCTCCGCCATGATGAAGGCGCCGGCCCCCATGATCGGCGGCATGATCTGCCCGCCGGTGGAAGCCGCGGCTTCGACCGCGCCTGCGGTCTGCTTGCTGTAGCCCACGCGCTTCATCAGCGGGATGGTCAGCGACCCGGTGGAGACCACGTTACCGGCACTGGTGCCGTTGATCATGCCCATCAGGCCGGACGCGAAAATCGCCACCTTGGCGGGACCGCCGCGGGAGCGGCCGGCGCAGGCAAAGGCGAAGTTGACGAAGTAATCCCCCACCTTGGACGCCTGCAGGAAGGCGGCAAAGATGATGAACAGGATGATATAGGTCGACGATACGGCCGTGGTCGGCCCGAGCACGCCGGCATCGGTGTAGACCTGGCTGAAGAAGCGCTGTACCGACAGCCCCGGATAACTCAGGAAGCCTGGCAGGTAGGGTCCAACGAAGACGTAGGCCAGGAAGATCACAGCAATCACCACCAGCGCCAGACCGGCCACGCGGCGCGTCATTTCCATGATCAGCGCAGTGCCGGCAATGGCCGCGAAGGAGATGCCGATGGGGGCAAAGGAGGTCCCGGTGCTCATACGCAGGGAGGTGTTGTAGACCTCCAGGAAATAGGCCGCCGTGGCGATGGAACACAGGATCAGGACCAGGTCGGGCAGGCTGAAGGCGGCCCGTTCACGCTGGTGGAACCAGCTCAGCACGATGGCGCCGGCGGTGGCGGCGAGCAGCGGCCAGCCAAAGTGCCAGGTTTCCAGTTCCGGCGGCAGCCGCATGGTGCCGGCGGCAATCATCTGGTGGAAATTGAAGGTCTGGTACAGGGTATACAACGCCGGCAGCATCAGGACCGCAGCGATCCAGGTGGTCCAGCGATGGCGGGCCTCGCCCTCCTGGCCGGACACGAACTGGGCGCCGGTGTAGAGGAGGAAGCCGAGAATCAGGGCGCCGCAGACGTGAACGATCCGGAAAGACCAGGTCTCCATCGGCGCGATGTTCAGGGAATACAGGTGGAAGGCCGAATAGGCAATCGACAGGACGACAACGGCCTGCAACATCCAGCCGGTGTAGAGGCGACGGTTGGACTCAACCGGCTCGTCATCCACACCATGGGCCAGCATATGATCGTCATCCGGTGCGGCCGGAGACGGATTCTTGTCGTGGTTATCAGTAGTCATGATGCAACCTGATCGAAAAAGAGTGTGGCCGGGAGAGGGCCAGGAGCCAGGAAGCGGACCGGCCGGGCGGCCGGTCCTACGACTGTCGCCGGTGCGACAGGGGGCTTACTTGATCTGGCTGTCGTCGATCTTGTAGCCGTGCTCGTTGAACCAGCGAGCGGCACCCGGATGCCACGGCAGAACGGTGTTCTTGCTGTAGTTTTCCGGAATGGACGACTTGGCCGCCTTGTGGATGCCCACCATCTTGTCGTTGTTTTCCATGGTCAGCTTGGTGATCTCGTAGACGAAATCCTCCGGCACGTCACAGTTGGCGATGGCAAAGTTCCACATGGAGACCACGTGGGACGGCTGATCCAGCGACTGGTAGGTGCTGGCCGGAATGTCGAACTTGGATACCGGGAAGTTCTTCAGGATTTTCGCCTGTTCTTCGTCCGTCATACCGATGATGTTCACGTCGGTCTGGACTTCCAGCTGGCTGACCGCCGGAATCGGGATACCGGCCGCGAAGGCGACCACATCGATCAGGCCGTCCTGCAGCTGACCACCCAGGTCGGACCAGCTGCCGTTACGGCGCTCGTACTTCACGCCCAGGGCGTCCATCATCTTCGGGAAGTAGGTATCGGAGGTGGAACCGGCCGGACCGAAACCGATCTTGGCGCCATCCGGGATATCGGAAATGGACTTGATGCCGGAGCCGGCCAGTGCAGTGACCGAGAACGGCGTCTGGTACATCGGGAAGATCGCACAGACGTTGTCCATCTTCATGCCCGGTGCCAACGGGCTGTTGCCATCAATGGATTCCTGCGCGGGACCCAGGGTGGTCAGACCGAATTTCAGGTCGCCGGTGTGGACCAGCGCCATGTTCTGCATGGGGCCACCGGTGATTTCAGCACCACCGGACACACCCAGGTTTTCGGAAATGAAGTGAGCCCAACCGGAACCATAGGCGAAGTAGGTGCCGCCCTGGCTGGCTGTACCGACGGTGAACTTTTCGGGCCAGTCGGAACGGTCCTGCGCGGACGCGGAAGCGGATACGATCAGTGCCGAGGCGAACGAAGCCGCGAGCAGGGACTGTAATTTCATTATTTTTTGCTCCTGAATGTCATTGTCATTATGGAGCCTCTGATCAACACCTGAGATGTCGAGTGCTCCAGAGGCTCTCCAGTCATGCGCATCTCACTCAGAGCAAACGCCAGGCCAGGTCCGTAGAAGTCGCGACTTTCCTGGCCTCAACGGAAACCGTCACAATAGAATGTTGGCGACAATGGGTAACTTTTCACCCACACCCGGAACACCGATGTGTGGGATCTCACCCATTTGATATCGAAGGGATGATCCGGGCAAAGCGCCCCGGCACGATCGCCCATCGCACCCCCCAAGGTGCGCCGTTTTCGGCTACAATGTGTACCGGTTCCCGCGAGTACCTTCCGGTACGGCGCGAACCTTTTCCCCTGATGCCTGTCCTGTTCAACGTGCCCGCACCCGGGCCCCGCAGCAGTCAGGCTGCAACTTCCGCGTCACCTGCAGGCGCAGACCTGACCGGGCAACGTCGCCCTGTACTGGCGCCTCCACCAAACCTTATGCAGCTACAAGCGACATATACGTTTGGCTACTGGACAACGCGGAATGTGAACAAAGCGACGGCAGTTATGGTACGAATGGGGTTGCCCAAAGTAGGGACTCTCTGAAAACGCCCTGAGGAGCTTCTGGCCAGAGGCTCCCTGACCTTCCCACGTCGGGCAGGACGTTTTCAGCGGTTTCCTGGTCTGGGGAACACCCTGAATACCCCCTGAATCACCTCTGGCTCTGCAAGCGGTTCAGGTGTTGTTCAGCGGCTCCCCTGTTCATCCAAAGTCGGACCAGCGGATGCAGCCCACAAGGCCACATCCGGACCATCCGTCCTGATCCACAACGACGACCTGAAGACGAAACATGACTGATTCCAAATCCAAGATTATCTATACCCTGACCGACGAAGCCCCTGCGCTGGCCACCCGCTCTCTCCTGCCGATCCTGGAGACCTTTGCGGCCCCCGCGGGCATCGAATTCGAAACCAGTGATATTTCGCTGGCCGCCCGCATCCTCGCCGCTTTCCCGGACCGCCTCAGCGAAGACCAGAAGGTTCCGGATCACCTGGCCGAACTGGGCGAATACACCAGGAACCCGCACGCCAACATCATCAAGCTGCCGAACATCAGCGCCTCCATCCCACAGCTGCGCGCGGCCATCAAGGAGCTGAACGAGCAGGGCTACGACGTGCCCGAATACAAGGAGCATCCGGAGACCGACGAGGAGAAGGAAGCCCAGGCGCGCTACGCCAAGGTGCTCGGCAGTGCCGTTAACCCGGTCCTGCGGGAAGGCAACTCCGACCGCCGTGCCCCGGCCGCGGTCAAGGCGTTTGCCCGCAAGTACCCGCACACCATGGGCGAGTGGAGCCCGGCCTCCCGCACCCACGTGGCGCACATGCGCGGCGGCGATTTCTACTCCAGCGAGCAGTCCCTGACCCTGGACAAGGCCACCACCGCCCGCATCGTGTTCGAGAACACCAAGGGCGAGCAGACCATCCTGAAGCCGGAGCTGCCGCTGCAGGAAGGCGAAGTGCTGGACGGCATGTTCATGAGCTGCAAGGCGCTGCGCAAGTTCTTCGCCGACGCGATCGAAGACTGCCAGAACACTGGCGTCATGTTCTCCCTGCACGTCAAGGCGACGATGATGAAGATCTCCCACCCGATCGTGTTCGGTCATGCGGTGAAGATCTTCTACAAGGAACTGTTCGACAAGTACGGCGACCTGTTCGACCAGATCGGCGTCAACCCGAACAATGGCCTGTCGTCGGTGATCGAGAAGATCAAGCAGCTGCCGGAATCCAAGCAGGAGGAAATCCAGGAAGACCTGCACGCCTGCTACGAGCACCGCCCGGAAATCGCCATGGTCGATTCCGTCAAGGGCATCACCAACCTGCACGTGCCCAGCGACGTCATTGTCGACGCCTCCATGCCGGCCATGATCCGGAACTCCGGCAAGATGTGGGCCCGTGACGGCAAGCTGAAGGACACCAAGGCGGTCATGCCGGAGTCCACCTACGCCACCATCTACCAGGAAGTGATCAACTTCTGTAAGACCCACGGCGCCTTCGACCCGACCACCATGGGCACCGTGCCGAACGTGGGCCTGATGGCGCAGAAGGCCGAAGAGTACGGTTCCCACGACAAGACCTACGAAATCAAGGAAGACGGCTTCGTCCGCGTGATCGACGGCGACGGCAACGTCCTGACCGAGCACAAGGTCGAGAAAGGCGACATCTGGCGCGCGTGCCAGACCAAGGACCTGCCGATCCGCGACTGGGTCAAGCTGGCCGTCAACCGCGCCCGCGCCACCGGCATGCCGGCGGTCTTCTGGCTGGACGACGAGCGCGCCCACGACGCGCAACTGATCAAGAAGGTCGAGACCTACCTGAAAGAGCACGACACCGACGGCCTGGACATCCGCATCATGGCCCCGGTCCGCGCCATCCGCTGGACCATGGAGCGTCTGATCCGCGGCCTGGACACCATCTCCGTGACCGGCAACGTCCTGCGCGACTACCTGACCGACCTGTTCCCGATTCTGGAGCTGGGCACCAGCGCCAAGATGCTGTCCATCGTCCCGCTGCTCAACGGCGGTGGCCTGTACGAAACCGGCGCCGGCGGTTCCGCGCCGAAGCACGTACAGCAGCTGCTGGAAGAGAACCACCTGCGCTGGGACTCCCTCGGCGAGTTCCTCGCCATCGCCGTCTCCCTGGAAGAGCTGGGCGACAAGGAGCACAACGAGCGCGCCCGCATCCTTGGCCTGAGCCTCGACAAAGCCACCGAGCGCCTGCTTGAAAACAACCAGTCCCCGTCCCGCGTGACCGGTGAGCTGGACAACCGCGGTAGCCACTTCCACCTGGCCCGCTACTGGGCCGAGGAACTGGCCAAGCAGGACGACGATCCCAAGCTGAAAGCGTTCTTCGCCAAGCTGAGCAAGCAGCTCGAGGACAACAAGGACAAGATCCTGGAGGAAATGAGCGTGATCCAGGGCCATCCGGCCGACATCGGCGGTTACTACCACCCGCCGGCGGACAAGGTCTGCAAGATCATGCAGCCAAGCGAGACACTGAACAGCATCCTCGCCAAGGCCCGCGAGGAAGCCCAGTCAGCTTGATCGCGACCGTCTGAAGAAGCCCAGCCGGGGCAACCCGGCCGGGCTTTTTTCGTTTTGTATCCACAACACGCCGGAATGGGCCCGCCTCGCTCAAGCGCCGAACCCTCTAACGCTCCAGGAATTCCTGGAGGACGACGTCCAGCTCCCCCTCGTACTCGTCCAGCGCCAGCTCAACGTCCGAAGCCAGCAAATCCAGCAGCACGACGCTGTTGTTCGCCGTATCGTCGCTGGCCACCTCCCGTAAACGCCGGCTCATGCCCTGGTTCACCTTGCGGATGGCCCGGTAGCTTTCCCGGAGCTTATGCATCTCCCAGTCCGCCTCGAGGCCATGGAACTGCCTCAGGTGCTGCCCCGCCAGGTAGATGCCGAACACGCGCACCATCGTTTCCTGGGCATTGCTGAACGGCAGGTGGAGGCGCGCCATGGGTCTCAGGATGCGGAGATGGGGGCACCCCGAGAACGCGCCCACCACGCCCAGCATCGACCCCATGCCCCGCTGCAGGGACGTCGTCCCGGACACCTCCCGCTGGGGTGTCTCAACCCGGACGGCAACGGTTTCGTGGGATTCGTGCGATCCCAGACCATCCAGCACCGGTTGCAGCGCGACGGCAAAAGGGCACCGGGCATGGTGACTGACTGATAACGGGCAGTGCTCGCACTGGTGATTGCCAAGCCGGGTCCAATCACCGGGTTCGGTATCGGCACTCCGATCCTCCGCGTCATCGGACTGCAGGATCGGAATACGGTGAGACCAGCGGCCCCCATTCTCGAAGGAAAACTGGTAGTGAATGTCCTCAGCAGTCATAAGCATCCATTGTGAAGGCGCGTTTCGGTAGCAAACGAGTTGATTTAACAGAAAAGCAAACCAAAAACCGCGACCCGTTTACCAAATTTTACGCGTCACCATTATGCAGCGCCCTATACTCCATGGAGGTAGTCCGTATTGCCGGCTTTGACAAATGCCGCCCTCTGTTCGACGTTTTATTGTGAATACGACCACTCAATCACGTAGCAGGTCAGCCGCCCATGGAAATCACGGAAGACAGGGAAATAGCAGACTTAAAGGACCAGTTGGCGCAGGCAAATCGTCAGTTGATGCAGTCCGAAAAGCTCGCTGCCATCGGGCAGCTGGCCGCGGGTGTTGCTCACGAAATAAACAACCCGGTCGGCTATGTGCAATCCAACATACAGACTCTGGGGAAATACCTGAACGACCTCCTCAAGGTCACCGACGCGGTGGGCACCGAGGCCTCCGTCGACAAGTTGCGCCGGATCCGCGATTCGGTGGACTACGATTTCCTGCGCTCGGACCTGGAGGATTTGCTGCAGGAATCGATGGAAGGCCTGGACCGCATTCGCAAGATCATTGCCTCGCTGAAGGACTTCTCCCACACCGAAGAAGAAGCCTTCAGGCCCGCCGACCTCCAACACGGAATCGAAACGACGCTGAACGTCGTCAATAACGAGCTCAAGTACAAGGCCGATGTGGTCCGGGAGTTCACAGAGGTCCCACCCGTCGAATGCATCATTTCCCAGATCAACCAGGTGGTCATGAACCTGCTGGTCAATGCGGCCCACGCCATTGACAGCTTTGGCCGCATCGTCATTCGCACGGGCCACGCCGACGGGGAAGTCTGGTTCGAAGTCGAGGACAACGGTTCGGGCATTCCCCCAGAGAACCTGGACAAGCTGTTCGAGCCTTTCTACACCACCAAGCCCGTCGGCAAGGGCACCGGGCTGGGACTCGCGCTTTCAAGAAGCATCGTCGAAAAACATTCGGGGCGCATCGAGGTGGACTCGGAACCGGGCAAAGGCACGCGGTTCCGGGTCTGGCTGCCGGCCAATCAGCCGGAGGCCGCCAACGAAGATTAGTCAGACCGCTCCCAGAAGTGGACCACGCCCCCTGAACCAGGCAAAAACGCGGTAGATTATGGCCGACTTTGATGAAGACCAGAAGAAGCTGGTGCTCAAGATCGTGTTTTACGGACCGGCTCTCAGCGGCAAGACCACCAACCTGATGCAGCTGCACAGCCAGCTCACCCCTGAGCGGATGGGAGAGCTGATGGTGCTGGAAACCAAGGACGACCGCACCCTGTTCTTCGACATGCTGCCCATTGGCATGCGCAGCCAGTCCGGCCTGGACCTGCGCCTCAAACTGTACACGGTGCCCGGCCAGGTCCAGCACGACAGTACCCGCAAGGCCGTCCTGTCACGGGCGGACGGCGTCATCTTCGTCGCCGATTCGCAGCGTGCCCAGCAGCACAACAACGCCGTATCGTTCGACAACCTCGACCAGAACCTGCAAAAGGTGGGTATTGACATCGAGTCGCTACCGATCGCACTGCAGTTCAACAAGCGGGACCTGCCGGACATCGTCGAGGAAGCAACGCTCAGGGAGCGCTGGAAAAGCACCCCCTGGACCCCGCCAGTCATGGCCAGTGCCCTGCAGGGCTATGGCATTATCGAAACCTTCCAGGTCCTGCTGGAACGCCTGTTCGTGACCATCGATGCCGAGCACGGACTCAACTGTCGTTTTGGCATCGACAAGGCCGAGTTCGTAGCACGACTCAGCAATGCCGGGGGAGAAGTGCATCATGCGTGACTTCGAGCACGATCCCAGTCTCGCCGAACTGCTTGACCCCAAGGCGATCAGCCAGCTCTCCACATTGCTCAGCAGCCTGGCAGACAGCGAACTGCAGCTCGAATCTTCAGCCGGGTCCGGTCCGGCCACCCCCGTCGAACTGAACCTGGACACCATTGGCTGGATCACCGGTGACAACCCCGAGCCCCGGCGCCGCGCGGCCGCCAGCCTCGTGGAAGTCGTCCTTCACTACGTCTACAAGTACCGTCTGGCGGCCAACCTGCACCGCAGCACCACGGAAGCCAGCTTTCAGGCTCTCGAGCGACAGAACGAAGCCCTGCGGCAGTCCGAGACCCGCTACCGCGAACTGGCCGAATCCCTGCAGGACCGGGTCGACAGCCAGGTCGAGGTGATACGCCAGGCCCAGCAGGAGCTCTATGAAAGCGCCCGGCTGCGGGCCGTGGGCTATCTCGCCGCCGGGGTCGCCCATGAGATCAACAATCCGATCGGCTTTATCAAGAGCAACCTGAAGGTGGCCAACGAATACGTTGACGAGCTGGAGGAAGCCCTGCCGGAGCAACACACCTGCCAAGACACCCTGGCCGACTTCCGGGCCCTGCTGGAGGAATCCCTGGCGGGCTCGACACGTATCGCGTCCATCGTCGCCGATCTCAAGGCCTTTTCCAGCATCGATCAGGGCGAGTATGTGAGTTGCAACATCAACCAGTTGCTGACCACGGCCATGCACCTGGTGCAGACCAGCCACCCCGACGCCCCGGAAATGACCACCACCCTGTCCGATCTGCCGGATATCCCGGGGCACGCCGCACGCCTGTCGCAGGCCCTGTTCAACGTGCTGGACAATGCGGCAAAAGCCGTGGAAGACGGGGGGACGATCGCCGTACAGACCCGGCACACGAACGCCGACACCATCCGGATCGAAGTGACCGATACCGGCTGCGGTATCGATGCCCAGTCTCTCGACCACATTTTCGATCCTTTCTTCACCACCCGCCAGGTGGGCAGTGGAACCGGCCTGGGACTAACCGTCGCCCGGGAAACCATCACCGCCCATCAAGGCTCGATCGACATCACCAGCGATCCCGGCCAAGGCACCCGGGTCGTCATTGAGCTGCCTGCGAAGCGGAAATAATCTATGTCCAGACGTTACGGCGCCCTTTTCCTGGAAAATGAAACGCCTCCGGCGGATAAACCGACAGAGGAGCAGCGCACTCCCTACCGACTCCTGATCGTTGACGACGAGCCCAACATCCTGTCGTCTCTCAAACGTGTCTTCGCACGGGAAAACTACACCCTGTTCTTTGCCCGATCGGGCGAGGAAGCGCTGGCCGTCATGGAGAAGGAATCCATCGACCTGGTCATGACGGACTTCATGATGCCGGGTCTCAACGGCAGCGAGCTGTTGCGCCGGGTCCGGGAGCGTTGGCCGGATACGATCCGGCTCATGCTGACCGGCCATGCCAATACGGATGCCGTCATGGGGTCCATCCGCGAGGGAGCAGTCTACCGGTTCATCCTCAAACCCTGGAATGACGACGACCTCCGCCTCACCATCGCCCTGGCCCTGGAGCAGTACGAACTGGTTCGCAAGAACCGTTCCCTGGAGCAGCAGAACCAGAAACAGAACAAGGACCTGGAAACCATCGCCAAGATGGGGGTCACCAACCGCAGCCAGCTGGCCATTCTCCTGCACAAGAAAGGCTGGCTGAATCCGCAGCAGATCCAGCAATTGCACCGGGAAATGCAGAGCAAGAAGGCACCGGTCATCCAGCTCATCATGGAGCACGACTGGCTGGACGCCGACAAGATCTACAATCTGCTGAAGACGGAGATGATGTTCGATGAAGTCGACCTGCGCGAAGCCCAGGTGGACCCCAACCTGCTGAACCTGATCCCGCAGAAGGTCTGCACGCGTCACCTGTTGCTGCCGCTCAATGTCGTCGGCAACCGCCTGCACCTGGCCATGGTCGATCCCATGGAGATTTCCCTGATCGACGAACTGGCCTTCATGTCCGGCTACTCCATCAATCCCCTGGTCTGTCCGCTTGAGCAGATGCAGAAAAAGCTGGCGGAGATGTTCGGAGCGGCGAGCGAAGGCATCGACGAGCTGGCCACCCGCATCGGCATGGACGACCCCTACGAGGGCATCGAGATCGTCCTTGATGAGGACAAGGATTCGGAAAGCCTGGAGCAGCTTCTCGGCAGCTCGGAAGAACCGCCGGCCATCCGGCTGGTCAATGCCATCATCCTGGAAGCCCTGCGGCTGAGAGCCAGCGACATCCATATCCATCCGCGCACCAAGGCGTTGATCGTTCGCTACCGCATCGACGGCGTCCTGCAGGACAAGATCCAGATTCCCACCGACCTGTTGATGTCCGTGGTCTCGCGGATCAAGGTCATGGCGGAGATGGACATCACCGAGCGGCGTCGGCCCCAGGATGGTCGGATTACGGTCAAGACCCCGATGCGGATTGTCGACCTGCGCATCTCCACCCTGCCGACCATCAACGGGGAGAAGGTCGTCATGCGGGTGCTGGAACGGCAATCGTCGGTCCAGTCGCTACAGGACCTGGGCCTGTCCCAGCACAACCTCCAGAGCCTCACCCGGGTGGTCAGCAAACCCCAGGGCATCATTCTCGCCACCGGCCCGACCGGCAGCGGCAAGACCACGACGCTCTATGCCCTGTTGCAGCATAACGCCACGCCCGAACGAAACTACGTCACCATTGAGGATCCAGTCGAGTATCAGGTCGACATGGCGGGCCAGGTTCCCGTAAAGGACCGCATCGGCCTGGATTTCGCCACCATCCTCCGGGCGATCCTCCGGCAGGACCCGGATGTGATCCTGCTGGGCGAAATCCGTGACGAAGAAACCGCCGATGTCGCCTTCCACGCCGCGATGACCGGCCACCTGGTCTACTCCACGCTACACACCAGTTCCGCGGCGGCAACCGTGGCACGGCTGCTGGACCTCGATCTGAAGCCCTACGTGCTGGCTTCGGCCCTGGAAGCCATCATTGCGCAGCGGCTGATCCGGCGCCTGTGCCAGAAGTGCAAGCAGGAGGTGGACCCCGATCCTGAGCTGGCCGCCCAACTGGGCCCGCAATTCACGAACCCCGGCACGGTCTACTACGGGCCCAAGGGGTGTAACCACTGCCACAACGGCTATACCGGGCGCATTGCGCTACACGAGGTGCTGACCATCAACGAGGAGTTGCGCCAGGCCATCACGGAACGGGCAAGCGCACTGACCATCGAGAGCCTCGCCAAGCAAAGGGGCATGAAACTCCTCATCGACGATGCGGCCGAGAAAGTCGCCGCCGGGCTCACCTCGCTGGAAGAGGTCCTGCGTATTCTGGGGCCGCAGGATCAGGCCTATGCCTGACCCCATTCCTCACATCCGGCTGCGCACCTGCCTGAGCCTGGCGGTGGCGTTCCTGCTGATGTCTTTGGGTCTGATAGCCCTCGGCGACCAGGTTTTCAATGCCGATCCCCGCCAGCCCGTTTGGGCGTTGCTTCCTTCGACGATGCTGCTGGTGTTCGCCGCCGCGCTGCTGTTCACGGTCTACCTCATCGGTTCACGCATACTGGTGGCCATCGCCGCGCTGACGACGTTAGGCCTGTCCCTGCTCATCCTGTTCTGGCCAGCGACCGATTCGCCGGAGACCGCCCCCTATCTGCCCCTCGATGACGTTCATCATGGTTCGGGCATTACGGCCCTGACCCTTGCAGCCCTGGGTGTCAGGTTCCTGTCGGCACTGTCCCGGACCAACATGCGGCCCATAGTCGCTATCACGAGCGCGGTGCTGGTTGTGTCAGGCGCACTCTCCCTGGCTTCGGTCTGGCTCCCCGCCCTTGCTCCCTATTCCTACAGTATCCGCCCGGAAACCAATCTCCTGCTGGGCCCCATACTGATACTCGCGGGCTGGGCTCTCACCGAACCGAAACCCTTGGTCGGTCCAGGGCCGGACATCCCCCCCAGGCTATGGATCTCGGGAGCGCTGTGCGCCTTGGTGGCCACCGTATGCTGGTACGGTGTGAGGACCTATCAGATTAACGACATGATCCAGCGAAACGAGCAGCTCACCCAACACCTCAGAAAGTCGATCAGCGACAAATACCGGGCGGACCTGTCCCTGGTCGATCGCATAGCATCAAGATGGCAGGCTTCGAACGAGCTCCCCGAACTCGCGCTCTGGTATACGGAGGCCCTCACCCACCTTCGTGGCTTCCCTGAAATTCACGTTATGGCGGTGCTGGACGGCATGAATGTCAGGGATCAGGTGATGGATCGGCGCCCGGAGTCTGCCCGGGTTATCGAACAGGCCATCGGCTCCGAAAGTGGCCGCGACTGGCTGGAACATATCGACAGGCATGCGCAGGCTACCATGGGGCCTACACTCATCTCAGGGAGCCAAAAACCCTACGCCGTCATTGCAGCACCGCTGCGTTTACCCGGACATTCCGAGTATAAAATCGCCGCGCTGATCAATCTCAGGACAATGATCGGCGAAGTGCTGGACGCAAGGGACAAGGGTTTCGCGCTGTCCGTCACCCGTAACGGCCAGGTCGTGTTCGATAGCCAGGAGGGCGGCTCAGGCAACTCATCGACCATTTCCCGTGAGACCCTGTCGTTCCATCACGATGATCCCTGGACGATTGCCAGTCATACGGCCAGTTCCGGCTTTCCCGTCGCCGAATTCTATCTGCCCGCCAGCATCTTCTTTACCGGCAGCCTTATGACCACCCTGTTCCTGGTCAGCCTCGCCGGCGGCCACCAGTCGCGGCAACAGAACCGGGCCTACAGCCGACTCAACGAGCGGTTGTCCGAGCTCCTTGCCCGGGAAAGGGAGGTTCGACATACCAACGAACGCATCATGCATTTCTCGCCGGATATCCTGTGCTCCATTTCGGCGAACGGCCGGTTTGTCCAGGTCAACCCGGCGTCACAGCATCTTTTCGGTTATACGCCGGATGCCCTGAAAGGGCAGCACATCTCGATGGTGGTGGATCCGGCCGATCTCGGGGCCACCATGGAGAAGGTCAAGGAAACCATCGAAGACAGCCCGACCGTCGAATTTCGCAACCACTGCCTGCACCGGGACGGGCATACGGTCTCGATGGTGTGGTCGGCAGAATGGTCGGAAGAGGACAACGCCCTGTTCTGTGTCGGACGGGACATCTCCGCCAACATCACCGCCGAGTTACTGGCCAAGGAACGACAGCAGTTCTTCTCCCTCACACCGGAAATGTTCTGTATTGTCGACCTCAATGGTCTGTTCTTCGAAACCAACCCGGCATTCTCCAGCGTCCTCGGCTATTCGCAGACCGAGCTGATCGGGGCCTCGTACATGCGCCTGGTCGTCGAAGAGGACAGAAACCGTCTGGCGGCTGCCGTCAACCGGCTGATCGGAGGCAAGAGCATCCACGATCTGGAAATCCGGGTACTGGACAGGCATCACGGGGAACACTGGCTGCAGTTGAATGCGGTACTCAGCGACGACGAACTGATCTACTGCGCCGCCCGCGACATCACCCCCATCAAGCGGACGCAGGAAGCCCTGAAGCAGAGCCAGGATCTGCTGCGCATTTCGGAGACAGCGGCCCGTATTGGTGGCTGGGAGCTGGACCGGGTGACCCTGCGGGCCCGTTGGACCGATATGGTCTATGAGCTGCATGGACTGGAGCCCGATTCATGTACCCCATCACTGCAGGAAATCATCGACGCTTTCGCCCCCGAAGACCGGCCTCGACTAAAGGCGCTGGTGGACGCCTGCTTCGAACAGGGAACACCCTTCGACGAAGAACTGCGATTGCACCCGGCAAACGGAACACGGAAGTGGGTTCGCACCATCGGCCACGCCGTGGTCGGTGACGACGGCCAGGTCATCCGGCTGCAGGGGGCCCTGCAGGACATCACCCAGATCAAGCAGTCCCAGGATGAAATACGCCGTCTCGACCAGCGGTTGACGACCGTCTTCGAAAGCATCACCGATGCCTTTTTTACGCTGGACCACAGCTGGCGCTTCACCCGCGTCAATTCCCGCTCGGAAGAGCTGCTGCGCCGGTCGGCCGATGACCTGCTGGGACGTTCGCTCTGGGACCTGTTTCCCGAGGCCAGGGGGACAATATTTGAGAGTGAGTATGGACGCGCCCTGGAAACCGGCGAATCGGTGTTTTTTGAGACCTATTACGAGCCACTGGATATCTGGGTCGAGGTCAGCGCCTATCCGTCCGAGGAGGGTCTGGCGGTCTATTTCAGGAGTATTGGAGAACGCAAGCGGGCCGAAGCCGACCTGAAGCGGACGCTGGAGGAACTGGAGCGCAGCAACCAGGAGCTGGAGAGCTTTGCCTTCGTGGCGTCCCACGATCTCCAGGAACCCCTCAGGAAGATCCAAACGTTTGCCGATCGCCTCATTTCCCGAAGTGAAATGCTGCCGGATACGGAAAAAGATTATCTCAAACGCATGCAATCGGCGGCCTCGCGCATGCAATCCCTGATCAGGGACCTGCTTTCCTACTCGAGGATCACCACGCGGGCCAAACCATTCACCCAGTGCGACACCAGTGCATTGATCGACGCCATCCTCGGGGACATGGAAACCACGATCCAGGCGGAAGAGGCGGTCATCAAGGTCGACGACCTGCCACCGGTGTTTGGTGACGACACCCAGATCCGGCAGGTCCTCCAGAACCTGATCAGCAACAGTGTCAAATTTCATAAAAAAGACACCCCTCCCTATATCGCTATACGTGCGGAGGACGTTACTGTTCAGGAGTGGACACTTTGTATCCAGGACAATGGCGTGGGGTTCGACATGGACTACGCTGAACGTATATTCGAACCGTTCCAGAGACTCCACAGCCGGGACGAATTCCCGGGAACAGGCATCGGCCTGGCCATCGTCAAGAAAGTACTCGAGCGTCATCATGCACGGTTCGCTGTTGAATCGTGCCCGGGCGAAGGATCGTTATTCCGGATGACCTTTCCCCGGCAGGCCCAAGGATTGAGGAGCCCCCCATGATCACAGCAACCAGAGCAGCAACGATTTTGATCGCCGAAGACGACCCCGATGACCGCCTCCTCCTGTCGGAAGCCATCTCCGACAGCCAGATGACCTATGAAACCGTCTTTGCAACAGACGGCGAAGAGGTCATGTCCTTCCTGCGTGGCAATCCGGCCAGCGTGAAACGGGGCGCCCTGCCAGACCTGATCCTTCTCGACATCAACATGCCACGCAAGAACGGGGAGGAGGTCATCAGGGAACTGGCCGGCCATCCGTTCCTGGGAAAGATTCCCATCATCGTGCTGAGCACGGCTTCCAACCTGGCGAGCAGGCTGGGGCACTTTCCCAATGTGCACCAGTGCTTCTCCAAGCCCGCCAACTACAGTGACCTGGTTTGCCTGGTCAGCAAATTGCCGACATACATTCAGAATGACCGCGGACGACCCTGAGGTGCCAATGGCAGCCATTCCTCAAGCAACACTGCATATCCTGCTGATCGAGGACGATGAGGATGATGTCCTCATTACACGGGACCTGCTTTCCGAAGGGCTGGAAGTCGCGTGGTCCCTGGACTGGAAGCGCCATTTCACGGACGGCCTGGCCGCACTGAGCGACAACGACTACGATGTGGCGCTGGTGGACCTGCGCCTCGGTCCCGACTCGGGTATCGATCTGATTCAGGCGGCCCGGGGTCAAGGCAGTCGTACGCCGGCCATACTCCTGACCGGACAGGGGGATACGGAGCTGGACCTGCATGCGGTGGAGCTGGGAGCCGCCGACTACCTCGTCAAGGGCGACGTCGATGGCCTGGGCATGGCCCGGAGTATTCACTATGCCGTCGAGCGGGCGCAACACAGGGCCCAACTGGAAGTCAGCGAAGCACGCTACCGGTTTCTTTTTGATGCCAACCCGGAACCCCTGTGCCTGGTCGACGCGGAATCGAACGCCATTATCGCGCTCAATGCCGCGGGCGCCGAACTTTACGGATCGTCTTTACCCGATCTGGAACAACAGCCGTTCAGCGCGCTGGTGGCCGATGACCAGTCACCGCTGACGTCGGATCCGGCCCTGTCTGGCTTTTGCCCCAAGAGTGGCACTCGCCTTGAAATCCATCGAAGGCAGGATGGCAGCCCGTTCTACGTCGAGATCACCGAGCATTCCGTCGTGCTGGATCAGGGACCAGCCCACCTGTTGATGCTGACGGACGTCTCCCCCCGCATTGAGGCGTCCCGCAAGGCCCGGGAAAGCGAGGAAGCCTATCTCAAGCTGCTGACCGATCTGCGGGATGCCGTTGTGGTCATCGACCAGAACCGGTCGGTACTTTTTGCCAACAAATCGGCGCATGCCCTCTTCCACACCACCCGGGCGGAGGACATCCGCCTGCCTGGGCAACTTCCGGCGCCCGACGAACCGGCACCGACCATCCTGAACCTGGGCGAGGAAGCCGGGGTATCGAAATGGACGGACATCCAGACCTCCCGGACGCAGTGGAATGGCGTGTCCGCCAGCATCGTGACGCTGCGAGACATGACCGACCGCATCAAGAACCAGGAGCGGATGCGGTTACTGACCCGCAGTATCGAGTCCTCCTCCAACGGGATCGTGATTGCCGAGGCGGGCCCCCGGAATAATCCGATCATCTATGTGAACCCCGCCTTCGAGGCCATCACGGGCTATACCCAGGACGAGGTCGAGGGCCGGGACTGTCGGCTCCTGCAGGGGCCGGACACCGAGCCGGAAAAGGTGGCGGAAATCCGCAAGGCACTCGACAGCCGGCAGGAAATCCGCCTTGTCCTGCGCAACTACCGCAAGGACGGCACGCCATTCTGGAACGATCTCTACGTCGCCCCGGTGACCGATGAGAGCGGAGAGATCCGCCATTTCATCGGTGTCCAGAGCGATATCTCCGCGCACAGGGACGCGGAGTCGACCATCGCCTACAACGCCAGCCACGACGTACTGACCGGTCTGCCCAACCGGTCGCTACTGGCCGACCGGATGGAACAGGGGCTGCAGTTCGCGGAAAGGCACAAGCGGACGCTGGCCGTCGTCTCCATCAACATGGACGGGTTCAAGCTCATCAACGATTCACTGGGGCACCCGGTCGGCGATCGGGTTCTCGTCGAGGTGGGCAAACGCCTCAGCCAACTCACCCGGGCTGGCGATACGGTGGCCCGCCTGGGGAGTGACGAGTTCGTGGTGCTGTTGCCCGACCTGGCCTTGCCTTCGGATGTGGTCGGCATTGTGGAGAAAATACTGGCCAGACTCGCCCAGCCCTACCAGGTCCAGGACCATAACCTGCACCTGACAGCGAGCGCCGGGATCGCCAGCAGCCAGAAGAACCGGGACGACCCCATGGCCCTGGTGCAGCAAGCCGACATGGCCATGATCCAGGCCAAACGCAAGGGGATGAACACCTACCAATGGTATACCTCCGACCTGAACGATGAAGCCAACAAGCGCGTCACCCTGCGCAACGAGCTGGAGAAGGCCATCGATTTGGGGCAGTTGATCCTTCACTACCAGCCCGAGGTGGACAGTCGTACCGGCAAGATCGTCAGCTCCGAGGCCCTGATTCGCTGGCAGCACCCTGAGCAGGGCCTGGTCGCGCCGGGACAGTTCATTCCGCTTGCGGAAGAGACCGGCCAGATCATTCGTATCGGCCATTGGGTACTGGAACAGGCCTGTACCGACAACAAACGACTGATGGATAACGGCCACACCCAGCATGCGGTGTCCGTCAACGCCTCACCGCTCCAGCTGCAGCAGGACAATTTCGCCGCGTCGGTGCAGGCCGTGCTGGAGAAGACCGGGCTCCCGGCAGATCAGTTGGAGATCGAAATCACCGAATCTGTCCTGATTGGCGACAAGCAGCGGGTCATCGACACCCTGAACGAGCTGTCCTCCATGGGCGTGAAGGTGACCATCGACGACTTTGGAACCGGGTTTTCCAGCCTCAGCTACATCAAGATGCTGCCCGCCTCAAAGCTGAAAATCGACCGGGCCTTCATCAAGGACGTCATCAGCGACAGCCAGGATGCCGCAATCACACTGGGGGTCATCTCCATGTCCCACCACCTGGGACTGGCGGTGGTTGCCGAAGGGGTTGAGACCGAAGCCCATGCCAACTTCCTTCGCCGCAACGAGTGTGACCTGTTGCAGGGCTATCACCTGTCCTACCCGGTGCCGATCGACGAACTGGAATCACTGCTCCAGTTGTCGGGAAAGAGCGTTCAGCCCCCCCGGGACGCGGAGCCGGAGCGGACACTGCTGATACTGGACGACGAGCAGAATATCATCCGCGCCCTGACACGCCTGCTGCGTCGGGACGGCTACCGGATCCTGTCAACCACCAACGCGCGGGAAGCCTTTGCCCTGCTTGCCGAGAATGACGTGCAGGTCATTATCTCCGACCAGCGCATGCCGGAGATGTCAGGCACCGAGTTTCTCAGCGAGGTCAAGGATATCTACCCGAACACCATTCGCATCGTGCTGTCCGGCTACACCGATCTCAAGTCGATCACCGACGCCATCAACGAGGGCGCGATCTACAAGTTCCTGACCAAGCCCTGGGATGACGAACAGATCCGCAGCAACATTCGTCAGGCATTCCGTCATCACGCTGCAGAGCAACATGCCGAGGAGTTTCAGTAACGATGGACATCATAACGACCGTTTCCGGCATGCCAGCGCCCCCACGCCGTTGAGATCCAGAGCATGGAACACACTGAAACCCAGACAGCAGCGCCGGTCTTCCGCATTCTCTTCGTCGACGACGAAGCCCCCATCCTGAGCTCGCTGCGCCGCATGATGCGCAAGCAGGACTACGACTGCTACTTTGCCCAGAATGCCCGGGAGGGGCTGTCGATCCTGGAGACCCACAACATCGACCTGATCATCTCGGACATGCGCATGCCGGAAATGGACGGCGCGGCGTTCCTGGCCGAGGTGAAGCGGCGCTGGCCGTTCAGTGTCCGATTCCTGCTGACGGGCCACGCCGACATGAATGCCGCCATCGACGCCCTGAATCTCGGCGGCATCAATCGCTACATCAGCAAGCCCTGGGACGAAACAGCGCTGCTGGAGGCGATCGATGAGGGGCTCCGGATTCGCCGGCTGGAGCGCGAGAAAAAGCGCCTGATCGACAAGACACGGGAGCAGAACCGGTCGCTGCAACAACTGAATGATGAACTGGAGAGCCGGGTGGAAGCCCGCACGGCGGAAGTGAGGAAAAAATCCGCCATGGTCAAGAAGGCCTTCGGCCAGTTGCAGCGGAGTTACGACAGTTTCGTCCGGGTCTTTTCCAGCGTCATCAGCAGCCGCCCCCAACTGATCAAGGGGCAGTCCCGGCTGGTCGCCGACCTGGCCCGTGATATCGCCACCCAACTGGAGCTGGAGACCGCCCAGGTCACCTACATCTACTACGCGGGCCTGATGCACGAACTGGGCAAGCTCAACCTGCCCGATGATCTTCTGCTCCGCTCGGAAGTCCACCTGACCCACCGGGACTGGGAGACCTACCACAAATACCCCGAGATGGGCGAGACCTTCCTGTCCTCCATCCCGGCACTGGCCTATTCCGGCACCCTGATCCGCCAGCACAACGAATCGTTCGATGGCGGCGGTTACCCGGACGGCCTGAAAGGTGAACATATCGAACTTGGCGCCCGCATCCTGCGGGTGGCCCGGGACTTCGTCGGCCTGCAGAGCGGCCTGATCAGAGCCGAGCCGCTTTCCCCCGACGAGGCCTATGCCCATATTAACGAGCGTGCCGGCCGCGACTATGATCCGTCGGTCGTCGAGCAGTTGAAGCCCTTTATTCATTCGCTGACGATCGACCGTATCCAGTCCCACGAGCGCCAGGTTGGGGTTATCGAACTGGTACCCGGCATGACGCTCACCCGGGATCTGGTCAACCGCACCGGCATCCTTCTCATGGCGGCCGGCGGTCAGTTGAGCGAGACCATCATCGACAAGCTGGTCCAGATGGAACGCATCGAAGGCCGGAAACTGTCGGTCTACGTGACTCAAACCGAAAACGAGGAAGGTTAAGCAAGATGCCGACGATAGCCCTGGTCGACGACGAACCCATGATCCTCAAGTCCCTGACTCGCCTGTTCAGGAAAACCGACTGGCGGATCCTCCCCTTTGACGACCCGCAGCAGGCCCTGGATAAACTTCAGGACGAGTCGGTCGATCTCGTTATCTCCGATTACCGCATGCCACAGATGAATGGCGTTGAATTCCTCAAGCGGTTCAAGGATACGCACCCCGACGCCTTACGCCTGGTCCTGAGTGGGCAAGCCGATATGGACGGCGTCCTTGAGGCGGTCAATGAATCGGAGGTCTATCGCTTCCTCCTGAAGCCCTGGAACGATGACGAGTTACTGGTCACCATTCGCAACGCACTGCGTTTCAATGAAGTGCTCAGGGAGAACCAGCAACTGGCCGACATTGTCCGGCGCCAGCGAGATCGCCTGAAACGACAGCAACAGGAACTTGAGCGTCTTGAGAGTGAAATGCCCGGCATTACCCGTGTGGACCGGACGGACGATGGCTTGATTGACGTGAGCGGCGAATTCGATGACGGGTGAATCCCCCCGTTATCGGCGTGTCTTCAGATGGATCCCCATCTCTTCCAGCGCTGGACTTTCGTCACCCCGCATAAGCCGTTTCAATTCACGCCGCGCCTCCTGGATCGCCATACCCTGCCCAGAGAGCCGGTCAAGCAGCTTGCCGAAGATCTCTCGTCGGCGCTGACCCGCCGGTGAATCGTCCCGGCGATCCTCGAAGACATCCATCAGGGTGGAGCCACAGACGCAGTTCCTGAAAAGCTCGACGATCGGGCTGTCATCATCGTCGTATCCCTGCTTGAGGCCGGAAGCCTGCCCCAGTGACGCCGATTGCCGGACAAAGGAATCCGGCGACTCATACTCTCGTCCACAGTTTGCACAACGCTTGGGAAACGCGCTATCGCTGAGCGCCCGAAGTCCCTCAAACAAACTTTGCTCGACGTCGCTATGGTCGTTCATGAATACCCATCCCCTACCGGTATGTTTCCCGGTACGCACCGCCGAGCATGGACAGCGATCTATTGCAGCCCATCGTACCCGGTGTCACGCCCACCAGTACCACTCGATTCTCGAGGCCGTCGACATTCCGCGGTATGTCACCGCAGGATTGCATGTTTCGTTAGAGCCTGTCCTGTTCCGTATCAACCTTCTCTTCCATACGATAGCAGTTCCAGGCCACGGTGAAGGAGTCATGGCGGAAGAATTCCACGGATCGGCGTGGGCACTTCCCCTTCCCACAGGCCTGCTCTCGTTGATGCTCTGCCCTCTGCCGGGCACAATGACGGCTGAATGTCACGCAGGCAGTCCGATGAAGCTCACTCTCGCCATGATCACGGCGCTCACCCTCTCGCTCTGTTCGGGGCTGACGGTTGCCAGGACATTTGCGCCGGCGATCCTGTTCAATTCGGAAGTGGTCATGGACAACGCCTACAACGAGCAGTTGCTCAAGGGCGTGCAGACCTATGCCCAGCGAAAGGATTGCGATTACGTCTACAAGGCCACGGCCGTGCCCACCACCTACCGCCGTTACCTGGAACAGCTGGTGGCGGAGGGCCGCGATCCCATCCTGACGCCGGGAACCTACACCCGTGAGATCGTCCGTGAGGTGGCTGCCGCCCACCCGGACGTCACCTTCATCACCATCGACTACAGCCTGGACCTGCCCAATGTCCACGCCATCCTGTTCCGGGAGGCGGAAGCGTCCTATTTGGCCGGTGTGCTGGCGGCACACAAATCGGGGAGCGGGAAACTGGGATTCATCGGCGGGATGCCGATTCCGGCCATCCACGAGTTCGAGTCGGGCTTTATGGCCGGTGCCCTTTCGGTGGACCCGACCATCGAGGTCGAGCGTCTCTACCTGTCCGATCTTACGGACCGGCCCTTCGATGATCCCGAGGCCGCCTACCGGGCCGCCCGCTCCTTGCTCGAAAAGGGCAGCGACATCCTCTTTGCGGCGACGGGCAGCAGCGGCCAGGGCGCCATGCGTGCAGCGAAGGAGGCCGGCGCCCTGGCCATCGGCGTGGACAGCAACCAGAACGGTTTGTACCCGGGCACCGTCCTGACCTCGGTACTCAAGAATCTCGACCGTGCCGTCTACGTGGCGCTGGTCAGCGAGCGTTGGGGGCTCTGGCGGCAGCCCGTCAAACAGTTGGGACTGGCCCAGGGCGGGGTCGGCCTGGCCATGGACAACCATAACGCCCCACTGATCAGCGAACGCCAGCGTCAGGCCGTCACCCGGGCCAGGGAAGCCATCCTGAAAGGACACCTCGTGGTGAGCAACGACGGCGTAGCCAGTCAGTCACAGTTACCGCACCAGCCACCACGCATGCGCGTGATTCTCCCTGCCCGGGAACAGTGGCCCTACATTACCGACCCGAACGGGCCGAATGCGGACAAGCGTCCGGGCCTGTTCATCGACGCACTCAACCTGGCCAGCGAGCAGTTGGGGGTCGAGTTCGATTATGACCGCCAACCCCTGCGCCGCGGCAGCTATACGTTGTCGAAAGACAAGGCCGACGCCATGCTGGTGCGGTCCATCGACGCCGACCTGAAGGCCCGTACCATCTACCCAATGGTGAACGGTCAGCCCGACGCCAGCCGTGCGTTGATGCAATGGGATCTCGCCGTCTACCGGCGCAAGGACGGCCCCACCGGACAAGACTACCGGCTGATGCCCATCGGCGTACCGCCGGGCACCCGGATCGCCGACAACCTTCAGCGTCATGGCGTAACGCTGTTCGCCAACAACAACCTGAACAGCCGGTTAGGCATGCTGATGCGGGAGCGGGTGAACACCGTTGTTGCCGATCCACTGCATGCGGATTACCTGATCGACCACTCCCCGACACTGCAGAGCGAGGTGATCAAGACGGCCGATTCCGTGGGTCGGGAAACCAGTTACCTACTGGTGAGTAACAACTTCTACAGGAACTACCCGCAATTCTGTGAAGAACTGTGGAACCGGCTCTCGGAAGTGCGGGAGTCGGTGGCCCTGTGGGACCGGGCGGACCGCTATTTCACCAGTGACCGCCCGGCACAGGCCACCCGGATTCCGACGGTCTCCGAATAGGACCCGCCGGAAGTATCCCCCTACCAGGACAGCTCTTCGCCACTGCTGTGCCAGAACGAACCGGTGTTCTCCAGGTTCAGGGCCTCGATGCGGGTCGCCAGCCCCAGAGCGGACTCTTCCGGCGTGATCAGGCCGCCGAAATTCACCATGCGCGTCTTCACATAGCCCGGGTGCAACTGGGCCACCGCGATGCCACGCGGCTTCAGGTCCATGGCCAGGGAACGGCCGAAGGCATTCAGCGCCGCCTTGGAGGCCCGGTAACCGTAGCGTCCGCCGGAGTCATTATCGGCCATTGAGCCCATGCGGCTGGTGATGTTGGCGATCTTGGCGCCCTCGCGCAGATAGGGCAGTAAGGCTTCACTGATCCGTAGCGGCGCGTATGCGTTGACTTCCATCTGCAAGCGCAGGGAGTCGTAGTCGATGCTGCCCAGTACCTCGTCCTGCAATACCCCGGCGTTATTGATCAGCAGGTCGATGCCATCGGTCTGCTTCACCGCCTCGACAATGCGGGCGACGCCCTCGTCGGTCGTCACATCAACGCCTTCCACCACCTGGTCGGCCACATCCTTCAGTTCGTCGGACGCACTTCGGCAGACGCCGGTCACAGCCCACTCGTGGCGCGCGTAATACCGCGCCAGCTCCAGTCCAACCCCGCGGTTGGCGCCAGTAATCAATACACGCAACATAAGAGTCCCTCTCCCGATAGAACGTTGTTATTGGCGGGACCATATAACAGCGCATCGTCCGGCGCCAAGCAAAGGCGTAACAAATGAACAGGAGTTCAGGATGGGTCAGGCATACCGGCGGTTGTTTCGCGCAGTGTGCCCGGCGCCATCGGCGCCCCACTCCACCGGTCCTGGACCGGGTGTACGAACACCGCCAGCTCGGGAAGCCGCCTGCGGCGACCACGGCAGCATGGCAGGAGCGCTTTCCCCAAGTATGCCGCAGAGCGGCGTTGCGCGTTCAGGTTTTCTGAACGGTGCGTGAAAAATTAATGGATTCCGCAGTTTTCCCGACTTGCCTAGGATGCATGGAACGGATCGGCGATCACCGTCGCCACGGCACCGGGAGGACACTGCCATGCAAAGCATCCTGACGTTCAAGTTCCGCAAGTTTCACTGGCCCGCCCCGCGGGCCCTGACCCGGCTTCGCCGCTGGAAAAAACGCCTTGCCACCCGCCACTCGCAGCGCCGTGAGTTCGGCGCTGCGAGCCCCGAATGGCTGGCGCGTATGGAGCGGGATATCGGGCTCGAGCCGGGCGATCTGCAACGGGAACTGAACAAGCCGTTCTGGGAAGAGTAGCCGGTGGACAGCCCCGAACCCGGCGATTGGGGATGGCCCTCCGGCCATCCCGTTTTTTGCCATAGCCCGCAGATGCGACGGGTGTTCACCGAAAGCCGCTGCAACACCGCCGTCATATGGAGCATGTTAGACTCATGCCTACATGACGGATTCCAAAACATCGATGAAGCATCTCTTCCTGATTCGGCACGGCAAATCCAGTTGGTCCGATGCCTCGCTCGAGGACTGGGAGCGCCCGCTCAATAAACGCGGGCAGCGCCAGCTGACGGTGATGGCGCCGGCCCTGCAGGGAATTGGCGCCTTTGACGGCGCGGTTTATGCCAGCAATGCCCTGCGTACCCGAAAAACCGTCGAGGGCATGCTGGCGATCCTGGATGAGCCGTCACTGGCGCAGCGGATCACGTTCAAATCCCGACTCTACACCTTCAGCGGCGACGTGCTCTGGAAGTGGCTGCGCAAACGCCGTGACAAGTCGGCCATTACCCTGGTCGGCCACAATCCGGCGCTGCTGGAACTCGCCAACCGCCTCCTGCGACACCCCATCGGCACCCTGCCCACCGGCGGCTGTGTCCATATCCTGCTGCCCATCCAGCACTGGAGGGACATCGAACCCGAGACCGGCGCCCTGGCGACCTGCCTGAAACCGGCCTGGGTCAGCTACACGGAATTCCAGCGCAAGCAGTCGGGCGACCCGGGCAAGAAGGCCAACGGCACCAGCCTGCGCAACCTGGGCCTGTCCCTGCCACACCTGATGGACCGCCTGGAAACCCTGGAATCGCCGGCCGCCCTGGGATTCGACCCGGAATTCCTGCACCAGTACCGGATCATCATCCGCAAGGTCCGCGCCGTGCTGGAAACCCTGTTTGCGCTGTCCGGCGACAAGGCCCTGAAGGCCCCGATCAAACGACTGCGGCGACAGGCCCGGGCCACCAGCGCGCTGCGCGACCTGGACGTCTTCAACGAAGCCCTGGCGGACTGGCTGGGCGATGCCGAATTCCAGGACGCCCTGCAGGCCAGCGGCGCTGTGGGCGCGTTCCGGGAGCGCCAGCGGGCGGCCCAGGCGGCGTTCGCCCGGCACATCGACACGCGGGAATACCGGGATGACCGGGAAGCGCTGCAGGATTTCCTGCACTCCAGACGCCTGGAAGCGATTCTCGGTAGCCAGGACAAGCACCGCATCCGCGAAGCGCTGGATGCCCGCATCGCCGATCACAACGCAAGGCTGGTGGCCCTGTCCGACCTGTCGCCGGACGAGGACTTTCACCGGCTGCGTAAATGCCTCAAACGGATCCGCTATCTGGCGGACCTCGACCGCGCCCTGCCGGCGGCCTTTCGCAAGGACCTGAAGCAGCGCCAGACCATACTGGGGAATTTCCAGGACCGGCAGGTGCAGCTGTCCCTCATGCTGGCGTATCAGCAGGAAGCCGATCCGGAAGGCAGGCTGTCGTCGCTGGCCGAACGTCTGTCGGGCCAGAAGCAGGCGGATCGTCAGCGCATCCTCACCCTGGACGTGATCGATGCGCCCGAGCCGGTCACCCGGACCGGCAGGGCGCGAACGATTGGCGTCTGATCAGCGGTCCAGCAACTCGATCCAGTGCTGCACGGGCCGGTCGGCCTTGCTGCCCAGGTGCAGCTGGCAACCGATATTGGCGGTCACGATGCGATCCGGGTTATCGATGGTCAGGGCCTTGAGCTTGTTGCCCAGCAGGCGCTGGCTCATTTCCGGCTGGAGGATGGAGTAGGTCCCGGCCGACCCGCAGCACAGGTGCCTGTCACGGGTTTCCGCCAGATCGATACCCACCTTGCGCAGCACCTGCTCCGTCACCCCGTTCTGCTTCATGGCATGTTGCAGGGTGCAGGGGCAGTGCACCGCCACCTTGCCCGGCTCGCCGGCCGGACGCAGGGTCGAGAGATCCTCCTGCAGCAGGAACTCGCCCAGGTCCCGGGTCAGGGCACTGATGCGCGCCGCCTTGTGGGCGTAGTCCGGATCGTCCCGCAGCAGGTGCCCGTAGTCCTGCACCATGGCGCCGCAACCGGAGGCGGTCATGACGATGGCTTCCGCCCCGCCCTCGATCATCGGCCACCAGGCATCGATGTTGCGGCGCATGTCGTCCAGGCCGTCGTCATGGGCGGACAGGTGGTAGTTGATGGCGCCACAGCAGCCCGCTTCCGACGCTTCAATCAGCGAAATCCCCAGTCGATCCAGCACCCGCGCCGCCGCCGCGTTGGTGTTGGGCGTCGCCGCCGACTGCACGCAGCCGGCCAGGGCGATCACCACCCGTTCGTGCCGGGCGGCGGGCCAGGGTCGGGTGGTCTGCCGGGGCGGGACCTTGCCGCGCAGGGCGGCCGGCAACATCGGCCGGAACAGCTGCCCCAGGGCCAGCAGCGGCGTGAACAGCGCCTGCCGGGGCACGATGGTGCGCAACGCCCAGCGAATCAGGCGTTCGCGACGGGGGCGTTCGAGCTTCTGATCCACCAGGCCGCGGGTGATGTCCACCAGTCGGCCATACTGCACCCCCGACGGGCAGGTGGTCTCACAACTGCGGCAGGTCAGGCAACGGTCCAGGTGGGTGCGGGTCCTCTCCGTCACTTCGTTGCCTTCGAGGAACTGCTTCATCAGGTAGATGCGGCCGCGCGGGCCGTCCCGCTCGTCGTTCAGTTCCTGATAGGTGGGGCAGGTGGCGGTACAGAAGCCGCAGTGCACGCAGGCCCGCAGGATGGCTTCGGCCTCCTGGCCCTCGGTGGTGTTGGCGAATTCCTTGACGAGATTGGTCTGCATAACGTTACAACCAGCTGTAGAGTCGACCGGGATTGAACACGCCGTCGGGATCGAAGGCCTGCTTCAGACGCTGCTGGATCTGCTGCATCGGTTGGGCCTGGCTGTGCATGACTTCACCGCTGCGGTCCCCGCCGCGGAACAGGCTCACCTGCCCGCCGGCGGCCTCCGCCAGGGGCTCCATGTCGGCCATGGTGCCCACGCCCCGGTACCAGCGCTGGGCGCCGCCCCAGTCCACCAGCCAGTTGCCGTCCAGCGGCGGATTGGCTGCAGTGCTGTTCACCGAAAAGCGCCACAGGGGGGTGTCGCCGGCAAAGAAATCCAGACGCTGGTCGCGCAGCGCGGCCCAGACGTTGCCGGCATCTTCCAGCACATCGCCGTCCCAGTAGTGGGCGGTGGCTTCGACCGCCGACTGGGCGCCGGCCAGCCGCAGGTACAGCTTGCCGTCGAACCAGCAGGCGCCGGTCAGGGGTTTCGGCTCACCGGCGCGCCGGTTCATGTAGGGTATGGCGTCGTCGAGCCCCATGGCCAGGACCAGTGTCAGGCTCGAGGCCGGCCGCGGCATCACCTTGAGGCTGATCTCGGTGATCACGCCCAGGCAGCCCATGGCGCCGGCCTGCAGGCGCGAGACGTCATACCCGGCCACGTTCTTCATGACCTGGCCACCAAAATGCAGGTGCTCGGCCCTGCCGTTGATCAACCGCAGGCCCAGCACCTGGTCCCGCACGGAATAGGTCCAGGGCCGCCCGGGGCCGGACTGGTTGCAGGCCAGCGTGCCGCCGATGGTGCTGCGGGCCGAGAAGTGCGGCGGCTCGAACGACAGGCACTGGTTGTGTTCCGCCAGGGCCGCATCAATCTCTTTCAACGGCGTGCCGGCGCGGACGGTCAGCACCAGCTCCACCGGCTGGTAGTCGACGATGCCGGTGTGCTCGGACAGGTTCAGCGGCGTGGTTTCCACATCGGTCTGGCGGCCCATGAAGGCTTTGCTGCCACCACCGACGATCGACAATTTGCGCTCTTCGGCCAACGCCGCGTACACCTGCTGTTGCAGGGCTTGGGTCTTGTCCGCCATCAGGCCTCCGCCGTGTGGGCTTTGTGTTCCAGGGACCGGTATTCCTGGCAATGGCGCAGGGCGGGCACGCCCTTGCCCGGGTTCAGCAGGCCGTCCGGATCGAAGGCCGCCTTGAGGGCGTGGAACTGGGCCAGTTCCAGGTCGTCGAACTGGATCGCCATCTGGCGGATTTTCTCCACGCCCACGCCGTGCTCGCCGGTGATGCAGCCGCCCACGTTCACGCACATGGCCAGGATGGCGCCGCCGAACTCCTCGGTGCGCTCAAACTCACCGGGCACATTGGCATCGAACAGGATCAGCGGGTGCATGTTACCGTCGCCCGCGTGGAACACGTTGGCAACGCGCAGGCCGTAATGCTCGGACATCTTCTGCATTTCCGTCAGCACGTAGGCCAGGTGGCGCCGGGGAATGGTGCCGTCCATGCAGTAATAGTCCGGCGAGATCCGGCCCACCGCCGGGAACGCCGACTTGCGACCTTTCCAGAGCAACGCCCGCTCCTCCTCGCTCTGGGAGACACGGATAGAGGTCGCGCCGAAGGACCGGAACAGGTTGCTCGCCTGCTCGATGTGTTCCTGCACTTCCTCGGCGGTCCCGTCCACTTCGCACAGCAGCAGGGCCGCGGCGTCGCGGGGATAGCCGGCCTGGGCAAAGTCCTCGGCGGCAACGATGGCAAAGCCGTCCATCATTTCCAGCCCGCCCGGAATGATGCCGTGGGCGATAACGCCACCGACCGCATCGCCGGCGTTCTGCACCGAATCGAACCCGGCCATGACCACCTGGGCCTGCTCCGGCTTGGGCAGCAGCTTGACCTTCACTTCGGTGACGATCCCCAGCAGGCCCTCGGAACCGGTCATCAGCGCCAGCATGTCCATGCCGCAGCCGTCCAGCGCATCGCTACCCACCACCAGCTTCTCGCCCTCGACGGTGACCATCTCGACACTGAGGATGTTGTGGACGGTCAGCCCGTACTTGAGGCAGTGGACGCCGCCGGAGTTCTCGGCGACGTTGCCACCAATGGTGCAGGCAATCTGCGACGAGGGATCCGGCCCGTAGTAGAGGCCGTACTGGGCCGCTTCCTCACTGATGGCCAGGTTGCGGACACCGGGCTGCAGGCGCGCGGTGCGGGCCAGCGGGTCGATTTCCAGGATGCGGTTGAACTTGGCCAGCGACAGCACCACGCCCTCGGCATAGGGCATGGCGCCGGCGCTCAGGCCAGTCCCGGCGCCGCGGGCCACCACCGGTACCTTGTGTTCCTGGCACAGGCGCATGGCCTGCTGCACCTGCTCGACGGTCTCCGGCAGCACCACCAGCCACGGCATCTCGCAGTACATGGACAGGCCGTCGCATTCGTAGGGGCGGATGGTTTCGTCATCCTCGATGACAAACGCCGGATCGATAAACGTGCGGAACTGGCGCGCCAGCTCAGCACGATCGATCGTGGGTGTGGACATGATCTCTCTCCCGGTCCGATCGGACCGACTTCTTGTCGTTATTCTAAGTTATGCCCGGTGTGACTGACGGATCAACCCCGTTTTGCGAGGAAATGATCCAGCCCGGCCTGGGCGCACTCCATATCCTGCTGCGGGGTGCCGGAACTCAGGCCGATACCGCCGACGACTTCACCGTCAACGGTTACTGGCAGGCCGCCGCCGACGGAACTGATACGACCGCCCACCTCGGTATGGATGCCAAAGGCCAACTGGCCGGGCACGTTGGCGGCGTTGTACTCATGGGTGGCCTTGCGCGCGGCGGCCGCGGTGTAGGCCTTGTCCTGGGCGATGATCACGCTGGAGGTCTTGCCGCCGTCCATACGTTCGAACGCCACCAGGTTGCCGGACTCATCGGTGATGGCGATGCACATGGGCACGCCGATCGCGCGCGCCTTCTCGGCGGCACCTTCGATCAGCAGGCGGGCATCGGCACTATCCAGGCGTTTCAGGGTAAGCATGTGGGATCTCCTTTTACCGGTTGAGGACTTCCCCGGTTATAACCGGGGGCGCCCCGCATCGGCCATGCGACTTTCATCGGGTGGCTTTACCCATAGACCCTGTCCGGCAGCCAGGTAATGATCGCCGGGAACAGGATGCACAGCACCAGTCCCAGGCATTGCAGCCCGAGGAACACCAGCGACGAACGGAAAATGGCCGCCATGGAAATCTCCGGCGGGCAGACGCCCCGGATGTAGAACAGGGCGTAGCCGAACGGCGGGCTGAGGAAGGACATCTGCATGTTCACCAGGTACAGCACACCAAACCAGAGCACCACGTCTTCCCCCGGTACCGCCGGCAAGCCGAACAGGCCCTCGAAGGTCAACGACTTCACGATGGGAATGAAGATGGGCACCGCCAGCAGCAGGATGCCGACCCAGTCCAGGAACATCCCCAGGATCACCAACAGGGCCATCAGCAGGAACAGGATGCCGTAGGACGACAGTCCGGTGCCCAGGATGGCATTGGTGATGAACTCCTGGCCACCCTGGAGGATGTAGAACCCCACGAACACCGAGGCGCCGAACATGATCCACAGCACCATGGCCGAGGCCTTGGCGGTGGTGATGGACGCTTCCTTGAGGGTCTGGATGGAGAAGGACTTGTGCATGGCCGCCACCACCATGGCGCCGAACGAGCCGATACCGGCCGCCTCCACCGGCGTGGCGATGCCGCCGAACAGCAGCCCCAGCACCAGCGCCACCAGGATGAACGGCGCAATCAGGTCCTTCAGCAACAGCAGCTTTGCCTTGAGGGAAATCCGCTCCTCCTTCGCTATCGGCGGCCCCAGTTTGGGATTGATGGCGGTGCGAATCAGCACGTAGGCGATGTACATCCCGGACAGCATCAGCCCCGGCACCACCGAACCCAGGTAGAGTTCGCCCACCGACTGCTGCGCCACCACGGCGTAGAGGATCGCCAGGATCGAGGGTGGGATCAGGATGCCCAGGGTACCCCCGGCCATGATCGAACCGAGCGCAATCTGGTGATCGTACCCGCGCCGCAGCATGGCCGGCAGCGCAATGATGCCCATGGTCACCACCGCGGCACCGATGACGCCCACCATGGCCGCGAGGATGGTCGAGGCGAGGATGGTGGCCGACGCCAGGCCACCGCTGAGCCCGCCCATCCACTTGTAGACCACGTTGAACATTTCCTCGATCAACCCGGCCCGCTCCAGCATCGACGCCATGAAGATGAACAGCGGGATGGCGGCCAGGTCCGAGTTGGTCATCATCGGGAAGATGCGGCTGGGCACGATGTTGAGCATCAGCGAATCGCCCACCAGGTAGATGAACGCGACACCCAGGCCGCCGGTGACGAACGCCAGCGGCAGCCCCATCATCAGCGCCACCAGCAGCGAGCCGAACATCAGGTAGGTCAGCGGTCCGATGCCGATGCCATAGAGACTGCCGGCCAGCCGGAACAGGAAGTACTCGTCGCCGTAAGGGTCGTAGAACAGGATGTTGATGGTCTCGACCACGATGATGAAACCCAGCGCCACCGTGGCGACGATCATCAGCCAGGTGCCGAGCTGGCCGAACAGCGTTTTCATGGTGCTGCCGGCGGTATCGGGTTTGGCGGTGTTGACGCTCATGCACGACCCTCCTTACCCAGGCGGACAAACAGGGCGATGTCCTTGATCAGCTTGGACAGTCCCGCCAGCAGGATCAGGATGGCGCCCAGCAGCATCATGAACTTCACCGGGTAGTACTGGATGCCCCAGGTTTCCACGGTGGTTTCATGCATGGCGTAGCTGTTCTGGAAGAAGGTCCAGGAGGTAATCGCCAGCACCAGCGCGAACATGAAGAAGAACATGGAGGTGAAGATGTCCATGCCTACCTGGCCCCGTTCCGGCAGCAGGTTGTAGAGCACGTCGACCCGCACGTGGGCGCCGTGCAGCAGGGCGAAGGCGCCCGCCAGCAGGTACTGCATGCCCAGCAACAGGAAGCTGGCTTCGTGCACCCAGATGGTGGGCATGTTGAAGATGTAACGCATGACCACTTCGAAGAAGTAGAAGCACACGGCGTTGACGGTCCAGAACGCCACAAAGACGCCCGAGTGCTCGCTGATCCAGTCGATCGCCCGGGTAAACCCGTTCACCCCCGCATCCGGGTGCCGGGTATAGACCGTGTCCTCGGCATCCTGCCCCTCGCCCGGGATGCGGACGGATTCCTCCGCGACCGCCCCCTTGCGCTTCCTGTGCCAGCGATCCAGCGCCATCAGCAGCAGCGGCATCACGGCCAGCCAGCCCCAGTACAGCCAGTGGGGCAACACAAAACCGAAACCGTCCAGTTCGTCGGACATACTTCACCCCGCAACACGCCAAAAACCCCCGGGGATGACCCGGGGGCCAATGGGGAAAGGCGGCGCCTACCCCGATTCAACGCCCCTGGAGGGGTCTATTCCATACCCTTGAGGTCTTCCGGGCTCAGGTAGCCCATAATCTCGTTCTCCATGTATTTGACCTGGAGATCGAAGACTTTGCGGGCGTCATCGTCCTTGTTGGCCCAGCGGAACCAGATGGGAATGGCCGCCTTCCGGAAGCGCTTCAGGTCGTCCTGGCTGAGACGTGAAACGGTGTTGCCATCGGCCTTGAATTTCTCCATGGCCTCGATGTTGCGCTTCTGGATGGTCAGGTAGTGTTTCTGGGAGTAGATACGCAGCTCGTCCTCAACCAGTTGCTGGAGCTCCGGTTTGAGGTTGTTCCAGGCGCGCAGGTTGATGGTCAGGTCCATCAGGTCCACCGGCTGGTAGATGGACATCACGCCCGGCGGGCCAAACAGGATGTAGTCGGTCACCTGGGAGAAGCCCAGTTCGTAGTTCACCGCCGGTCCTACGTAATCCGCGGCGTCGATGGTGCCCTTCTCCAGCGCCGGGAAGATGTCCGAACCCGGCAGGCTGACCGTGGACACGCCAAACTGCTGGAACACCTCGGCCACCATGCCGCCCGGGACCCGGATCTTCATGCCCTTGAGGTCGTCCAGGCTGCTGACCGGCTTCTTGGAGTGGATGATGTTGGCGTCATGCTGGATCGGGCCCACGTAGAACAGGCCGTATTTCCTGTAGATGTCCCGGGTCATTTCCAGCATGCCCAGCGAATAGAACATGGTGTCCCACTGGTGCGGCTGATCCGGGCCGCCGGGATAGGACGAGAGGAACACCGACGCCGGGATCTTGCCCGACCAGTACAGGGTGAACGGGTTCATCCCCTGGAGTACGCCATTGCGCACGGCTTCGAACAACGCGTTGTTGTCCGCCGCCACCGCCTTGGCCGGGAAGCACTTGAAGACCAGCTCACCGCCGCTCTTCTTCTCCATGCTGTTGCACCACTCCTCGAACAGGGAGTAGCCCACCGTACCCGCATCCCAGACGGACTGGATCTTCCAGGTGGTAGCCGCCACAACGGTGGTTGTCAGGAATGACGCCCCCGCAAACGTGGTGGCTATGGCGAGGGTCTTCAGGAGACCACGGCGAATACCCGCGGCCTTTCGGTCGATACCGCTGTCACGTGTGCTCATTGTTCGGTCTCCAGCATCTTTGTTCTTGTCGGGTTCATCACCCTTCCACGAGGCACTTCAGACCCGGATGACACTTGCGCAGGTCGTCATCGAGTGGCGAATGCCACATCATCCCGGTCTGATTTGAATATCGTCACAGATTCGAATTTCGTCCAGATTTTGATCAATAAATAAACACTGTTGCAGCCCTTATTCTTCCGGACACGCCTAATCCATTGATCGAAAAACCATTTCAGCGCCGGACCGGCCTCATCCAATAGTCTAAGGAAGGGCCGGGCCAGGAGGGTCCAAAGGTCGCCCCCGAGACAGCGTTATCGATTCAGGCTACAGTGAAGGACAATGCTTGCGGCAAGCCCCGATTTCCGTCGGGAATGACGGAATCCGGACCAGGGAATGGCCGATCGACCGCTCAGACAGGCAGTTCTGCATTCATGACGTCATCAGACACCATCAGCACCATCCACGACCTTATGCCCCCAACGCCCCGCTGGGCGTTTTCGGAGTATGAGCGCATACGCCATCGCCTGCCCCGGCACGAATCCCCGGCGGTAGCGACGGCACCGGAAATGCAGCCGTCCCTGGGCCCACTGGCTGACCGTTACGACGCGTTTATCTTCGATGCGTTCGGGGTGCTCAACATCGGCGACCAGGCGCTGCTCCACGCCGTCACCCGATTTGCCGAGTTGCAACAGGCGGGCAAGCCCTGCCTGATCCTCTCCAACGCCGCCACGGCGTCCACCGCGCGGCTGCTGGAGAAATACCGGCGCATGGGTTTTGGCATCGGGGAGGGTCAGCTGATCTCAAGCCGATGGCTGCTGGAACAGGCCCTGGCCGACAATCCACGCCGGGGGCTGTGGGGGGTGATCGCACCGCTGGAAGCCAATCCCCAGACCCTCGGCGTCAACTACCTCAGCATCCAGGGCGAACCCAACGTGAGCCTGCGCGAACGGATGGATCGCTGCGACGGCTTTATTTTCCTGAGCACCCGCGACTGGACCCGCGATCACCAGGCGCAGCTGGAAGCCAGCCTGGCGTCCTATCCGCGTCCGCTGGAAGTCGCCAACCCCGACCTGGTGGCCCCGCGCGGCGACCGCCTGACCCTGGAGCCGGGCTTCTTCTCCCACCAACTGGCGGATCGGACCGGCATTACGCCGGTGTTCTACGGCAAGCCCTACTCCCCCACATTCCAGGCGGCGCTGGAGCGTCTGGGGCATCCGGACCCGTCCCGCGTGCTGATGGTGGGCGACACCCTGCACACCGATATCCTCGGCGGCCTGAGCGCCGGCATGGGAACGCTGCTGGTGACCGACCACGGCTCGCTCAGCGGCCTGGACATCGGCGCCTGCATCACCCGCTCGGGCATTACGCCGGATGTCGTGGCTCCGCACATCTGAAGGCACGCAAGGCACCATGTCCCCGACCTGGGCCGACACCGATCTGGGCGCGCCCCAGCAAGACCGGTAGGATAGGAGCAATTGTCTTCCCCACGAGTCCGGCCATGAAGTTCAGCCTCAACGGCAGTGTGACCTACGAAACCTTCGATGCCCTCGGCGCGGTCCGCGTGCTGGACTACCGCAAGCACCGGGTGCTGACGTTCGATTCGGTCTTCGAGCAAAGCAAGATCGCCCGCAAGAAACCATGGCTGCCGGTTCACGAATACAACCGGGCCATGCTCCTGCCGCTGGCCTTCCATGAGCCCACCCATGCCACCGTGCTGGGCGTGGGCGGCGGCGTGATGATCAGCGCCCTGCACCACATGCTCCCGGACTGCCGGATTCACGGGGTGGAATTGCGCCGCGCCGTGGCCGAGGTGGCCCACGAGTTCTTTGCCATGCCCGACGACGAGCGCGTGCGGATCACCATCTCCGACGCCCGCCCGGCCCTGCAGAAGATACCGCCGGGCAGCACCGACCTGATCCTGGCGGATCTCTACAACGCCGACCGCATGAGTCCCGCACAGGCCCATCGTCGCTTCGTGGACCAGTGCCACCAGGCCCTCAGCGACGAGGGCTGGCTGGCCCTGAACTTCCACCTCGCCCCCGCCCGGGACGGCACCCTGATCCGGCACCTGGGCCGGCTGTTTGCCGAAGTATTCCTGTACCGGACCAAGAGTAACAATTACGTGATCTATGCCAGTAAGCGGCCGGTAACGATTCCGCCGTCCGACGACCCGGCTTTGGATGCACTGGAAAAGCGGCTGCCCATTGGCTGGTCGGGCCTGGTGGAGAAACTCATGCCACAGGTGAGGCGCGTTTCAAGTACGGAAGAGACTCCGGCGTAACCCGTAGGGTGCCGGCGAGCGCAGCGAACCGCACCGGAACGGCCCGCACCGCGGGGTCTTCGGCCTGATGACACCCGTTCACGACCTTGCTCGCGGTGACGTCTTGCCGAGTAACCACCAATGGGATAATGTGCGGTTTTATTGCTGGCAGGACGTCAGCACCCGGAAAATCTCAAGGATTGGAGTTCATGAGTTACCGTCTTGCGAGCGTGGAGGAGTTACCACGTTCTTCCGACGCATTGGTGACCCTCGTCCATCCCCTAAGCGCGGTGGACATCGTCAAGCGGATCCTCAGCCCGCATGCTGTCACTGACATCCCCATCGAGAACCTGGATCCCCGCCAAAAGCCATCGCTCCTGCTGGAACAGCTGGCGCAAGGCGAACAGGTCCTGTTTGACGCCAGCGGTGCCAGCCCGGGAATCTTCCTGAACCGGCGTCCGGAGTCAGAGTCGGTGATGGGTAACCTGCCGCCCAGATTGACCCGCGCCCTGGACGATTACTGGGAGGGCCAAACAAACCACGGCCTCGGCCCACGCCCCATCCAGAGTGACAGCCTCGCCCCGGCCATCGAACCGGCCTACCAGCCACCGCCACCCCAGGGCACCCCGGCCGAAGCCGGGCAGCGCACGCTGGACTTGCTCTACCGCTGGCCAGACGGCAGCGGTGTCGCCGGGGCACCCTTTGCCGTCACCGGCCTGGATGACTTCCGCTCCGGCACGCTGGACGACCAGGGCCAGGCACAGGTGACGGGCCTGCTGGATCCACTGGTGGACGTGCGCTTCGGCGAACCGGCACCGGCCGGTGAGACGGCGGTACTGCGCCAGCAACTCCAGGCCCAACTGGATGCCATGGTCGCCCGCGAGCGCCGGGAAGCGGCCCGCCTCGATGCCAGCACGGCGGACCTGCCCTTGACCTTCAATGCCGGCGTGCATGTGGTGTTCGGCCTGA
>NZ_SJDL01000043.1 GCF_004327985.1 Marinobacter halodurans
CGGGCGTCAGGTCCAGGTCGTCCTGGGCGATGACGGCGTTATCCATCAGTTGCTGAAACATCGCCATACCGCCCTGGCCATCGAGGAAACGGCTACCGGTGCGGGCCTGGAGGCTCTGCTCGACCAGGGTCAGCTCGTAAAAACCATCACCGATACGGCGCATGTATTGCGCGCCATCCCAATCGAGGCGGTCCAGCAAGTAGTCGGAGCTGGTGAAACTGGCGTAGTCGGTCAGTAACGGATTGGTCTCGACCAGATAGGGGTGGTCGGGATTGTGGTCGATAACGAAGAGACCGGAGTCGTCCGGCAGGTGGAAGCTGTCCTGGGCGAGCGGATCAATCACGTTGCCGCCGGCATGCCCGGCGCTCACGGAAACGCCGCTGCCCCCTGTTGCGGCGACACTCGGTGTTTTCGATACCCCGGTTTGGCTGACGGCCGAGACGTGATGATCGAGCGTGCCGTTATTGACCTTGCCGGTGAAGTTCAGGCTGACGTTGCCGGCGGACTCGATCGTCGCGCCCGCCAGGGTGACGGATTCCGTTGAATGGATCGTGACAGGGTCGTCGTCGCGATTGACTTGCTTGGTCTTGGTGCCCGCTGCAATATGCTTTCTCTTCCAATATCGCGCCCAACGGGTGGTTGTCAGCTTGACGTCGTCGACCGCGGCGGTGTTGTTGAGGTTATTCCCTTCCAGCGCGATCGAGCCACCGGCACCGATGTAGCTGTAGCGATTATCCAGGTTGGTCGCATGACCCGTCAGCCGCCCACCCGCAATCAGGCTTGCTGGAGAATAATCGTCCACCAGGGGCACGTCTTTTACGGTCTGGGTTCTGAACGTCCGTTCGTACTTGCCCATGCAATCGCGCGGATCATGAAAGCAACTGGCATTTTCACTGTATTCGTAGGGCCCGGTCTGGGTGACCCGGCCGCCGGACGTCCAGTCGCCCAGGTTCTCCAGGCTGTCGGTATTGATGGCGATGTCGCCCTCGGCACGCATCAGCCCCTGGCGATTGCGGATCAAGCGCGCCCGGCTACCGGGGGTTCGCCCTTCCATCGTGAGGTCGCCGAGGGAGAAAACTTCAGCGGTATCCGTGCCGGCGCCGATCTGGTTCTCGATATAGTTGGCGTTGAGGTCGAGGCTATCCAGACCGAAAAGCAACCCGCGGTTCGCAATGCGGCCCGCAACGATGGTCACCTGGCGCCCGCCCATATCCTTGCCGTTCTCGACCCGGTCGGCCTCGACGGAAAGGTCCTGGGCGGCGCTGAGTCGGTTCCTGTTATCCAACGTGCCACTGAGATGGACGTCGGCATTCCCCTGCGCCGCCGCCAATCCGTGCTGGCCAATGGAAAGTCCTGCCCCGTCGATCTGGAGATTACCGGCAGTCTGGAGTTTTCCCTGCAGGTTCACATCGTCTGACGCGCTGATCTGGAGGTCGCCGCTGGTTCGCCAGTCATCGGCACTGTTTACGGTGACCGGACCGGTACTGGTAATGCCGATGGACGCGGAATCGATATCGCCTTCGTACGTGAAGGCCTGGGTATCGATATCGAGCCGGTCGTTCGACTTGATCGAACCGCCTTCGTTATCGATATCCGTCGCGTTGACCTTCAGCGTGTCCAGCGAGGCCAGCTCACCGCTTCGGTTATCCAGGGCGCCCGCCTTTACGGTGACGGACTGCCCGCCAATGACCGTTCCCTGCTGATTGTCGAGCTGTGCCGCACTGACGCTGATATCGCCGTTCCCGGCCAGTTGTCCCTGATTGTCCAGGGACTCGGCCACCGTCACGGCCAGACTGCCCGTACTGGCCTGCCCGATCGACGCACTGTTCGCGTTTTCCAGGCTGGTTGCGCTGATCGTTGTCTTGGAGCCCTCGGCCAGCAGCTTGCCCTGGTTGGTCAAGCCGCCACTGAGGTCGACTTGCGCGCTGCCCTCACCCGACTGGAGGATCTCGCCGGTATTCTCCAGTGAATCACCGCTAATAGAGAGTTGACGCCCGACCACGTCTCCCGAATTGGTCACCCGACCGGCAGCCATCGAAAGCTTGCCTTGACCGGTACGTTTTCCGCTTGAATCGAATCCGGAATAAAGCTGGCCCGTCGCACCAACATCAATTGTCCCGGCGCTGAGATCGGTTGCCTCCTGGGCCCCGGCACTGCCGGTGATGGTAATCGCGCCCTCGGCCGTGGCTCTGAGCGCGGCTTCGCTGGTGACCGGCCCTTCAAGAACGATGTCGGAGGAGGCCGAGTCCAACCGGGTTGAGCCTGCCGAGTGTGTTGCCGCCAGGTGCAATGATCCGTCGGCCGAAAGCTCCAGGTCGCCGGTGGACGTCATCACACCCTCGCTGTTGACGCCCAGCCCTTTCTCGGTGCCGACCATGAAGATGCGGTTCGCATACATGCCGCCCACGCCGGAGACATCCAGCGCGACACGGGGCGGCTCGCCGTCGCCCTCGATGGCCTGGGCGTCAAGCGTGCCGTAATCAATGGCGTTGCTGCCAGTGACCAGGTTCAGGTCCTTGGCATAGAGATCCGCATTGATTTCGATCGCCCGTGCCAGCAGGTCAAGCCGGTCAATATTTCCGGCATTGATGCCTTGCCCATCAATGCGAAGCAGCCCCCGGCTGACCCGGATATCCCCCAGGCTGCCATCGTCCCTGAACCCAACGACACCCGTGGTCAACGTGCCCCTCGGGGTATTGATAAAGCCACAGCCGTCGCAGGTGATGCCGTTCGGGTTCGCGATAATCACGTCGGCACGACGTCCGGCCACTTCGGCATAGCCCCTGAGTTCAGACGGGAGGTTTCCGCCTACCTGATTGACGATCAGGCCAGCACCGGCGCTTCCGTTCAGGTTTGGATTGCCTTCGATGTAGCCGCCGAGCTGGGTCTGGGTAATCTGGCTGGCGTTGTTCAATATCAGGCCTTCGCCGCCAATATTGAACTGGCCGTACCGGTTCATCGAGACGCCGGCATCGGTTGGACGTGTGATCTGGACGATGGGGACGTTATTCCCCGCGCGGTCGAGGCTGGGCCGTTGTGAGGCCGGCGCGCTGGCATCGACCGACAAATCGGCAGCCGCCGCACATAGTGGCCCGAATGCCAACTGAAGGGAGAGAAGAATACACAGGGGACGATGATAGGAATTCACAGTTCTACTTCCTGGTAAGAACAATGATTAAATGCTGTAGGACAGGGTCAGTCCGACGTCGGGAACATCCGCTTTTGCCTGGGTATAGGCAGGGGCTTCAATCCGCTTGCCAACCCGAACGTCCAGGGACAGGCCTTGTCCCATCAGCCTGAACGCCACCTCGGCGGCGCTGGCTGAGCCATGCTGGGGCTGGTTGTCGGATTGCCTCGGCACCCATCCCTTCAGGACCGAAAAGGCAACGTTGGCATGGAAACCGGGGATAAAGCCGAGAGCGGCGTAAGGGCTGCCGATATCCAGCTTTAGCCAACCGCCGCTGTCACCGGCAAGACTGAAGTCGTTAAACCCGGTTATCAGGGAAGAACTGGCCGCAAGAACCTGTTCGGACGCCGGCAAGCGATCGGGGCTGTGCTGATACTGCCCCGTCAGGCCGACGCTCCAGTTCCAGACCGGTTTATTCAGGGCGCCATAGAAACGGTACTTCCGGAACTGGGCGTCGTCCGGGAATCCGCCCTGTCGATCGTCGTCCGCACCCAGGATTCGCAAACCATGTTCGGCCGTCAGGCTGGCAAAGGCGGTGGTGTCCTGGCCAATAAACTGCTTGACCCGAACCTCGATGCGGCCAATCGACAGTTTGCGACTGGAGACATCGATACGGGCATCCTCGATGTAGTTGTTGGTCTTCTTGGCCGCCAGCCCGACGAGTCCATCGAGCTTGGTGCTCTGCCCCCGGTACAGCGTCCGGTTGGCGCTGGCATCGATGACCTGGCTGTCGCCGCTCACGACAAACGTGCGATTGGTGCCCTGGACGACGTTTTCATACTTGAACTGGTTGCCACTCAACGTGAACAGGTTGTAGCGCCAAGGCACCGAATAATCGAGGCCAAAGCCGTAGGATTTCGAGTGCGACCGCTCGGCAAGCGACTGGTTGCCATTGATGACCAGGGCATCGTCGACGCCCAGGAGATCATCTGCAAAGACATCCAGCCTGCCGCGATAATCGTCGCCCTGCTGGATGCTGTCGCCCTCCACGGACAGCCGGCCACCGAGCCAGAAACCCTGGTGGTTCTTGACGTTAACGACCGTCTGGCCGGGCTTCTCGCCGGGCAGCATGTCGATCGTCGCGTTGTTGGAGCGCAGCCGGTTGACCTGGTCGAGGCCCTGTTCGATGTCTCGCAGGTTCAGCACATCGCCGGGGTCGAGTGGAAACGCCCAGGTGATGTTGCGAGGGGTCAGTGAGTCAGACTCGTAGCCCTGGACCTTGCCCACCACGATACGGATCTGGAGCTCACCCTCATTAAGCGACTGCTCAGGCAGGAAGGCCCGTGTCGTGACCAGACCTCGCTCCAAGAAGAGGCGGTTGAGTTGCTTGACCAGGTCGGCCAGTTGGGCAAGCGCCAGGCACTTGTCGAGGAATGGACGGGCCTTTCGCTTGACGTCTTCTTTCAGGTCATCCGGTAAATCCCGAATCCCCTGGAAGGTGATCGACGTGATGTCAATGCAGGGACCGGCGGTCTCAGGTTCAGGTTCTCTTGCCGGGGCTGGGGTCAACTGCTGGAAATCGTTTTCCAGTTCACGCTGGCGCTTTTCGCGCTGCAGCTTGTCCTGCTCTTCGCGAATCTCCAGTTGCTGTTTCCTGACGGTTTCACCGATCTCTTCGACGGACTGGGCCCATACGCTCTGGGAGACCAAACCGACAAGCAGCATTCCGGAAACGGCAAAACCCGGCCAATTGTATTTCACGTGCAAAGTCCATTTTTGGGGCCGCCCCCGTTATTCGGTCATCCTCGCCATAGTGAACCGTCAAGCTGGCTGGGATGATTGAGGTGGAACGACAAGCCCCTTACCGGAAAGCTCATCCACCACAGGCGCGCAATATAATGAACATTTTTTAATCGAGCCACGGTCTGCGCGGTAAAGTTTCAAATCTTTACAATTTTACTATATAGAACAGTCACTTCCTTCCCAATAACTGAATCCCGACTCATTCTTTGGGTCAGTCTGGCCGGCACGGCGCAAAACGTTGAAAACTCATGCTCGCAACCGGTGACCCTCTGGGAATCTGGAACAGCAGTGGCATGCTGGCTAGCACCACTCTTCAGGGCGATATAGATATTTTGAACCTGCCGCAGGAAAAAAGGGCCGGCGTGGATAGCCGGCCCGAAGGTGCCAAGACACCGTTGATGTAGGCAGCGATGTTCAGTCAGGCAGAGACGGCCGAGCGTCTACTCAAGACTGGCGCCGAAGGAAATACAGCCCTGTCCCTGGCCAGGACCATGGGCGCAGGAGATGTGATTGGGTTGCTGGAGAAGCGGTAACGCCCGGCACCCGTAAACCGGGTGCCGGAGTTGCAGGGTTCAGGCCGCTCCTTCGGCCTCCTCGGCCGCCTGCTTGCGCAGCAGGAAGCGCTGGATCTTGCCGCTGGAGGTTTTCGGCAATTCGGTGACGAACTCGATTTCCCGCGGATAGGAGTGGGTCGACAGCCGCGTGCGCACATGCTGCTTCAGCTGTTCGGCCAGATCGTCCACGCCGTCGAATTCCGGCCGGGTGACCACGTAGGCCTTCACGATGGCGCCGCGTTTTTCGTCCGGCTTGCCCACCACGGCGCTTTCCACCACCGCTTCGTGCTCCAGCAGGCAGCTCTCCACTTCCGCCGGGCCGATCCGATAACCCGCCGACGTGATGATGTCGTCGTCCCGGCCGGTGTAGGAATGGGAACCGTCACCGTTGCTGACCACCACATCCCCGGTCAGGTAGTACTTGCCGCGGAACGGGTCCTTCTCGTTCCAGGTGTAGCCCTGGAAGAAGAACAGCGGGGATTGCTCGCGATCCACCGCCAGTTCGCCGGTCTCGCCCGGCGCCACTTCATGGCCCTGGGCATCCAGCGCCACCAGCCGGTGTCCGGGAATCTGGTAGCCCATGCTGGCATCACGATGGGTGTGCTCCAGTTCGTGGAAGTTGGCGGAGGTCATGCCGGTTTCGGTCTGGCCATAGTGGTCGCATACCACGCAATCCAGCGCCCGTTTGACCCACGTTATGACTTCCGGGTTCAACGGTTCGCCGGCACTGCTGGCCACCCGCAGGTCGATTTCCGGGTAGTCCTTCAGCAGGTTCTCGTTGGCCTTGAGTAACCGGTAGGCGGTCGGCGCCGCCGCCAGGTTGGTGATGCGGTACTTGCGCAGGAATTCGAAGGTATTTTCCGCGGTAAACCCGGCTTCGTTGAAGTGGGTGGTGCAGCCCAGCAGCAGCGGGCCCACGATGGCGTAGTACAGTCCGTAGGCCCAGCCCGGATCCGCCACGTTCCAGAAGTTGTCGGACGGGCGCAGTCCCACGGCGTAGCGCATGTACATATAGAAAGCCGGCAACGCCCGGACCGGCACCGCGACGCCTTTGGACTTGCCGGTCGTGCCGGAGGTGAACATCTGCAGGAAAGGCTCTTCCGGGCCCAGCTTGACCGGATCGAAGGTCTCGGGTTGCTTGGCCATCTCCTCCCCGAACAGGAAGTCCGGGGTGCCCTCAACCGCGTCGCGGCTGTCCGCCACCAGCATGGTTTTCGGTAGTCCTTTCACATCGGCCAGCTTGGGCCACTGGGCCGGGTTGGTGACGATCAGCTTCGATTGAGCCTTTTCCAGGCGATACTCGATGGCCCCGGAACCAAAGGCGGTAAACAGCGGCTGGTAGACCGCACCGGCCCGCAGGGTGCCCAACACGCAGATCAGCAGTTCCGGCGTACGGGGTAACAGGCAAGCCACCCGATCGCCGCGGCCGATGCCCTGGGACTGGAGGAAACCCGCGAACCGCGCCGCGTCCTTCTGCAGTTCCGCAAACGTGATCTCTCCCGAGGTGCCGTCGATCCGCTCGTAGCGCAGGCCAACCCGTTCCGGATCGTCGGCGTGGCGATCGCAGATTTCCTCGCAGACGTTCAGGCCGTCGTTAAAATCGCCCCGGAACTCCTGTAAGATCGGGTCCACGGAAAACGTCTCAGCGAACACATCGTAGCTGGTTGTATCCATACTGATTCACCTTGTTCTTGTTGGTCTGATGACGTCAGATTAGGCAACGCCCGATGGGAACAGAATGACAGGATCAGGCAGATAACTTAACAAGTTTTGCGCGGGCCCCGTGCATGAAATCGGCAGACTCACCCTCCATGGACAACCTGACCTTCTCGCCCCATTACGCGCGGGCCGCCCTGCGCGGACTGGAAGCGGCGAAAGGCAATTGCGATGCCCTGCTGCGCAGCCGCGGCATCGATCCGGACCTTGTCCGTGAACCCCGCGCCCGCATCCCCACCGACCAGTTCATCCGCCTGTTCCGGCTGGTCTGGAAAGAGTTGGACGACGAGTTCATGGGCCGCACTGCCCGTCCCTGCCGGGTCGGTCATTTCCACCTGATGGGCTCGCTGGTGGTGCACAGCGCCAACCTGGAAGAGGTGCTGCACCAGAGCATTCGCTGCTACCGGCTGTTCTCGGACGACATCGAGATTTCGCTGAACCTGGACGGTGACGAGGCGGAACTGAGCCTGACCCACCATCATCCGGAACTCGACCCGGACCAGTTCCTGGTGGAATGGCTGCTGATGGTCTGGCACCGGCTGGTGGGCTGGCTGATCGGCCGCAAGATCGTGCTCAGCCACGCCACCTTCAAACACCCGCTACCGGGCCACTTCGACGAATACCGCTTCGTGTTTCCCTGCCAGTGCTATTTCGAGCGCAAGCGCAACAGCCTGTTTTTCAGCAAGAACTACCTGACCATGCCGGTGGTCCGTACGCCGGAGGAACTGGACGACTTCATCCTGAGTTCACCGCGGGACCTGATGATCTGGACGGCGGACGACGACAGCCTCAGCACCCGGGTGCGCCGACTGCTGGAGACCTGTGAAGACTCGCGCCTGCCCAATCTGGACTGGGTGGCGGAGCAATTGCACATGACGTCCTACACGGTCAGCCGCAAGCTCAAGTCCGAAGGCAGTGCCTATCAGCAGATCAAGGACAACCTGCGCCGGGATCAGGCGGTGATCATGCTGACGCGGCAGAACCTGAGTGTGGCGGAGATTTCGACGCAGCTGGGGTTTGCCGAGCCCGGGGCGTTTTCGAGGGCGTTCAAGCACTGGACGGGGCTGAGTCCGCTGGCTTATCGGCAGCAGGACCAGTGAGAGTGTTCATTTAGAGCTTGATGGGCGTCGGCTCCCCCTCTCCCTCCAAACCTCCGCTCCACGCCCCGGCTCGCCAGGGGAGAGAGGCTTCAAATCCAGCTCGGGGCAACCTGGCCACTATGGAGCAATGAGATAAAACCATTGGCACCAGGCAGCCGGAAAAGAAGCCCCTCGCCCCTGGCGGGAGAGGGGTTGGGGAGAGGGGGAAGGCGCCAAAACGAAGCTTCGACGCCACCACGAATTACAGCAGCTCAATCGCCACAGCCGTCCCCTCACCCCCACCAATACACAGCGACGCCACGCCTTTCTTCAGTCCACGCTGTTTCAGGGCATGGATCAGCGTCACGATGATCCGTGAACCGGACGACCCGATCGGATGTCCCAGGGCGCAGGCTCCGCCGTTGACGTTCACCTTGTCCGCATCCAGCCCCAGTTCGTTGATGGCCAGCAGCGCCACAACGGCGAACGCTTCGTTCACTTCGTACAGGTCCACGTCGTCTTTCGACCAACCGGCCTTGTCCAGCACCTTCTGGATCGCACCAATCGGCGCCAGGGTGAATTCCGCCGGCAGTCGCGCATGGGTGGCGTGGGCGACGATGCGGGCCAGCGGTTTCAGGTCACGCTGGTTGGCTTCTGCCCCACTCGCCAGCACCAGGGCCGAAGCGCCGTCGCTGATGGAGCTGGCGTTGGCCGCCGTCACCGTACCGTCTTTCTTGAACGCCGGCTTCAGCGCCGGGATCTTCTCGGGGCGGGCCTTGCCCGGCTGTTCGTCGGTGTCGACCACCGTCTCTCCGCCACGACCGGGTACGGTGACCGGCACGATCTCGTCCTGGAACCCGCCATTCTCGATGGCCGCCAGCGAGCGGTTCAGCGAGGTGACGGCAAACTCGTCCATGGCCTCCCGGCTGATCTTGTACTCATCCGCGCTACGCTGGGCGAACACACCCATCAGGCCGCCTTCGTAGGCGTCTTCCAGTCCGTCGAAGAACATGGAGTCGATCACCTGGCCGTGCCCCATGCGCATGCCTTCGCGGGCCTTGGGCAGCAGGTACGGCGCCTGGCTCATGTTCTCCATGCCGCCGGCGATCATGATGGTGTTGGTGCCCGCCTTGATCTGGTCGTGGGCCATGATGACCGCCTGCATGCCGGAGCCGCACATCTTGTTGACGGTGGTGCAGCCGGAGCTGTCCGGAATGCCCGCCGCGCGGGACGCCTGACGCGCCGGCGCCTGGCCGAGACCGGCCGGCAGCACACAGCCCATCACCACTTCATTCACGTCCGCTGGCACCAGGCCGGCGCGTTCGATGGCCGCCTTGATGGAGACCGCCCCCAGCTCCGGCGACCGGACCGGGCTCAGCGCCCCCAGCATGCCGCCCATCGGGGTGCGGGCGGCGCCAACAATCACGACATCTGAATCAGACATAGCTTATTCCTCAATTCCGGTTACTTGCCCAGCAGGGAGCGGGCGATGACTTCCTTCATGACTTCGGAAGTGCCGCCGTATATGCGTTGCACGCGGGCATCGGTGAAGGCCCGCGAGATCGGGTATTCCGTGGTGTAGCCATAGCCGCCAAACAGTTGCAGGCAGCCATCCGCCACCCGGCACTGCATCTCGGTGGCGCTGTACTTGGCCATGGACGCGGTGGCAGCATCCAGCTCACCGGCGCTGTATTGCTCGATGCACTCGTTGATGAACGCCTGGTTCACCCGGTAGTCGGTTTCCATCTCGGCAATGCGGAAGCGGGTGTTCTGAAGCTGCTTGAGCTTCTGGCCGAACAGTTCCCGCTCGTCGGCGTAGGCGATGGTCAGGTCCAGGGCACCGCGAGCCGCGGCACAACCCAGGGCACCGATCACCAGGCGCTCCCGGGGCAGCTCGGTCATCAGGTAGACGAAGCCTTTACCTTCCTCACCCAGCAGGGCCGATGCGGGCACCCGCAGGTCTTCGAAGAACAGCTCCGAGGTGTCGCCACAGTGCTGCCCGATCTTGTCGAGGTTGCGGCCACGGCTGAAGCCGGGCAGCGAGGTGTCTACCAGGAACAGGCTGATGCCGCGGGCGCCGGCCGACGGATCGGTCTTGGCGGCGACGATCACCATGTCGGCGTGCTGACCGTTGGTGATGAACGTCTTGGAACCGTTGAGGATGTAGCCGCCGTCACCGTCCGGCTTGGCGCTGGTGCGCATCGCCTGCAGGTCGCTGCCGGCACCGGGTTCGGTCATGGCGATGGCGCCCACCGCCTCGCCACTGACCAGCTTCGGTAGCCAGTGCTGCTTCTGCTCTTCCGAGGCGATGTTGGTCAGGTACGGCGCGACGATATCGGAGTGCACCATCACGTTGGTGGCCAGCGCGCCGAAGCCCATACGCGCCAGCTCGGCGCCCACGACAATCGAATAGTCGAACGGCACGCCCACGCCGCCATAGGCTTCCGGCACGTCGACACACAGCATGCCGGCCTCGCCAAAGGTCCGCCACAGCTCACGCGGTACGATGCCTTCCTCGTCCCAGGCATCGTAATGGGGCTGGACCTGGCTTTCCAGGACCTTGACCACCATATCGCGGAACATGGCCCGCTCTTCCGGTTCACGAATCGGTTTCATGCTGACCTCCGGCCTATTTCGGCGCCATCCGCAGCGCGCAGTCCAGGCGGACCACCTCGCCGTTGAGGATCGGGTTCCTGACCATCTGCTCGACCATCATGCCGAACTCTTCCGGCTTGCCCAGGCGCTGCGGGAACGGCAGCGTCGCCGCCAGGCTGTCCTGCACCTCCTGCGGCATGCCCGCCATCATCGGCGTCATGAAGATGCCCGGCGCAATGGTGTTCACGCGGATGCCCTGGCGCGCCAGTTCACGGGCGGCCTGTAGGGTCATGGACACCACGCCGCCCTTGGAGGCGCTATAGGCCACCTGCCCGATCTGCCCTTCATAGGCCGCGACCGAGGCGGTGGCAATGATGATGCCCCGTTCGCCGTCGGCGTTGGGCTCGCGCTGCATCATCTCCGCCGCCGCCAGCCGCATGATGTTGAAGGTGCCCACCAGGTTCACCTGGATCACCTTGTTGAAGTCGTCCAGGGGCATGGGGCCTTCCTTACCCACGATCTTGGCCGCCGGGGCGATACCGGCGCAGTTCACGGCAATCCCGCAGGGGCCATGCGCTTCCCGGGCGGCAGCGATGGCCGCTTCGGCGCTCTCGGCCGAGGACACGTCGCACTTGACGAAAATACCGCCGACCTCTTCGGCCACAGCGCGGCCGCGCTCTTCCTGCAGGTCCAGGATGGCCACCTTGCAACCTTCTGCTGCCAGGGCGCGGACGGCACCTTCGCCCAGGCCGGATGCGCCACCGGTGACGATGGCGGGTACACCTTTGAATTCCATAATCGCCTCTTGTTGTTCATTGGCTCTTGCTGTCAGACACGCAAATGGAGCCTGAATTCAGTACATGGTTTCAGTGTGACCCAGCCGGCGCCGCCAGGGCCATGACAAGATCAGGCAGGAAATTTGATAAAAACTGGAGAAACGGTGGCCGGATTGGTCGGCTGAACGTACGTTAATCCCGGCCAATGCCGTAACGTGTAAGAATCGCCCGGAATCCCGGTAACCTGCGACAGTCACATTGGCAAATCACAGCTAGTCTTAGGGTATGAGCGACAACACTCCGTTGATCATTTGCGAGTACTGCGACGCGGTCTACCAGCGCCCGACCCTCGCCATCCACCAGCAGGCCCATTGCGTGCGTTGTGGCGGTCTGCTGGCCCGGCCTCACCTGTTCCACGTCGACCACCTGCTGGCCCTGTGCGTGACCGCCATCATGCTGGTCGCGTTTCTCAGCTTCTATCCGGTGCTGGTCATCCGCACGGGCGGACAGACCCACGACGCCACCCTGGTGGATGCCGTCTGGGCGTTGACGGAAGGCCCCACCGGCATCATGGCGCTGCTGGCGGCCTTCTCCGTGGTGGTGGTACCGGTCACGCAGGTTGCGCTGCTGACCTGGTTGCTCGGCTTCGCCCATTTCCGTCAGCGGGCGCCGGGTTTCCGGGGTTGCATGCGCTGGCTGGCCACCCTGGGCCCCTGGAGCATGCTGGAAGTCTTCCTGCTCGGCGCCCTGGTGGCGGTCTTCAAGATCACCGGCCGGATTGAGGTCCTGCCCACGATGGGGCTGCTGGCCCTTGGGGGGTTGAGCCTGCTGATCATCGGCATGGCCGGGCGCGACGTGCAACGGCTCTGGGACGAGTTGCCATGACGCCGCCCGTCGCCGCCGAGCTGGGCCTGTGCCTTTGCCACCACTGCCATCTGGCCTGCGAGCTGGAGCGCCATCCCCATGTCTGCCCCCGCTGCGGCGCCCACCTGCACCGGCGCAAGCGCAGCGCCATCGCGCGGACCTGGGCGCTGGTGCTGACGGCCCTGATCCTGTACATCCCGGCCAATGTGCTGCCGATCATGCACACCAGCTCGTTCAAGGGAGATTCCACGACCACCATCCTGGGCAGCGTCGTCACCCTCTGGCAGGAAGGCGCCTGGGACATCGCCACCATCATCTTTGTCGCCAGTGTCGGGGTACCGGTGACGAAATTCCTGGTGCTGGGTCTGCTATTGTGTACCGTACACCGGGGCAGCGAACGTTCGCGCCGGGACCGCACCCGCCTCTATCGCGGGCTTGAGCTGATCGGCTACTGGTCTATGCTCGATGTATTCGTCGCCGCGCTGCTGACGGCCCTGGTCCAGTTCGGCGCGTTGGGCACGATCGAGCCGCGACCGGGGATCCTTTTCTTTGGCCTGGTGGTGATCCTGACCATGCTGGCCACCCTGAGTTTCGATCCACGACTGATATGGGACACGGACGCCAACGATGACTAATGGTCAGACGCCGCAGTCGCCCGCCGAGGCAGACGTCAAATCCCGTCGCTGGAGTCTGTCGCTGGTATGGCTGGTGCCGCTGGTGGCCGCACTGGTAGGCCTCTCCATGCTGATCCGCGCCTGGCACAATGCCGGCCCCACCGTGGAGGTCACTTTCGAGACTGCCGGCGGGCTCACACCGGGCCAATCCCAGGTCAAATACCGCAACGTAGTGATCGGCAGCGTGTCGGACATCCGCCTCAGCAAGGACCACAAGAAAGTGGTCGTGACCATCGACCTGAACCGGGAGGCGAAGGACTTTGCCCGCAAGGACTCGCGCTACTGGGTGGTGCGCCCCCGTATCGGAACCGGTGGCGTTTCCGGGCTGGACACCCTGCTCTCAGGCGACTTCATCGCGGCCGACCCCGGCGACTCCCAACAACGGGCCACCCGCTTCGAAGGTCTTGAAAACCCGCCGCCGGTCACCTACGGCGAGCCGGGTAAACGGTTCAAGCTCAAGGCCGGCGACCTGGGCTCGCTGGATATCGGTTCCCCCATCTACTACCGCAAGGTTCGTGTCGGCCAGGTAGTGTCCTACTCGCTGGATGAATCCGGCGACGGGGTCAACGTCGATATTTTCATCAACGCGCCCAACGATCGCTACGTCACCGCCGACACCCGCTTCTGGAATGCCAGCGGCATCGATATCGGCGTCAGTGCCAACGGCCTGGAACTGGATTCGGAATCGCTGCTGTCCGTACTGACCGGGGGCGTTGCCTTTGCCACACCGGACCGGGGCGCCGACAGCGCACCGGCGGAACCGGGCAGCGAATTCCAGCTGTTCTCCGAAAAGGACGCCGCGCTGTCGCCCGGCAAAGGACCGCCCCAGCGTATTCGCATGCGTTTCGACCAGTCCCTGCGCGGCCTGAAGGAGGGCTCGCCGGTGGAACTGATCGGCAAGGAGATTGGCGAGGTCACCCGGGTCACCCTGGATTATGACGCCAACAGCAAGACATTCCCGGTGATCGTGGACGCACGCATCTACCCCCAGATGCTGGGTCAGGCCTACGGCAAACTGCTGACGGATATCCGGCAGCCCGCCGGCAACCTGGATGAGGTGCACCGGCTGTTCGAGGAACTGGTCAAGCAGGGTCTGCGCGCCGAGGCCCGGACCAGCAACCTGCTCACCGGCCAGCTCTACGTGGCGCTGGAAATCTATCCGGACGCCAGGCCGGTGGCGTTCGACGTGACCCGCGATCCCATCCACATTCCAACCCGCCCCACCAGCCTCGACAAGTTGCAGGAACAACTCACCCGGCTGGTGGACCGGTTCAGCAAGATCCCGTTTGAAAGCATTGCCGAGAACATGAACGACAGCCTGGCCGAACTCCACAAGACTCTCGGTACCATCAACAGCGACGTGATGCCCTCGGCCCTGCAAACGCTGAGGAATATCGACGGCGTCATGACGGACATGCGCTCGACGCTGAACCAGGCGGCCGACGCCCTGGATCCCGACTCACCGGAACGCACGCGGATCGGCCATGCCCTGGATGAAGTGGAACGGATGTCGCGCTCGGTGCGCGAGCTGTCCGACTACCTTCGCCGGCATCCCGAAGCCATGATCCGTGGTCGCTCACAGCCGGTAAGGAGTGAAAACTGAGGATGACGTGCATCAATCGATCCATTCCCCGTCTGGTGGTCGGTGCCTGGCTGGCCCTGGCCCTTTCCGGCTGCGGCAGCAGTCCTCCGGTCCACTTCCACACCCTGGTTCCTCCGGCGGAAACGGGCAGGCCCGTCGGGGAGGAATCGCGCATCACGGTGGAGGCCGTCACGGTACCGCCCCAGGTGGACCGGACGGCGCTGGTGCTGCGGGCGGATCGAAGCCAGTTGCAGGTCCTGGAATCGGACTGGTGGGGAGCGCCGCTGCCCCAGGAAATCCAGAGTGCCCTGACGGTTGCCCTCAACCCGGCGGAGGCGAAAGACAGTGGTGTGCATGCCTGGGTCCGCATCACCCGGTTCGAGGCCATGCGCAACGATCAGGCATGGCTGGATGCGGAAATCCGCCTCGATAACCGCAATCCGGACGCGCGCCTGGAACAGTTGACCTGCGCCACACGGCTGCAGTCCGACACCGGCCCGACGGTCACCGATACGGTGCTGGCCCAGCAGGCCAACCTCGCCGGCCTGGCCGACCGGATCCGCGCCCAGGCCCGACGCCTGCTGGCCGGCGACGACACCTGTCTGCCTCCAGCCTGAGAGCCATCAGTCTGGACGGTTACTGGTGCCCGGCGACAGCGTGGGGCACGTAGGGGCTCTCCAGAATCGTCTTCTCCTCGTCACTCAGGGTGATATCCAGGGCGGCGATGGCGTCATCCAGGTGCTTCTCCTTGCTGGCCCCCACGATCGGCGCCGACACCACGGGATTGGCGGCCACCCAGGCCAGTGCAATCTGCGCCATCGGCAGGCCTCGCTGCTCGGCGACGCTGCGCAGGGCATCGATCACCGGCACGTCGATGTCGCCGCCCAGATGCCACTTGCGGGTCATCTCGTCGGTCCGGGCGCGGGTGCTCTCGCCACCCTCGCCTTGCGTGGTCTTACCGGCCAGCACGCCCCGGGCCAGCGGGCTCCAGGGGATAACACCCACACCCTGGTCAGCACACAGGGGGAACATCTCCCGCTCCTCTTCCCGGTACACCAGGTTGTACATCGGTTGCATGGTGACGAACCTCGTCCAGCCGTTGCGTTCGGCCACGTGCTGGGCCTTGGCGAACTGCCAGGCAAACATCGAGGACGCGCCGATGTAGCGCACCTTCCCGGCCTTCACCACGTCATGCAGCGCCTCCATGGTTTCCTCGATGGGCGTGTCGTAGTCCCAGCGGTGGATCTGGTAGAGGTCGACGTAGTCCATGCCCAGCCGTTCCAGCGAGGCATCGATGGCCTCCATGATGTGTTTGCGGGACAGGCCGCGGTCGTTGGGGCCGTCTCCCATCGGGCTGCACACCTTGGTAGCGAGCACGAACTGATCGCGCCGGGCGTAATCCAGCAGCGCCTTGCCCACCACGCGTTCGGATTCCCCGAGGGAATACATGTCGGCGGTGTCGAAGAAGTTGATCCCGGCATCCAGCGCCTTCTTGATGAACGGACGGCTGGCCCGCTGGTCCAGGACCCAGTCGCGCCATTCCGGCGTACCGTACGTCATGGTGCCCAGACACAGCGGCGACACCTTCATACCGGTTGAACCCAATCGGCGATATTCCATGGCAACCTCCTTCTGGCAGTTCGTTTTGAATCGATGTGAGCACGGGCAAGCCTGGGGGGATGTCGCGATGATATGGCCAGGATACCGGCCGGCGACACGTGTTATCCGTTCATGCTGAACCGATCAGGCAGGCGTGACAACCGTTAGCCGTGGTCGCGCTCAATCCCGATCGGCGTCGGGTGCAGAGGGGGCGGGATCGATATCGGTGTAGTCTTCCGGACTGAAGCGGGGTGTACACAGCGCCAGGAAGACCAGATCCCCGCTGCCGGTATTGCGGATGCGCTGGACGGCACCGGCCGGGATGGTCACCACATCCCCCGCGGCCACCGGGCCGGAGACGGCATCGCCCACCTCGACCCAGCCCTCGCCGGCCAGGATCACGTAGCGCTCGACCTGCCGGGCCAGGCGATGCAGGCGGGTGGTGCGCCCGGGCGCCACCCTGGCCCGGGCAATGGACAGCGCCGGATCGTCGTCCGAGTTGGACAACTCCAGGATGAAACAGCCTTCCTCGAAGAAATACTCACGGGATTCATCGGGAGAGCGGATCGACGCCCGGGCCATCATGCTTCTTCCAGACTGGCCGCCGCGTCCTTCTCGCGACGAAGCGAACGCAGCATGAAGCTGAACGAGACCGCGGCACACGCGGCCATGGCCAACACCACCGCCAGCAGGGTGTGCGGCAGCAGGGCCGACAGGGCACTGATCGTCCCGGCAACGCCAAACTGGGCCGCCCCAAGCAGGGCCGCAGCCGTACCTCCGCTGGTCGGGAAGTACTCCATGAAGCAGGCCTGGATGTTCGGCGTGATGGCCCCCATGACGCCGATGGTCAGCATCATCGCCGCCAGAAACGCATAGATGGGCCAGTCGAAAGCTGCGGCAGCAACCAGGAGGGAGGCGCCCAGTCCCTGCAACGCACTCGCCATCTGCAGCACGCGCAACGACGCCAGCCGGGACAACAGGGCCCGGTTGGCGAGGTTGACACAGAACATCGTCACGATGTTGGCGCCGAACAGCAGCGCAAAGGCCTGCTCCGATTGGCCAAAGTGCTCCTGGTAGATGAACGACGCATGGGTGATGAACAGCATCATCACCGAGAACGACCCGATCTGCCAGAAGATGAACGGCAGCGCCTTCGTATTGCCAAGAACCGACGCATAACGTTTGAGGATACTGACGTCAGCCGACGATACGGACACCGACACCGGATCGCGGAACACGGTCCCCAGCAGGACCGGAACGACAAACACCGCGTACAGCGCCAGGAAGACAAAGATGACGTTCCAGGGACCGACGGCCAACAGGCCGCTTCCAATACTCGGTGCGATCCCGGGTGCGATGACCATAATCAGGCCGATCATGGAAAACAGCTTGGCCGCGTCCTGCCCGCTTACCCGATCGCGCACCAGCGCCGGTATCGACACCAGGACCCAGCCGGCTCCGACCGCCTGGATCGCCCGGCCCGCCAGGAACACCGACAGGGCATCGGTCAACGCCAACCACAGGCTGGCCGCCGCAAAGATGGCCAGCCCGGACATCAGGATCACCTTGCGACCGTAGCGGTCAGAGAGTGCCCCACCGATCAGTTGACCCAAGGCGAGGGAGAAAATGTAGACCGACACGCTCAGTGACACCTGCTGGGTGGAGACCCCCAGCGAATCCGCGATATCGGGGAACGCCGGCAGATAGGTATCCACCGAGAAGGGCCCGAGCATCATGGTCGACGCCAGCGCAAAAATGAGTGAAAAGCGAACGTGCGGTTCCGTCTTCGACATGCGACATCCAGTTCAGCGGGATACGATGATCAATTGCGTGACTATAAATTGGTTCGCTAACGACATAAATTGAGAAAAATGCTTACTATCAATCCGATAACATCCATGTACGGCATTGGAAGGACTTACGGAGGGATCCGGATCAGGCCGGCATCAGTTTTTCCAGGGTCCGGCGTGCCTCCTTTGCAGCCTCACGACCGGACTCAACGTGAGCCCTCATGATGGCCCGTTCCCTTATCAGCCAACGGGCTGGATGGTCCGCTCCCGCGGCCAGCGCACTTTCTTCATCCCGGCCAGCCAGTCCGTCGACGTATCCCGGTATCCCAGTGCCACCAGGACGACGCCGTGCAATCCCCGATCACGGAGACCGAGCACCGCATCCAGCGCGACGGGATCGAAGCCCTCCATCGGGGAGGCATCGACCAGCTCCAACGCCGCCGCACTCAGGACGGTTCCCAGGCCAATGTACGCCTGCCGGGCCGCCCATTCGACATTCTGGTCGGGGGTGCGCTGGCGCAGGGTGCCCTTGATCATGTCCCGATACCCGGCCAGATCGGTCGGATCCATGTCCCGCTCACTGGCTATCCGGTGAATCAGTTCGTCCACATGCGTTTCCTCGACCGGATCCCAGGCCGCGAAAACCAGCAAGTGGGAGCATTCGGTGATCTGCGGTTGATCCCCCGCCCTCTCACGGATGGTCGCCTTCAGGGCCGGATCGTCGATGACCAGCACAGTATAGGGCTGGAGCCCGAAGGACGACGGCGCCAGGTGGATGGCGTCGAGGATGCGCTCCAGCTTTTCAGCAGGCACCATTTGACCATTCATGCGTTTGGCGGCGTAGCGCCAGTTCAAGGCCTCGTTCAGCATGGACATCGTTATACCTCTCATGGGTGTGTTATCAGGAATTTGCGGTTGTCGCCGCGGGAGGCTGCGGCACCGACCGGCGGGCAGCCCGATGGAAGATCACGGTGCCGGCCGCCACCAGCGTGCCGGCCAGTGCCAGGTTCGGAGGGGTCGGCTCGCCCAGGGCCAGGACGGCAATCAGGGTCCCGACCACCGCGGCAACGGTCCCGATCTGGCTCAGGTAGACCGGCCCGGCCAGTTTCTGCAGTACGAAGTAGAAGAAGTAGAGGATTGAAAACACCCCGGTTTCGACACCGAGCAACACCGGCACCGTCGACGAGCGAAAAAGATCCCCGAACTGGCCGGCCTCTGTCGCCCACACAAACGGCAGCAGCGCCAACGCGGCGCCGATCAGCATGATCGCCGCCAGGAAGATCGGTGACGTGCCCACCGGCCAGCGCCGTGTCCGGTAGATGTTGCCCACCGCCAGGACCACAGGCATCGCCAGGATCAGGACCGCCCAGGCCGGATCGCCGGTGCTGCTCCCCGCTTTTGACAGGGCGAGGATCACCCCGCCCACCAGCGCCAGCGATACGCCCAGCAGACGCTGGATACGCAACGCCTCCATCCCCAGCAGGACCGCCATCACCCAGGTGATCAGGATGGGAAACGCGAAGCTCAGGGAGATAAAGCCGGCCCCCACATGCCTCACGGCGAGAAACCCCAGGGCATTGGGCAGGGCCAGCAGCACACCCGTCACCAGCGCGTATTCCAGGGTGCGCCGGTTGAAGGGCATGGCCTGGCGCTGCAAAGCGGTCAATAGCATCAGGACGATGCCGGCACCCGCCAGGGCCACCATCAGGAACGTCAGCCGGGGCGCACCGGCGCCGTCCGCAAATTTGGCCATCATCAGGGAGAGGGCCAGAAAGGTACCGACCAGCAGCAGACAGCCGAAGGCATACAGCCCCTGCCGGTCACCCGCCTTGTGCGACTGCGAAGCCTTCGCCATCATTAACCTCCAGTATCTTGCCATCAAGATGAAACGGCCAGGTAGCTCGACGTAAAGTATCTTTGCATCGAGATAAATTTATCTTAGCATCAAGGTAAAAAGAGGCGCAATGAGTCGAGTGAAACTCGCCACCGAACAGTGGCAGAAGGAAATGCCGGAGCTGGACCTGCTCCCGATGGAACTGCTGGGCCGACTGGGGAGCGCGGCACGCCTGATCACCCGGGACTACCTGGAGCCCTTCTTCAAGTCACACGGGCTGCACCAGGGCGAGTTCGATGTGCTGGCGACTTTACGGCGCTCCGGCAAGCCCTATGCCTTGGGGCCGACGCAGCTGTTCGAGGCGCTAATGATTTCCTCGGGCGGGATGACCAACCGGCTCGACCGGCTGGAGAAGGCCGGACTGATCCGCCGCTCCCCCAACCCCGAAGACCGGCGCGGCATGCTGGTCACACTGACCGACGACGGCCTGTCACTGATCAACCGGATCATGCCGCTGCATGTGGAGAACGAGGCGCAGGCGCTGGCTGGACTGACCCAACAGGAACAGACCCAGCTCAATGAGCTGCTGGGCAAACTGATCGAAGGGCTGGACAGGGTCGACTAGCGCCGGAACTTCGTCTCCAGCACGACGGCCGAGTTGGTGCGTTCGACTCCCTCCAGGTTGCCGATTTCATCGAGCACGGTACTGAGTTCTTCCAGGGACTGGGCCTGGACGATGGCGATCAGGTCGTATTCGCCGCTGACCGAAAACAACTGGGCGACATGGTGGATCTGCTCCAGCGCGGAATTGGTCCGGGCCGTCAGCTTCTGGCGCACCTTGATCGAGACGTGCGCCTCCACCTGGTTTTCCGAGTAGGCGCGGCCCACCTCCAGTGAGTATCCCTTGATGACGCCGCTGGATTCGAGCCGGGCAATCCGGTTCTGCACCGTCGAACGGGACAGGCCCAGGGAGCGGGCCAGGTCGGACACGCTCGTACGCGCGTTCTGGCGCAGCAGCATAAGCAACTTCTGGTCCTGCGGACTGATCATAACGCCATTACCTGCCACAATTCGCCATATTCCCTCATCAATTTGACAGATTCTCCCACTGATTCGCCCATTTTGAAACTGCAAAATGACATTGGGCCCATCCATAATGAAGCCAGCTCTTTGGGGGAGCGCCTGAACTTCGTTCCCGAATTCCCTGATAACTAAAAGGTTTGGTCATGCAAGTATCCCGTGCTTTGTTCGATGACGTGATGGTTCCCAACTACGCCCCGCCCGCCGTGATTCCGGTGAAAGGCCAGGGCTCCCGCATCTGGGACCAGGAAGGACGCGAGTACATCGACTTCGCCGGCGGGATTGCCGTGAATTGCCTGGGCCATTGCCATCCGGCGCCGGTCAGGGCCCTGCAGGAGCAGAGCGAGAAGGTCTGGCACTTGGCCAATGTGATGACCAACGAGCCGGCCCTGCGCCTGGCCAAGAAGCTGACCGACGCCACCTTTGCCGAGCGCGTCTACTTCGCCAACTCCGGCACCGAAGCCAACGAAGCGGCCCTCAAGCTGGCCCGTCGCTGGGCGTTCAACGAGTACGGCGAGCACAAGGACGAAATCATTTCCTTCGAACGCAGCTTCCACGGTCGCACCTTCTTTGCGGTCAGCGTGGGCGGCCAGAAAGCCTACTCCGACGGCTTCGGGCCCAAGCCCGGCGCCATTCGTCATGCGGTTTTCAACGACCTGGCCAGCCTGGAAGCCGTGATTTCCGACAAGACCTGCGCCGTCATGATGGAGCCGCTGCAGGGCGAAGGCGGCATCATTGATGCGGATCCGGCGTTTATCAAAGGCGTGCGCGAGCTTTGCGACAAACACAACGCACTGCTGATCTTCGATGAGGTACAGACTGGCGTGGGCCGGACCGGCCACCTGTACGCCTACATGGATACCGGCGTCACACCGGACATCCTGACCTCCGCCAAGGCCCTCGGCGGCGGCTTCCCGATCGGCGCCATGCTGACCACGGCCGAGATCGCCAGCCACCTGAAGCCGGGCACCCACGGCTCCACCTACGGCGGCAACCCGTTGGCCTGTGCCGTCGCCGAAGCAACGTTCGACACCGTTAATGACGACGCCCTGCTGGCCGGGGTACGTACACGCAGCGAGCAGTTCAAGCATGGACTGGAAGCCATCAATGCCCGCTACGGCATCTTCAAGGACATCCGGGGCAAGGGCCTGCTGATAGGCGCCGAGCTGATCGACGAGCACGCCGGACGCGCCAAGGAAATCCTCCAGGCCGCCCTCAGGGAAGGGCTGCTGTCCCTGGTGGCCGGTGCCAACGTGGTTCGTTTTACGCCGTCCCTGGTGATTCCGGAGGCGGATATCGAGGAAGGTCTGGCCCGCTTCGAAGCGGCCATCGACTCGCTGTTCGGCACGGTCGCCAAGGCCGGCTGACCCGACGCGGAGGACGCGCCATGATCATTCGCCCGATCGCTCACAAAGACCTGGACGCCCTGGCCTGTATCGCCCGGGAGTCCGGCCCCGGCTTCACGTCCCTGGTGGACGACCGCGAGTTCCTGACCGCCAAGATCCAGCACTCGATCGACAGCTTCAACCGCGACGTTGTCGAACCCGGTGACGAAGGCTACCTGTTCGTGCTGGAGGATCCGGACACCGGAGACATTCTGGGCACCACCGGGATTGAAGCGTCCGTCGGACTGGACAGCCCGCTCTACCATTACCACAAGAGTCAGGTGGTCCATCATTCCCGGGAGTTGGGACTGTTCAAGCGCGTCGACGTGCTGAACATGTGCAACCACTACACCGGCTGCTCGGAAATCTGCACGCTGTATCTGCGCCCCCAGTTCCGTCGTCCGGGTGCGGGCAAACTGTTGTCCAAGGTCCGCTTCCTGTTCATGGCCCAGCATCCGGAACGCTTTGCCGACACCATCATCGCCGAGATGCGCGGTGTTTCCAGCGACCGCGGCGAGTCACCGTTCTGGAACTGGTTGCGTCAGCATTTCGTGGACCTGGAGTTCGCCCAGGTAACACAGCTGGTGGGCGCCGGCAACAACGGCTTCATTGCCGAGCTGATGCCCAAGTATCCGCTCTACACCCACCTGCTGAGCCCCGAGGCCCAGGCGGTGATCGGCGAAGTGCACGACAAGACCCGCCCGGCCCTGAAAATGCTGGAGGCCGAAGGTTTCCGCCACAAGGGCTACGTGGACCTGTTCGATGCCGGACCCACCGTCGAAGCGGAACGGGACCAGATCCGCAGCGTGGCCCGCTCGAGCGAATGCACGGTTCAGGTGGTCCAGGCGGACACGCCGGTCCTGCAACATGGCGGTGATCGGCTGTTGATCGCCAATACGCAGGTGGCCGGATTCCGCGCCACACTGACAGAACGGGCGATCCACCATCCCCAGCCTGGCATTCTCCAGGTGCCGGCCGACCTGGCCCGCGCCCTGGATCTGGAAGACGGCGCCCGGGCCCGCTGCGTGCGGCTGGCTGCGGCAAGCAACAAGACACAGGGCGATGCGTCCTCGACAGGCGACGCATCACAGGCCCAACCTCAACAGGAGCTTCGATATGCACTCTGATCGCGACACCCTTTTCCGGAAACTCTGGGACAACTACCGCGAGGTGACGCCATCGGCCGAGGAAATACACCGCCTGCTGGGCGGCACCCAGGGCAAGGAGATCATCAACGATCACATCGCCCTGCGGACCTTCAACCTGGAGAAGGTGAACCTGGACAAACTGGCGGCGCACTTCCTGGCGCTGGGCTACAAGGAAGGCCAGGAATATCATTTCGAAGCCAAGAAGCTCTACGCCAAACACTACGAGCACGAGGATCCGACCGCGCCCAAGGTGTTCATCTCCGAACTGCTGGTCGAGAAGTTCTCGCCGGAACTGCAGGCCACGGTGAAAGACCTGGTGGACAAGGTGGACCCGCAAGCGGTGACCGCCGACAACTTCCTCTATTCCGGCACCCACTGGAAAGTGGATTACGCCACCTACAAGCGGCTGCTGGCCGAGAGCGAGTACGCCGCGTGGGTTGCGGCCTGGGGTTATCGCGCCAACCACTTCACGGTCAACGTCAACCAGTTGGAGAAATTCCGCACGGTTGAGGAGATCAACCAGACGCTGAAGGACGCCGGCTACACCATCAACAGCTCGGGTGGCGAAGTGAAAGGCTCCCCGGAAGCCCTGCTGGAGCAGTCCTCCACCATGGCGGACCGGGTTGAGGTGCGGTTCAGCGATCGCACCGAGGTCATCCCCAGTTGCTTCTATGAGTTTGCCCGCCGCTATCCCAAGCCGGACGGCCAGCTCTACAGCGGCTTTGTTGCCGCGTCGGCGGACAAGATCTTCGAGAGCACCGACGCCGGGATGTGATCATTCCGGCCAACGAAAAATGGGGCTCGAGAGCCCCATTTTCACTTACAACTCAGTACATTACACCTTACGACGCCGTGACAGGCCGACGCCCGCCAGGCCGAGGCCCAGCAGAGCCACCGTCGCCGGCTCCGGTACGGAAGCCGTCGAGATGCTGGCGATGGAGTAATCGCTCTGGTTGTTACAGCTGCCGGTACCGCACACGCCGGCAGCCGCGCCAAACTCGATGGAAGACAGCAGCGAGCTACCGAACAGGGCCCCCAGATTCACGGTGCCGGCTGTCGCGCTGGTCGCTTCACTGGCACCCAGGATCAGGGAAGTGCTATCCACACCATCGATGAACAGCGTCAGATCCGTATCGGTTGCGCTGGAGTAGATGTTGGTCAGCACGGCGGTGCTGGTGGTGGTGGTACCGAAGAAAGTGGCGGTGATCGTCGCCACTTCCTGGTAATCGCCAAACTCGGGACCGTCATAGAGAAACGCCAGTGTGGTACCGGACAGGATGAAACCGGAGGATGATGTTCCGGTGACCGTCTGGCCGATGTCAATCTCATTACCGCTGGCACCGCCGGTAACGCCGGCGCCGTCCACGCCGTTCACGGTTTTCAGCCCCAGACTGCCGCCAGTGGCCGCGAAGGTGAGACCACCACCAGATCCTGACACGATGTCCGATGCATCAATGAGGGCTGCCGAGGCAGGGCCGGCCAGCAGGCCAGAACAAACCACTGCCGCGGCAATTTGCGCACGCAATTTCATAGTTCAACTCCTTCCTGAAAACGGGATTCGGCGTTCTGTATGCGAATCCGGTGCCAACAATCCATCTCACTGATTTGAAAGAATTTAATTATCCGGGTTTGTTCAAGATGTAAACAATTCCGACATCACACCTGACGACACAACGACCATATACCCACCCCGTTTCCGGAATGAGTGAGCATCCGTTTTCGCCGGTAAGGACCTGGCGAAACGACAGGGGGAGCGCAATACTGGGTCATAGGGGCCATCATCAACTGAATCCACCCCCTCACCTTCGTTCAACGACCTGTTAACCCGATGGAACAGCCAACAAAGTACTCGACGGTCAGCTATGGCTAGAACGAAAACACCCTGGATTGAAGGCGCCCTCTGCCCCCTGGAGACACCACGCTTCCTGTGCGATGAAATGCTGCGGGGATTTGGCGAATGGCTGCGGGTGGCCGGCTACGACACCATCTCGCCCAATAGCGGGACCCGCGATCGCGATGTCCTGGAAACGGCCATCGACGACAATCGCTGGCTGATTACCCGGGATCGGGAGCTACTGCTGCATCGCAATGCGCCCCAGTACGTGCTGTTGCTGGAAAGCAACGGCATGGAATCCAACTTCCGGGAATTGACCCGACGGCTCAACCTGGACTGGCTGCACGCGCCCTTTTCCCGGTGCAAACGCTGCAACACGCCACTGCAACCCGGCCCATTGCCCGGCGACACGCCAGAGATCAACGACAAGCGGGTGTTCTGCCACTGCCCGGGCTGCAAACACGTCTACTGGGAAGGCAGCCACGTCCGCCGGATGCGCGGCAAGCTGCTGCGCTTCAATCGCTGGCGTTACCCCCGGCGCTTCCTGCCGGCGACCAGCCCGCTTAACGGGGTACTGCCGCGTTACCTGCCGGAGTAGAGACCCAGCTCGCGCGCCCGACGGCGCTCATTGCGATCCTGCTCCACCTCCACCGCGGCAATCCGGGCAATGTAGTCCGCCGGTAGCTCATGCTCCTGCGCCCCCATCAATACGTGATGGCGATACCAGTCGAACGGGCGCAGGGAGTCGTCGATGTCTGTGGCCACATAGAAACGGACGTCCAGCCGGGTGCCGTCAGGCGCCATGGCCGTTGCCTCGGCATCGCGGTAGCCAATCCCGACACCCTCGATACGGTCCAGGCGCCGTTTGTCCCGATCCGGAATCTCGTAGACCACACCGTGCAACCGATCCGCCGAATCGCCGGTCCAGAACGCATCGCACTTGGCCGAGCCATCCTGGCGGCTGCGCTTGTGGAAACAGAGCCGATAGCCATCCATCGACGCCACGGAGACGAACCGCGCCGCCGGAATACGCTCGAGCAGCCGGGCGCGGGACATATTGGAGCCGTAGGCAAAACACAGCATGCCGCTCATACTCCCCTGTCAGGATTGCGCAATATTGTCCAAGCACGGCTTTGCCGGCGACGATATAGTGGTCTGTGTAGGCGACACACCGCCGGAGATCCGGCACCGCAAAATTGACCCAGGTCATCCAGATATAACCTGAATGAAAATAATTTCGTTTAAAAATATTGCACAATTTACGGTATCATTACCGCACCATTCTGCAACACGACAGGACTCGCTTTCTGCGCTGTCAGCGACAGGCCCGCCCGGCTCAAGGCATCGCAGCAAACCGGTCCCTTTCGCAATTCCGGGAGACAACTGAATGCCGAACCGCACCTTCTCAGCCGCCGCCATCCTGCTCACCATGCTGGTGGCCCTGCCCGCCGCCGCAGAGATGAAAACCTATGACATTGAACTCAAGGATGGCCAGGTGACGCCCAAGACGCTGGACGTCCCGGCCGGCGAGCGCTTCAAACTCAAGGTTCACAACAACGGCGAGGCCCCGGCGGAATTCGAGAGCAAGCGCCTGCGCCAGGAGAAAATCCTCGTTCCCGGCGCCAACTGGGCCGTCGTGATCAAGCCCCTGGAAGCCGGCGAGTACGACTACTTCGACGAATTCAACATGCCCGAAGCCCAGGGCACGCTGATCGCCAGGTAAGGAATCATCATGGAACAGATTATCTTCGTTGTCTGGCGCGAGAGCATTGAAGCGCTGCTGGTGGTCGGGATTCTCTATGCCTGGCTGCGGCAGGCGAGCGTGCCTGGCGCCATGCGCTACCTCTGGTTCGGCGTCGGCGGAGGCATCCTGTTCGCCATTGCCCTGGCCGCCGCGTTACTGGGGATCCAGCAGTTCCTGGGGAACAACGGCCAGGAGATCTTCATGCTGCTGATGATGCTGGTGGCCGCCGTCCTCATCGTGCAGATGGTCATGTGGATGCGCGAGCACGGTCGACACCTGCACAGCCACCTCAAGCACGAGACCCAGCGCGCCCTGGAAGACAGGACGTTCTGGTCAATCTCCATCCTGGTGGCCATTGCCATCGGCCGCGAAGGCTCGGAGACCGTTATTTTCCTCTACGGCATGAGCTATGCCCAACAGACCACCCAGGACTGGCTCAGCTTCGCCGGAGCCGTCGCGGTGGCGCTGGTACTGGCCGGTTTCACGTACTCCCTGCTGCAGGCCGGCCGGCGCTGGATGTCCTGGAAGCACTTCTTCCGTTTCACGGAAATCATGCTGCTGTTGCTGGCCAGTTCGCTGTTGCTGTCTTCGGTGGACCGGATGATCAGTCTGGGCTGGGTACCGGCCGGTATCGATCCGCTCTGGGACACTTCCGCCCTGCTTGACGATACCAGCCGCTTCGGTGGTGTCGTATCCGCCCTGACGGGCTACCGGGCCTACCCCGCCCTGACGGACCTCATCGTCTGGCTGGCCTTCTGGGCAGGCATTTTCGGTCTGTTCCGCCTGCAGCGCCGTCAACAGGCACCGGTCACCGCCTGATCCGCGCCATCGACTGGCCAGCCTGCGGCATCGCCCCGGCTGGCCAGTCACGCCTCTCTCCAACGCCTACATCGACACCCCGAACACCATCCCGACCGCCGCTGTCATTCCCATCGCCAGCGCACCCCAGAACGTCACCCGGCTCGCCGCCTTGCGGGCTGACGCGCCGCCAGCCCGGGCCGACAGGGATCCCAGCAGTGCCAGGAAGAACAGGGACGCCAACGGCACCGCCCAGCCCAGGCGATTAGCCGGCATCAGCCAGACCACCAGGAGCGGCATGAGCGCGCCGGCGGCAAACGTCGCCGCCGAGGCCATCGCGGCCTGCACGGGCCGGGCACCGTATGCGGCACCCTCGATCCCCAGTTCGTCGCGGGCATGGGCGCCCAGGGCGTCGTGCTGCATCAGCTCGACAGCCACCTGGCGGGCCAGCTCCGGACTCAGGCCGCGCCCTACATAGATCTCCGCCAGTTCCCGGACCTCCTCCTGGGGCTGGCGCGCCAGCTCCTCCCGCTCACGACGCAGGTCGGCCCTTTCGGTATCCGCCTGTGAACTGACGGAAACATACTCCCCGGCCGCCATGGACATGGCTCCGGCCACCAAGCCGGCCACCCCGGCCACCAGGATCTGCGGCGGCGACGCGCCAGCCGCCACGAAACCGAGAATCAGGCTCGCCGTGGAGACGATCCCGTCATTGGCGCCCAACACGGCGGCCCGCAGCCAGCCAATCCGGTCACTGCGATGCTTCTCGCGATGCCTCACTTTAAGCCTCCCCAATGTAACAACAGACAGCACGGCGCCGTATGAACGACGCCGATCATGAGGTATTGATATCCCTCGATTAAATATCACCGAAGTGCCTGTAATCCAGAGCCTACCTCACTCAACGACACACCCCGGAATCCGTTGGGAGGGAACGCCTGCGACGCCCCTCTTTCCAGAGCAGGTCACGGGTTCGGGCCCCGTGTGGCAGCCTTCCGGGGCGATATTGACTCGCCCCCGCAGCGCCGGCAAGCATGGCTTGGCGTTGTATGGGAAGCGTAGACCGAAAGCAATGAATACCGCTCCAGGATCATGAAAAGGAAACCTCACGATGGCCAATCAGGGCCGAACGCAGGGATCGAACGGGGCGTGAAAGAGGGCTGATCGCGCGACTCACCGCCAGGCACCCAATCAAGGGGCCTGACGGTCAACGCCCGATCTTATCGGCGGACATCACGCTTTCCAGAACGGTTTGTAGGCTTCCTCCATCAACGATCCGATCGGCAATCCCACATCCAGTTCCGCCCGGGTCGCGTCCATGTCCCGCAGTTGCCAGCGCAACCGGGCACGCATCCGGTAACGGCGGAACCACTCCCGCAGGACCCGCCCCACTCGACGCCGCAACGGCAGCGGTTGGCGGAACACCTCGGCATGTCCGCCCTCCAGCGGAGGAATAAAGACGGTTTCAGCGCGTCTGGACGTTGCAGTTTGCATGACAAGTACCTCCATGAAATATGAATTGAGGCCGGCCGGTAAATGCCATTAAACTGCTATAGGGTTGGTGTATCTATCAGTCTTTCCGAAAGGCGGCGTTCGTAAAACATGAACATAAAACTCGACAAGCTGCGCTCGTTCGTCCTGGTGGCCGACGAAGGCAACCTGACACGGGCCGCCAACCGGCGCCACACCACGCCATCGGCGGTCAGTGAGCATCTGCGTCAACTGGAGGATCACTTCGGGTTGACGCTGTTCGAGCGCAACACCCGCGGGATGGCGCTGACAGCGGCCGGCCGCAAGCTACTGGCGCCGGCACGCCAGGCTCTGATGCAGGTGGCGGAACTGGACGAGATTGCACGGGCACTGCGGTGCGAGCAGCCGGAGCCGCTGTCGTTCGCCCTCAATGCACCGCCGGAATACCTGAAGGTGGATCAATTGCTGCGTTCCGTGGCACGGGACCTGCCGGAAATCGCCCTGGAACTGGCCACCAGTTCCTCCTTCGTGATTCGCGATCAGGTAAAGGCCGGCGAGCTCGATATGGGCTATGCCTACGGCGACTATGTGGATGACCAGCTCCTGGGCCTGCGTCTGGCGCCGATCCGCGTCAGCGTGGTGGGGCCGCTGGAAGGCAGCCGCGAGCGTTTTCCCGCGAGCTTCGCCGAACGCCGTGCCCTGCCCTGGATCTGGCCCTCCGGCCATTGCCCGTTGGCGACCATGCTGCCGGACATCCTCGGCGGCGGCCGGGAACAGGCCAACAATATTTCCTCGTCCATTGACGAACTCAGTACCCTGTCGATGATCCGGGCCGGCCTGGGGTATGGACTGGTCGAACATGAACTGGCCAGCCACTGGGCCGACCGGGGGAGCGTGAGGGTTTACGATGAGCCCCGCCTCAGCATCAGCCTGAGCCTGCTGGTGCGCCGGGACCGGGCCGACGAACCGGCCATCGCGGCGGTGATCAAGCTGGTGAAAAGCCTCTGGCAGGACGTCACCCTTGCAACACCCGTCACGGCTGAAAACATGAGCTGATGGAGTCAGCCTGGCCCGCCCAGGGCGATCCAACAGCAGCCAGCCATCCGCCAACCCCAGCGTCTCGCTGATCACCCGTACTCTGCCGGACCCGTTCGCTATGCTGGCCAGGCTGGCAGCGCGATTGAGCAATCTGAGTCAGGATCGGCCGGCGCCGCTCGGGCATAGTAGCGCCCGATTGAGGAGGTTTGGCAGTGAATGGATCAAAGGCATCGGCCTACGCCGCGCGTTTCAACACGGTGTTTCGTTTTATCGATGAACACCTGTCCGAGGACTTGTCCCTGGAACGCCTGAGCCGGGTCGCGCATTTCTCGAAATACCATTTCCACCGGCAGTTTTCGCTGCACGCGGGGATCAGCGTCGCACGCTACATCCAACTGATGCGATTGCGGCGGGCGTCCTATCGCCTGGCGTTCGTGGAGGAGATGTCAATCATCGAGATTGCGCTGGAAGCGGGCTTCGAGAATCCGGAATCGTTTTCCCGGGCCTTCAAGACCACCTTTGGCCAGACGCCCTCCCAATTCCGCAAAGTCCCGGCCTGGCAGCCGTGGAACGAGCGGTTTCAATTGCCCCAAAGAGAGCGGAGACAACCGATGGACGTCAAGATTATTGAATTTCCCGAAACCCGCGTGGCGGTGCTCGAACACCGGGGCTCGCCCGCCCTGGTCAACGAGTCCGCCGCCCGATTCATCGAATGGCGCAAGCAGACCGGCCTGTCGCCGGTGGCCACCAGCGAGTCGATCGGCCTGGCCTGGGACGATCCCAACGCCACGCCGCCGGAGGAGTTCCGGTTTGATCTGTGCGGTTCGGTGGACGCCCCGGTGCCAGAGAACGAATTCGGCATCATCAACAAGGTGATTCCGGCCGGACGCTGCGCGGTGGTTCGCCATTTCGGTTCCCACGACCGCATGACCGAACCGGCCTATTACCTGTACCGGGAATGGTTGCCGGAAAGTGGTGAGGAGTTGCGGGACTTCCCCCTCTTCTTCCACTACCACAACCTGCTCCAGGATACGCCGGAGCACGAACTGGTGACCGACGTGTGCCTGCCGCTGGTGTGAACCGACTGAAACGGCCTTCTCCCGTTCGTGGCGAAGGCCGCTTTCCGGCGCTATAGATGCTGCAGCACGTTCACGATCTTGCCGAACGGATCGCGCACGAAAAAGCGCCGGACACCCCAGGGTTCCTCGACTGGCCCATAGTCGATCGGGACGTTCGCTGTATGAACCCGCTCCAACACCTCGTCCAGATCATCCACTTCGATCGACAGATCCGGCACCAGTGTCCCGGAACCGCCTTCCGACGCCACGCCGAGTTGAACCGTCATGGACTCGCCAGAGCTGTAGGTCCGTAACCAGCCGTGGTCCATGATGATGTCCAGCCCAAAAATGGTTTCGTAGAAGGCCGCCGCCTTGGCGGGATCATCCGTCGCGATGTTGGGCACAATGCGTTTTACTTTCATGAGATCAGTCCTTTGACACTGGGTGGATGGACTATGGCGTGACGGCACCGACAAAGATAATCGACACCGGTTGGTGCGTGGCCGGATCCAATGGCTCCCGGATGTCGACCAGGCGAAAACCACGGTCGAGAAACAGATTCACCCAGCTCGCCAGGGTCCGGAAATACCAGGGCGCCGGGTCCACAAACGAGGGATCGAAGCCCTCCCAGGAGCCGTCCCGCCAACCGTCCTCATAGAGTTGATCGCCGCACGCGGCGACCGGGTGCAGGGTCTGGACGATGAACGCCCCTGTATTGCTCAGCAGCTGAGGGATGCTGGCAAATACGGTTTCGACCGACATGTCTCCCAGCAGCGAGAAGTTGCACACGACCGCATCGAACGCCTCAGCCAAAGACCCATCACCCAGAGCTTCATAGGTTTTCACACGGAAATCGCCACCGCCCGCCGCTCGGGCCTGCCCGACCAGCGCCGGTATGGCATCGACACCCACCACGCGCTCAACGTCGGCTGACAACGCCCGGCATAACCAGCCCTCGCCGCAGCCTACGTCCAACACGGACCGCGGAGAACGCTGCAACACGGCGTCCACGATGGCCTGGTTGGTCACGCGCTCCCGGCTGGCAATCTGCCCGCCCCGAACGGCCTCCGTCCAGGGCTCGGCGTTCTTACGCCAGGAATCGATGATCCTGGCGTCGCTGTGGGGGTTCATGCATCGCTTTCCGGCTTCGCTTCCAACAGCGCCTTCAACGAGGCCAGATCCGCCTCCACGGCCTGTCGATCTGCATCAAACTGATCCTCGGTCATGTCGTCCCGACGAAACAGGGTGAAGATAAACTCGCTCCCTTCGCCATTGGGCACAACGCGCATCGGGTTATGGAACGTCACGCCGGAATCCAGCGTGACGTCGTGGTCCATCACGCCGAATTCGTTGGTTCTGGCGAAGCGGATGGTCACCCGGCCAAACGGCGCGTCGACCATCCAATCTTCGCCAGACGGGCACACGTCAGAGCGGGCCAGCCCCGCGGCCCATTGCGGCAGATTCCGGGGATCCGAGGCAAAGACATAGACAGCCTCCGGAGACCGGGCAATGTAGGTACTCACGTGACAAACAGCCTGCATACCGTCCTCCTTCCGATGACGATGTCGCCCTTTCAGGCGTCACGAGGTTGCGCGTCTATGGCCGCACAGAAGGCCTTCAGTCCTGTCAGCAATGCCCCCGACAACGCGGCATCCGCCTGGATGCCACGGCGGTCCAGCTCGCTGCCGAGCAAAGGCAGAGCCACGTGGGCCTCTTCAACCAGATGCCCCGACATGGTCGTAATCACCTCTTTCAGCGCCGCTTGGGCGTGGCCGGCCCGGGGCGACGTGTTGATCAGCATCACCGGCTTGAAGGGAAACTCGGTACCGCTCACCAGCCAGTCCAGCGCGTTCTTCATCGGGGCGCTGATGCCGTGGGCGTATTCCGGGCTGGCGATGATCAGGCCCGAAGCCTCGGCCAGTTGCGCCTTGAGATCGTCCAGGGCCGGAATCCAGTCGTCTTCCAGATCCGGATTGAACAGCGGCAACTGGCCGATCCTGCCGATCACAATGTCGACGTTGTCCGGCGCCAGCGCCCGCAGCGCCTTGATGGCCGCCGTGTTATAGGAGCGCTGGCGCAAACTGCCGGACAACGCCAGTAACCGGTACCCTTCCATAGTGTGACCTGTTTTTACCATTCGGCTTGTGCGCCGTCCATCGCCGCCGGATCCATCCAGAAAGCCTCCCAGACATGGCCGTCCGGGTCCGCCAGGTTCCGGTTGTACATGAAGCCCATATCCTGCATTGGATTGATATCGGCGGTACCTCCGTTCCCGGCCGCGGCCTGGTTCAGCGCATCGACCTCATCCTTGCTGTCGCAGGTGATGGCCAGCATGACCTCGCTGGACGTGGACGGCGGAATCGGGCGATCGGTGAACGTCCGCCACTTGTCATGCGTCAACAGCATGACAAAGATCGACTCGCTCCACACCATGCAGGCGGCGGTGTCGTCGGTAAACTGCGGGTTATTGTCAAAACCCAGCGCCTCGTAAAATGCCATCGATGCAGGCAGGTCCGCGACCGGCAGGTTCACAAAGATCATACGGGACATGACAGTTTCTCCTTCTGGTTATCCATTGGGTAACAGCCTCATACGGCTACTCCCTGGTCGGATGGTTGCCCGTACTTTCGACAGGCCCGGGAACATTTCCGGAATCGGGTGAGCGGATCACGGCCCTACCCGGCCTCCGGATCGGCCTGGAACACACCCAAGGTGTTACCCGCCGGATCGATGAAATACCCCTGCCAGCAGACGCCCGGCACCGCGAATTTATCCAGTGCCACCTGTCCGCCCTGGCTGGCGATACTAGCCGCCACATCATCGAAGTTGGCCACCTCGATAGAGCACACGAAAGCGTTCGTACCGTGTTCAGGCGCTGGCGTGGGCGCCGGGCGCTGGAGCAAACCACCACGGATGCCGGGTGTATCGATGCGCCAGTAGGGAATGGGAAAGTTTTCCTGCCGGGTAAAGCTCCAGCCGAAAACGGCCTGGTAGAACCGGACGGCCGCTTCCGGCTCGTCCGCCTGGATTTCAAAGTAGGCAATGGTGTTCATGGGGTTGCCTCCGTGCAGTGCCCTAACCGATTACCCCCAGTCTAGACCGACCGGCGGAAGAAAGACCATTGATTAGCCGGGCAGGACGACGCTGGCCGTCATCATCCCCCAAAGCCAACTGATCCGGTAACGTTCAATGCCGGCCTGGGCAAAGCCGGCCTCCGCCAGCAGCCGGCGGCATTCACGCTCACGGTATACCTTCACATGCGCGGGACTCGTCAGGCGCAGCCACCAGTCACACAACCGGCACGCCAGGTAGTCGTCGCACCAGTCGGTGATCAACAACCGGCCACCGGGACGCAGGACGCGCCCCATCTCGCGGAGCGCCCGCTGCGGGTCACGGACGTAATGAAACATGTTGCATGACACCACCGCGTCGAACGACTGGTCCTCGAAAGGCAGCGCTTCCGCCCAACCGGTATGGAGCTCCGTGCTGGCCGTGACACGCTCCCGGGCCACGGACAGCATGGCCGGTACGGGATCGACGCCCGCCAGTTGTGCCCTCGGGTATTGGCGAGCCAGTTTCTGGAGGAGGATGCCCGTGCCACAGCCGACATCGAGAACACGGCCTTCAGGCGGCAATGACAGACGAGCGAGCGTCGCGTTGCTGGTGGTTTCGATGTAGAACGGCCAGCGTCGGTCGTAGTCCGGTGCCAGGCGCGAGTACTCTTCAATGATGGGTTCTTTCACTGGCCCCTGCCCGTTTGCTCTCATCCCGCACCGGTATTCGTGCCCCTGTTTCTGGCGCCCCGGCCATTCAGGATTTGCCCGAACCCTTTCCCGGGCGACCGTAGAGTGAGCGCAGCTCATCCTTTGCCGCTTCGAGGACCTGGCGCTGGGCATCCGGCATATTCTTACCGGCCCGGTTCAGGTAGAACGTCAGCATCGACATCGCGGACCGGTAGGGATCCGACTTACGCCTCTCGCTGCTCTCGGCGGACTCTTTCAGGGACTGCGCGATGGCCCTCGGGTCCTTGCGGGTGAACACACCCTCTTCCAGATCCAGGGCATCGCTGGTCTTGGTCACACGGTGCGACCAGCCTTTGGCGGCCGCCTGTTGATCCCGCTTCCGCGATTCAGACATGTCACCGCCCTCTCCGTTCGGGTGAGTTTGGTTGATCACGTTCAGCGTACCGGTCCCCACGCGCTCCATGAAGCCCCTTTACTCTACAGATCAAAAATAAGGTGTTCAGTCAGGCGACCAGAAGCCCGCCGGACACCCTTACTTTGCGTCCCATTCGTAGACGGTGACAACAGACGATCCGGAAGTGTGTACCGGATCCCTGAACGCCAGCGCCTCGGCTTCGTCCTTGTTGGCCGCCTGGATCAGATAGGCGCCGCCCGTCTTATCGGTAAACGGGCCGGCCAGATCCAGCTTACCCTGCTGGCGCAGGTCATCCAGGAAGGCGTAGTGGGCGTCGATTACGCCGGGATCGAACTCCGGCGTCCGAAAGGTAGTGACGAGGTATCGCATCGCATATTCTCTCTGTGAGGGTTATCGTGAGTCGCCGTACCGGTCTACCTGACGGTACCCACGGAGACAGGACAGCTTTCGGCCAAACAGCCGGTTCCATGTTCTCGATGTACAAACAGTTGCTCCGATGGGAGCCCCGGAACTTCAGACCTTCCTGCCACCGCTGGGCTCGGAGATCACATCGATGTCGACCAGGTTCCACGGTCGTCCCTTGTTGCGGTAGATGCGCTTGTTGAGGTCCGGGTAGTCGCCTACATCGTGATCCCGTCGTTCGCCGACGACAATGCACTTCAGCACCGTATCGCCGTTGTTGCGCAGGGAATGGGCGTCGCCACCGGCCCGGTAGCCCAGGAAATCCCCGGCATTCACCTGCACGGTCTTGTCGCCGATCCGGGCTTCCGCCGTGCCTTCGAGGACGTAGACACACTCATCCTCGTAATAATGCCTGTGAAACTCGGTGGATTCCCGCCCCGGCTGCACTTCGATGATGTGAAAACCAAAGCCCGTAATACCGGTCAGATCGCCCAGGGACTTGTTGGTCCGCTTGGCGTTGTCATTGAGAAAGTGGGTTTTCCCGATGCCTTCGAATTGGTCGATGTCGGCTTTGGTGAGGTGGTATTTGTCCATGGCCCATGTCCATTCTGGTTTGATGGCCGATCAACACGGGAACGCGTCGTGGCCCGCAAGAATCAAGCGATAAGAGGCACACCCAGTGGACCCCATGGCCAACCCTGCTCTGCTGGCACGCCTCGTCACTTCGGTCCTTTTAACCGGCGTTTGAGCTTGACCAAGTAAACAAGAGCAATAAAGGCGACGCAAGTGCCTGCGGACATCCATAGTTGACTCAGCCTGGGCGGAATAACAAGCCGAAAGGTCTGCCAGGAGTCTCGCGTAACACCCTTGCCTCGCGCCACACTTAAATTGAGACCAATGCCGACAATGAGGCTGACACCCACCGAATTGAGCCAAATCGAAATATCTGGATCAAAGTAGTAGCCAACGGTGACGAGATACCAGATGAAATAGCACCATAAAGCCGTCTTGCCAATGGCAAGATTCCCAAGATACTGGATCACATTGAGCTCATCCGGGCACATCCCTCACCCCTGCCTCGTCCAGTCCGCCCTTACGGCCGGATGCCATCGAAATCCAACGCTAACAGAGAAAACCGCCGGCAAAAACGCGGCAATAACGGGGACCGATTTATTTTTAGGGGTCGTGCAACCACTGAAAGGGCAATCTGCCCCATTTTTATCGCTTTACAACCCAATAAATCGGTCCCGGAATCCCAGCATCAAACATCCAACGGACTGCTGATGCCACGTTCGTGGGTGCCAACGACATGGGTATATATCTGTGTCGTGGAAATGTCGTTGTGGCCTAGCAACTCCTGAATGCTGCGAATGTCTGTGCCCCGTTTTAGCAGGTTGGTGGCGAAACTGTGCCGAAAGGTATGGCAACTGCCCTTTTTGCGAATACCCGTGGCTTTCATGGCTTCGTTCACAAAGCGCCGAACCTGCTGCTCCCCGATATGATGGCGCCGACGAACCCCCGAACGTGGATCAATAGACAGCCTCTGTGCCGGGAACACATATTGCCAGGCAGAACTGCATGCAGCGCCTGGGTACTTCTTTGCCAATGCGTTGGGCATATAGACTTCGCCGAAACCATCCTTCAGATCTTGCCGGTGAAGCGCGAGTGCGAACTCAACCTGAGTACTCAGACGTTCGCAGATCGACGCGGGCAAGATTGTCCGCCGCCATTTATCACCTTTGGTTTCTCGCACGAACAAACACGGTTCGGAAAAATCCACATCCTGGATTCTCAGCCGTACCGCCTCCATTACCCGCAAACCAGAGCCATACATCAGGCTGGCCACCAGCTTGTGGGTGCCATGCATGTGCGACAGCACCGACATCGCCTCTTCATGACTGAAGACGGCAGGCAACTTTCGCCCCCGGGACGGGTTGGTAAACTGCAAGTCGCCCAACTCTTTGCCAAGAAACTGGTGATACATGAATACCACTGCGTTCAGTGCTGTTTTCTGCGTGTTCACCGCGACATTGCGATTATTCGCCAGATGACTCAACCACGAATTAACCTCCTCTGCCCCCATGGATTCCGGATGGCGCTTGTTATGAAACCGGATGAATTCGCGCACCCAGTTGCAGTAGGTTTTTTCTGTCCGGTAAGCCAGGTGGCGAGCGCGAATGAACGCCCGGAAACGGTCCATAAACCGGACGGGAACGGCAGGCAGCGGAACAGGTATGTCGTCCATGATAGCACGTCCTTTATATAACTGTTTATTTATACAGCCTACGTCAACCACGAGGCTCTGACAACCGGAAAAATGGTCGTTGCGACCATGAACTGGGCGGAATTTTGAAAATCTATGACTTCGGCTTTTAAATCAGCAGGTTGCCGCTTCGACAGAAAATGAGGATAGTGGTCTTTATGATCATTTTTGTTTGGAAAACCAGAAAGCAGAATAATGGGAAGTTATTGACCTGAGGGGATTTTCTGCCTAGGTTGGAGACGTGTTGGAAATGAAATATGAGTCGTTGGAAAAACGGTCGTGACGACTCATATACAAAGGTTAAGTTTCAGGAGATTTGGCTTTGGGCATTAAATTCCGGGCAGTGAGAATAACAAGCGAAGCAAAGCTGGAAGATATCGCTGAAACCATGCAGCGGGTTCTCGTAAACTTCTCGAATCCAATAAATTTCTCAAGCGTCTTCTATCGAGATCCGCGTGAAGGCGAAACTATCGCTACGATGGTAGCATTCCAAAATAAAGATGCCTTTTATTTGGATCGGCCGGACCCCGAGTTGCGCTCTTCCTTTTCGTCTAAAGCCCGGAAGCCTGATTTATTGTCTAACGTCTTCTCAAAATTCGGTGGGGCACATGCAGAGAAAGACGTATCTGATTACATCAGTCGAATTGTTGCGGTGGCCACGGCAAGACAGCTAAGCACACGTTTTCATAATGCGACGGCTCATATTGTTTCCGATACTTTATGTGAGTGTGGGCACATCACTTTCCAGAATGGGGTTGCCGCCAGCGGAGTTTTGGTCAGCCCAGAAGGCACAGAAAGAAAGGTCTCCATAAGTAATGGAAGTATAGAGACCTCAGAATATTCTGTTGGTGCGGACTACCAGAAATATTTTTTTGAACAATCGAACATGGATTTAGAAGAATTTTTGGAGTCGTTGGAGTATTTGGGTCGCATCCAGGTCATGGCGAAAAAAGAATTGATTCCGAATGCTCAGTTTGAGCTGGAGAAAACTTAACAAGGTATTGCAGTTTGTTCCGGGCCTAAGGCCCTCCACCGGACGCCCCTGTCGGGGCGCCGCTGAATAACGGCGTTATAAGCCAAAGCTTCGGTCATTTTCTGGTGGTTAAGTGCATGGGCCTTGGCGGCAAATAGGGCCGTATTTTTGGCTTTCGTTAATGGCCAAGGCCAGCAACATGGTCGTCCAATCTGGAAGCCTGTATTGGCTTCTTTCTGGTTTTCATCAACGTGCCCAGTTTGTGGGGCCGTTCGTCGTAAATTCTAAATGGGCCGGGTAGTTTGGTGGTTTGTATCGGTGCCGGATCGCGAGCAGGTGCGGGGCTTCTTTGGAGTTCGCATGCGAGTTGAGGGGTGGATCGGAAACCATCGGGTGAACCGGCTTCTAACCAGCCGCGTCAGTCGGACCGGTTTGTCACGCTGCGCGCGCCAACCCGGCCGCTGCGCATGAGCGTTATGTTTCCACGCCGTAGAAAGTCTTGCTGGATCTTTGAAGGAATATTATGAGCTTTTTTCATATTGTTGTTGAAACCAATGAAAAGGACAAAAATGGGCGCTTCATCAAGGTTATTGAATGTGACCGCACGGACCTAGAAGAAATTAGAGATGAAATAATCCGACCTTACGTGCTAAGAGATGAAATCCTTGTTGACGGCGCCTACCTTGAATTTAGCAAGATACGTTCGCTCAAGATTAAGCAAACAGAGAGGGACGCTTCAGGCACGGCTGATGCAGCGAACAGTAACATTCCTCCAAATGTCATTGTGTTTCTGTCTACCGAAGATGTAATAAGTGGCGATGGCTACACAACTGATTTAACGCGTAATTTAATAAAGGAAGTGAAAGACTCTGTCGCTAACGAGTCGAAAAAGGAAGCTCCGCCAGTTAATTTGGCGTCGGACAATAAGAAGGTTTTTGTTGTTCATGGTCACGATAACGCAGCTAAATCAGAAATGGCTCGTTTTCTCGAAAAGGCGAAGTTGGAACCAATCGTGCTGCACGAGCAAGCAAGTTCAAGCCGAACGATTATTGAGAAAATTGAGGCAAATAGTGACGTTGGATATGCAGTTATTTTGTACACACCGTGTGACATAGGTGCCAAGAAATCCGAATCCCCTGAACTAAAATCTAGAGCCAGGCAAAATGTTGTATTCGAGCATGGATACTTTATAGGTCGGCTGGGGCGCCCAAGAGTTTCGGCTTTGCTAGTAGATGGTGTTGAAGCGCCTAATGATATAAGCGGTGTCGTCTACATTGATCTAGACCTTAGAGGTGCTTGGAAGCTTGATCTAGCAAAGGAGTTAAGGGAAGCAGGATATACAGTTGACCCTTCTGCTTTATTGTAAACATAACAAATGGCTGTTGTCGGACGTGGACTTCCCCTAGTCGAGTGGACACGCATCGATAACTCCCAAGCAGGAGAAAACCGATGCCGGAAATGATCACAGGGAAGAAAACCCAGCAGTACAGCACTGAGTTCAAAGTCAAAGCGGTGGAATGGAGCCACCAGGCCCACCGGAGCGTCAAAGGCGTTGCGGAAGCGCTGGATATCCATCCCTTCATGCTGTCACGCTGGCGAAAGGAATACCGTGAGGGAAAGTTCGCCATGAAGCGTGTCAAAAGAGCACCCGCCCAAGCCAAGCAGCAGATCAAAGAGCAGGATGAGATTAACCGCCTGAAGCGCCAGATCACCGAGCTTCAGGAGGAAAACGACATCCTAAAAAAGTTTCAACGCTTTCAGGCCGAGGAACGGCGGAAGCGTTCCGGTTCGTCTGGAAACACCGACGGGAACACGGAGTAAAGGCGCTGTGCCGCCACCTGAACATCTCGCGGTCCGGCTACTACGCCTGGGTGAACCGAAAGCCCAGCCAGAGAGCGTCAGAGAACGCCGATCTGCTGCTCAAGATCCGTCGCACCTATAACGCCAGCAACGGTCGGTATGGGAGCCCTCGCGTGTATCAGTCGCTACGACGGGAAGGCGTTGAGGTTGGCGAGAACCGGGTGGCTCGCCTGATGCGGGAATGGGGCATGAAGGCGCGTGTCACGCGCGTTTATCGGCAAATGACCAAGCGCCGGGACGCGGCCAAAACGCTGCCCAACTACCGTCTGGAGGCGGCCAAGCCCGAGGCGATCAACCAGCACTGGAGCAGCGATGTCACCTACATCAAGCTGGGCCGGAAATACGTGTTCCTGGCCGTTGTCCTGGATCTGTTCTCCCGTCGCATCGTGAGTTGGCGGCTGGGCGAGAACCTGAATGCGGACTTCTCCCGGGCGACCCTGCGAGAAGCGTTCAAGACACGCAAGCCCGAGCCCGGCTTGTTGTTCCATACGGATCGGGGCATCGAGTACCGGGCCCACAAGACGCAAGCGCTTCTGAAGCAGCACCAGGTCCGACACAGCATGAATCGCCCGGGGCAGTGCACCGATAATGCCGAGGTGGAATCCTTCTTCAAGACGTTGAAGGGAGAATTGCTGCAGGCGACCAGCTTTGTGACGCTGCGGCAATTACGACGGCATATAAATGACTATATTGAAGGCTTTTATAATCGCCAACGGCTGCACAGTGGCCTGGGCTACCGGACTCCGCTAGAGTTCGAGGAAATCAACTGAAGGGGCGTGTCCGATTTATTGGGGGAACTCCAACGCACCTACGCTAGCGCTCCGGCACGCCGCAAAGCCAAGGCGTTAGGGAGGATAATTACTATGTCCATATTCTGGTGGGTGGCGATAGCCATAGCAGTAATTTGGTTTATTTCCTCTCTTCGTTCTAAAAGCAAAGCTCATAGATCGTTTGCCGCTTCGGATGACG
>NZ_SJDL01000044.1 GCF_004327985.1 Marinobacter halodurans
CGTTGCCCGACGATACCTTTGTCGTGGCCGCCTTCGAGCTGAAGGAGGCCTTATCCCGACCGTTTAAACTGACCCTCAAGCTGGCCAGCACCTTCGCCGACCTCGCCGCCAGCGATGTGCTGGACCAAGGCGTGGAACTGGTGGTCTGGCAGGACGGCCAGGCCCTGCGCAACGTCCAGGGCGTGGTGACGTCTTTCAGCCGGGGCGACAGCGGCCACCGCCGCACCCGCTACGAAGTCGAGGTGCGACCCGCCCTGTGGCGCCTGGACCTGATGCACAACAGCCGCCTCTTCCAGCAGCAGACCCCGGATGTGATTCTCGGCACCCTGCTGGACGAACGGGGGCTGGTGGACAAGACCTTTGATCTGAAGCGGACTCCGCAAGAACGGGAATACTGCGTCCAGCACCGGGAAACGGATCTGGCGTTCCTGTCCCGGATTGCCGCCGAGGAAGGCTGGCACTACCGCTTTGACCCGACCACCGCCGGTCAGCCCATTGTGATCGCCGACCACCACCGGGATGCCCCGCAACTCCCCGAGGTAGGCTACAACGCCACCTCAGGGGGTTCCCACAAGACCCCCTGCGTCTTCCAGTTCAGCTACACCGAGACCGTCTCCGTGGCCGGCGTGGCCCTGAAGGACTACACCTTCAGGAACCCCGCCTACGCCCTGATGCACCAGGCCCATGCGGCGGACCTGGACAGCCAGCGCAGCGACTACGAGCACTACGACTACCCGGGCCGGTTCAAGGGCGATGCCTCCGGCCAGCCCTACACCGAAGCGAGGCTGGACAGCCTGCGCCGGGACGCCAGCGTGGGCAGCGGACAGAGCAACCGCCCGGACTTCAGCGCCGGCGCCAAGGTCACCCTGTCCGGCCACAGCACCGACACCCTCAACCGGGACTGGCTGATCACCCAGGTCACCCACACCGGCCAGCAGCCCCAGGCGCTGGAAGAGGAAGGCGGTTCCGAGCCGACCACCTACAGCAACACCTTTAAGAGCGTGCCCGGGGATACCACCTGGCGGCCGGAACCACCCGAGCGTCCGATCATGGACGGGCCCCAAATCGCCCTCGTCACCGGCCCGCCGGGGGAGGAGATCCACTGCGACGAACACGGCCGGGTCAAGGTCCGGTTCCCGTGGGACCGCTACTCGAAGAACGACGAACACAGCAGCGCCTGGCTCAGGGTCAGCCAGGGCTGGGCCGGAGGAAGCTATGGTTTCATGGCCCTGCCCAGGATTGGCCATGAAGTGATCGTCTCCTTCCTGGACGGCGATCCGGACCAGCCAATCATCACCGGCCGCACCTACCATGCGTCCAACACACCGCCCTACGCGCTGCCGGAGCACAAGACCCGCACGACATTAAAGACCCAGACCCACAAGGGCGAGGGCAGCAACGAACTGCGCTTCGAGGACGAGGCCGACAAGGAACAGATCTACGTCCACGCCCAGAAGGACCTGGACCTGCTGACCGAAAACGACCGCACCGAGGTGGTCCACCACAACAGCCACCTCACCGTCGACAACGACCGCTATGCCCACATCAAGGCCAACGACCACAGCACCGTGGATGGGGAAAAGCGGGAGAAGGTGGGCCAGGACCACAGCTTCGACGTCACCGGCACCCTCCACCTCAAAGCCGGCACCGCCTGGCTCAGCGAATCCGGCCAGGAATTGCACATCAAGGCGGGCCAGAAGGCCGTCATCGAAGCCGGCGCCGAAATCACCCTCAAAGGCGGCGGCAGCTTCGTCAAGATCGACCCCAGCGGCGTCGCCCTTAGTGGGCCGGCGATTAACCTCAATGCCGGTGGTTCACCGGGGAGTGGGTCGGGGCAGGGGGCGAAGGCGCCGGATAGGCCGGACACCCTGGAAAGTGCCGCGAAGTCCACTGAACCGGCGGCACTGGCGGAAGTCGGACAACGAATCAACGCGGAAGCCGTCGACGCGAATGACTTGTTTACGGCCGCCGCGGGGCGAGTCCCGGCGGTGCAAACATGCCAGAAGAAAAAGGACGGAACCTGCAATGCCGAGAATTGCGCCTGTGTTGCCTGAAACACCAGAAAGCATCGGATTCGATTCAGCGGCACGTCGTTACGGTATTGGACGCGGGCAGCGTTGCCTCCTGCTCGTTGACGCCGCGCAGTTTGAAAAGAATGTCATCCTGCAACGCCTTTATGCCCTGGACGACACGCCGGACTGGTGCTGGCTGTTTGAGAACAGCGAACTGGCAACCCACGCCGAGGCCGGTCCCCTTGTCGTAGACACCAGGACCAATAGCCGTCTGGTCCAGCATGCGATTGCCGAGTGGGCGCGTAGTGGCCTGCTCCTACTGGTTGCTGACCAGCCGAGAGACACGGTGCTTAAGGGCTTGAGAAAGGCGCTGACGGCCAACCTTAAAACCTTCGGCCCCACGGTTTTACGAGCCTACGACGCGCGGTTCCTCCAGATCATGAACGCCTGTCAGCCAGAGCGCTTGTCGGCGATGGTCGGGCCGGACACCACCTGGCTATGGTCTGTTGATTTACCGGAATCCGTGGAATGGACAGGGCACCGGAGCCTGGACCCAGTCCCGTCCACGTCCGGATTCCATGATCGGGAGTTCGAACGCCTGCTCGGCTGGGTTTCCGGATGGGCCGCGTGCGCAAAGACGATGCCAGCGGGACGCAGCGCGAGTGCCGAGGACCTGGCGGCTTTTGTCGCGGCCCAATATCGGTCTGGAATAGATATGCCTGAAGAAGAGACGACCCTGGAAACCCTATGGCAGCATTACGAGCGTGCCAGTGCCTGATTTTCCTGCGGTGCAATGGATGTAAACGTCAGCCTGTCTGAATTACGGCAGGCCCATGGATGAAAAGGAAAGCGTAGTATGCCTGCGGTGCAAGCGGCCTCATGTAAACCCTCAACGACCTTCTGGCTGGAACTGACGGGCGAGAAGTCTCTGGACAGCCATCAGTATGCCTTGGTGGATGGGGAGGGCGGCGAAGCGATTCAGCTTGCGCCGTCTTCCGAATATAAAGGCAGAAGGGGCCCGATCCTGGCTGCGGAAATCTGTGAATCAAAACCGCGATCACTCGTCTTGCAGCTTGAGGGCAAGGAAACCATCGATCTCACGCTGATTCCGCAGGAGCCAATAGGTCCCCATGGCCTGAAGGCACCCCAACGGAATGATCAGGACAACCTGATGGTTTCCGTCCATCCCACCCTGTTCTGTGATTCCGGCGAGCTGACCCAGCCCAGGCCGGTGACAGGCTATGAAGAAAGCATCCCCGGCCCCATTCGTACCGGTTGGATTTACGTGTTCTTCAACGGCCGCCTGTGGAGGGAGGTGCTGGTCCAAACGGCTGAAAAGGCCGCCCCGACCTTCAAGGATACGAACCTGTCGTCGGCCCGCGCCGAAGACGGCACCTTGCAAAGCGAACGGCTACCCACTGGCCCTGAGCTGGATGTCATCCATGTCCCCGCCAAGCTGTTGGGCAAGGCGGTTTATGACAAGGTCTACCTGGCGTTCAGCGAAGTCCAGTGGTCACCAGCCTACATCGCGGAACTGGAAGGAAGCGAAACCTATCTCAAGGAACGGTGCCGCGGTGCCACGGCGGTGAAAGCCTTCCTCGAACGCCAGCCCAGTTCGCTCTACAACGACTGGAAAATCATCGACGACCTTCCACCCATGCGGGCACGCGACAATACCCTCGAGCACGACGTGGTTCTGACTGGCCAATGGTTATCGGATGTGGATGGATCCAGAACCAAGACGGCGCAGCAGGCCTTGATCGAACAGCGCAACGCCATCGAGAAGGACCAGGATGTCGTTGAGGCGGACTACTACATCGCTGGACCGTCGTTGTATCCGCGCTGGCGCCTGTTGCACCTGGAGGAATCCGACTTACCCCAAATAGAAACCGGCCAGGATGTGTTTGAATCCCTCCGGGAGCGCCACCTTCTCGCGCTCCATCTCCGAGATCCCTTACAGGCAGCCCGGCACCTGTCACAGCAATTGAACGGGGCTGCGGCGCTATTGCTGTCACTGGTCAATAACGTCAAAAAGCGCCCTTTTGGTACAACAGCGGAGCTTTTTCACAATAACTTTCGTCGCGAGACACTGCCTGATGGTACAGCGAACCCACTCTATATTGAGGAAGGCTGGTTCAACGGCTGGATGGACACGCGCATTGATTACACCGATGCCGGGCGGTTGAAGCGAACCGTATACGACATTGAGCGAAGCGCCATCAGAGAGTTTCTGGCCCAGTCCCAAGGTGCTATTACGCGCCTGGTTCGTGATGAGCGGGCAGAAAATCTGACGTCTGTTTTCCGGGACTTTTTCTCACAGGAATCCGGCGATGCTGTTGCCGGATACTTCCAGTGTGATCCATTACTCCAGGCCCTGTCACTCACGCTCAAAGATATTGATCCGCTGCGCTTACCCCAGGAAACGCCCAGTGATAGCGGTGAGAATCCGCAATCCCTGGGCTTGGCTATTGTCACCGGGGAGCATCCGCTGGGGAAGATGTTATTGCCGCATGTGGAAGCTGGCGAAGAAGTGCGTATCGCCCAGGCATCGGTTCCTAAACTTAAGGCCATGGTCAGCGCCCTGGAAGACCGGGGGCATGAGCTGCACTCGTTGGAAGCCAACGTATTACGTGAAATAGCCGACCACCAGGAAGAAGAGGTGGCCCCTGATGTCACGGCCGCAACGGCGGCGGTTAGGAGCTCTTTTCGCACGGCTTCGCCGATAGCGGGGAGTATCGCTAATTGGTGGCTGTCTTCGGTGGTTGCTGAGCTGAAAAAATCGGGAGACGTGTTCAAGGTCAAGGTCGAACGGATCAAGGGCGCTTTCAAAGGGTTTGCGGACGCAGCCATTGCCGGCCGGACCCGGTTGCAGTTCGAAGGCGCCGACGATGGGCGCTGGGCCATTTTTATAGAAGCCCTGGACGAACAGGGCAAGGTACTGACGTCGGGGGCGACGGCAGCCGCAGCCTATAACGTTGTGGATGCGAACAGCTTCAACGGAAAGGTCCAAAATAAGCGCATTGGACGCTGGCTGCATCAGTCTGCGACGAGTCCTACGGGTTTCCCTGGAATTTTGGTGGTTTTTGATGTTTGGAATCTATGTTCGAAACTTCAGGTAGTTATTGATAAAGGTGGCATACTGAATGCCGCATGGGTATTTAGTGCCATTGCAGACTTGGGAATTAGTAGCGCTAACCTGATTTCTCATTTACCGATTCACTATGGGTGGCAGGAGCGTTACATACCAAAATGGCAAAAAGAGGCGGGATGGTTCAAGTCGTTTGCCAGCAAGGTCAATGCGGGCAGTTCTCGGGCCGAGACTGTGGCCAGAAGCCGGTTAGGCGCAGCAGGTTACATTGCGGGAAATGCTCTAACGGCCTTGATGCTTATCGACACGGCAAAAACCTTCTTCAACGGCCATCGGCGTGAAGGCTTTGTAAAACTGGCCCAAACGAGTGCAGTTCTGGGCATGGTAAATTCCGATATTATCGCGGCCCGGATCGCAACGCCGGCTGCCAAGCGGGTGATCGAAAGCACCAGTGCCCAAGCCATAATGCGCCTTTTGCCGCGCCAAATGGCCTTAGCGGCGGGATGGACCGGAACCGTCGCTTCCGGCTGGATAACCGCCATCGGCTTTGGCATCTTCATGTGGTGCGAGCGGATTCGCTACAGCGTTATGGATGACGGCGTCAGTCAATGGCTGCGGGCGGGCCCCTTTTCCGGTGAACAGGACCAACAAACGGATGCTTACGAATCCGAGGCCAATGCCTATCTTGGACTCGTCAAGGCGATGACGCCAGCCTCGTTTATGCGGATTCCTGAAAGCCGGTTGCAGGCGTGGTTGGACGACAACAAACTGTCATTCTGGTCGGAAGATGCGGCTGCGGTGTTGAGCTTTGCCAGCCCGGTTTTCACGTTGACCGGAAAACCGGTCGAGATTGAACTGGAGCTGACCTATAGCCAACGCCGCTACCGCATTGACGGTATTAACGGCGTTGGCGGCTGGGACACCACTACGCTCGAGCGTGACACGAGGCAACTGGCCACGCGGTCGAAAGCTGATGCGGAAGTGTCGGGAATTATCCATCAATCCGTTGAAATCAGGTACAGCGAAAGCCGTCAAGCCATCGATTTTATGATTGTCAAGGCCCAGCTCCGAGGCCTTACCGCCCAGGCGCCCTACGAACATGTCGAAACGGACTATGCGGTGAAACGCCTAAAGCTGACGTTCGAGGTGGATGTCTGGCAACGATCCTCGGGCCAGTACGAGTCCCAGGAAATCTCACTCGTTATGGAGGACCTGGACATTGAGCGAATGCACTGACAGCGTGGAACAAGGGACGAGCCCCTATCGGGACACTACCTTTCGGTCTGATGCCATCCCCCGGCAGGCTCCACTGAACGATCCAGGCGCTTTTGCCCGGGCCCTGGAAGGCTTGAACACGCTTGAGCGGCTGCCCACAGGCAGCTATGCGGGCCTGGACATTGATGTGAACCCAGAGGTGGTCGAAAGCTTCCAGGAGCGCGCCGCCGGTGAAGTGAGATTGGCGGGGCCACCGTGGAATCATGAAGTTAAACCAACAAATCTTATTAAAACTCGTTGGCAAGTCATATTGTTGTTTGCATCAGGTTTGATTGATCCATTTATTTTTTGGTTTTTCTTTATTTGCGGATTTCTCACATATTTAGTTGTTCTCTTTGCACATGGATTTATGGCCTCAATTAGCGAGGGGATATGGCCAATGCTTTGCATTGGGGGGCTCCATGTCTTCTTTCGATACCCCTTCGCTTGGTACTTGGAACGCCACCCGGAAGTCATGGTCCGGGACTTGGGTTGTGGCTTTTTCCGCACAACGGGCAAGATCAAATTTCGCACCTATTGGGGCAAGGAGACGTTTGAAGCCCCCTTTATCGAGTTCGATCCCTACATCACGTACCACGTCCAGCCCAATGGGCCAGTGGAGAACAAACTGATCCTGCGCCACCGGTATTCCGGCCAACAGACCGAGGTGGCCACCGTGCCGGATAGCCGGCGGTACGAGCTTTATGCCGACTGGGACCAGTTGCAACGCTACATGGACGTGAGTCAGCCCCTGCCGGACATCCCGGCCTTGGAAGCCTACCGGTCCCTCGACCCCACAACCGCTGCCTACGATGCGGCCGGCAAACGGGGCCGACCCGCGAATTATTGGGTCACACTGGACCTGGAGTGGTGGAAACGGGAGGGTTATCCCGAGCACATGAAAAAGATCCGGGAATTCCCCTGGGAGAGTCTGGAAGACAAGATGGAAAACAGCGTGCCGAATTTGCGCGAGGCCGCGATGGCCTGATTACCCGCGCCGTTGGCGGATGCTATGAAAAAACTGGGAAAGAGGTGTTTACGCGCCCTTTATCGAGCTCGATGCCTACTGAGTCCGGCCATGGCGGCCGCTATTACAACCTGGTCCTCCAGTATCGCTATAGCGACCAGCGGCTCTGGATGAAAGGGCTGTTAACCGATGCGCTGAATCCCCGCCTATTGAGGCATGATTCAGCAACTCATGGACGCGGGCCCCCGGACGGACCCATCTTCGACCCCTTCCGCCATCGCGATCCGGTGGGCCGAAGCGGATGCCCGTACCGGTCGCGACCCTTTCAAGTGGCGTAAAATCACGCCCGAATCTTGGCGGGAGCATTACGAGCCAACGTATAGAGCGCGACTATCAAGTACGAACTGGAACCGCACCTGCATTATGGATGCCCGTATTGAAGGAAGGGGTATCCTCGTCAATGAACCGCCCCGGGGGGGGGTATCCTGGCGTGATCGAAGTTGCCGGAGCGTAACGTGTGTCGCCCCAGCCGCAATAGCGACAATAACAACGTCTTGTTGCATGCCCAATGTATAATATTTTAGTTTACGACACATCTTTTGTTAAAAGTTTGTAGTCCTCAATGTAGTGATGGCCACTTGGAATAACTACGGGCTCCCCACAGCACGGGCAATTCGCATTTACATTTATCGCCCCGTTGTAATTTACCCCTTCAGGAAGCTGCATGGTAATTGTGCTATTTGTCCCCTTTGCGCAAGTATAGTCACGCGTTACCTGAACATAAACTTCTGCAGATATAACGCCGTCCTTTAGTGTGATCTTTGGCATAAACAAAAACCTTCAAAATCTTATTTTTCGTTAAACATTCCAAGCAGCATTGTCTATAACGAGATTTAGAAACACCTCAGCCTTTTGCCATCGGCGCACCTACGTAAAATATGGCATCATTCATCAATGATAAGGATCAACTCCATTTTCATGATTGTTTATCGATCAATCTTGACTGTAAAGATGCTTTCTCCCTTTTTCTACAGCCTACCCGCTGCGCTCGCCGGTATACCACAGGAGCGCAGCGAGTAACTATCAAAAAAGTTCCTTGTTACACCTACCTATTTCAGTCCGATTGCCGTAACAACCAGCGCAATCGCAACCCCAATTACTATCTTGCCCCAGCCTGTATTATGCCAAGCAGGATCATCATTTGTTGCGTTGCTTATTGCAATGTCAATGGTGGCTGACTCACTCAAGGTCTCAAGTCCTGCATCCTTACGCATTTCACGCAAAGCGATTTCTTTTTCGATATCAGATTTCAGCTCATGAAATTTTTCACGCAACATGCGATGGTCAGCTATAAACAACGCGCAGATGCCGACAACAACAACTGGAGGCGTAATAACTTTATAGAAATCTATGATACTTTTAGTTTCAAATGGCGCTGCTGGCAGAATTTCCCAAAGATTTCTCAAAGGAAACACCCAAGTCTTTTCAAAAATCCACTTGATGCCTTCATTTATATGAAGCGCAAGAGGAAAGTTGCTGCCATCTGTCAAGAAATACATCCCTTTAATTACCGTCATCAAGAAATAAACAACAGCCAAAAGAGCTATCAAATAAGCCACTCTAGAGCGCTTACTTGATTTTCTTAGCTTATCTGTAAACTTCAACTCAAGCTCCCTCTTCAACAAGAAATGTAACATCCGTATATAAATCGCTGCGATCACCGTTCCAACGACTTACATCTCAATTCAAATATTCCAAAATCTACGGATAAAATCCATGCAGATTAACAAGTTTTGACCATTCGCCTGATTTTTCTATAGTAAGAACAGCCGTAAGGATTAGGGAGTCTCTGATTAACTCAAGAGCTTGCCCAACAGATTCATTCTCACCGCCGGCCACTCGGTCGCAATGATCGAATACACGGCGGTGTCCCGCAGCGAACCGTCACGCAGGATCTGATGACTGCGCAGGATGCCGTCGAGCTTGGCGCCGAGCCGTTCGATGGCCGCGCGGGATGCCTGGTTGAAGAAGTGGGTGCGGAATTCCACCGCCACGGCATCATGATCATGGAATAAGTTACCCAGCAACAGCAGCTTGCACTCGGTGTTCACCGGCGTCCGGCGAACGGCTTTGGCGTACCAGGTGTAGCCGATCGGCGCACGTCGGTTGGGAGCATCGACGCCGTAGTAGCGGGTCGTGCCCACGATCCGGCCGGTCGCTTTGGCGCGGACGGCGTAGGCGATGTTGCCGGCCTCGGCGCCCTCGATGGCCGCCCTGACGTAATCGGCCATGGTCTCCGGTGACGGCACGCTGGCGTACCAGAGCTTCCAGGCCTCGCCGTCACGCACGGCGGTTTGCAGATCCGCCGTGTGGGCTTCGGCCAGCGGTTCCAGAGCGACGTGTTCGCCGTGCAGGGGGTCATTGGGCAGCCACATGGTTCACTCCTTTCATCCAGGCATCCCTGGTTCAGCTTTCGGCCAGATCCAGCAACGCTTGCCCGGTCAGCCGGTAGCCGATCCATTCGCTTTGCGGTTTGGCGCCCAGGGATTCGTAAAACCGGATGGCCGGTTCGTTCCAGTCCAGCACGTTCCATTCGAAGCGGCCGCAGCCTTTCGCCACCGCTACCTGCGCCAGATGCTTGAGCAGGGCCTTGCCAGCGCCGCTGCCACGGGCGGCTGGCGTGACGTCCAGGTCTTCCAGGAACAGGCCGTTCTTCGCCAGCCAGGTGGAGTAGTTGTAGAAGTACACCGCAAAGCCAATGGCCTCGCCGCCGCGCTCGCAGATCAGGACGTGGACGGCGGAGTCCAAACCAAAGATGGACGACTCGACGGTTGCTTCGGTGGTAACCACCTCATGCTCAGCTTTCTCGTAAATCGCCAACTCTCGGACAAAGCGGAGAATCTGCGGGACATCGGCCGGCGTGGCGGTGCGGACATGCGTTTCCTGGTGCCTCGTCGTTGATCCGTTACGGGGTTTGCAGTGTGCCCTGCCAGTAGCCCACGTCCAGCCAGCGGCCAAACTTGAAGCCGACTTCGCTCAGGTGAGCGACCTTGTCCATCCCCATCCTCTCGTGCAGGGCGACGCTGGCGTCGTTGGGCAGCGCGATCAGGCCAATGACGGTGTGGATGCCGCGCTCGCGCAGGTCGGCAAACAGGGCCTCGTAGAGCCGCGTACCCTGGCCCCGGCGGATCTGGGCCCGATCCAGATAGACGGTCACTTCCACGGAATAGCGATACGCCGGCCGTGCCCGCCATTCGACGGCGTAGGCAAAGCCGGTAACCTGCCCCGCCGCTTCCAGGACGAGCCAGGGCAGGCCGTGCTCCTGGCAGCCCCGGATACGGCCAGCCATGGTGTCAGCCGCTACCGGCTCTTCCTCGAACGTGATGACCGTTTGCTCGATATAGTGGTTGTAGATTTCGGCGATGCGGGCCGCATCCTCTATTGTGGCGTTCCTGATCATGCGTCTCTCCAGTCCCTGGACAATCCCGCGATGGGCAAAAAAGCGTTGAACGGCCAATTTATCAGTATCCACCGCGCAAATCATCGGAGGTCGATTGTGCCTGAAACAACATGTCTATAAACTTCGACATATGGACACAAACGACGCCATCGACATTTTCGCCGCCCTGGCCCAAAGCACCCGGCAGGAGGCCTTCCGCCTACTGGTTGCCCATGAACCGGAGGGCTTGCCGGCCGGCGAGATCGCCCGGCTACTGGTGGTGCCTCACAACACCATGTCGTCCCATCTGGCCGTGCTGGCACGAGCCGGACTGGTGCGCTCGGAACGCCGGAGCCGGTCGATCATCTACCGGGCCGACCTGGAAGCCATCCGCGAGACGGTGCAGTTCCTGGTCCAGGACTGCTGCGGCGGACGCCCCGACGTCTGCCAGCCCCTGCTCGATAGCCTGCAACCGTGCTGCGTACCGCCTGCCACTGGAGAATCAACATGACCGTCACCATCTACCACAACCCGGATTGCGGCACTTTCCGCAATACCCTGGCCATGATCCGCGCCTCCGGCGAGGAACCGCAGGTCATCGAGTACCTGAAAAACCCACCGACCCGGGAAAAGCTGCTCGAGCTGCTGCAGGCCATGGCGATGCCGCCCCGGGAACGGCTGCGGCGCAAAGTCACGCCGTACGACGAGCTCGGCCTGGATGATCCGGCGCTGAACGACGAGCAGTTGATCGATGCCATGATGGCCCACCCGATCCTGATCAACCGCCCGATCGTGGTGACCGACAAGGGGACGAGGCTGTGTCGCCCCTCCGAAGCGGTCCTGCCTCCGCTCGCCAACCCGGTAACGGCCTTTACCAAGGAAGACGGCGAGGTGGTTCGCTTCGACGGGAGCACCTCATGAGCCTGGCGGATCTGCCCAACATCGACCCGGAGCACCTGCTCCCCATCGACCACACCCGCCTGGCCGGCCCGGATGCACCACGGCATGCGCCGCGCATCCTGATCCTTTACGGCTCCCTGCGCGAGCGCTCCTACTCGCGCCTGCTGGCGGAGGAAGCGGGGCGTCTGCTGCGCTGGTTCGGCTGTGAGGTCCGCACCTTCAACCCGCAGGGCCTGCCGCTGCCGGATGGCGCCGACGCCGATCACCCCAAGGTGGCCGAGCTGAGGGAGCTGGCCAGCTGGTCCGAAGGCATGGTCTGGGTGAGCCCGGAGCGCCACGGCGCCATGACGGCGGTGATGAAAGCCCAGATCGACTGGATTCCGCTGGCCCTCGGTGGTGTCCGTCCCACCCAGGGCAAAACCCTCGCGGTGATGCAGGTCTGTGGCGGCAGCCAGAGTTTCAACGCGGTCAACCAGTTGCGGGTGCTGGGTCGGTGGATGCGGATGTTGACCATCCCCAACCAGTCGTCGGTGCCCAAGGCGTTTGCCGAATTCGACGACGCCGGACGCATGAAACCGTCCCCCTACTACAGGCGGGTGATCGACGTGTGCGAGGAGCTGGTGAAGTTCACCTGGCTGACCCGGGGCCACGGCGCCTACCTGACCGACCGATACTCGGAACGGGTGGAAAGCGCCGAGCAAGTGTCCCAACGCGTCAACCAACGTTCACTCTAGGATCCGGATCCGATGCTGGCCCTACTGATCTTTATCGTGACGCTCGCGCTCGTCATCTGGCAGCCGCGCGGCCTCGGTATCGGCTGGAGCGCCCTGGGCGGTGCGACCGTGGCCCTGGCGACCGGCGTGGTCCACTGGCCCGATGTGGCCGTGGTCTGGGACATCGTGTGGGACGCCACCTTCACTTTTGTGGCGCTGATTATCATCTCGCTGATCCTCGACGAAGCCGGCTTCTTTTCCTGGGCGGCGCTGCATGTGGCCCGCTGGGGCGGTGGTCGCGGACATGTGCTGTTCCCGCTGATCATCCTGCTGGGCGCGTTCATTGCCGCCTTCTTTGCCAACGATGGCGCGGCCCTGCTGCTGACGCCGATCGTGATGGGCATCCTGCTGCGGCTGGAATTCAGCGCGACCGCGGCCCTGGCCTTTATCATCGCCACCGGTTTCGTGGCCGACACCACCAGCCTGCCGCTGATTATCTCCAACCTGGTCAATATCGTCACCGCCAACTACTTCGGCGTGTCGTTCGAGCGTTACGCGCTGGTGATGGTGCCGGTGAACCTGGCGTCGCTGGCCGCCACGCTGGCCGTTCTCTGGCTCTATTTCGGCCGCCGCATCCCCGCACGTTACGACACCTACAGCCTCGCGAAACCGGCTTCGGCCATCCGCGACCGGCAGGTGTTCCACGCGGCATTTCCTTTGCTCGTCCTGCTGATGCTCGCCTACTTCGTGACCGCTCCGCTGGGCGTGCCTATTGCACTGGTCACGGGTCTGGCAGCACTGGCCCTGATGGCCATCGCCGGGCGCTGGTATACAGCCAAACGCGGTCGGATCATCTCGCTGAAGCGGGTACTGCGCCACGCGCCCTGGCAGATCGTGCTGTTCTCCGTGGGGATGTACCTGGTCGTCTACGGGCTGGGCAATGCGGGGTTGACGGCCAAAGCCGCGCACGCCATCACCTGGCTGGGAGAACAGGGTCCCGTGATCGCCACCGTGGGTACCGGCTTCCTGACCGCGGCGCTGGCGTCGATCATGAACAACATGCCGTCGACACTGGTGGGCGCCCTGGCCATCGAGCAGGCCCGCGTGACGCCGCTGATCCGGGAACTGATGGTCTATGCCAACGTGATCGGCAACGACCTGGGCCCGAAGTTCACGCCGATCGGCAGTCTCGCCACCCTGCTGTGGCTGCACGTTCTGGCTCGCACCGGGCATCGCATCAGCTGGGGGCAATACATGAAGGTGGGACTGATCATTACGCCGCCGGTGCTGCTGGTGACGCTGCTGGCCCTGGCGTTCTGGCTGCCGGCGGTCAGCGGGCACTGAGCATCAGGCGATAGCCGAGACCGTCGATTAACCGGTCGCTGGCCCGGGTCACACCGGACTGGTCGAACGACGCCGGAAGCGCGTAGATTAGAACAAATCTGACCTGGTTCCGGATCTGGCTACGCCATGGGATAACCGCATGCATCCAACCGTCAAGATAACGTCCCGCTGGAGCCTCCGACTGATCCTGATGCTGGCCACGTTGCTTTCCGGACCGCTGTTCATGGCCGCCTGTAGCGGGCTGAACGCCTCCCAGGACTGGCATACGGCGGACCGATCCAGCAGTGGCCTGGCCCCCACCCCGCAGCAGGCGCCGGAAGCGATCGTGCAGGTCTACGCCGCGCGGGCGTTCAGCTGGCGCGGCTATTTCGCGGTGCACACCTGGATCGCCACCAAGGCCGCCAACGCCGACACTTACGAGGTGCATGAGGTGATGGGGTGGCGGCGCGACAAGGTCCGAACCGGCCCCGGCCTGCCCGACCGCGCCTGGTACGGCAACGAGCCGACGCTGCTGGCGGATATTCGCGGCCCCGCAGCCGACCGGCTGATTCCCGCCATCAAGGACGCCGTAGCCCGCTACCCCTACCGCTACGAGTACGACGCCTGGCCCGGCCCCAACAGCAATACCTTCACCGCCTGGGTGATCCGCGCCGTGCCCGGCCTGGACGTGGCCCTGCCCAATATTGCCGTCGGCAAGGATTACCTGGAGGCGCCGTTCGTGGCGGAAACCCCATCGGATTCCGGCTTTCAGGTCTCGGCGTTTGGCTACGCCGGTGTTCTGGCCAGCCTGCGTGAAGGCCTGGAGATCAACCTGCTGGGCCTGTCATTCGGCCTCGACCCACTGGCACTGGGCATCAAGCTGCCGGGGATCGGCCAGATTGGACTGCTGGATCCCTGGCAACCGGATTCGGACTCGTTGGACGACGGGCAGGAAATCGTTCAGCCATCCCCGCAAGCTTGAAATGTGTACATCGACCAGTCATGTCATATTTTTATCGTCCAACCGGCCTGCGTTATTCTAAACTGTATTAAGAGCGATCAGGATCTACCGCTCGCTTAACGGAAATTCCACTAAGATCAATGATTTGATCAGCCACCGTTGCCAGGGCAACGCGGTGCGTGATGCCAGGGAAACACACGATCCCGTTCAGGGATCCTGTCAGGAACGCATAGCACCATGAAACTGTCGCAACTTGGAGACCTCTATTCAACGCTGCTTGAAGCGGCCGTCGATGGCATCATCACCATCGATGAAAGAGGCATGATCACTGGCTTCAACAGCGCCGCCGAGCGCCTGTTCGGCTACTCGCGCAGTGACGTTATCGGCCGCAACGTCAAATGCCTGATGCCCGACTACGTGGCACAGCACCATGATGAGTACCTCGAGAACTACCTGCATGGGCGCCCGGCCCGGATCATCGGTATCGGCCGGGAAGTGGAAGGGCAACGCAAGGACGGTTCTGTCTTTCCCCTGCATTTGTCCGTCGGCGAGGCGGAGCACCAGGGACGCCGCAATTTCATCGGCATCTGCCACGACCTGACAAGCTACAACGACGTGCTGCGGCAATTGGGTGAGGCCCAAGAGCGCTACCGGGACATCGTCGAAAGCCAGAAACAGCTGATCTGCCGCCTGGACAGCAAGCTGCGGATCACCTTTGCCAACGCGTCGTTCACGCAGGTGGTCGGTGTCCAGCAGGAGGCGCTGCTGGGTGTTCCGCTTCCCGCCATCGCTGAAGACGCCGAACGTGAGCTGCCACGCCTGCTGGGGCAGATGTTCCGCGCCAACGATAACGTGGATGAGGTCAACATCAAGGTCACCATGAAGGCGCAGGACAACGGCGCACTGGTGGACTGGTCGTTCAAGCGGGTGGATGCAGGCTCGAACGAGGCCCCGGAACTGCAGGGCTTCGGTATCGACATCTCCCAGCAGGAGGCCGCCGTCGAGCAGGCGCTGTACCTGCAAAGCCACGACCCGGTGACCGGCTTCCTGAACAAGCAGGCGTACACGGACGCACTCGCCGCCTGGATACAACCGGGCCGACGCTGCGCCCTGCTGCACGTTGATTGCAGCCAGTTCGAACGCATCACCCAGAAGTTCGGGTTCTCGTCAGGCGACCTGATTATGGCCGAGGCTGCCCGCCGTATCCGGCAGGGACTGGACCGGACCAACCTGTGCGGTCGTATCAGCAGTAATGATTTTGTGGTCATGGTGCCCGTGATCGACCGGGACGAGGCCCAGTCTCTCGCCAACCAGCTTGTCCTGACCCTGGAAGCCGCCTACACCATCCGTGGAGAACAGATACGGCTGGACGCCACCTGCGGTATCGCTCTCTACCCAGAGGACACCCGGGCCCTGGACGCTCTCCTGCTGATGGCCTCGTCAGCGGCGAAGGATGCCCGGGAACACGGCATGGCCTTCAGCTACTTCAACCCCGCTTACCATGACGACCTGCGACGCCAGATGGACATCGAGCAGGGACTCAAGGAAGCCATCGACAGCCGGGCCATCGACGTCCACCTGCAACCCAAGTTCGACCTGGCAACGGGCCGCACCCACAGCTACGAGGCACTGGTGCGCTGGACGCATCCGCAGCAGGGGGCCATTTCCCCCGGTCTGTTCATCCCCATTGCCGAACGCTCTGCACTGGGGCAGAGACTGGATCGCTATGTCCTGACCCGGGTGGCGGAGCTGATTGCCGAATCGCTCCGTCAGGGCAAGCAGGAACCCGTCATCGCCGTGAACATCACGGCCCGGCACTTCTCCGATACGGCGCTGCCCGAATTCATCCGTGACCTGCTCCACACGCACCAGATTCCGGCCCGGTCGCTGCAACTGGAAATCACCGAAGGCATCGTCATGGAGATGCGCCGCACAACCACTGCCATCCTCGATGAGCTGCGGCAGATGGACATTGAGGTCAGCATCGACGATTTCGGGACCGGCTACTCCTCACTGAGCTACCTGCAACACCTGATGGTGGACGAGCTCAAGATCGACAAGGTCTTCATCGACGATCTGGAGAGCGAGCGGGGCGCCACACTGGTGCGGGCGGTGATCGCCATCGCCAAGGCCCACGACCTGCGGGTCACCGCCGAGGGGATCGAGACCAGTGACCAGGCCCGGATTCTCACCACCATGAAGTGCGACCTGGGCCAGGGCTACTTCTTTGCCCGCCCGGCACCCAGTGATGATGTTCTGGGGCTGAACGGGGCCCGCTCACAGAGACGATTCAGGAGTTAATCAGGGGCTCCTTAGCGATTGGACAACCACCTGTCGCTGCCGCAGGCTAACGGCCTTGCGCTCACGGCCCAACGGACTCCTGCATGGCACCTCCCTTCGATACCCCGCTGTTCTGGCTGCTTGCCGTGGTTGGCGTCATTCTCACCGGCATCTCCAAATCCGGCTTTGCCGGGGGCGCCGGCGTCCTGGCCGTGCCGCTGATGGCCCTGGCCATTCCGCTGCCCGCCGCTACGGTCATCATGCTCCCCGTGCTGCTGTTCATGGATGTGCGCGCCATCCATCTGTACTGGCGTCATGCCTCGAAGACCGACCTCATCCGGCTGGCGCCGTCGGTCGTCGTGGGGATCGTGATTGGCGGCGTGGTGATGGGCGAGCTTTCGACCGACCGGCTGGAACTGATCACCGGCATCGTGTCGATCCTGTTTGCCGGTTGGCAGAACCTGGCGGGCTGGCTGCGCCGGTTCCAGCGGGCGGGCTGGTTCTGGGGGGCGGTGTCGGGACTGACCAGTACGCTGATCCATGCCGGCGGCCCGCCGATCAGCGTCTACTTCCTGGGGCGCCAGCTGGACAAGCTACCCTGGCTGGGAACGGCCGCGGTCCTGTTCGGCATGATGAACCTGACCAAGGTCGTCCCCTACCAGCTCAATGGGTTCTGGGAAGAACGTCTGCTCTGGGTGTCCCTGTGCCTGCTGCCCGCCGCCCTGATCGGCATCCAGCTCGGCTACGTGATCCAGAAGCGCTTCGACGGCGCCACCTTCATTCGCATCTGCCGGGGCCTGTTACTGATCTCCGGCTGCCTGCTGGTGGGCAAGGGGCTGATCGGCTGACACCGGCTAACTACTCCACCCAGAACGGTTTGTGCGCTTCCCGATTGAGACTGCCCGGTGCCATGCCCAGATCCCGCTCGATCACCGAGACGTCGCTCCAGAGGATGTGTTGACGCATGGCACGCCGGGACGCCGCCCGGCGCTGCCAGACTTTGAGCGTGTGTGCGATTTGAACGGCCATGATCATTACCCCGCAATAGATGAAACCGGTGGATACGGCGCCCGTACAGCCTTGGGTGGGCTGTCACGCGCCGACGGGATAATGATCAGAAATCAGCCACTCTCATGGCAGATACAGGTGAGGGATAAGATCGCATCACAGTTGCCGTCCAGGCCAAACTGTAACCGTTACAGTCCGCATCGGCCAGGTGATGGCCTGCGGGCGCCATCCTGATGTGGGAAAACCGGGCTCAGGAATAGCCCGCTGCCCGGGCCGGCTCCGGCCGCAGCCGGGATACCCCGAGGGTCGCCATCAGCAGCATCAGCGACGACAGCCAGAGGCAGGCTTCGAGCCCGAAGGCCTGGTAGATCCAGCCCGACAGCACCGTGCCGATCAGCCGCCCCATGGCGTTGGACATGTAGTAGAAACCCACGTCCAGCGACACGCCATCGGCCCGCGCCAGGCTGACGATCAGGTAGCTGTGCAGCGAGGAGTTCACGGCGAAAACCGCGCCGAACAGCAGCAGCCCGCCCACCACAATCGCCTGGGCCGGCAGGCCGGTACCCAGCCCCAGGGCGATCAGGGCAGGAATGCCGGTCAGCAGGGCCGCCCAGAGCACAGCCGGCCCGCGCGTGGTCGTCGAGGAACGCCGGGTGAATGTCGGCGCCACGGCCTGGACGGCCCCATAGCCGATCACCCACACCGCCATGAATCCGCCGACTTTCCAGAAATCCCAGCCAAACGCCGTGTGTAGATAGACGGGCAGCGCCACCACGAACCAGACATCCCGTGCGCCGAACAGGAACATGCGGGCGAACGAGAGCACGTTGATGGCCGGGCTCTTGGAAAACAGGTCGGTGAACTTGGGCCTCGCCTTGCTCTTACCCAATTCCCGGGAAAGCAGAACCAGACTGGCCATCCAGACCAGCAGCAGGACGCCGCCCATCACCAGTACCGCTCCGCGGAACCCCACCAGCATGAGCAACGCGCCGCCAAGGAAAAAACCCACACCCTTGAGCGTGTTCTTGGACCCGGTAAGCAGCGCCACCCACCTGTACAGCCGCCCCTGCTCAGAGCCCGGCACCAGCAGCTTGATGCCGCTCTTGGCGGACATCTTGTTCAGGTCCTTGGCGATCCCGGAGAGGGCCTGGGCCGCCATTACCCAGGGCACGGTCAACATTGCCGCCGGCACCGCCAGCATCCCCAACGCCACGATCTGCAAGAACAGGCCAATATTCATGGTCCGGTTCAGGCCCATATGGGCGCCCAGGTAGCCCCCAACCAGATTGGTCACCACGCCGAAGAACTCATAGAAAATAAACAGCAGCGCGATGGCCAGCGGCGAGTACCCCAACTGGTAGAAATGCAGGACCACCAGCATGCGCAGGGCGCCGTCGGTCAGGGTGAAGGTCCAATAGTTGCCAGTGATGATCAGGTACTGGCGGATAGCCGCTTGCATGTCAGGCCAGCCCCACCTTGCGCACCAACTCGACCGTCCGGTTGGCGTAGCCCCACTCGTTGTCGTACCAGGCGTACAGCTTTACCTGCGTGCCATTGATGACCATGGTGGACAACGCATCGACAATCGAAGACCGCGGATCGGTCTTGTAGTCGATGGAGACCAGCGGCCGCTCCTCGTACCCGAGAATGCCGGTCAACTCACCCTCGGCGGCCTCCTTGAACAGGCGGTTGACCGTGTCCCGATCGGTGGGTGTCTCCACCTCAAAGACACAGTCTGTGAGCGACGCGTTGGTCAGCGGCACCCGCACCGCCTGGCCGTCCAGCCGCCCCTTCAGCTCCGGGAAGATTTCGATGATGGCGGTGGCCGACCCGGTGGTGGTCGGGATCAGCGAACTGCCGCAGGCCCGGGCCCGGCGAAGGTCCTTGTGGGGCGCATCCAGGATTGTCTGGGTGTTGGTCAGGCTGTGAATCGTGGTGATCGAGCCATGCTTGATGCCCAACTTTTCGTGGATCACCTTCACCACCGGGGCCAGGCAGTTCGTGGTGCAGGACGCCGCCGTCACGATGCGGTGAACGGCCGGATCAAATTCGTGGTCGTTCACGCCCATGACGATGTTCTTGGCGCCGCTTTCCTTGACCGGCGCCGAGACCACGACCCGTTTGACCCCCTGATCCAGATAGCCGTTCAGCACTTCGACGGTCTTCATCTTGCCGCTGGCTTCGATGACCACATCGCAATCCGACCAATCGGTCTCGGCGATGGTCCTGTTCTGTGTGACGCGGATGGTGTGCTGACCGATCACAATCCCCTGCTCGTTGTGGCTGGCTTCGTGCTTCCACGGGCCGTGCACGCTGTCGAAATTGAGCAGGTGCGCCAGGGTCCCGGCGTTGGCCCCGGGATCGTTGATGGCGACGAATTCCACGTCCGTCCAGCCGTAGGCGGCACGCAGGGCCAGACGACCAATGCGACCAAATCCATTGATACCGACTTTGAGTGTGTTCATTTCCTTGCTCCAGTTAAAAAATCTTCCACGAGGGAATCGCCGGCCCCATACCGCTAGGCGGCAGCATCCACCTTTCCTGCCGGGGTGCGCGCCGGGAACCAATGCCGGGTCCGGTTGGCCAGGGCGACCAGCGACAGCATCACGGGCACTTCAACAAGAACGCCCACTACCGTGGCCAGTGCCGCGCCCGAGGTCAGGCCGAACAGACTGATGGCCACCGCAACGGCCAATTCAAAGAAATTCGAGGTCCCGATCAGCCCGGCCGGTGCGGCGATATCATGCGGCAACCGCATCGCTCGGGCGGCACCATAGGCAATAAAAAATATACCGTAGCTCTGGATCAAAAGAGGGACTGCGATCAATCCAATCGCAAATGGGTTATCCAGAATGCGATCCGCCTGTAAGCCGAACAGCAACACGACGGTCGCCAGCAGTCCCAGCACAGTGGTGGGCTTCGAGTGGGCCAGCCAGGCATCGAGCCGTTCCTTCCCCTGCTTCAGCAGGTGGCGACGGGTCAGGGTGCCGGCGATCAGGGGCAGGACGACATAGAGCGTGACCGAGAGCAGGAGCGTGTTCCAGGGCACGGTGACCTGGGACAACCCCAGCAGCAACGACGCCAGGGGCGCGAAAGCAAAGATCATGATGATGTCGTTGATCGACACCTGCACCAGCGTATAGCTGGGATTGCCCCGGGTCAGGTGACTCCAGACGAACACCATCGCGGTGCAGGGTGCCACCCCCAGCAGGATCATGCCGGCGATGTATTCGTTGGCCGTTTCCGGCGCCACCCATTCGGCAAACACGACCCGGAAAAACAGCCAGCCCAGCGCCGCCATGGTGAACGGCTTGACCAGCCAGTTGATGATCAGGGTGAGGATCAACCCCCGGGGTTGCTTGCGCACGTCCCGGATCGCCGCGAAATCCACCTGCACCATCATCGGGTAGATCATGGCCCAGATGAACACCGCCACCACGAGATTCACCTGCGCCCAGGTGAACGCCGCAATGGCTTCAAACAGCCCCGGCAGGACATGACCCGCCGCCACGCCCAGCAGTATGGCCAGTCCGACCCAGACACTCAGAAAACGCTCGAACAATCCCATCAGGCACAGTCCATTTTTGCGGGCCGGTTCGGCATCGTCACCAGACGCCGGGCCAGAGGTTCAATAATATCCGGATTTTCGGCCGCTGCGGCCTTGAGGGTCTGAAGAATCCAGTCCGGCAGAGCCGGATGCAGTCGGTAGTAGATCCACTGCCCACGACGTTCGTCTTCAACGAGGGCCATGTCCCGCAGATGCGCCAGATACCGGCTGATGCGGGGCTGCGACAGAGCCAGCGCCCGGGTCAGTTCGCACACGCAGAGCTCCTCGTGCTGCTGGATGAGCAGCAGGGTGGTCAGACGGTTTTCATCGCCCAGCGCCTTGAACACCCCGGCCGGCGGGTAGTGGATCGGTCGGGGGGTGTCTTTCTGGTGCACCATCACAAACAGCCCGATGCGCTCCCGTAACTCCTTCAGCACCAGCGCGAAGGTGGCGAGTTGGTTGCCGGGCACCGGATCGGGAAAGTCCCAGGCGATAGTCTGCCCCACGGACTTGATGGGACGGCACTCTCGCGCCGCTTTATCGCAGAGAGTAATCACGTAATCCCAATGCGCGTCGCCCAAGGCCGTCATGGATTGGGACGACAGCCCCGCGCTATCCATCCCGGCGTCTTCAATACACTGTAACGCGAGCGGGTGCGGTTGCTTGGGGTCGGTGCCGGCACTGGCCACCTCGAACTGGTCGCCGGCCATGTGTTTGAGAATCGCCTCGGCCATCAGCGACCGGGCACTGTTAGCGGTGCAGACAAAGAGGACTCGACGGCGTGCGCTCATGGCAACCCTTAATATTCGATTTTCGTTATATGCAGCATATCGGATATTAACGTGACAAGGAATACCGTGCCGTCATTGATCCGCTGGCCGACAGGCGGGTTGGCTCACGTCAATCCGGCACTGGTGGCGAAGCGCCACACCGCATACAATGGCGTCGCCCGTGGAATGCCACGGGCTTCGTTCTCAGGGCGGGGTGAAAGTCCCCACCGGCGGTGATGGCGCCTGACGCCTCAGCCCGCGAGCGCCTCAGGGCTTTGCCCGGAGGGTCAGCAGATTCGGTTAAACTCCGAAGCCGACGGTGATAGTCCGGATGGAAGAGAAGGAACGATTGAAAAGTCCAGACCGCGGATGAACCGCGAGGCGCACAGCCTCCTGCGTTTTCCGCCGTATGCCATTTTCTGCGTTTCCAGATGGCATGGCCGTAGAGCGTTGCGAACGCTGTCGGTTGTGCCTGCATGCCCTGATTCTAGTGACAGGAGCCCATCAAAGGCTCCCCATGAGAGATCAACTATGAATCAGCAAACCTCCTTGAACCTTTCCGACGCGAGCCGCAACCAGCGTATTGCCTTTATCCAGGGCAACTGGCACCTCGACATCATCGATCAGGCGCGTGAAGCCTTCCTGGCGGAAGTCAGCCAGCATGGTCTGGACGCCGATCAGGTAGACATCATCACTGTCGCCGGGGCTTTTGAAATCCCGCTGCAGGCCAAGCTGCTGGCCGAAAGCGGCCAGTACGGCGCGATCGTTGGCGCCGGCTTCGTCGTGGACGGCGGCATCTACCGCCACGAATTCGTCGCCCAGGCGGTGATCGACGGGCTGATGCGGGTGCAGCTGGATACGAGCGTGCCGGTCCTGTCTGCGGTGCTGACGCCGCACCATTTCCACGAGCACGCGACGCACCACGACTACTTCTACAAGCACTTCTCCGAGAAAGGCGTTGAAGTGGCACGCGCGTGCCTGATGACGTTGGAGAATATGGAACAGGCGCGGAAGTTAACCGCCCAGTAGGTGAGAAGGGCTGCCTCCGGGACGAGTCGGCCCCGAGCATGTAGCAGACGCTTCAGCTTCTGAGGCGCCGCCCAGGCGCCCCAGTCGCTATCAATTCTCCCGAAGATGAAGCGTCTTGTGCTCAACCTTGTGGCGATAACGCCATAGTCTAATCGAAGCGAATGGACGCCCTTGCCGGAGAAAGGACAGGGATGTCCTGGCCGCAATTGCCGGCCAGGGATGGCGGTGTATTGCGGCGGAGGCAAGGGGGTTCATTGGCTTCTGGCTCCATAAGTTCAGGCTGGCGACGTTGATGCCTTTCGATCTGAAAAAAGGCCGTCCTGTGGACGGCTCAGAAGCTGAAGCGTCTGCTACATTTTAACGATACCTACGAGTTGTCTGCGGTCCGATGCTCATAGGTCGCATCCAACCGCGACTTCAGATAATCCGCAAACGTCACCGGCGCGTACTTGGGCGTCTCGTCCGGGCAGATGTCCCGCGAATCCACCACCGAATCCGGATTGGCTTCCAGGAAGTAGGCGATTGAATAGCGCTCCTGCTCCGGCGGGCGCACCCGGTGCGGGGTGGACACGTAGGTGTCGTTGCTCCAGCGCATCAGGCAGTCGCCAATGTTGCACACGAACGCCCCCTCGACATGAGGCGCGTCGATCCACTCGCCCTGGCGGGTCAGCACTTCCAGCCCCGCCACCTTGTCGGTAGCCAGCAGGGTCAGGTTGCCGTAATCGGTATGGGCGCCGGCGCCGCCGTCCTTACGATCCGACTGGCCGGCACTGGCCGGGTAACGCAGGATGCGCATGGTGACGACCGGCTCGGCCAAATGTTGGGCGAAGAAGTCTTCCGACACGCCCAGATCCAGACTGAAGCCGCGATGGATCACACGCCCCAGATCCAGGCACGCGTCAAAATACGCCAGCAGGTTGTCCCGCCAGCCGGCCAGTTCCGGCCAGAAATTCACGCCGCGAAACGGCTTGCCCGCTACCACTTCCGGATGGTCTTCCGGCAGTTCCACGCCCAGGTTGAACGCTTCTTTCATGTCAGCGCCGGATTCCGGGTTCAGCTTCTCGTCCGCCATGGCGACGTAGCCGCGATTGTGGGGCGAGCGCTTGATGGACAGCGCCTGCTTGTCCTCTACCGGCAGGGCAAAGAAGCGCTGGGACTCGGCAAACGCCGTGTCGATCACCGACTGGGGAATGCCGTGATCCACCGCGTAGAAGAAGCCCACCTCACGGCAGGCGCGACCCAGCTCGGCGGCGGTCTTGCGGCGCTCTTCGATATCGTCGCTGCGCAGACCGGCGATGGAAATCAGGGGAATTTCTTTCATATACACTCCTTCGGAGCGCTCTAAACCATGTCGACGCGAAGATGATCCAGAGCACGGCATCGTTCATGCAGGGACAGGCCACAGGCTTGAGCCGTGGCGACCACATGGCCCTCGTCGACCTGCGTCGACCGACCGTTCTCAATCAGGCAGTGCCCGTCCACCCAGACGTGGGTGACGTTGCTGCCGCGCGCGGCAAACACCAGATTCCATACCAGATTGCCGCCATCGTCCCTGATGTCGTGGGGCGTCAGGTTAGGCGCCCCCAGATCCAGCATCACGAGATCGGCCTTTTTGCCCACCTCGATCGATCCGATCTCCCCGTCCAGCCCCAGCGCCTGGGCACCGCCAATGGTGGCCATGCGCAGGATCTGGTCCGCCGGCAGCGCGGTGGCGTCCAGCCGAGTGGCCTTCTGGATCAGGGAGGCGAATTTCATTTCCTCGAACAGGTCGAGGCTGTTGTTGCACACCGGGCCATCGGTGCCCAGCCCGAGCGTCAGCCCCGCCGCCAGCATGTCCGGCGTGCGGGCCACACCGCTGGCGAGTTTGGCGTTGCTGACCGGGCAATGGGCAATCGAGGTGCCGGTGTCGGCGAGCCGTTTGATCTCGTCGTCGTTGAGCCAGACGCAATGGGCGATCAGGGTCTTCTCGCCGAGCACCCCGTAGTGGTCCAGCAGGCCAATGGAGCGACGGCCGAACGCGTCCAGCACCGCCGCTTCCTCTTCCTTCTGTTCGCAGGCGTGAGTGTGGATGCCCACGCCAAAGTCCTGCTGGCAGCGCACCGCGTCGCGGTAGGCGTCCTCGCTGCAGTAGAACAGGTGCTCCAGCCCCATCCACACCTGGATGCGGCCGGACTGGCTGTCGTGATGGGTCTTGATCAGGCGTTTGTTTTCGTCGCGGGTCGCAAAGAAATCCTTGCCTGGCCGGTCCGCCACGTAGGGTGCCAGATTGACCCGCAGGCCGATTTCACCGGCGGCGTCGGCGCAACGGTCCATGAAGCGGAACATATCCATGACGCAGGTGGTGCCGCCTTTGAGCGCTTCGAGGTAGCACAGGCGGGCCGAATGGTAAGCGTCCTCCTCCGTCAGCGCCCGGTGCTCCAGCTGGTAGTAAGGCAGCCACTCCATCAGCGGCATGTTCTCCGTCACGCCGCGCATCAGGCTGGAATGGGAGTGGGCATCCACCAGGCCCGGGATCAGCACCTTGCCGCGACCGTCCACCACCGGGCAGTCCGACGGTACGTCGACAGCTTCAGAAGGACCGACGGCGCTGATTCGGTCGTCTTCCACCAGAACGGTGGCATCCGGGATGACCGTGTTCCTGGGGTCGACCGTAAACACGGCCACGTGGGTGATGGCGAAACGGGACATATCACATCACTCCGGCCGGACCGGCGGTGCCAGATCGACGGTATCGCAGTTGTCGCCGGGGCCGCGACGGTCCACCACCAGGAAGTCCGCGTCCCGGTTCACCGGCAGCAGCGGCGCGTGCCAGGTGCCGGCATGGTAGTTCACACCCTGCCCGGGCTTGGCGTAAAAAACCTGAACTCTGGCCGGATCAAACTCACCCGGCGGCGCCACCACCACCCAGTAGGGCTCATTACCGATCGGCATAAACGCCTGGCTTCCCTTCGGGTGGCGCTCCATCAGGTCGATCAGCAGCGGTTCCAGCGGCTGGCCGCGGAAGATGGAGATGATGGCATCCGCATCCTCGCCCAGGGTTTCCACCGCCGCCAGGGCATGGAAACGCTCGGTGCGACCGGCGTTGATGGGAAACGACGCGGCACCGTTCGTTTCAATCACGTCGCCGAACGGCGCAAACGCCGCCCGGGTCAGGGGCTGACTCTGGATGACCCGCGGCGCGCTCATTGGACCGCCTTCCCCCACAGCCGCACGCGACTGATGCCACCGTCCGGGATGCTGTTCACCCGGATGTGGGTGATCGGTCCAAGGTCCTTCAGCTCGCTGAATTCGTGGATGGCGTCGGCCGTCAGCGGCTGCTCGTCGAGCAGGGTCTCCCAGAACATGCTCTGGGTGATGATGGACTGGCGCGTGCCCTGCTCCACGCAGGCCGCCTGGATCGAGACGCGGTCCGGGAAATTGCCCTTGAAGTGGGCGGTGTCGATCTCGAGGCCTTCGGCGAGGCCCTTGTGACCCAGCTTGAGAATGCACCACTCGTTGCCCGGTTCCCGGCGGCGACGGGTTTCCCAGCCGTCGCCCATGTTGATGCCCCGCCCGGGACGCAGCAGCTTGCGCGGCTCGCCATAATGGGCGTCGCTCCAGGCCACCTGGTCGCCGCCGTTGGCCAGCGCCAGCAGGTCCAGGCGCTCGTCGGTACTGCGGTTGTCCCAGTCGCAGAACGGCTGGCCGTAGACCCGGAAACGGGCCATGCCGCCATCGGGCCAGATGTGCAGGCGCAGGTGGGTCCAGGGGCCGGAAGCGGCCAGCGCTTCAAAGCGATGATCGTTGCCGGACAGGGACACCGCCGGCAGGATTTCCTGCCAGTCGGCGTCGTTGTCGGGATCGGCTTCCGGCGACCAGCAGGCCTCGACGGACGCCGCCGGGGCGAAGTTGCCGGTGAAGAAGCTGGTGTCGAAATCGACGCCGTGCAGCACGCCCGGCATGGCCAGGCGCAGGATGCACCAGTCGTGGCCCGTGTTGCGACGGCGGCGGGTTTCCCAGCCGTCCATCCACTTGCCGTGATCGTCGTATTTATCCGGGTAGAAGCGCGCGGGCTCGGGATCCAGCATACGCTCACGGGGGGCGAAGAATTCGTCGGTGACCCAGGTCACCTCGGCGCCGAGGCTGCCGTCGGCGAGGTTCAGGTAGTCCCGGGAAAAATCAGGCCCTTCGATGATGGGGGCGACTTGTACGTCGGTCATGATTGTTGGCTCTCTGTTGTTTCGGGGAGGCACTATGGCTACGTTCTTTGTATCAGGGCAGCCTTGCAGGCTGCTCCGAAGCTAAAGCGTCGGCTACATTTTCAGCCCGCTCGAGCATGTAGCAGAAGCTTTAGCTTCTGAGGCACCGCAGGTGCCCGCCCACTCCCCAATTGATCTTTCGGTCACGCCGGCTTATAGCGATACTCCGCCTTCCTCATAGTTCAGGACAAACTGCGCCGCAATGCGAGCCTCTCCCGGCCAGTTGGCGTGGGGTGGCCGGCCGCCGTAGCCGCGCCGATCACGGGGATACCCGTTGCGCAGACTCATCGTGTCTTTGGCTCCAGGCCGCAACCGCGCAGGATCACGTCGGTCAGGAAGTTGGCCGCGTGCTCAAAATCCTGCTCTTCGTATTCGGCCTTGTTCTCCACCATCAGGATCTGGACCTGGAAGTCCGCGTAATGCTGGGTCGAGGACCAGATCAGGAAGATCAGTTGCACCGGATCGACCGGCGCCATCCGACCGTCGTCGATCCACTGCTGAATCACTTTGGCCCGTCCCCGGACCCATTCGCGCACATTGGTGCGCAGGTGATCCTTGAGGAAGGGCGCGCCCTGGATGATCTCCTGGGCGAACAGGCGGGACGCCATGGGGTGTTGGCGCGACATCTCCACCTTGGTCCGGATGAACGTTTCCAGTGCCTCTGCCGGGTCGTCGTCCGGGCTGATCTCGGAGAACACCGCATTCCAGCGACTCATGATGTCGTCGAACAGCGCCGAATAGATGCGCTGCTTGTTGCTGAAGTAGTACAGCACGTTGGACTTGGGCAACCCGGCCCGTTCGGCGATATTCTGGATCGTGGCGCCGCGAAAGCCATGGTGGGCAAAAGCCTCCTCGGCGGCGGCGATGATCCGTTCCCGGTTCTTTTCCCGAATGCGTCCCGGCCGGTATCGACGTGCCCGGCCTTTCTCCGGGGCGCCCCCGATCTCGTTGATGTTCGCTTCAGGTTGCAGACTCATGGGCATCCATCGCTGTTGATACCGGGCAGCCGTTAGCCGGCTCCCCGGGGTTGGCTTTAGACATGGACTTTTACCGGCGCACTGGTTGCGCTCTCGGTGTCCACTGCATTGTCATCACTGACGCCAGACTCGTTGTTCCGGTCCGAGTACCCAATACCCGCATAGCGTACGCCCGGATGGCCGGCGAAGTTACCCGCGTCCGGCTTGAACTGCGGGTTATAGTGGAACTCGTTTCCCCCTGCCCTAGCGACTGGGCCGCCAGGGCTGGCCGATCGACAGCGGCGTATGCAGTCGCGTCCGGGTCGGATTCGCGGACAGCAACACCAGCACGACCACCGTCACCACGTAAGGCAGCATGGCCAGTAGCTCCGGGGAGATGTCCCAGCCGAAGCCCTGCAGTACCAGATGCAGGATGCTGGCGAGGCCGAACAGGTAAGCGCCCAGCAGCACCCGCACCGGCCGCCAGGTGGCGAACACCACCAGCGCCAGGGCGATCCAGCCGCGGCCGGCGGTCATGCCTTCGGTCCACAGCGGGGTGTAGGCCAGCGACAGGTAGGCGCCCGACAGGCCCGCCATGGCGCCGCCGAAGCTCACCGCCAGGTAACGGATCAGCAGCACCGGCAGGCCGTTGGCGTTGGCGGATTCGGGGGACTCCCCCACCGCCCGCAGCAACAGGCCTCCCCGGCTGTGGCGCAGGAAGACATAGACCGCCACGAAAAGCCCCAGGGAGACGTAAACCAGCAGGTCATGGTTGAACAGGACCGGGCCGAGCACCGGGATGTCGCTGAGGAACGGGATCGGCAGCTTGGTGAAGCCGTCGATGGTCTTGCCCACGAAATCGGTGCCGACGAAGGCACTCAGGCCGGTGCCAAAAATGGTCAGGGCCAGACCGGCGGCGTACTGGTTGGCGGCCAGGGTGATGGCCATGAAGCCGAACAGCAGCGACATGCCCACCCCGGCGGCCATGCCGGCAATGACACCGACCAGCAGGCTGCCGCTGGCGTAGACGCCGGCGAACCCGGCCACCGCGCCGATCAGCATCATGCCTTCCTGGCCCAGGTTGAGCACGCCGGAGCGCTCGCAGATCAGTTCTCCCAGCGCCACGATCAGCAGCGGGGTACCGGCCACCACGGTTGCGGCGAGAATATTGACGATCATGTCGGGACTCATCTCAGCTCTCCTGTGTGGCCAGCGGCGTGTTGGTACCGGCCGACGCGGTGACGTGCCTGCGGGTCAGGCGTATCCGGTAGTGGATAAAGGCGTCGCAGGTGAGCAGGTAGAACAGCAGCAGGCCCTGGAACAGGCCGGTCATGGCCTTGGGCAGGTTCATGCCGATCTGCATCATCTCGCCGCCCAGGAAGGTCAACGCCAGCAGCGCGCTGGCCAGGATCAACCCGACCGCCTTCATCCGTCCCATGAACACGACGATGATGGCGGTATAGCCATAGCCCGGCGACACCTGCGGAATCAGTTGCCCGATCGGGCCAGTCACCTCGGACGCCCCCGCCAGCCCGGCCAGGCCGCCCGCCACCAGGAAGGCGAACCAAACCAGCCGCTTGCGCGGGAAGCCGGCAAACTCCGCGGCCTTGTGGTCCTCACCCAGCACCTTGAGCTGGAAGCCGATAAAGGTGCGGGCGAACAGGACGCCCACCGCAACGGCCGCCAGCAGCGCGAAGAGCAGGCCGATGTGCAAACGCGTGCCGGGAATCAGCATCGGCAGCAGGGCGGCGTCACCGAACATCGCCGACTGCGGGAAGCTGAAGCCGTAAGGATCCTTCAGCGGCCCGTGCACCGCGTACAGCAGCAGGTTCAGGGCGATGTAGTTGAGCATGATGGTGGTGAGGATTTCGTTGCAGTGGAAATGCGTCTTCAGGAACGCCGCGATGGCCGACCAGAGGGCACCGCAGGCAATGCCCGCCAGCAGCACCACCGGCAGGATCCAGAAGCCGGTGCCTTCACCGAAATGCAGGGCCGCGATGGTGGCGCCGACCGCGCCCATCAGGAAGTGGCCTTCTGCCCCGATGTTCCAGATCCTGGCGCGGTAACAGATGGTCAGGCCGGCAGCACACAGCAGCAATGGCGCGGCCTTCAGACCCAGTTCGGCCACGCCCACGGCATCACTGATCGGGACGATGAAGAACAGGCGCAGGCCTTCCACCGGGTCACGGTCGAGGCCCAGGAAGATCAGGAAGCCGGTGATGACGGTCAGCACCAGCGCCAGCACCGGCGACAGGTACTCCATCAGGCGGGAATCCACCTGGCGGCGCTCAAGCGACAGCATGGTTCACCTCCCCTGCCGCGTCGGCGAAATCGCCGGCCATCCACTGCCCCAGCTGTCCAATGCTGAGGGATTCGGTGGGCACGAGCGGCGACAGCCGCCCCCCGCAGATCGCCCCCATGCGGGTGCAGAGCTGGAACAGTTCATCGAGATCCTCGGAAATCAGCAGGACGGCCGCGCCCCGGTCGCGCAGTTCCACCAGCACCTGATGGATCGCCACCGCCGAGCCCACATCCACGCCCCAGGTGGGGTGGGAGGCGACCAGCAGCCTGGGTTCCTGCAGGGCTTCCCGGCCGATGATGAATTTCTGGAGATTGCCGCCGGACAGGCTGCGGGCCGGGGCCTCGATGCCATCCGACTTCACCTGAAAGCGATCCCGCACGCGGGTGGCATACTCCCGCGCCTTGCGATAGGCCACCCAGCCCTTGCTCACCATCCCCTGGGCGGAGGCGGTCAGCAGGGTATTGTCCACCAGGGACATGTCCGGGACGGCCCCGCGCCCCAGCCGCTCTTCCGGTACCACGGCGATGCCGGCCCGGCGCCGCGCGTCCGGTCCCAACTGACCGACATCCTGCCCGTCAAAACACACCTGATTGGCCGCTGCCTTGTACTCGCCGGACAACGCCCGCAACAATTCGTCCTGGCCATTGCCGGCCACCCCGGCGATGCCGACAATCTCACCGGCCCTCAGCTCCATGGTGATATTGCGCAACGCCGTACCGAAGGGATCGTCGCTGGCGTAGCTGAGCCCGCTCACCTCCAGCAAAGGCGCCCCGGGCGTGGCCGGCGGGACGTCGGTGCTGAGCGGGGTTTCGTCACCGACCATCAGGCGGGCGATGGCGTCGGTGGAGGTTTCGGTGGGATCGCACTCACCGGTGACCTTGCCGTTGCGCAGGACGGTGGCGTGATGACACAGGTCGCGCACCTCCTGCAGCTTGTGGCTGATAAACAGGATGCTGCATCCTTCGCTGGCCAACTGGCGCAGGGTGCGGAACAGGTCGGCCACTTCCTGCGGCGTCAGCACCGAGGTGGGTTCATCGAGGATCAGCAGGCGGCTGTGCTGGATCAGGCAGCGCACGATTTCCACCCGCTGGCGTTCGCCGGTGGACAGGCTGTGCACGTGGCGGCGCGGGTCCAGCGCCATGCCATAGTGGGTCGACACCTCGCGGATGCGCTTTTCCAGTGCCTTGCGATCCTTCGCCTCGCTGGCCGGCAGGCCCAGGGCGATGTTCTCGGTGACGGTCAGGGTTTCGAACAGGGAGAAATGCTGGAAGACCATGCCGATCCCCAACTGGCGGGCATGGGCCGGACCTTGCAGGGTCAGCTTTTCACCGTCCCAGTAGAGGGTGCCCTCGTCCGGCTGGATGACCCCGTAGATCACTTTCATCAGGGTACTCTTGCCGGCCCCGTTCTCACCCAGCAAGGCGTGGATTTCACCGGGTGCCACCGTCAGGTCGATACCGTCGTTCGCCCGGCAACCGGGGTACTCCTTGACGATATTCTCCAGACGTAGCCGTGCCGCTGCCGTCATTTCAGGACCTCTTTCACGTAATAAACTGACCAGACAATCAACATTTCTTGATTGAGCAATTTGCTTGCCAACTGGTGATTAAAAAACATTTTGCGATAAACTCGACTGGTTGGTCAGAAAATTGCAAAACACCGGTCAGGTAATGGATTCAGTAACGGCCATCGGCCTGTTACGCCAGGCAGACCGCCCCGCCCAACCGCCCTGCAAGATGCGGATTCCAGGGCCCGGAGGGTGGCCATAATACGCAAGATGGTGAGACCCGTGATCGAATTTTTCCTCAATGGCGAGCCCCGCAAGTTATCGGATACTGACCCAAATCTGAGCATACTGGAATGGCTACGCACCGAAATGCACCTCACCGGCACCAAGGAGGGCTGCGCCTCCGGCGACTGCGGCGCCTGCACGGTGAGTGTCGGTGTCCTTGATCCGGGATCGCGCACGTTGCGCTATGAGTCGGTGAACAGCTGCATTGCCGTGATCGGCAGCCTGCACGGGAAACATCTGGTGACGGTGGATGTCTTAAGGGAAGAACCTGCCCATCCGGTCCAGAAAGCTATGATCGAGTGCCACGGGGCACAATGCGGGTTCTGCACGCCGGGTATCGTCATGTCCCTGTTCACCCTGCACACGGCGCGTCAGACGGCTCCCGACCGGCTGGCCGCGCCCCCCAGTCATCACGAGCTGCTGGAAGCGCTCGCGGGCAACCTGTGCCGCTGCACCGGCTACCGCCCCATCCTCGAAGCGGCCCGGCGCGCCTGCGCCGAAACCTGGACACCCGGCGGCACCGGCAAGCGTTTCAGCGGCCCGGACTGGCTGCAGGACAGCGCCATGATTGCGTCCCTGCAACGCATCAACGGCGAGAAGGGCAGCCTCAGGGACGACCAGGGCCGCCGCTGCGACCTGCCGCAAACCCTGGAGGAGCTGCGCACCCTGCGCGCCACCTACCCAGAAGCCCGCCTGATTGCCGGCGGGACCGACCTGGTGCTGGAGATCACCCAGCAGCTCAAGGACCTGGGCCACCTGATCAGCGTGGAGCGCGTGGCCGAACTGCAGACCCTGACGATCGCCGACGATCATCTCTATCTTGGCGCCGGCCTGACGTATCGCCAGCTCCACGAGGTGTTACCGGGCCATTGGCCCCACTTTGCACCGTTACTGGAACGTCTGGGATCGTTACAGATCCGGAATCGCGGCACCCTGGGCGGGAATATTGGTAACGCTTCCCCCATTGGCGACATGCCCCCGGCCCTGATCGCCCTGGACGCCGAACTGGAACTGGACAGCCTGGATGGCGTGCGCCGGATGCCGCTGGCCGATTTCTTCAGGGACTACAGGCAGACCGAGCTGCAGCCCCACGAATTCATCCGCGGCGTACGGGCGCCGCTGCCGAAAGCCAACGAGCACCTGCTGCTGTACAAGATTTCCAAACGCCTGGACGACGACATCTCCGCCGTACTGGGCGCTTTCTGGCTGCAACTGGATAACGGCACGGTGAGCGACTGCCGGCTCGCATTCGGCGGCATGGCGGCCATCCCCAAACGGGCGGACGCCGCCGAGCAGGCCATCAGGGGCCAGCCGTGGAACGACGCCACCGTTGCCGCCGCCACTGCCGCCCTGGCCTCCGACTTCAAGCCGATGTCCGATGCGCGCGCGTCCGCCGGCTATCGCCTGCAGGTGGCCGGCAACCTGCTGCAACGCGCCCTGCTGGAGACCGGCAGCCACTTCGATTCCGCCTTTCCCCTGACGGTGACCGATTATGCGTAAACTGCCCGACACCATCGTTCAGCCGCCGGCGAGCGCACGCGGTACCGCCGGCTCGAGGATCGCCCACGACAGCGCCTGGAAACACGTCAGCGGCCAGGCCCGCTACATCGACGACCTGCCGGAGCCACCCGGCCTGCTGCACGCCACCGTCGGCCAGAGTACCCAGGCCCACGCCCGCATCAAGTCCATGGACCTGAGCGCCGTGCGCGCCTATCCGGGCGTGGTAGCCGTACTGACCGTCGACGAGGTGCCCGGCCACACCGACATCGGCCCGGTGTTCCCCGGCGACCCGGTGCTGGCCGGCGATCTGGTGGAATTCATCGGCCAGCCGTTGTTCGCCGTCGCGGCCACCTCCCTGCGCGCCGCGCGCCAGGCTGCCAAACTGGCGAAGGTGGAGTACGAGCCGCTGGAGCCGGTGCTGACCACCAAAGACGCGCTGGCCAAGCAGTTCTTTGTGCGCCCGTCCCACACCCAACAGCGGGGCGACCCGGACCAGGCTCTGGCGGCCGCGCCGCATCGCCTGCAGGCGGAGATGCACGTGGGCGGGCAGGAGCATTTCTACCTGGAAGGCCAGGCCTGCCTGGTGGAACCCACCGAAGACGCCGGCGTGTTCGTGCACACCTCCAGCCAGCACCCGTCCGAGGTGCAGAAGCTGGTGGCCGGGGTATTGGGCCTGCCGATCCATGAGGTGCAGGTGGAAGTGCGTCGGATGGGCGGCGGCTTCGGCGGCAAGGAAACCCAGGCGGCACCGCTGGCCTGCATTGCCGGCCTGCTGGCGCGCCACACCGGCCGGCCGGTGAAGTACCGCATGGCCCGCTCGGACGACATGGTGCAGACCGGCAAGCGCCACGACTTCTACAACACCTACGACATCGGCTTCGACGACGAAGGCATGCTCCAGGGTGCCGACATCATGGTGGCCGGTCGCTGCGGCTACTCGCCGGACCTGTCCGAGGCCGTCGTCGACCGCGCCATGTTCCACGCCGACAACGCCTACTACCTGGGCCAGGCCCGGGTCGTCGGTCACCGCTGCAAGACCCACACGGTGTCCAACACCGCCTTTCGCGGGTTCGGTGGGCCCCAGGGCATGATGATCATCGAGCGCGCCATGGACGACATCGCCCGCCACCGGGGCCTGGATCCGCTGGACGTGCGCAAACGCAACCTCTACGGCCCGGGCCGGGACGAGACCCATTACGGCCAGATCGTGGAACAGCATGTGCTGCCCGAACTGATCGAGCAGCTTGAAGCCAGCTCCGACTACCGCGAGCGGCGCCAGGCCATCACCGGGTTCAACCGCCGCAGCCCGGTGGTCAAGCGGGGGCTGGCGCTGACGCCGGTGAAGTTCGGCATCTCCTTCACCGCCAAACATCTGAACCAGGCCGGCGCGCTGGTGCACGTCTACACCGACGGCAGCATCCACCTGAACCACGGCGGCACGGAGATGGGCCAGGGCCTGTTCATCAAGGTGGCCCAGGTGGTGGCGACGGCATTCCAGGTGGACATCGACCGCATCAAGGTCTCCGCCACCCGCACGGACAAGGTGCCGAACACCTCGCCCACCGCCGCGTCTTCCAGCTCCGACCTGAACGGCATGGCGGCGCTGGACGCCTGCGAGACGATCAAGGCGCGGCTGGTGGACTTCGCGGTCGAGACGTATGCCGTGAGCGCCGACGAGGTCGAGTTCGCCAACAACCAGGTGCGCGTGGGCAAGGACCGGTTCGGCTGGGCGGACTTCGTGCAGCAGGCCTACATGGCCCGCGTCTCGCTATCCTCGTCCGGTTTCTACGCCACGCCGAAGATCCACTACGATCCCGAAACCGGCAGGGGCCGCCCGTTCCTCTACTACGCCAACGGCGCCGCCTGTTCGGAAGTGGTGGTGGACACCCTGACCGGCGAGTACCGGGTGATCCGCACCGACATCCTCCACGACGTGGGCCAGTCCCTGAACCCGGAAATCGACATCGGCCAGATCGAAGGCGGCTTCATCCAGGGCATGGGCTGGCTGACCACCGAGGAACTGATGTACAGCGACAAGGGCCAGTTGATGACCACCGGCCCCGCCACCTACAAGATCCCGGCCGCGTCGGACGCGCCGGAGGATTTCCGCGTGGCGCTGCTGGCGCACAGCCCCAACCGCGAGGCCACGGTGTTCCGCTCCAAGGCGGTGGGCGAGCCGCCGCTGATGCTCGGCATCTCGGTCTGGTGCGCCCTGCGGGATGCAGTGGCCAGCCTGGCGGACTATCGTTACAGCCCGCCTTTCGACAGCCCGGCCACGCCGGAGCAGGTTCTCAGGGCCGTCACCGCCACCCGGCAGTGGCTGGCCGACAACGGAGGCGATTCCTCATGCAAAAGCGCCTGACCTGGTACGAGGCCGTGGCCGACTGCGAGCGGCGCGGCGAACCCTATGTGCTGGTGACCGTGCTGGGCGTGACCGGCTCGGTGCCGCGCGAGCCCGCCAGCAAGATGGTGGTCACCGGCGAGCACAGCCACGACACCATCGGCGGCGGCCATCTGGAATACCGCATCATCGCCCGCGCCCGGGAGCGACTGGCCGCGCGGGACTACACCTGCGAGATGGCCCACTTCCCGCTGGGCGCGAGCCTGGGCCAGTGCTGCGGCGGTAGTGTCGCGGTGCTGCTGGAAGGCCATGCCGGCGGCGACGGCCGGCTGGTGGTGTTCGGCGCCGGTCACGTGGCCAAGTCGCTGATCACCATCATGGGCGAGCTGCCCTGGCAGATCACCTGGGTGGACAGCCGCGCCGACAGCTTCCCGGACGAGCTGCCGGTGAACGTGCGCCGCCACCACACCGACGACCCGATGGGCGATGCCGCTGCGCTGGCCGAGGGCGCCCATGTGGTGATCCTGACCCACAACCATCAACTGGATTTCGACCTGTGCCGGACGCTGCTGGACGCGGGCGGCGCCGCCTCCATCGGCCTGATCGGCTCGGACACCAAGGCGGACCGCTTCCGCCAGCGACTGGCCCATCGCGGCTATAGTGAGACCCAGATCGACGGCATCCGCTGCCCGATTGGCCGACGCGACGTGCCCGGAAAGCGGCCCATGGAAGTGGCGGTGTCGATATCCGCCGAGTTGCTGAGCCTGGCGGCCGAGGTCACGGATAAACCGGCCCGCCGCGGCCTGTCCTGGTCCAACCTGAAAACCCTGATGCGGGAAGACGCCGAAGCGGCAACCGCATCGAACCCGAAACGGGAGCACTGAATGTCCCTGGCATCCCTCAACGCGATGAGCGCGACCGAAGCCGCCGACACCCTGCGCACCTGCTGCGCCGCCGACCGCTGGGTCGAGGGCATGGTCGCCGCCCGTCCGTTTGCCGATCGCGATGACCTGCACCGCAAAGCGGAGGCCCTGTGGCCGGCCATGACCGAGCGCGACTGGCTCGCAGCGTTCGACGCCCACCCCAGGATCGGCGACGTGAAAAGCCTCAAGGCCAGGTACGCCAACACCCACGCCCTGGCCAGCGGCGAGCAGTCTTCCACGGCCGTCGCCAGCGATGACGTCCTGCACCGTCTGAAGGACGCCAACGACGCCTATCACGGGAAATTCGGCTTTATCTTCATCGTCTGCGCTACCGGCAAGTCCGCGGACGAGATGCTGGCCCTGCTGGAAGCGCGCCTGCCCAATTCCCGCGCGCAGGAAATCGAGAACGCTGGCCGCGAGCAGGCCAAAATCACCCACCTGAGACTGGATAAACTGGTATGAGCGAACCCAGCCCGATTACGACCCACATCCTCGACCTCGGCAGCGGCTACCCCGCCGAAGGCGTCGTCGTGACCCTCGAGCAGCAGGACAGCGACGGCTGGACCCAGGTGGCCAAGGGCACCACGGACAGCGACGGCCGCATCGGCCAATGGTTCGACGGCCCGCTGGTGACCGGCCTGTACCGCCTGACCTTCGCCACCGGCGATTACTTCCAGGCCTACGGCAAGGACTGTTTCTATCCCCAGGTGACCATCGACTTCTCCGTCAACGGTGACCAGGACCACTACCACGTGCCGCTGCTGCTGAATCAGTGGGGCTACTCGACGTATCGCGGGAGCTGATCACCATGGCGTCATCGCAACCGGTGCAGGCCTACCGGGGTCGGCTGCTGCATTTCCTGGCCGACCCCGGCCTGGAGACACCGGCGGACAACAGTTACGAGTGGTTCGAGGACGGGCTGCTGGTGGTCGAGGAGGGCCGGGTCAAGGTCGTCGGCTCCGCGGATGAGCTGATCGGATCGCTGCCCGAAGGCACGCCGGTCGAGCACTGGCCGGAGCACGTGATCCTGCCCGGCTTTATCGACACCCACGTGCACCTGCCCCAGCTCGGGGTGATCGGCAGCTACGGCGCCCAGTTGCTGGACTGGCTGGAAACCTACACCTTCCCGGCGGAAATGCGCTTTGCCGAGACCGACTGGGCGAAGAGCCAGGCCCATCGGTTCCTCGACCAGCTGCTGCGCCACGGCACCACGGCCGGGCTGGTGTTCTGCACGTCGCATCCCCAGTCGGTGGACGCCCTGTTCGAAGCCGCCGAAGCCCGCGGCCAGGCCATCACGGCCGGCAAGGTGATGATGGACCGCCATGCCCCGGAAGGCCTGTGCGACGAGGCCGAGAGCAGCTACCGGGACTGCCAGGCGCTGATCGACCGCTGGCACCACCACGGCCGACTGCAGTACGCCGTGACCCCGCGTTTTGCGCCCACCTCCACCCCGCGCCAGCTGGAGCTGGCCGGCAAACTGGTGGCGGACAACCCGGGCGTGCTGATGCAGACCCACTGGGCCGAGAACAAGGCGGAAATCGCCTGGGTGAGCGAACTGTTCCCGGACCGGGCCGATTACCTGGACGTCTACGCGCATTACGGCCTGCTTAATGACCGGGCCGTGCTGGCCCACGGCATCCACATCAACGACGGCGACCGCCAGCGGCTGGCGGAAACCGGCGCGCGCATCGCCTTCTGTCCAACGTCCAACACCTTCCTCGGCAGCGGCCTGTTTGACCTGCGCAGCGCCCACCAGGCGGGCGTCACCCTGAGCCTGGCCACGGACGTGGGCGGCGGCACCAGCCTGTCGCTGCTCAAGACCATGGCCGAGGCCTACAAGGTCTGCCAGCTGCGCGAGCAGGCGCTGACGCCCTTCCAGGCGTTCTACCTGGCTACCCTGGGCAACGCGAAAGCGCTGCACCGGGACGACGAGATCGGCAACTTCGCCCCCGGCAAGGTCGCCGATTTCGTACTGCTGGATACGGACGCCACCCCCATGCTGAGTCTCAAGCAGCACAGCACCCGCCTGCGCGACAGACTGTTCGACCTGATGATCCTGGGCGACGACCGGGTCATCCAGCGCACCTACATTGCCGGCCAGTGTCGGTTCGATCGGGATGCTGACCGTGTTTCAGAGACAGGAGTGACCGATGGCCGCGTACCTCAGTGAATGGCTCAGCCTGCTCATCCGCTGGTTTCATGTGATTGCAGGCATCGCCTGGATCGGGGCGTCGTTCTATTTCATCTGGCTGGATAACCACCTGGAAGATCCGCCCGAATGGAAGAAGAAAAAAGGCATCAAGGGCGACCTGTGGGCCATTCACGGCGGCGGCTTCTACGAAGTGGCCAAGTACAAGCTGGGGCCCGAGAAAATGCCCGGCATCCTGCACTGGTTCAAGTGGGAGGCCTACAGCACCTGGCTGTCCGGCACGGCATTGCTGTTCACGGTGTACTACTTCGGCTCCAGCGGCTACCTGATCGACAACGCCAAGGCGGAGCTGACCACCCTGTCCGCCGCGCTGATCGGCCTGGGTTTCATCGGCGGCATGCTGCTGATCTACGAACTGCTGATCCGCAGCCCGCTGGCGAAGAACGGGATGGCCTTCGGCGCCGTGCTGTTTGTCCTGCTGGTGGCGGTGGACTGGGCGCTGTTCCACATCTTTGCCGGGCGGGGCGCTTTCATCCACGTGGGCGCGGTGATCGGCACCATCATGGTGGGCAACGTGTTCCTGGGCATCATGCCGTCCCAGCGGGCGCTGGTGGAGACGGTGGAACAGGGGCGGGAACCGGACGCGCGGGTGGAACGCCTGGCGGCGCTGGCCAAGCTGCGCTCGACCCACAACAACTACCTGACCCTGCCGGTCATCTTCATCATGATCAGCAACCACTACCCGATGCTGTACGGGCATCCGCAAGGCTGGATCATCCTGGCGGCCATCGGCTTTATCACGGCCTTCGCACGGCACTTCTTCAACCTGAAGCACCGCGGCATCTACCGGCCATCGATCCTGCTGGCCTGCGGCATCATGACCGTGACCCTGATCGGCGCCATCGCCCCGCCCACCGGCAGGCAGGCGGAAGCCGCCGCCACAGCCGCTGGTGCGCCCAAGGTGGCCGACGCGGATATCCGGCAACTGGTGGACACCCACTGCTCGGCGTGTCACGCGAAGGATCCCAGCAACCCGGCCTTCCAGGCGCCGCCCGCAGGCATTGCGTTCGACTCGCTCAAAGCGGTGAAGGACCACAGCGCCCAGATCATGCAGGCGGCGGTGAACAGCCAGTACATGCCGCTGGGCAACACCACGGGAATGACGGATAAGGAACGGAAAGAACTGGGAAGCTGGTTGCAGGCCCAGAAATAGAAGTCCGGGGAGTCCATGTAGCAGACGCTTCAGCTTCTGAGGCGCCGTCAGGTGCCTTTTTTAGAAGGCTGGATTTAGGAAGACTGCGGCCCCGAGCCGGAAGCCAATGGACACCCTTGCCTGCGCTGCATTAGACGGCCGTACCTGGCCGACTAATGCGACCGGGACATCCCTGCCCCCCTTCGGCAAGGGCATCCATTCGCTTCTTTCCGACTTCGGCGTTATCGCATAAGAGTGCGTCGATCCTCTCACTCCGGTCACTGCTCATAGGCGGCTTGCACCCGATCCGATCGAAACCAATGGATGCCATCGCTGGAGCAGAGGACAGGATGTCCTCGTCGCATAAGCGGCCATGGACGGCCCTCTTAGGCGACGGAAGCGATGGCATCCATTGGTTTCAGACTCCCAAGGTCTGATTCAAGGTGCACTTCCCATGTCAGCAAACCCCATGCTCCAGATAATCGAGTAGGAGGGGGAGTCACCTCCCCCGTCCTCTCACACCACCGGGCATACGGTTCCGTACCACGGCGGTTCATGATTGGCTCTGAAGCCGGTTTATCGTATCCAGCAAACTGACCAGAGACAGGCGGTCGAACACCTTCTTTGGC
>NZ_SJDL01000045.1 GCF_004327985.1 Marinobacter halodurans
AGGTGCTGGCCAGCTTGAGGGTCAGGGTAAAGGGCCGGGACAGGTGCTCTTCGAGTTCGAACTCGACCACCGCGAAGGTGTCGTCCGGCAGGCTGCCGAGGCGGGCCGTGAACTGCAGGCCGGTGGGCTGAGACATGTGCTTCGTCCTTGATACATCGACGGTGGTTTCGCATATGACCATCCTGGCCAGCGGGTAGATTACTGGAGAACGGGAGCTAATGATGTAGGTAATCTCTGAAAACGACTATCAGAGACTTCCTAAAGCCAGCCCCCGTAGATGGCGCGCAGGAAATCCACCAGCCCCGGCAGCAGAGCCGAGGTGGCGAAGGCGGACAGGGCCATGGCCAGTCCTGAGAAGGCGCCCATCTCCGGGCTTACATGAAAGGCCCGGGCCGTCCCGATGCCATGGGCGGCAACCCCCATGGCAATGCCCTTCACGCGGTCATCGCGAATCCGCAGCAGGGCAAACAGGCGAGTGCCCATCAGGGCTCCGAGTATTCCCGTCACCACCACCAGCACCGCCGTCAGCGATGGGATCCCGCCGATCTGTTCGGAAATGCCCATGGCGACCGGAGCGGTCACGGATTTTGGCGCCAGTGACAGCTGGGTTTCCGGCGAGGCGCCGAACAGCCAGGCGATGGTTATCGAGCTCAATGCACCGACGACCACGCCGATCAGCAGGGCAACCACCACCGGAACAAGTACCGCCCGTAGCCGCGAGAACTGCTGGTACAGCGGCACCGCCAGGGCGACCGTCGCCGGACCCAGCAGGAAGTGGACGAACTGGCCGCCCTCAAAATAGTCCTCGTAGGAGGTGCCGGTCAGTTTGAGAAACGCGATCAGCATCAGGATCGCCGTAATCACCGGATTGAGCAGCGGGTTCTGGTGGGCCAGCATATAGATACGGTGCGCGGCCAGGTAGGCCACCAGGGTCACTGTCAGTCCCAGCAGGGGCGAGGCGGACAGGTAGACCCAGATTTTCGTCAGGTCCGTCTCAACCATCGCGGCGCGGCCTCCTTGCCAGGAGTCTTTGTGTGGCCAGCATGGCGCCGGCCGTTACGATCATGGTGATAGCGGTGCCGAGGACCAGCGACAGCGCAATCGGTAGCCACTCATCGAGGATGCGGCTGAAATACACCATCATGCCCACGCCGGCCGGCACGAACAGCAGGGACAGGTGACTGAGCAGGCCGTTAGCAGCCGTGTCCAGGGCGCCGCCGCTGCGCTTGCGGATCACCAGCGTCAGGAACAGCAGGACCATGCCCAGCACCGGGCCGGGAATCGGCAGGCCGAACAGGCGGACGGTAATTTCGCCCACCAACTGGTAAACCAGCAGGAGGGTGATGCCATTGAGGAATTGCATGCGGGGTCTCTTCCGGCAGACGGTCTGATACCCGCCTATGAAACCACTGCGGCCGAAGGATGTCACCCCGGCCCCTGATCGGAGCCTCAGGGGCCGGGGTGACGGAGAGGCTTAATCCTCGTCTTCCAGGTGACGCGGAGGAATGTGGAATTCCTCGACCACGGTGCCGTCGTCGACACTCTCCAGGTGCACGTCGAAGCCCCACAGGCGATGGACGTGACGGATCACCTCCACCGTACTGTCGCCCAGCGGCACACCGTCGACCGGCACATGGCGCAGGGTCAGTGAGCGGTCACCCCGCAGATCCACGTTCCACACCTGGATGTTGGGTTCCCGGTAACTGAGGTTGTATTGCCGGGCGAGTTTCTCCCGCAGGACGCGGTAGCCCATTTCGTCGTGGATGGCGGTAATGCGGTAGACGTCTTCGTCTTCATCGCTGGAAATGGCGAACAGCTTGAGGTCCCGCATCACCTTGGGCGACAGGAACTGCTGGATGAAGCTCTCGTCCTTGAAGTTCTTCATCGCGAAATGCAGCGTTTCCACCCAGTCGGAGCCGGCGATATCCGGGAACCATTGCCGGTCCTCGTCCGTCGGCTCCTCGCAGATGCGGCGCAGATCGGAATAGATGGAGAAGCCCAGGGTGTACGGGTTGATGCCCGAATACCAGGGGCTGTCGAACGGCGGCTGGTAGATGACCGCGGTGTGGCTCTGCAGGAATTCCAGCATGAAGCCGTCGGTGACCAGACCTTTCTCGTACATCCGGTGGAGCAGGGTGTAATGCCAGAAGCTGGCCCAGCCCTCGTTCATCACCTGGGTCTGACGCTGGGGATAGAAGTACTGGCCGATCTTGCGCACGATGCGGATCAGTTCCCGTTGCCAGGTTTCCAGCAGCGGCGCGTTCTTCTCGATAAAGTAGAGCAGGTTCTCCTGCGGCTCCGGCGGGTAGCGCTTGCGGCGGCGTTCGTCTTCATCGTCGTCACCGGCCATTCGGGGGATGGTCCGCCACAGGTCGTTGAGCTGGCGTTGCAGGTATTCCTCGCGTTCCTTCTGGCGGCGCTGTTCCTCGGCGGCGGATATCGGCGAGGGCCGCTTGTAGCGATCGACGCCGTAGTTCATCAGGGCATGGCAGGAGTCCAGGATCTGCTCCACCGCATCCACCCCATAACGCTCCTCGCACTCGGCGACGTAGTTACGGGCGAACACCAGGTAATCGATGATGGCGCTGGCATCGGTCCAGGTACGGAACAGGTAGTTGCCCTTGAAGAAGGAATTGTGACCGTAACAGGCGTGGGCGATGACCAGCGCCTGCATGGGCAGGGTGTTTTCCTCCATCAGGTAGGCGATGCAGGGATCGGAGTTGATCACGATCTCGTACGCCAGGCCCATCTGTCCGCGCTGGTAGCCCTTCGAGGTGTTCAGGAACTGCTTGCCGAACGACCAGTGATGGTAGCCCACCGGCATCCCCACCGAGCTGTAGGCGTCCATCATCTGCTCGGCGCTGATCACCTCGATCTGGTTGGGATAGGTATCCAGACCGAACTCCGCGGCGCACTTGGCGATTTCCTCGTCGTATTCGCGAATGAGATCGAACGTCCACTCGGACGTGGTCGATATCGGCTTGTTACCAACGGGCGGTTTTTCAGCGGTACCGGTCATGCGGCTTTCCTCTCGAACAACTGGCGGAAGACCGGGTAAATGTCCCCCGGATCCGCGATCTGCTGCATGGCGAAACTGTTCGGGTCCTGCTTGAGGATCTTCTCGTACTCGTACCACAGCATCTGGTGATCCTGCGGCGTGATTTCCACATAGGCGTAGTACTGCACCAGCGGCAGGATCTGCTCGGCCAGGATCTTGCCGCAAATGGGGGAGTCGTCGTTCCAGTTATCCCCATCCGACGCCTGCGCCGCGTAGATGTTCCATTCCGACGGCGAGTAGCGGGCGTCCACGATCTGCTTCATCAGCTTCAGCGCGCTGGAGACGATGGTCCCGCCGGTTTCCCGGGAGTAGAAGAACTCTTCCTCGTCCACTTCCTTGGCGCTGGTGTGGTGACGGATGAAGACGACTTCGATGCGCTTGTAGTTCTTCTTCAGGAACAGGTACAGCAAAATGAAGAAGCGCTTGGCGATGTCCTTGTGTACCTGCGTCATGGAGCCGGAGACGTCCATCAGGCAGAACATGACGGCGCTGGTGGCGGGCTTCGGCTTCTTGACGTGCTGGCGGTAGCGCAGGTCGATTTCGTCGATCCACGGAATGCGCCGGAGGTTGCCCTTGAGGCGTTTGATCTCCGCTTCCAGCGCATCGATCTGGTCCTGCGGACTAAACGCGGGATCCGGCTCGTTCGGATGAGCCTTGAGCTCGGCCAGTTGGGCTTCCAGTTCCCGCAGCTTGCGCTTGCGGGCTCCCCCCAATCCCAGCCGGCGGGCATGGGCGCCGCGCAGGGAGCGGACCACATCCAGCTTGGCCGGGATTCCCTGGGAGGTGAAGCCGGCCCGTTGGTACTTGAATGCCTCGGTGTCCTTCAGCTTCTTGCGGGCGAGGTTGGGCAATTCCAGGTCGTCGAACAGGAAGTCCAGGAACTCGTCCTGGGTGATCTGGAAGGCAAACTCGTCCATGCCTTCGCCGTCTGGACTGGCTCCGCCTTGTCCCTGGCCGCCACCGCCGCCCTGGGGTTTGGGCACGGTATCGCCGGCCACGAACTCCTTGTTGCCCGGATGCACCACCTCACGGTGGCCGCCCGTGCCGTGATGGAAAATGGGTTCGTCAATGTCCTTCGACGGGATGCTGACGTGCTCACCCCGTTCAATATCGGTAATCGACCGGCGTTGGACGGCATCCGCCACGGCTTTCTTGATGTGGTGGCGGTAACGGCGCAGGAAGCGTTCGCGGTTCACTGCGCTTTTGTTCTTGCCGTTCAGTCGGCGGTCGACGACATGAGTCATCCCCATAACACTCTCCAGTTCTCGGTGGAGGTCGTCCCTGAAGGCGCAAATTGCTGCGTTGCGCAGTGGTTGTGCGCAACCCCGGTCAGCTCAACTACCGGGCAGGTATGCCTCGCGTGTTGCGCGCTGGGCGCCTTGCACTTTGCACCTTCATGAACGCCCCGGACCTCGAGTCAATTCCAGGGAGCTTCACCTTTCCTTTTTGCTGACTCCCAACCTGGTTCAGGGTCGGGCCGCGGCTGCGGTTAAGCGGCGAGCGGCCGTTCCGTTACTGGGACTTCCTGACCCGCAGGTACCATTCGGCGAGCAGGCGGACCTGCTTCTCGGTGTACCCGCGTTCGACCATCCTTTCGACGAACTGTTTGTGTTTCTTCTGGTCTTCCTGCGAGGCCTTCGGGTTGAAGGAGATGACCGGAAGCAGGTCCTCGGTGTTGGAGAACATTTTCTTCTCGATCACGCTGCGCAGTTTTTCGTAGCTGAGCCAGGATGGGTTCTGGCCCTGGTTGTTGGCGCGTGCCCGCAGCACGAAGTTGACCACTTCGTTGCGGAAATCTTTCGGGTTGCTGATGCCGGCCGGCTTCTCGATCTTCTCCAACTCGTCGTTGATGGCGGAGCGGTTGAGGATCTCGCCGGTTTCCGGATCGCGGTATTCCTGGTCCTGGATCCAGAAGTCCGCATAGGTCACGTAGCGGTCGAACAGGTTCTGGCCATACTCGCTGTAGCTCTCCAGGTACGCGGTCTGGATTTCCTTGCCGATGAACTCGACGTAGTGCGGCGCCAGGTATTCCTTGATAAAGCGCAGGTAGCGTTCCTGCACCTCATTGGGGAACTGCTCCTGTTCGATCTGTTTCTCGAGGACATAGAGCAGGTGCACCGGGTTGGCCGCGATTTCCGTGGTGTCGAAGTTGAACACCTTGGACAGGATCTTGAAGGCGAAGCGGGTGGACAGGCCGTCCATGCCCTCGTTCACGCCGGCCGCATCCCGGTACTCCTGGATCGACTTGGCCTTGGGATCCGTGTCCTTGATGTTCTGGCCATCGTAGACCCGCATCTTGGAGAAGATGCTGGAGTTTTCCGGCTCTTTGAGGCGGGACAGCACCGTGAACTGGGCCAGCATGTCCAGGGTGTCCGGTGCGCATGGGGCGCCCTGCAGCGAACTGTGGCGCAACAGCTTGCGGTAGATGTCGATTTCCTCGGTGACCCGCACACAGTAGGGCACCTTGACGATGTAGACCCGGTCGAGGAACGCCTCATTGTGTTTGTTGTTGCGGAAGGTCTGCCATTCGGACTCATTGGAGTGGGCCAGGATGATGCCGTCGAACGGTACCGAGCCCATCCCTTCGGTGGTGTTGTAGTTGCCTTCCTGGGTGGCGGTCAGCAGCGGATGCAGGACCTTGATGGGCGCCTTGAACATCTCGACGAATTCCATCAGACCCTGGTTGGCCTTGCTCAGGCCGCCGGAGAAGCTGTAGGCGTCCGGGTCATCCTGGGAGAACTCTTCCAGCATGCGGATGTTGACCTTGCCCACCAGGGCGGAGATGTCCTGGTTGTTGTCGTCACCGGGCTCGGTCTTGGAAATGCCGATCTGATCCAGCACCGAGGGATAGCGCTTGACCACCTTGAACTGGCTGATGTCGCCGCCGAACTCATGCAGCCGCTTCACCGCCCAGGGCGACATAATGGGCTTTAGGTAGCGGGTGGGGATGCCGTATTCCTCTTCCAGAATAGCGCCGTCCTCGTCCGGGTCGAACAGCCCCAGGGGGGATTCGTTCACCGGTGAGCCCTTGATGGCGTAGAAGGGGACCTTCTGCATCAACTGCTTGAGCTTTTCAGCCAGGGAGGATTTGCCGCCCCCGACCGGACCCAGCAGATAAAGGATCTGTTTCTTCTCTTCCAGGCCCTGGGCCGCATGCTTGAAGAAGGAGACGATGTTTTCAACGGCGTCTTCCATGCCGTAGAACTCGTCGAATTCCGGGTAGCGCTTGATGACCTTGTTGGAAAAGATGCGGGACAGTCTCGGATCGCGAGAGGTGTCTATGTGTTCCGGTTCGCCGATCGCCATCAGCATCCGCTCGGCAGCAGTGGCGTATGCCGACTTGTCGCGTTTGCAGATCTCCAGGTATTCCTCAAGAGAGAATTCCTCCTCCTGAGTTGATTCATACCGGTCTTTGAAGTGCTGCAGAATGCTCATATAGGCCCCTCGCTCGCAATGTGGTCACACAACTACACGTATCAGTTCCCCGATTCAGATCGTCAGGCTTGCCTTATACCGGCGCCCAGTAGGTGGATGGAAACGTCAGGAAATGGGAATGTCGAACCCGAATGCGCCGGTCGTCGGATTCCGGCTCGACTGCTTTCAGCTTAGTTCAGCTTCTGCGCCTTTGACAGTTACGAAAGGTTTTTGTTTCAGGTTTATTGCTGAGTAAATTTGAAGCGTTATGTAAGCCACCTGAAGATAAACCGAACGCTACTCAGTTCATAGTAGTCCGGGATAAGTCCGTGCAGGATAGAACCTTTTAATAGCTTTGATAAGGATTGCCGGATGGAGTTCATTGATGCCATGGCGCGGCGACTGATTCCGAACCGGTACACGCTGCTGTGCGGTATTTCCATCGGCTATCCATCCGATCACAGGACCAACGGATTCCAGCCTGAAAAGCTGGGCGTGGACGCACTGACGATACCCATACCGTCATAAGTCGCCCACTTTCATCCCGTTCTGCCTTGCCTTCGTATACGGGTCGCTTAGACTTGAAAGCTGACGGCCCTGAAAACAACCAGATACTGGAACCCGCAAGGAGAGTGTCCGTGTCCCTCATTTCGCGTATTCGTCGTAGCCTGCCTGCGCTGCTGTTGCTCGTTGCCGGACCGGTGCTGGCCGCCGAACCGGTCGTGGTGTCCTCCAAGATCGACACCGAGGGCTCGGTGCTGGGGCAGATGATCCTGCAGAGCCTGGAACGGGCCGATATCCCCGTGGAAAACCGGATCCAGCTCGGGGCCACCAATATCGTGCGCAACGCCATCAAGGCCGGCGAGATCGACATCTATCCCGAGTACACCGGCAACGCCGCCTTCTTTTACGACAAGGCCGACAGCGACGTGTGGAACAAGGCCGACAAGGCCTATGACATGGCGAAGAAGCTGGACTATGACGCCGAGAAAATCGTCTGGCTGACCCCGGCCGACGCCAACAACACCTGGGCCATGAGCGTGCGCGGTGACCTGGCGCGCAAGGAGAACCTGGAAACCCTCGAAGACCTGGCCGCCTACATCAACCAGGGCGGTGCCTTCCGCTTTGCGGCCAGCGCCGAGTTCGTGGAGTCCCCCAGTGCACTGCCGGCGTTCCAGAAGGCCTATGGCTTCAAGCTGAAATCCAGCCAGTTGCTGATCCTGTCCGGCGGTAACACGGCCGCCACCATGCGCGCGGCGGCTCTCAACGATAATGACGTCAACGGCGCCATGACCTACGGCACGGACGGCGGCCTCAACGCCCTGGACCTGAAAGTGATGACCGACACCAAGGGCGTCCAGCCGGTGTACCAGCCGACGCCGATCATCCGCGAAGCGGTGCTCAAGGCCTATCCGCAGATCCGTGACATCCTCAAGCCGGTGTTCGAGTCCCTCGACCTGGAAACCCTGCAGCGCCTGAACGGTGAAGTGGCCGTCAACGGCGCACCGGCCGAGAAAGTTGCGCGGGATTACCTGGACTCCCTCGAACAGGATTGAGTTTGTCTTCCCTCGACGAACCGCCCAACCGGGTCATTACCGCACTGGGGCTGCTGGCCCTGGTGCTCGTATGGGTGCTGGACCTGGGCACGGTGCAGCCCAACCGTATCGTGTCCGGCACCGGGTATGGCCTGTTTGACGCCGCCGGCTGGTTCGGCGCCGTCACCGTCTCGGTCGGACTGTGCGCCTTGATGGCGCTGGCGATCCTGCCGCTGCGCCGGCGCTATGCCCTGCTCGGGGTACTGCTGACGCTGGCGCTGACGGCGTTGCCGGACCTACTGGTTGTCTTCACCTCCGCCCACCTTCCCAGGGAGTCCCCTTACGCCCGTACCGCGGTTGGCGCCGGGTTCTGGTCGCTGCTGTTCCTGCTCGTGCTGATGCTGATCGAGGTCGTGGGCCGGCTACGGCTGGGACGGCGTGGCCAGTTGGGCATCCTGGTGGTGATCCTGGCGGGTTGGGCCTTGCTCGTCCGCCAGGGCGGGCTCGACAGCTTATCCCTGATGCGCGAGTTCGAAAGCCGGCCCGACGAGTTCCTCCAGGCACTCCGGGCCCACCTCGCATTGGCGCTGGGTGCCGTAGCGATCAGCTTTGTGCTGGCGTTTGCCCTGGTGCTGAAAATGATGCGCTCGGAAGGCTGGCGCCGTCCGGTCTTCGGCGTGGTCAGCTTTCTGCAGACCATTCCCAGCCTGGCCCTGTTCGGCCTGCTGATTGCCCCGCTCAGCGCATTGACCGCGGCCTTTCCCGTTCTCCAGGGGCTGGGCATCCGCGGTATCGGTTGGGCACCGGCACTGCTGGCGCTGATCGCCTACAGCCTGCTGCCGATGGTGCGCAACACCTTTGTGGCTTTGACGGAAGTCCCCGAAGCGGTGATCGATGCGGGGCGGGGTATGGGCATGACCGAGCGTCAGCTGTTCCTGCAGGCGCGCCTGCCGCTGGCGATGCCGGTCATCATCGAGGGCGTTCGCATAACCACGATCCAGGCCATGGGGCTGACCGCCGTGGCGGCCCTGATTGGCGCCGGCGGTTTCGGCACCTTTATTTTCCAGGGGCTGGGGCAGGCGGCCATGGATCTGGTCCTGCTCGGCGCACTGCCGACGATTGGCCTGGCGCTCGCCGCCGACGTGGTGCTGTCTGCCCTCGCCACCGCCCTGCAACCCCGGCCCGCAGCCGTACTCCAGCATAAGAGGACATCCAGCGGATGATCGAACTGAAAAACGTCACCCGCCGATTCGGCCAGACCGTGGCCGTGGATCACATCGACCTGACGGTGGAAACCGGCGAAGTCTGTGTGTTGGTCGGCAGCTCGGGGTGCGGCAAATCCACCACCCTGCGCATGATCAACCGACTGCTGCCGACCAGCAGCGGTGAGATCCAGGTCGACGGCGAGGACATCGCCGGCATGGACCTGCAACGCCTGCGCCTGAATATGGGCTACGCCATCCAGGGCACCGGCCTGTTTCCACACTGGACGGTGGCCCGCAATATCGCGCTGGTGCCCAGGCTCCTGAAGTGGCCGAAGGCGCGTATCCAGGCCCGTGTCAGCGAGCTGCTGGAGATGCTGGATATGGATCCGGCCCGCTTTGCCGGTGCCTACCCCCAGCAACTGTCCGGTGGACAGGCCCAGCGGGTCGGTGTGGCGCGGGCACTGGCGGCGGATCCCAATATCCTGCTGATGGACGAGCCGTTCGGTGCGCTCGACGCCATCACCCGGGAGAACCTGCAGCTGGAGATGCTGCGCCTGCAGCGCCAGTTGAAGAAAACCACCGTCTTCGTCACCCACGATATCGACGAGGCCCTGCGACTCGCCACGCGGATTGCCGTCATGGACCAGGGCCGCATCATCCAGCACGACACGCCGGAAAACATCCTGCGCCGGCCGGCGTCGGACTTCGTGGAAAACCTGGTCGGCAGGCAGGATCGCGGGCTCAAGCTGATGGCCCTGCGGCCGGTACGGGACCTGATGACCCCCCATGACAAACCGCATCCCGCCGAGCCCGGCGCGGACGGCCTGAAGGAAGACGACAGCCTGCGTCTGGCCCTGTCGGTGATGCTCTGGCAGGACCTGCAGCAGGTGGCGGTTTTCGACCACCTGGGCAACGAAACCGGTGTCCTGTTACGCCAACGCCTGATCGAGGGAGGCGTGTGATGCGCACCTGGCGGACGCCGATCCTGTGGCTGGCTGTGCTGCTGGCCCTGGTGCTGGGTATGGAGGCGCTGGAACCCCTGTTCCGTCTGATCCAGCCGGATACGCAAGGCGTGATCTACCGGCGGGAGAGTTTTCTCTTTCTGCTGGGCAACCACGTCCTGCTGGTTCTGGTTTCAGCGACGATTGGCACCCTGGCCGCGGTCGCCGGCGGTATTTTTGCAACCCGGCCGTTGGGCCGGGACTTCCTGCCACTGGTCAGTCAGATCGCCTCCATCGGCCAGACGTTCCCCCCGGTGGCGGTCCTCGCGCTGGCGGTGCCGGTGCTGGGATTCGGGGAAGGGCCGACGCTGGTGGCGCTGGTGTTGTATGGTCTGCTGCCGGTGCTGCGCAACACCCTGGCGGGACTGGACGGTCTCGATCCCGCCGTCACCGAGGCAGCCCGGGGCATGGGCATGTCGGCCCGCCAGGTGCTGTTCCAGGTGGAAATCCCGCTGGCGGGTCGCGTGATCCTGGCGGGCATCCGCACGTCGGTCACCATCAACATCGCCACTGCGGCCATCGGCTCCACCATCGGCGCCCGCACCCTGGGGGATCCGGTGATCGCTGGATTGGTCAACGGCAATACCGCTTACGTGTTGCAGGGCGCGTTGCTGATCGGCCTACTGGCGCTGATGACGGACAGCCTGTTTGAAGCCCTGGAAAATGTTTGGGCGAGGCGGGTAGCGTCTCCACAGCCTGTTGCTTAGTGATAGCTGGGATCGAGAGCCCGTCTGGCCGGCTCAACGAGCTGCAAATTCCAGTACTTTCTGCTGATCCGTATGCAACACGACCTGGATATCGGCATCCGCCAGAGCTTTCCGGGTTTCTCTAAAGGCTTCTATCCGGATACTGGATGGCGATGCATCCTCCGGACCCTGTACCGGAAATAACACTGGTCCGTCGAGCAGATTCCGGTTTCTCAACTGTTCCACTTTCAGTTTCCAGCGACCGCCATGCTCAATAATGGCTGTGGAATCTGACTGGCCAAGGAACAGGGGCTTGATAATTCGGATTGCCTTTTCATTGCCCTGCTCGACAAACGGAAACGTTACCCCGTAAAGCTGATCCTCGATACGACGCTTGGTGAAGCGGCGTGCGAGATCACGCTGCTCAAGCAGCCTCCGGACCCCTTTCTCAAGAATCGTTTCCTGATACTCTTTGGTGACAAAGTTCCTGCCTACGTAATGATCGTATAGGTCCTGCAGGGTTTGTTCGGGATTTTCCGTCAACACGGCCCGCTGTTCACTGAATCGAATAATGGTTTCGCGAGGGCGAATCAGTTCCTGGAACAGCCCCTTATGGAAACCGTATTCCCGGCTGTCAGATTGGGAGATGGTGTCTCTGACCATATCCTGGACACGATGCAACTCCGCATCCAAGTTGGCCATGGTTTTGAGGTAGACCCCCCGGTCCATTTCTTCAAAGAACTGGGTAATCCGGGCGTGTTTGCGACGTAACAGCTTAAAACCCAGGTAACGGGTTTTGGGCGCCCACAGCAATATGCCAACGTTGGCGAACTCGCCCGTCTCGATGTATGGCATGAAACGCACGATGGCGTATTGGCACGCTAGCCGGGTCATTTCCAGTTCCAGAATGTATTGCTGTTAAAGCGTTGCAAGTGTTTGAGCATCGACGCGGGACGAAAATCCAATGGCATTGTCATTTCAGGGTCCCGGTACAGCCATTCCTCAGGGATAGATGCGACGATGCCATTCCAGTCTTTCAAGGCCTGCTCCATTTTCGAAGTATAGTGTTCTCGCTCGACCAAGTCATCGAACACGCCGGACATACTATCCCTGAACGCGTGGTAGCTGCAGAAATCATCCGCCTTGAATTCCGGGTCGAAGGATTGATTGTGATCGATGACGACCAGCTGCTGGGCCCGGGGCTCCCAAAACAGGTTTGGATTTCCGCCGTTCTCGGTGAGTTGGCGATCACCATTCGATATCCACCAATCAAATATCAGCAAGGAACGGCGTAGCTCAACGGGCACCCCGGATACCTGGGAATACGTCAGTTCAGTAATTCTTTGTTCTTTCGAACCAAAAGCTGGTCCTTGGCCTAACGCGACTGCATCGTCTGGTGAGAGTACCTCCAGCAGATCCTCGGGAACCTGTACAAGTCTGAAAGGGGCGATGGGAATGTCGAAAGCCAGGGCAAGGTTTCCGGAAATCCATTCGTTAATCTGACTGACACGGCCAGCGCCAAACCCCTTTACGAAATAGACTTCATCGTCGCTTCCCCGGCAGATGAAAGGCAGCGTCATGCCATGCTCGGATCGACGCAAGACCTCGACTATTTCGACAGCGGGCACATGTTGGTTGGGCAAGGCTTCCGGGTTCCTTTCCGAGCAGTAAAATCGACAAACCATTGTATTTTAAGGCTGGGCCATTCAATAACCGTAACTTATCTTTGCATCTCAGGGAAGCAGTTGCGGTATATGGTGAATGCGTTCCAGCGCCGGCAATCAGCGCCTATGATGGCGGGGTATTCAACCGATAGGGAGACCACCATGAAATACATCTTCGAAGTCCGTATCAAGGAAGGGCATACCGCCGAGGAATACGCAGATGCCTGGGTGCGCGCCAGTGAGTTGATCCAGCAGGCGCCGGGTGCGCGGGGCACCGAACTGCACCGGATGATCGGCGATCCCATGCGCCTGATCGCCATCGCCCAGTGGGACAGCAAGGCCAGCCGGGATGCAATGGAAGGTCAGCCCAACGAGGAGATCCGGGCCATCATCCACAGCGCGGCGCCGTTCGTGGAAATCCGGCGTATCGGTGAATTCGAGGACCCGGAATGGGTGGTCATGCCGGACAAGTCGAAAAATTGAACAGCAGTTCACGGTCAAACGGCTGATTGTGTGTACAGTTGCGATAGATTTCAACTGTGCTGGTAAGCCGTCCGGCTGGGCCGGCGATATCACAGGGATGCGACATGACCACCAGCTTCTGGGTGACCTTTGCTGAAATTCTTACGCTGCTGTTGCTCGCGCTGCTGTGCGGGCAGGTGTACCGGCTATGGCGTGCCGAGCACAAGGCGCTTACCCCCTTGCCGACGGCCCCGCCCGTGGTTCCCGACCTGTCCGGTCAACCGGACGCTGTCCTTGCGGACTACATCGGCGAGCTGATGGCCGGAACGCAGGAACCCGTACCCGGATACGCCCGACCGGAGCGGGCCCAGTTGACACGGGCAGTAGCGGAAACACACCCGAAACCGGCGCCCGGGAAACCGGAGGCCGCTGTCCGGCAGCCTGACTATCCTTCGGTGGCGGTCCTGCTGGCCCGTCGCTGCGATACCTCATCCGCCTGACCGGTCTGACCCGTTGGCACACCAGGCCCCGCCGCGCTGCTCCCGGTCTCGATCTCCATGACAGAATCGTCAGGTGGCGCAGGTTCAGGTTTGCACCTGTTTGTGGGTTACACTGAAAGCAAGGTCGTCGGCATCCCCTCCGTTGAGGGGCCGGCAAACGTCGACGTCAGACTGCGGAGGACGCCGAATGGAAATCAAGACGTTTGAGGACCTCATCGACTGGGCGCGTCAGCTTCATGCGCACCTGGCCCGCTCCCTCGGGGAGTCGGTCGATGGCAACCGGAACGAGCGTGCGAGCGCGTTGCTCAGCTACCTGTCCCAACACGAGTCGGAGCTGGAACGGATCACGGCGGAATTCGAGAAACAGGCGGATCCCAAGGTGATGAAGACCCGCCTGTATGATTTCTACAACCACAAGCCGTTCGACTCCTACCGCAAGCCGGATCACTATTACGCCAAACTCAGCTTCGACGAGATTGCGGTGGAGATCTTCTATTTCCACGATGAGCTGATGGCGCTATACCGGTCGCTGCTGCGCAAGGCGGAGTTGCGTGAAGTCGCGGATCTGGTGGAAGAGCTCCTGGAAATGGAGGAGAACGAATCCATGCGACTGGCACGCCAGGTGCGTAGCATGGATGACATCTGAGAACACCCGTCCGGCCGGCGCCCGTCTCACCAGGCTACGCTGCCGGTGAGGCGGGCCCGTCCATTCACCCCTGCACGCACCGGAAGGAGCGGGCATGGCCAGAGAGACTGCAGCAGCCACTGAACACACGGCCGACATCGATGCCCTGGTCGCCGCCCTGGAGGCGGTTATCGACGGCGAGGTCCGTTTCGAAATGGGCAGTCGTGCCCTGTACGCCACCGACGCCTCCAATTACCGCCAGGTCCCGACCGGCGTCGTCATTCCCCGTCACGAGCAGGATATCGAGCAGGCTGTGGCCATCGCCCGGCGGTTCGACGCGCCCATATTAATGCGCGGCGCCGGGACCAGCCTGGCCGGCCAGACCTGCAACGCCGCCGTGGTGCTGGATACCTCGAAGTACATGAACCGTGTGCTGGCGGTGGAGCCGGAAGATCGTACCGCGGTGATCCAGCCCGGTGTCGTCTGCGACGTCCTGCGGGACGCCGCCGAGCAGCACGGGCTGACCTTCGGGCCGGATCCCTCGACCCATACCCAGTGCACCCTGGGCGGCATGATCGGCAACAACTCCTGCGGGGCGCACTCGGTCATGGCGGGCAAGACCGACGACAACACCGAATCCCTGGATATCCTGACCTACGACGGCGTGCGCATGACGGTCGGCCCGACGTCCGAAGACGAATTGGCCGACATCATCCGCGCCGGCGGCCGCAAGGGCGAGATCTACCAGGCCCTGCGAGACCTCCGGGACCGCTACGCCGAGCACATCCGCAGCGGCTTTCCCGATATCCGCCGGCGGGTCTCCGGCTACAACCTGGACGCGCTATTGCCGGAGAACGGCTTTAATGTGGCCCGCGCACTGGTCGGCAGCGAAGGCACCTGTGCGGTGACCCTGTCTGCCCGGATGCGGTTGGTGGACAGCCCGCCACACCGGGTACTGGTGGTGCTGGGTTACGAGGATATCTGCCAGGCGGGCGACCAGGCGCCGGCGATCCTGAAAACCGGGCCGCTCTCGGTGGAAGGCCTCGACGAGCGCATTGTCGAGGACATGCGCAAGAAAGGTTGGGGGCTGCATGCCATCGAGGGCCTGCCGGACGGCAATGGCTGGATCCTGTCGGAATTCGGCGGGAATACCGTCGAAGAGGCGACCCGGGCGGCGCAGAAGGCCATCGATAGCCAGCAGGCGCACTGCGTCGACAGCAAGCTCTATACCGATCCTGACGAAGCCAACCGGGTCTGGAACGTGCGCAAGAGCGGGTCGGCGGCCACCAACGCGCTGCCCGGCGAGGACGAGAGCTACCCCGGTTGGGAGGACGCCGCGGTCGACCCGGAGCGGGTCGGCGACTACCTGCGTGACTTCCGCAGGCTGCTGGAAAAGTATGGCTATCGCTCTTCACTCTACGGGCACTTCGGCGATGGCTGCATCCACGGGCGGATGACCTTCGATCTTTCCAGCCATGAGGGCGTCGCCAAATGGCGCCGTTTTCTCGATGAAGCGGCCGACCTGGTGGTGGCCTATGGCGGCTCCCTGTCGGGCGAGCACGGCGACGGGCAGGCGCGGGCCGAGCTCTGGCCCAGGATGTTCAGCCCGCAACTGATGGACGCCTTCCGGGAATTCAAGACGATCTGGGACCCACAAGGCCGGCTCAACCCCCACAAGCTGATCGATCCCTACCGCATCGATGAGCACCTGCGAACCGGCCCCGAGCACGACCCCATCGAGCCGGAACCGTTGTACTTCAGCTTCCACCGGGACCAGGGCCGTTTCTCCTCCGCGGCGCATCGCTGTGTCGGCGTGGGCAAGTGCCGCAGCTATGCCGGGGGCACCATGTGCCCGAGTTACCGGGGCACCCAGGAAGAGAAACATTCCACCCGGGGCCGCGCGCGGCTACTGTTCGAGATGCTCCACGGCGACACGCTGGAGGGTGTCTGGGACAACGAGTCTGTGCATGAAGCCCTGGACCTCTGTCTCGCCTGCAAAGCCTGCCGGCAGGAGTGCCCGGTGCAGGTGGACATGGCCACCTACAAGGCCGAGTTCATGGCGCACTACTACGAACATCACCGGCGCCCAAGACAGGCCTGGACGCTGGGTATGATCCACGAGTGGTCCCGGCTGGCCGGCCGGGCGCCGCGCCTGTTCAATGGCCTCACGCGTGTGCCCGGGGCGGCAGCCATCGTCAGGCAATTGACGGGCATGACCCCGGAGCGGGATCTGCCGCGGTTTTCGCCACGGCCGTTTACGCGGGATTACCGATCGGACCCGATGTCGGGGCATCGCCCAGCCGTCATGCTGTGGCCTGACACGTTCAACAATTTCCTGCAATCCGACTGCCTGCGGTCAGCATCGCGGGTGTTGGAGCGACTGGGCTATGCCGTCCAGTTGCCGGGACGACCGGTCTGTTGCGGCCGGCCGCTATACGACCACGGCCTGCTCGAGCGTGCCCGCTGGCGCCTGAAGCAGGTGCTGGAAACCCTGGCGCCGGCGATCGAGGCCGGCATTCCGGTGGTGGGTCTGGAGCCCTCGTGCCTGAGCACCTTCCGCGAGGAACTGTTGAACTTCTTTCCGGACGACCGGCGGGCCCAGTGGCTGGCGCAGAACAGCTGGCTGTTCCCGGACTTCCTGGCGAAGCAGACCGATTTATCACTGCCGCAGCTCGACGGTCATGCCTGGGTACACGGCCACTGTCACCAGAAAGCGCTGGCCGGCATGGCGGGCACCCGCTCACTGCTCGAGGGGCTGGGCCTCGATGTGAGCCTGCCGGACAACGGCTGTTGCGGGATGGCCGGAGCCTTCGGTTTCGATGCCGACAAGTACCCGGTGTCCATGCGCATTGCCGAATCGGCGATGTTGCCGTCGCTCCGGCAGACATCGGCGGACACCGTCCTGGTCGCGGATGGTTTCAGCTGTCGCGAGCAGATCCGGCACGGCAGCGGACGCACGGTGCTGCACACCGCCCAGTTGCTGGACCGGGCGATGCAGGGCGGCGGCCAGTGACAGCTTCATGACCACCTGTCCCGCAGTCCGGGGGAGTGCCGCGGACGCAGTGAAAACGAACGGGCCTGCGCCCTGCTGCATGACCTGGCTGAAAACGGGGCGGAACCGGAGCTCGTCACCGCTGAACTCGCGCGCCAGGCCCGACGTTATGAACTGGCCTTGATGTGGGTGGTTACCGCATCCACCACATCGGGATGCCAGAGCAGGCGATGATGACCCAGTCCGCGGGTCTGGAATACGGCGGCGCCGGACCAGGCGGTTCGCACGCGCTCACTCTGGGCCGGCGGCACGTGCTGGTCATCGCTATCATAAACCACCAGCCCGTTGCCGGGTAAGCCGGGGGCCAGTTGCGGAAGCGACAGCTGGTTCCACAGGTCCTCGCCAAAACGTGCCTCCATCAGTTGGCGATGATCCCGCAACACGCCGGCAGGGATTCCCAGCCTGGCCCCCAGACCATTGACCACCGATGACAGGTCGGACGGCGGCGCCAGCAGCACCAGGTATTCGGCGCCGAGGCCCCGCGTCAGTGCCCGGGCGGCGGCCACGGCCCCCAGGGAGTGGGCCAGGATGGCCTGCACGGGCCCGCTGCCCAGGCCGACACGCCGAACCACCTCCGCCATTTCAAAAAGATCGGTCTGCGAGCCCTGGGCGCGACCGTGGCCCGGCGCATCGAACAGCACCACCCGGTAGCCGGCGGCCACTAATGGTTTGACGTAGGCACCGAACTGGATACCCGCGCCGGACCAGCCATGCACGCCCAGCACCGTCGGCCCTTCGCCCCAGCTGTAGACCGGAATCGTATTGCTAACGTGGTGGAGCTGGGTGTGACTGTCGGCTTCATCCAGCAGGTATTCGTAGCGGGAGGGCATTGGCAGTCGCGAAGGACGGAAGAATTGCCGGTTCACCAGGCGGGCGGCTCCGGCCGGAGAGACACGGGCGTAAAGCGAGAGGCCCAGTTGGCGCAGTTGGTGTTTCAGCGCTGGTTTGTCGGTTCGGGGCTTGTCAGGCAGACGGGTAACGGCCGGAAAGGTTTTGACGGGAAGGTTCATGTTAAGTGCTCCTGGCGGGATCCGCAGGGGATCTCAGTGGATGACAGGATCAGGGTACGGCTTGCCCGGGATCGTCAGGAGTGTCATATTTGACATATAAAATGCGAAATAGGTCATTGCGCCATGATCACGGTTGCCATCGTTGCCCAGCCCTATTGCCATGCCAGCGGTGTCCACGGCGTGATGGATTTCTTTGCCACAGCGAACTACTGCGGCCGCAGGACCTCCGAGCAGCCCCTGTTTGAATGCCACATCGTGACGGCGGACGATGAGCCGGTGCGGGGCTACAGCGGCGCGCTGGTGACGCCGACGACACGCCGCGAAGCCCTCAAGCCGGATCTGATCGTGGTGGGGTCCGCGTTGGAAGCGGTGGTGGTCGAGAGTTATGTCGAGCGCTCGCTGGCCCATGCCCGGCCCCTGTTCGACTGGCTGCGTTCGGCGTCGGACCAGGGCGCCCTCCTGGCAAGTGTCTGTACCGGCAGTTTCGTGCTTGCGGAGGCGGGGCTGCTGGAAGGCGTGGCCGCCACGACTCATTGGCGCGCAGCGGGCCTTTTCCGCCAGCGCTACCCGGGCGTGCGACTGGAAGTGGACCAGATCCTTGTGGATAACGGCCAGGTGATCTGCGCCGGTGGCGCGTCGGCGTTTTCCGACCTGTGCCTGTACCTGGTGGAGCGGCTCGCCTCGCCGGCGGTGGCGCTGGCCTGCAGCAAGCTGCTGGTGCTGGATAACCGGCGGATGGAGCAGACGCCCTACATGCGCTTCTACGGTCACAAGGCGCATCAGGACGCGTCGATCCTCAAGGCGCAGGCCTGGCTGGAAGCCCATTACGCGGAGCCGGTGGCCATCGACCAGGTGGCCGATATCGCCGCGCTGGGGCCGAGAACGTTCAAGCGACGCTTCAAGGACGCTACCGGGGAGCCCCCCATCGGCTACCTGCAGCAACTGCGGATCGAAGCCGCCAAGCATTTCCTGGAGTCGAGCCGGGACCAGACGGCACAGATCATCTGGCGGGTCGGCTACGAAGACGCCTCGTCCTTCCGCCGCCTGTTCAAACGTTCCGTCGGCTGCACGATGGAGCAATACCGAAAACGGTTCAGCTACGTGGTGCCCTCGACATTGGCGGCTGCCGGGTAGGGCTGGCGGCTTGGGATGGCCCAGGTGGGCTTGTACTGAAGATGGCGTCGGCCTAATCTTCCTGAACAGGCCAAGGGGAAGTTGCCTGCAACCGTGTCCGAAATGTCACCATGTCACCGTACATCCTCCACGGAAAAGGAGTGGTTGCCATGCCCGATGTTCCCGTTACATCCATTCTGGTTATCGCCTCAACATCCACAGCCGCCAATGCGGGATCCAACATGTTCCTGGAGGTTATGATCCCGCAGGTCGCAGCCTCCGAAGTCTCGCTGCCCGGCTCGCCGGGATCGACCCAGGTCATTACCATGCCGGCCTCCGGCACCAAGACGTTCAGCGAAATCACGCCGGCGGATATCACGCTCAGTACCGAACCACCAAATGAAGGGGATGCCTGGCTGCCGTCGGCGTTCTATGTTCTCGGCAAGGGGGATACCGGCGATTACGAAGTGATCTGCGCCATCCCGGTGTGGCCCACCGATGTCTGGCTGAGCGAGGATCCCAACGATCCCAATGCCTATTCGGCCGTGACGCTGGACCAGGTGTTGAGCCACGTGTGAGCCGGGCGCTCGTCCCGGCCTGTTGACCGATGCCGTTGCCGACGGCCGGCGTTAACGCCGGCTGTCGGTCATGCCTTGCGACGCAAACGGAATACGCTTTCGGATCCGTTGTTCAGCCCTTTGCGTTTGGCAAACGGGTGATCTTTCTCCAGCGGGTTGGTCAGGATGTGGTCGATCTCGAATTCATCGCCGAACAGGGCGTGAACCTCGTCCGGACTGACGTTGAACGGCGGGCCTTTCATCTCGCCCGGGTCGTAATCCAGGGTGATCAGCAGGATGGCAGCCTGATCCGGCAGGATGGCCTCGAGGTGTTCGGCATAGTCCCGGCGCATGGCCGGGGGCAGGGCGATGAGTGCTGCCCGGTCATAGACCAGACGCACGTGGCGGACATCGTCGGGGACCAACTGGAAGAAATCGCCGCACCAGAGTTGCAGCTCATCGTCGTGGATGTAGCGGGTGAAAGGTTGCGCCGGCAATACGCGGGCCTTGGCTCCGGCTTCCTCGAAGAAGTCCTTGCAGGCGATGGCACTCAGCTCGATGCCTATCACCGGATGCCCCCTGTCGTGCAGCCACCACAGGTCCTTTGATTTGCCACACAGGGGAACGAGGACCGTCTCGTTGCCGTGGTGGACCATTTCGGGCCAGTGCTCGTGAAGATAGCGGTTGACTGTCCCCTCGTGGAAACCGATTTCCTGGTTTTCCCAGCGGGCGTGCCAGAATTCATGCTCCATCGGCCAACCTCCTGCTTGTGATTTGCCAAACAGTATGGACCCGGATCGCGTCCGGTGTAAGTGGGTACCGGAACATTCAGATCAACGATCCGGTCAGGCGTTCCATGATTGGGTCTGCCACGAATGCTTCTGTCGTTTTTGTCATGATGGAGGACGTGAAGCCGACCTGGCGAGCGTGTAATCTGTTGGCAATACTGACATTTGCCGCCAGGGACACCTGCCTATGAAAGCCGTTTTCCTCGATGCCGCCACACTGGGTCACGATGTCGATCTCGCGCCGATCCGGGAGGCTGTCGACGAGTTGGTCCAGTACGAACAGACCTCGCCGGATCAGGTGGACGAGCGGATCGCGGGCTTCGATACCGTGATCACCAACAAGGTGGTGCTGGGTGAGGCAAACTTCGACGCTCATCCTGAAGTGCGCCATGTTGTGGTCACCGCTACGGGTACCAACAACATCGATCTGGAGGCGGCCAGGACACGTGGAATCAAGGTGGTCAATGCCATCCGCTACGGCCGCGCGTCCGTCGCCCAGCACACCATGACCCTGATCCTGGCGCTGGCCACGCGGCTGATCGACTACCACCAGGATGTCGGCGCGGGGTGCTGGGAGCAAAGTAGCCAGTTCTGCCTGATGGACCACCCCATCATGGAGCTGGAAGGCAAGACCCTGGGCATTGTCGGTTATGGTGACCTGGGGCAGGGGGTTGCCGAGCTGGCAAAGGCTTTCGGCATGAACATCCTGCTGGCCACCCGGCCGGGGCAGACGCCGGGCGAAGTGGACGGTTATCCCCGCATCCCACTGGACGACCTGTTGCCGAGGGTTGATGTGCTGTCCCTGCATTGCCTGCTGACTGAAGAGACCCGCAACCTGATCGATGCCGACGCGCTGTCGAACATGCAGACGCACGCGTTGCTGATAAACACCAGTCGCGGCGGCCTGGTGGACGAGAAGGCGCTGGCCGACGCCCTGCGCAAGGGCCGTATCGGCGGCGCCGGCTTCGACGTACTCACCGAGGAGCCGCCGGCCAATGGCAATGTGCTGCTGTCGCCGGACATTCCCAACCTCATCGTCACACCGCATTGCGCCTGGGCGAGCAAGGAGGCTCGCCAGCGAATGGTGCAGTTGACGGCGCAGAATCTGGAAGGGATCAGGAGTGGCTCCCAGTCGCGCTGGGTGGTGTGAAAGGGATTGGGAGGCGGCCCTGTCAAAGTCCGTTGGGTGATTTTTGCGCAAAATTTGCATTCAGACGCTAGACTTGGCAACACAGGACAGTATCGTAACGGAATCTCGGACGGGTCATCCTTTAACGCCGGATCTGTTACGCTGCCCGTTGAATGATGCAGTCAGGCCTTCGGTGCTGACGGACCACCACAGGAGAAACGCGTGTGAAGCGGATGATTTGGCCATTACTGGGTTGCTTGGTCGCCCCCTTCGTCCAGGCTGCTGGCGATCAGGTCCAAATGCGGACGCAAGTGGATACGGACTACACGCTCAGCGAATTCACCGGGTCTCGTGGTCACACTCTTTATTTGCCGCAGCAGTCCGGTGCCGATCTGGTCTGGCGGGAACGGAATACCAGCGGCGGTGTCTACATCGGGCCCCGGGTGGGAGCCTCGCACATGGCAGATCACGATGTCGACGATGCGACTCTCAGTTCGGCCCTCGGTGTCGAAGCGGGCTACCTGCAATCCCTGGCGCCTCTGGATCCACAGTTGAAAACGCTTCAATTTGGCCTTTATTTTCGTCAGATCTACTCGAACCTCCACAATCAACGGTCCATCAGCGCCGGCTCGGTTGGGCAGGATGTCGATGGCGACGGTCAGTCCGAACTGGGCCTGCAATTCCTCTGGCAGCCTGAATAGGGCTGCCGCCAATCCTGGGTCATTGCGGCTGTTGCTGGTGATGATCCGGGGTTGCGCCCCTGCGACGACACTCTACGCCGGTAACCTACCCCCACTTTAATCCTTCCGGAATGGCGCGGGTCTTGTGCGTCGCCCCATACACTGACTCCCTGGCGCACTCCGGGACGATAACGCCTGGCTTTGCGCTCCCATGACAATAACAAGACCGGTGTGTCCGGGCCTGCCCGCCACACCAAGGCGACTGTTGTGCCGGGGATGGTGCAAGACCTCCACTTGAGCCGTTCCGCGTTCGCGCAATGGATCGCCGGCTATCGGTGGAGTCAACCATGCGTATCGCAAGCATCCGTTTTTCCCGCGTCCTGCTTTTTTTCCTCAGCGCGCTCGCTCGAGAACTACCTGCTGCGACGTCTCGATTCGATGCGCGGCTGGAACCGTCGCCACTACCTCGTCCGGTCATTGGTTCGTGCAGTAACGAGAAGGCGTCCCCATGCGTCCGTTCGCTCCTTCCGCCCGGGGCCGTTCTCGGGTACTTTCATACTATCTCTGGGCGCCCACGGGATAACCGGGGGGCGTAGCGTAGACCTGGGTTGTTGGGCTTCCCGCGTCAGCCCAACATTGTATCTGTCCATAAAAAAGCCCCGGAGATCTTGCCGACTTCCGGGGCTTTTCAGTTACCCAACCAATCAGGTACGGCTGGTCACTTCCAAAAGGTGATAGCCAAATTGCGTCTTGATCGGCCCCTGAACCGTATTCACTTCACCGTTGAAGACCGCCTTGTCGAACTCCGGCACCATCTGGCCCGGGCCAAAGGAGCCCAGGTCGCCGCCGTTGCGGCCGGACGGGCAGTTGGAGTGGGCACGGGCGATTTCGGCAAAATCGGCGCCGTCTTCAATCTGCTTTTTCAGGTCGTTGCACTGGGCTTCGGTGTCGACGAGGATGTGGCGTGCGGTTGCTTGTGCCATGATGAGGTACCTTTTCTCGATCGTTGCTGGTTGAACCGGGAATGCTGCCGCGCCATGGCGCCAGTGGCAAGCGGTTTGTGAACCAATAACGTGGATTGGCTGTCTAGCAACCTGATAAATCGCCCATTTCCCGGAATCAACGCCGAAGGACCCGGATCACCCGAGCATGACGTTTTACTCGAGATCACACCGTTTGCTGGCGGCCCTGGCGCTGATCGGCCTGCTGTCCGGCTGCTCTGTGTTCCAGCAGCGGGACGAGATGGCCCGCTTCAACAGCGCCTATGACCGGGGCAACTACGGGCTGGCGGCCAGTGTCATGGCGGTCAGCGACAAGGGCGATTCCGAGAGCAAGCACGTGCTGCAATACCTCCACCGGGGCGAGGCCCTGCGACTGGAGGGGGATTATCAGCAGTCCATCGATGCCTTCGACCGCGCCGAAGCCGGCATGAAATACCTGGACACCGAAGGTTTCGCCTCGACCGCCTCGGAAAACGTCATGTCGGTGCTGGTCAATGAGTCCACCCGGGATTATCGCGCGCTGATGTCCGAAGCTATCCTTGTGAACACCTACAAGGCGCTGTCCTTCCTGGCATTGGGCAACGACGACTACGCCCGGGTCGAGTTCAACCGGGCGGACGATCGCACCCGCCGGGCGGTGGATTTCTTCTCCGAGGAAATTGCCGAACAGAAGCGAGCCCTGCAGAACGATCCGGTCAATGCCCGCACCGTCCAGCGCAGCATCGACAGCGGCAGCATGCGCTCCGTGATCCAGAGCAACTACGGCAATCCCTCGGCCTGGAGTGTGTACCCCGACTACATCGTGCCCGCCAGCACCTACCTTTATGGCCTCTACTTCCTGGCCAACGACGGCTCCGATGTCCAGCGTGCGGTGACGTCACTGCAGCGGGTATCGGACATGGCACCGGGTAATGCTACGGTGAAAGCCGACGCGGATCTCGCGGAGGGTCTGGCCTCGGGTAAACTGTCGCGCCAGGATCAGCCGGACCGGGTCTGGGTGGTGTATGAGAATGGCCTGGGACCGGTACTGGAGGAGGTCCGTTTCGACGTGCCGCTGTTCTATTCCTATCACGGCGAGCCCCAGGTGATCCTGACCGGCATTGCCCTGCCGCGTTACCGGGACCGGACTGCGGTCAGTGGTCACCTGAGCGCCAACGCGCAGGCGACGACGGCGGATTTTGCCCAGATGGGCAAAGTGATCCGGACCGAAATGCAGGAGCGGTTTCCCAGCATCCTGACCCGCGCCATTTCGGCGGCGGTGGTCAAGGGGCTGATCCAGCACAAGGCGAGTGAGTCGTTTGGCGTGGCGGGCCAACTCGGATCGATCATCTACACCCTGGCCACCACCCAGGCGGACCTGCGCGGCTGGCAAGCCATGCCCGATCACTGGGAAGTGGCCCGGCTGGAACGTCCGGCGGACGGGCGTGTCGAACTAACGGACACGTTGCGCGGGGATCTGGGAACGGTGAATGTCCCGGATCAACCCTACACCCTGATCTACGTGAAACGGCCTACCGCGGAAGGGCCGGCTACAGTAATGTTACTGGACCTGCAGGGAAAACGGCCGGGCGAATGCCTGCAAATGACCGGCGGTGGTACACCGGCCCGACCCTGTGCATCGTGACTGGAGGATCTCATGACACGAGTGAAAGCCCTGATAGGCGTGATCTGCCTGTCGTTGTTGATGGCGGCCTGCGCCCCGGTGCAGCCGAAACGGGAATACGTCCAGCGGGACGACCTGAAGGTGGACCCGGAAATTCGCCAGTCGGTCCAGGTCCAGGAGTTGCTGGACAAGCGGGTGAGCCTGCCCAATGGCGGTAGCCTGCTCCGCATCCAGTTCTCGGTCCAGGCCTATCAGGACACCGACATGGAATGGGCGGTCACCTGGTTCGACGAGGATGGCATGGTCGTGCCGGGCGTCGGCGAAGGTTACCGTCCGGTCCGCATCCTGCGGGACCAGACCCGCTTCTTTACCGCGACGGCGCCCCAGGAAAAGGCCGTCAGCTACCAGTTGCACCTGCGTGAGGACAGAGCACCATGACGTTGAATGGAACCAGAAGCCTGATGGTGGCCGCCGTAGCCTCGTTGATGCTGTCGGCCTGTGCCACGCATACCCGCTATGTGGATCCGGCCGCGGATGATGGTCCTGTCGCGATGACCCTGGATTACCGGGACTTCGAGCGGGCCGCCGACAACGCGGTGCAGGATCTGCTGTCCAGTGGCGCCGTGGATAACCCCTCCGGTGAGCGGTACATCATGGCGGTCAGCCGCATCACCAACGACACCATGCAGCGCATCGATACCGACCAGCTCACCAAGAAAATCCGCGTGGCCCTGCTGCGCTCCGGCAAGGTGGTCACCACCACCGCCGTGGGTGTGGACGGTGCCGAGGACCAGATGAACCAGCAGGCCCGGGAGCTGCGTAACAACGATGAATTCGACCAGTCCGGGGTGCAGCAGAAAGGCACCCTGAAAGCGCCGGACCTGAGCCTGTCGGGCAAGATCATCCAGCGCAATCACAAGGTTGAGGACGAGCAGCAGGTGGAATACTACTTCCAGCTCAGCCTGACCGATCTCAAGAGCGGCCTGGCCATCTGGGAAAACGAAACGCCGATCATCAAGCGCGGTCCCAACGACACCGTCGCCTGGTAACCGGCGACGTCTCAGGCAGTCTCGAGCGTAAAGCCCTGCTGGGGCAGGTGAATATTCACCGTCCCCACGCGGGGATGGTCGTGGGCGACGATCCAGCCCTGGCCGTCGTCCGCCACCAGGGTGCCGGTGACCGGAATGCGGCCGTAATCGTCCGGGGTGATGGTGACGGCCTGGCCAATGGCGGCATTTGCCTGTGATTCCGGCAGCGCGCGGGCCTGGCTCTTGTAGGCTTCGCGGATGGCGGTTTCGGCACTGATTGCCTCCTCGGTACCGTGCCCGAAGGCGCGCATACGATCCATCCAGGCCTTGACGCGGGGCGCGTTGTCCAGCACCGGTCTGCCTGCCAGGTCAACCACGAACCAGAGCCCGTGATACGCGGAAAAGTCGGCTACGCACGGTGTATCGCCAAACAGGAAGTCATGGGTCAGCCGGTGCTCCAGATCGGCCACATGCTCCGCCACCCGCTGCTTGGCCTGTTTCGGGTTCATCGCCCGCACCCGGGATTGCTTGCCCATGGCAATACGGTCCTTCAGGAAGCGGTAGGTGTGCAGGATGGACGTGCTGCGCACCAGCTTGAACAGCAGGCCGCCACCACTGGCAGAGATCACGCAGGCGAGAAAGACTTCCAGGTCCACCACCCGGACGAAGTCCTGAACCTCGGCCGGATTGTTGTCCAGCGCCAGCTCCGGCTTGCCGGCCAGGCGGGCGATTTCGCGGGTAATGGTGCGGGTATCGCAGAACACATCGGCGCCGATCTGGGCCACCGGAATCTTGCGGTAGCCGGAGGCCAGCGGTTCCAGTTCCGGTCGCGGGGGCATCTCCTGCACAGTGACGGATTGCCATTTCAAACCTGCGTAGCCCAGCATGGCCCGGATCTTTTCCGAGAATGGGGAGAGGGCATAGTGATGCAGGATCAAGTCTGGCATGGTGCACTCCGGGGAGGTGGCTTGGGTTGATGACATTACACAGGACCCAAACAGGAATCATCCGTTCCCGGGAGAGTTTGCCCTGATTTTTGAACGATTCGCTGTTTTTGGCCTCCATTCCCATACGTCCCGGTCATCGATGACCGGCCAAGCGAACGCGGCGTCGCACTTGTTCGAGTGCGCGCATCCACCAGGTAGAGGAGTGTGCTGATGTACATCGCCATGAACCGCTTCCGGATTGCCCCGGGCAAAGAGGAGGAATTCATCGAAATCTGGCGCAACCGGGAAACCCATCTCGACGAGGTGCCCGGTTTCAAGAGTTTCAATCTGCTGCAGGGGCCGAGCCACGAGGATCACACCCTGTTTTCCTCCCACAGCGTCTGGGAATCGGAAGAGGCCTTTATCAACTGGACCAAGTCCGAGGCCTTCCGCAAGGCGCACGCCAACGCCAAACCGGCGAAGGACATCTACCTGGGGCCGCCGCAGTTTGAAGGGTTCAAGTCGGTGCTGTGACCAGGGGTAGGGGATTTCGCCAGGGTCTGCGACGGCAATTCGCCGAACAGCTGCTTGTAGTCCGCCGAGAACTGACTGAGATGGTAGAAGCCGTTGTAACCCGCGGCGTCGGACACTGAATCGGAACCGCCGGTGCTGAGCATCCGCTTGACCCGGTTCAGGCGTGTGACCCGCAGGAACTGCAAGGGACTGATACCGAGGATGGACTCGAAGCTGTATTGCAGGGTCCGGCGGCTGACGCAGGCCAGTTCGCACAATTCCGCCATGGTCACCGGCAGGTCGCAGGCCTGCTCGACGTAATCCTTGATGCGCTCCACCACCGCCTTGCGGTGCAGATAGCTGGGCGGCACCGCGCCGTTCGGGGTTTCCCGCTCCAGGGTTTCCAGCAGGGCCATCATCAGCAGGTCGCGGTGAATGCAGCCGTCGATGCGCTCCGGAGTGGACTGCACGATCCGGCGGATCAGGTAGCGCACGTTCGTCAGCGTCTGTTCGGGCAGGCGCAGGCGGGCCACCTGACGGGCGTCCTCGGTGGAGATGTCGATGCCCTGGGCTGCGGCGGCGCTCATCAGGTCCTTCTCCCGCACCACGATCCCGAGCATGTCGAATGCGGCCGGTGTCACCAGTTCGAACTGGGTGCTGCCCGGCCGGCACAGGATGTCGGTCGCCTCCAGGCTCTGGCCGTTGACCCGGCAATCCTCCCAGTTGCTCGGAATACCGAACCAGATGGCATCGGGCCAGACCAGGCACTGCTGGCGCAGGGCGTGGCTGCTGTGTTCGTTGTAGACCTGCATGGCGCCCAGGTGCAGCTCGTCGATGCGGCCGTAGAAACGGCCGGGGCTGACCTGGTCGTATTGCTGGTCCCAGTTGGTCAGGTTGTCGGCCTGTTCATGGGCATCGTCGGTAATGGCGGTGCACCGAACCGGTGCGACCTTTTTTGTTTTATGGTGCACGATCACCTCCGGGGCTTCGCTGGCTGGTGTCCCTTAATACAAGTTCGCAGCATTTCAGAGCCTGTATCAGACTCTACGGCAAGGCGCGCTCCGCCGGGAATAGTGGCTCTATTGCCAAGGGGCGCAACGCCGTCGTAGTGCCTGATACAGGCTCCCGAAGGGCGAGCCATACGAAGCCCCTGGCGGTGTTGCGACTCTTGGCAAGGGCTACGGCCATTCCCGGCGAGCCGCGCCTTGCCAGGGACTTCGTATGGCACGCTGAAATGCTGCGAACTTGTATTAAGGGACACAACTAGCATGGTCTTCATTGCTCCCCTCCGCCACCGCGCCTTTATGCCTAATGACATAGCACTTTAGTGCCATTTCAACTTTGCCAAATTTCGATAACCCGCCTCCGGAGCCGGCGTTACCCTGAAATAACAGGCAAGTTCTGTTCCCCTGGCTCACGCGATCTTCGGGGAACTCACACACAGGACAACGCTATGCAACACACCTATTCCTACACGCTTGGCCCGCGGACCTGGCAGTTCCGGGACCTGGCCGACCTGATGGCCAAGGCCACGCCGGCCCGGTCCGGCGACCGTCTGGCGGGCGTCATGGCGGCTTCGGCCGAAGAGCGGGTCATCGCCCAGATGTGCCTGGCGGAGGTGCCGCTGAAGACGTTCCTGTCCGAGGCATTGGTGCCCTATGAAGACGACGAGATTACCCGGCTGATCCTGGACACCCATGACGCCGACGCCTTCGCACCGGTCAGTCACCTCACCGTGGGCGACTTCCGCAACTGGCTGCTGGGGGATGCCGCCTCCAGCGAGATGCTCACCCGCATCCGCCCCGGCCTGACGCCGGAGATGGTCGCCGCGGTCAGCAAGATCATGCGCAACCAGGACCTCATCCTCGTGGCCCGTAAGTGCCGGGTGGAGACCGCGTTCCGGGACACCATCGGCCTCTCGGGCCACTTGTCCACGCGGCTGCAGCCCAACCATCCCACCGACGACATGACCGGGATCGCCGCCAGCATTCTCGACGGTCTGCTCTACGGCAACGGCGATGCGGTCATCGGCATCAATCCGGCTACCGACAATGTGGCCCAGGCCACGAAGCTGATGCGGATGATGGATGAGGTCATCCGGAAATATGAGATTCCCACCCAGTCCTGCGTGCTGACCCACGTCACCAACACGCTGGAGGCGATCGAGCAGGGCGCGCCGGTGGACCTGGTGTTCCAGTCCATCGGCGGCACCGAGGCCACCAACCGCAGCTTCGGTTTCGGCCTGTCCACGCTGAAGGAGGCCCGTGACGCAGCCCTGGGGCTCAAGCGCGGCACCGTGGGCCAGAACGTCATGTACTTCGAGACCGGCCAGGGCAGCTCCCTGTCCGCCGATGCCCATCACGGTCTGGACCAGCAAACCTGCGAGGCTCGCGCCTACGCCGTGGCCCGGGCGTTCGATCCGCTGCTGGTGAACACGGTGGTGGGGTTCATTGGCCCCGAGTACCTGTTCGACGGCAAGGAAATCATCCGCGCCGGGCTGGAAGACCATTTCTGCGGCAAGCTGATGGGCGTGCCCATGGGCTGTGACATCTGCTACACCAACCACGCCGAAGCCGACCAGAACGACATGGACAACCTGCTGACCCTGCTGGGCGTGGCCGGTTGCACGTTCATCATGGGCATCCCGGGGTCGGACGACATCATGCTCAACTACCAGACCACCTCCTTCCACGACGCGCTCTACGCGCGCCGGGCCCTGGACCTGCGTCCGGCACCTGAATTCGAGGCCTGGCTGGAGACAATGGGCGTGTTCGACGACGTACGCCGCCACGAACCCAGCGCCGGCGTGCCCGGCCTGTTCGGACCCAGTCTCAAGGGCCTGACCGGTGGAGGTGCCGCATGAGCGATCAACCCAAGCCGCCCGTGATCGATAACCCCTGGCGCGTGCTGCGCCAGTACACCGACGCCCGCATCGGCCTAGGCCGCGCCGGCATCAGCCTGCCCACGTCCGAGATGCTCGAGTTCCAGTTGGCCCACGCGCGGGCCCGGGACGCGGTGCATTTCCCCCTGGACGTGGAACCGCTGCTGGCCGAACTCACCGCGCTGGAAGACAAGCACCTCACCGGGCTGCCGATGCGTCTGCACAGCCAGTCGGAGGACCGGTTCACCTACCTGCAGCGGCCGGATCTGGGGCGAAAGCTGTCCGAGGCCTCCCGCAACGAGGTGGCGGCTGCGGCAGACGATGCCGGTGAAGCCTTTGATCTGGCGCTGGTGGTGGTCGATGGCCTGTCGTCCTCCGCGGTGCAGAACAACGCCGTGCCGTTCATCCGCGCGTTCCTGGCGGATCTGGAGCGGGAACCGGTGGATCTCAAGCTGGCCCCCATCACCGTCGTGGAGCAGGGCCGCGTGGCCATCGGGGATGAGATCGGCGGAGCCCTGAATGCCCGGGCGGTGGCGGTCCTGATCGGGGAGCGCCCGGGGCTCAGTTCGCCGGACAGTCTCGGCGTGTACCTCACCTGGAATCCGCGGCCCGGCCTCAACGACGCCGACCGTAACTGCATTTCCAACGTGCGTCCGGCGGGGCTGCGATTTGAGTCCGCCAGTCAGCGCCTCCTCTACCTCGTGCGCGAGGCGTTCCGCCTCAAGCTGTCCGGGGTCGGTCTGAAGGATCGGACCGAAGAGGCGGCGGTGGTCGATGCGTCCTCTGATAACAAGAACTTCCTCACGAACTAAAAAATTAACGCTTCTCGGAGAATGATCATGACAACACCCCATGTAGATGACGATTACCTGGCCAAGCGCCAGCTCAAGAAGGGCTCGGCCGGCTGGATCCTGCTGGCGGGCCTGGGCGTGTCCTATGTGATTTCCGGCGACTTCGCCGGCTGGAACTTCGGTATTGGCGAGGCGGGCTGGGGCGGCTTTGCCATCGCCATGGTGCTGATGGCAGTGATGTACTTTGCGCTGGTGCTGTCACTGGCGGAGATGTCTGCGGCCATTCCCGCGGCCGGCGGCGGCTACAGTTTTGCCCGCCACGCCATGGGCGCGACCGGTGGCTACCTGACCGGCCTGGCCGTGTTGATCGAGTACGCGCTGGCGCCCGCCGCCATCGTGATCTTTATCGGCGCCGCGGTGGAAGAACTGCTCGGCGTCAACGGGCCCTGGGTCTACGCGCTGTTCTATGCGGTGTTCGTGGGCATTCACCTGGCCGGTGTGGGCGAGGCCCTCAAGGTGATGATGGTGATCAGCGGCCTGGCGGTGTTTGCCATTCTCGCCACGGCCGTCGCGCTGGTGGGTGACTTCGATGCCGCCAACCTGTTCGACATTGCGCCGTCGGCCGCTGCGGGCGCCAGCGATGTGCTGCCGTTTGGCTGGTACGGGGTCTGGGCGGCGCTGCCGTTCGCCATGTGGTTGTTCCTTGCCGTGGAAGGTGTTCCGCTGGCGGCCGAGGAGTCCAAGGATCCGACCCGCGACATGCCCCGCGGCATCATTGGCGCCATGATTTTCCTACTGTTCACGGCGGTTCTGGTGGTCTTCCTGCTGGCCGGGGCGTCCGGGGCCGAGATGATCGGCGCGAGTGGCGTGCCGCTGGTGGATGCGCTGAAGGCGACCGGGCAGGGCACACTGGCGACGGTGATCAACGTGCTGGGCCTGGCGGGTCTGATCGCGTCCTTCTTCTCGATCATTTTCGGCTACAGCCGACTGGTGTTTGCCCTGTCCCGGGCCGGCTACCTGCCCAAGGCCCTGTCGCTGACCAGCAAACGCAAGGCGCCGGTCTGGGCGCTGATTGTGCCGGGTCTGTTCGGCTTCCTGGTGTCGTTGACCGGGGAAGGCGACCTGATCCTGGGCATGGCCGTGGTGGGGGCCACCATCTCCTACGCGCTCATGGCGGGCAGCCACATCCTGCTGCGCCTGCATAAGCCGGATCTGGAACGCCCCTACAAGACACCGGGCGGCATGTTCACCTCCGGCATTGCGCTGGCGCTGTCCCTGGTGGCCATGACCGGTGTCTACGCGTTCGATCCGCGCGCCTTCAACTACACCATCGTGCTGTTCGTGATCGGTGCCGTGTACTTCTTCGTCTACGGCAAGAACCACCTGGTGGCCAAGACGGCGGAGGAAGAATTGGCGCTGGTCCTGGATGCCGAGCATGCGCTGGATGAAGAGGGTGAGGCGAGTCCGGAGGTGCGGGCGGCTCAGGCCTGAAGGGCAGTATGAACAAAAAGGCCGGCGGGGAAACCTGCCGGCCTTTTTGGTTGTAGAGCAACAGGTCGAAAGTACCGGTTTTCGAAAGTTCCGGGGATAGGTGGCTATTTCGTTAAGAATTGTAAGCTTGCCTTGCTTGCTATGTCCTTCGCTGATAAAAAGATTAAATTCTGTACATTAAGGCAGTGAAGGGTACAAGGATTGACCAACTCTTCTACTGAATCTGGCAATCAGGAAAGGTTATTGTCAGCTTCCTTATCGTTTTGCCGCTTTGCGCCGTAGAGTCTGAAAAGTTCCGTGATATGAGCTTTCAGGTCTCTCGGGAATACAGTGCTCAGGATTTGCACATCGATATTTCAGGGAATGAATGTGAATAATCTGTTTAAGAATGCCTTTGCCAAAGTTCTCTTTGTATTACTGACTCTGGGGGCTTCTGCGGCTTCGGCAGATTCATTTGACTGCGATGAAAATCACTGCAATTTGTTTGCTCATGGCACCTATCCAAATCTTGTTGTTGGTGAAGTGGCCGCAGTAGCCAGTGATAAAGAGGCGATTAAGGTTTTTCGGTGGGCGAAATCGCATGGCTATTGGCCGACACTCCCCGATGATGAATCAGCTTTCGTTAAGCTTGTACAGGTCATGTCCATTGCTGTGCCAAATGACGGCGAGACAACTGAGTTGACGCTGTTAATGTCTCGAGAGGAATTTGAGACAAGCGAAATTTATCCCGGTGATTTTGCGCGCTATACATCCCACCTTTTTGACGAACCCATGTCGGCCACATTCAAGAGTAAGACGGCTCGCCTGTACTGGGATTTGTTTGGTTGTATTGCCGTTCTCTGCCGCGCCGATGATAAAGATTGCCCGAATCGATACGCTCCCGGCGTCTACCGAGTCAAGGATGGCATCGGCCTTGATCCAGAAACCGGGAAGCCTTTGACGCCGGTCAGGAAGGTAGACCCCGAAACCTATTTCCCGTTGTAGTCGCAAAATTCGTAAATCGTGTATTGAATGCAGAAAGGACTCTGAATCATGAAGTGGATACTTCGCTCTTCCCTCTTGGGGTTGCTCATCGCTCTTCCCCTGTCGACCTACGGCAATACCGTAGACCAAGCCGATGCGCCGGAATCGTCAAGGTTTGGTGTCTTCTACGAGCCGCTGGTGGCATTCGATAAACCAAGCCCTGCTCAGCGCCAACTGCTGAATCAGGCTGTTGAGCGTTATCGAAAAGGCGGCGATCCTGCCGACATCAAATCACTGAGGTCTTATCTTGCGTTGTCGCCGGATAGTCCTTGGAAAGCGTCCTTGATGTTCAACATGGGTATTGCCAAGGAGCAGGCGGGCTACTACTCGGATGCCATAGAGTTGCTAGAGGGCGCCGTTCGCGCTGGTGAGTCTGCGGATCGTCGAAGTGAACAGGTGATTGCAGAGCGTGCCCTTGGCGAGCTGCTTGCGCTGCATACGAAATTCGGGCATCGGGAAAAGGTCGCTGAGCTTTTAAAGCGAGTTGATCAATCACCGGCATCAGCCTCTATTACTGAGTTGGTTGCCCAGGCCCGTTCCGGGCTGTGGGAAATGGACAATGTGCCTGAAGCGGTTTTGCGTTGCGGTATCGTTGCGCTTGATACGTTTTTGGCGAAACAGGGCGGGCGCGATCTTTTCTCCCCCACGTTGGACCAGTTCGATGCTGGACCAAGTGGCACGTCACTGGCCCAGCTCCAGTCGATTGCCCAAACCCAAGGTACCAAAACACGCGCGGTTCACCGTGATCCTGCAGCAGCGATCCCAGTGCCCTCTGTTATGCACCTGCGAGTGGGTCACTTCGCCACGGTCTTGGATGATAAAAAGGGCCGGTATCAAGTCTTTGACCCTGCCTTCAATAAGCTTCGATGGATGAAGAAAGCGGCTTTGGAAGCAGAATCAAGCGGCTATTTCCTGGTTGAAGATAATTCAAGTGAATGGAAAACGGTTCCTGCCCAAACCGCAGCCCAGGTTATGGGGGCAGGCAATACTTCAAGCAGCCAGCCCGACCAGTTGACAACGGATGACGTGACGGAGTGTGACGACCCATGTTCCGATAGCAAAGGCATGCCGCGTTATCGCGTTCACTCAATGCTCGTGAGCTTGAACATAATCGATACGCCGCTGAGTTATTCGCCGCCCGTCGGCCCCCAAATCGGGATGTCTCTCTCCTATATTCAACGCGCGGCCAACCAACCAGCGACGTATACGTTCAGCAACCTGGGGCCAAAGTGGACGTTTAACTGGCTGTCTTATGTTCAGGACGATCCCCAAAGCGCAGGCCGTCGTGTTCGCGCCTATTTGCCGGGTGGTGGCAGTCGGGATTACTCCGGTTACAGTTCCGGTTCCGGGGCTTTTGCCAGTGAGCAGCGTACCGGTGCCCGGCTTGTCATGACCTCGGCATCGCCGGTGACCTATGAGCGTCGCATGCCTGATGGTCGCGTTTATGTCTATGGGCACTCGGACGACAGCACCTACTATCCACGAAGAATCTTTCTCACTCAGGTCATTGATGCCCACGGCAATGCCGTTCAGCTCGAATATGACGAGCAGCAACGCCTCACAAAGATCACGGATGCAATTGGCAGGAGCAGCGAGCTTCAATACAAGGAGCCTGAGAATCCTTTACTGATCTCGGGTGTCACAGATCCTTTTGGACGCTCCACCGCATTTGAGTATGACGATAGCGGTCGCCTGGCCAGCATTACTGATGCCGTTGGGATGACGTCCAGTTTCGTCTATGACGGTACGTTTATAGAAAAGATGGTGACGCCGTACGGGGAAACCCGTTTCAGTTCGGGCCAGAGTGGTACGCGCCGTTGGCTGGTGGTTACCGACCCTGAAGGTCACAAGGAACGGGTTGAATATCGGCATTCTGCCAGCGGTATTCCCTTTAGCGAATCAAAAGTCCCTTCCGGGATCAGTGCTTTCAACCGGTATATAAACAGCCGGAACACGTTCTACTGGGACAAGGAAGCGATGGAGCGGGCGCCAGGGGATTACTCCAAGGCCAGGATTCGTCATTGGTTCCATAAGCGCACCAACACGTCAATGACAATAGGGGTTCAGGAGAGCATCAAGGAACCGCTTGAAAGCCGGGTTTGGTTTAATTACCCCGGACAAAATTGGGAAGGCGCAGAAGGGACTTTCGATAAGCCATCCAAGATTGCTCGTGTGCTTCCGGATGGTTCCACACAGCTAACCCAGAAATCCTACAACGACTATGGAAACCTGACACGTCAGGTTGATCCTGAGGGGCGGGAACTCACCTACGAGTACGCCGAAAATCAGATTGATTTGCTCCGTGTTAAGCGGAAAAGCAGCAACGGTTACATCACGCTGGCCAGCTATACCTATAATGAGCAGCATCAACCTCTTTCCTACACCGATGCCAACTCCAATAAGACTCAGTACACCTACAATGAAGCCGGGCAACTGACGTCTGTAACCAATGCGCTCGGCCAGAAAACGGTGTTTTCATACGATAGTGAAGGCTATCTGCTCAGCGTCACCGATCCGAACAATGTCGTTGTCGCCAAATACTCCCATGACAATGTCGGTCGCGTTCAGTCATATACAGACGCGAATAATTACACATTGAGCTACCAGTATGACGGACTGGATCGCCTCACAAAGGTGACCTATCCCGACGGAACGTCAGAGTCGGTTGAGTGGGATCGCCTGGATCGTCATTCCTACACGGATCGCTATGGCCAGGTGACAACGTATGCGCACGATGCCGTCAGGAACCTGGTCAAGGTGGTCAATCCGTCTGGCCACCAGAATCAGTTTGGCTATTTTGCGAATGGCCTTCGTTCAGGCGCGACGGACGGTGAGGGCAACGTCACTGCGTTTACCCGGGACATTCAAGGTCGGCTGACACAGACATTGCGTCCGGATCAGAAAACTCTGAACAGAAGTTTCGACTCTAGCGGGCGTTTGGAATCCGAGACGAATGCCGCCGATGGCATCACCCGTTACGGGTATGCGCACGACAATCAGCTGCAAAGTGTTACAGCTCCGAATTCGGCATCGACGACGTATCAATATGATGCGTACACCGGATTGCTGATCGAGCGTCAAAGTCCTGATAGCGGCGAGACAGCCTATAGCTACGACGATGCTGGGAACCTGGTCTCAAAGACAGATGGCGACGGTCTCACGACCACTTACGAATACGACGCCCTAAACCGTATATCGCAGGTCGTCTATGAAGATGGACAGTCTGTCGAATACATCTACGACACGGCGGTTAACGGCATTGGTCGTGTTGCCTCGATTAGGGATTCATCGGGGACAACCTATTTTACCTATGACCAGGCGGGCAGGGTTGCAGCCCGGCGGCATGTTTCCACTGATGGCGTCGAACTATCGATGAGCTATCAGTACACACCATCCGGGAAACTTTCCCGTCTGACTTATCCCTCTGGCGCTGTTGCTGAATACCACTACGACCGCGACCGACTGGAGAGCGTGTCCGTCAATGGCCAAACATTGTTGGGTGGCGTGGAGTATGCTCCGTTCGGACCGATTAGTGGCTGGGCCTGGGGCAACGGTCTCTCCATGAACAGGGCATTCGACAACAATGGTCGGATTAGTAACCTGAAAACAGCAACGAATGAGTCCCGTAACTTCGAATACGACGCGCTCGGCAACATCGTTTCGATTCTCGGCAACGACGAGCAACACTTCGAATACGATGCCGAAAACCGGTTGAAGGTGGCGCTGTCAAGTGACTTCAGCCTGGGGTACGACTACGACGCCAATGGCAATCGCACCTGGGAAACCGTCGACGGCGCCGAGAATGAACTGACTTACTCGCCGGAAAGCAACGTTCTCAAAACCGTCGGCGGCATCGCCTACAGCTATGATGGCCGCGGAAACACGGTGAACGATGGCGAACATACCTACCAGTATGACGCCAGAAACCGATTGGTCAGCGTCGACGGCGGCGATACGGCAGAGTACGGATACAACGCCATGGGCGCGCGGGCGTTCAAGCGAAGCCAGGAAACCTATCAGATTAGCGCAGACCTCAACCAGGATGGCCGTAAATCCGTTGCGGATTTGTTGACACTGCTGGAGATCATTCATCACAGAGAGTCACCGGTCCGAGCCGACCTTAATCAGGATGGCAAGGTGAACCATCGGGACATTTCCTGCATGGCCACCCATCTCACCCATAACTGGTTCCTTGAGCGGTTCCTGCATTGTCGGTTTGGTCAACAGATTGAAAGAGAGGCCAAGACTCGCTTCGTCTATGACAGTGCAAACCTGATGGGGGAATACGACGATCAGGGGAATGCTCGCCAGGAGTTCGTCTGGGCAGGAAGCAAGCCAGTTGGTCTGCTTGAAGACGGTGAGCTCTACTACGTCAGTTCAAACCAGATTGATGCGCCTGTAGCCATAACGGATCAGTCTGGTGAGCTTGTATGGCAATGGGAACCACGTCCGTTTGGGGATAGCTTGCCAGACATGGATGTCGACAGAGATGGTCGCGATCTCAAATTTAGCCTGCGTTTCCCTGGGCAATATCGAGACGAAGAAACTGGCCTTAATTATAACTTCTATCGGAATTATGACTCGGTACTTGGAAGGTATATTCAGAATGACCCGATTGGGCTGAATGGAGGGGTGAACACCTACGGGTACGTTGGACAGAATCCGCTAGTTTTCTCTGATCCTTCTGGTTTAGCAGCAAGAGGTGCGGCTGTCGGTGGTGCCATTGGGGGCGTTATCGGAGGAGCACTCGGTGGTCTTGCTGGTGGAGCGGGAGGAACTGTCGTTGCTCCGGGAGTAGGAACTGTGGGTGGCGGCTATGCTGGAGCCTCTAGTGGCGCAGCCTGGGGGCTTGCTGCAGGAGCCGCCGTAGGAAGCATCATCGAAGATGTAATGTCAATGTGGGGTGACGATGATGACTTCTACGCTGATCCTTATGGTGGCTACGATCCCGTTGATGAAGGCGATGCTTTAGATTTGGCTGATAACCCAGCAGGAGCATCATGTGCTGCGATACAAGAAGCTATAGTGGCTCTGCAGAACCGTATTCGGGGAAGGGAACAAAATGCTGCAGAGCATTGTGGTGGCGATGCAGGGCATCGTCAAAGAATTCAACGCCTGAAAGATGCTTTGCGAAAGCTTGAGCAAGCGTTGAGTGCTTGCCAATAGTAAAGCAAATGTTGGGGATGGGGCAGATATGGCATTTGGATCATATATAGATGAGTTGCAGGGCTATTTGAAAGCTCTTCAAAGAATAGCGGGGCCAGCCTTTGCTTTTGGTGTTCGGTATGAGAAAACGCCTAAGGATTTGAATGCATTTATTGCTGAAAAGGTTGGCGATAAAGAGTCGATACTTTATGGGGAAAAGATTGATGAAAAGCGAGAAATAAAATATAGAGACTTGATGTCAAAAATTAACCACATGATTTTTGATGGGCAAAGCCCACTAAAAGAATCAAAAGACTCTACGGCGATTTCCTATTTGGAGAGAAGTTTTTCTGAAGATATAAATGAGTATTATGGCCTTGAATCGAGCCTTTTGACGGAGGGAGCTTTTCATCCCTTGGTTGAAGGGCCAGTACACTTTCTAAAAATAGAGAAAGATTCGGAAGCAAAGTCCTTTTGCTTTTTGGTTAGGATCGGCGAATACTGGATTTTGACATATTTTTTTAAATCCGTAGTCGCTTGAGCTCTTCCTGGCCCTCTTTATATAGGCTTATGGATTTGGTCATGCATTCGAGCATATAACTGTGTCAACTAATTTCGTTTGGCATGGAATGGAGCCGGTAGCGTAATGTGCATAGTTTCAACTGGTTATGTTCTGGGTTGCTGAGGGGTTGAGCGGTAATCGAATTATAGGCTAGCGAATTTTTTGAGTACATGAACCTAAAGAAATGATTAAGAGTGCGATTTTATGGTGTGCTATGTTGAGCGCTATTTCCTTTTGTGCTGGCTACTGGTTTGCTGAATGTAAAGTGCCAAGTTCGCTGGTGTATGAGTTGAGGCGCCCTGTTAGGCTGCAGATTACGCCTGATGATAAAGGTTCATTGCCGAAAGGCACACAGCTATATTTTTATAGGGAGCTTCCAGAAATTACGACATACTATGTTTATGTGAATTTAAAGGAAAGAGACTTGGTTGTCAGGAATGATGGTGGTGATAGGGTGATTGACCCTATTGCTGCTTATCCTGTGGACTGACGAAGGTTTTAGATGTGATCATTGAAATGCTCGTATAAGTAAAATGAAATATATTTCTCATGAGGTAATGTAAGGCTATTTAGTGATGTTGGGTTGGTTTAGGGGCGAGTCAAGGGGTGATGGTAAGTTTGAAACCATGCAAACTACATAGCCTTGGTGCTGCCATTCGAATAGTGATCATCAAAAGATGAACAGCAAGCGTTTCATGCCAAGTGATAGGCAGCTTAATGGTCTGATCATTTCTTTAGTGTTTTCTACCACCTATCTGCTGGCAGCTATCGCGGGAACATGGTGGCTAGATGGCGACCTGCTGCGCGGCGCAATGGCTATTGAAGTGGACCCCGAAATTTGGACAGGTGCCTGAGCTCTGATTCATCATCTCCACAAGGAGGAGAATCATGAGCAAGAAACGCAAGCAATACAGCGCATCATTCAAATCCAAAGTCGCCCTGGCCGC
>NZ_SJDL01000046.1 GCF_004327985.1 Marinobacter halodurans
AAAGAGCGTGCAGGGTAGACTTTGACATGGCGTATCATTCCTCTGTTGGTTGTGATCTGGCGAGATCAACCAACAGGATACGCCACCTCTTCAACTTGCCTCCATACACCAGAAATCACCATAGCTCTCCGGCACATTGAGCAATGACAGTTCAGGACATCGGTCAGCGGACCGTTGATTTCATATTGAATGCCTCCGCAGAGACAACTACCTGTTTGCTTCATTGATGCACCTCCTTGTGTGATAACGCTGAAATAAGCGGCGGCCCGACAGGGGCGTCCGGTGTAGGCCGCAGGCCGAAACGAACTTAATTGACTTGTTAAAAATTCTAGCCCCACTGCTCAAAAATATCGCCAGAGGCCAGAGCCTCCAGAAACGCCCGTTGCTCTTCAGTAACCAATTTGCGCGGGGTGTAACCGTGCTCGTCAGGTTCTGCCAAAAGCCTTGCTTGAGCTTCCCGCGCAACAGCAGACAAAGCTTCCTTCTCTCCTGGTGTCATAGCGGAAAAATACACGGATAAGTTCTCCTGGCATTTTACTGAGTAATCCAGGTCAATCACGTCCTCTCCGGCGAAAAGAACAAGCCAGAGATACTCGAAAGCGAGTTCAGCTAAGGTGTTGATGCGAATACCTCCATGATTTTTAACGCTTGCATAAACGGCGCCCGACTAGGGCGTCCGGTGGAGGCCCATCGGGCCGGAGCGTATTTGATGCACTGGTTAAATGCTCACGAACTCCGATGCCTAGCCCAGATATTGGAGTGGAAAAACTCCACGTCATCACCGACATCTAAGTTATCGAAAGCATCTGGATCATCAATGAACCGGCTTACTGTACCCTCGTAAGAATTACCGTCGATGGTATCGACGGTGACATTGACTCTACTTCCATCAACCTTGAGCGTTACCTCATCACCTGGCTCGATAGTTTGTGACAGACCCGTTTCGGGCTCATAGTCGCCGAAATACATGAGACCAGAATCGTCATCTGCACGGTAATCAAATTCCATGGTTGAACTTCCGACCGATGATCAATGTTGTGAGCTTTTAACGCCTCGCATCACCGGCAGCATAAAGCAGAGCGACGAGGAACGAGGAGCGGCGCTTTTTGCTGTCCGAGTGTATACGATTGTTAGCGCCCAATTTGTCAAAACGGGCTACGCCAATTGTCATTGCTCCATGCTCTTATGAATTGCACTTCAAACTTGACCGACTTCATGAGTTCTTCCACGGCCAGGCGACAACATTAACAGTGTGAGACCCGCCACTGCGGAAAAAATGGATGCAAGGAAGATTCCCAACTTAGCGCTGTCAATTAGGCTCTCGCTGAAAGCCATATTCGCAATGAACAGCGCCATGGTGAAGCCAATTCCTGCGAGCAAGCTACCGCCTGCCAGCAACCGCCAACTGAGTTCTGGGGGGCGAACCGCAATATGGAAACGTATAGCCAGCCAGCTAAACAACAGAATACCAACAGGCTTACCAAGCACGAAACCTAAGAAAATTGCCACGGTGACTGAATGACCAAGGTCATTTAATGTAAGTGGCAACCCGGCGTTGGCAAATGTGAATAGCGGCATGATGACGAAACCTACCCAGGGATGTAGACCAATCTCCAGGCGCTCTACTGGAGACAGCGTTTCACGTGCGGCAATCTCAGCCACCTGTAATGTCTGTCGATCTTTCGTATCCGCACTGCTATCACTACTGACCGGATGTGCGATAACCTGACTCAATATCGCGTACAAGCGCTCATCGCTGACCCATCGGCGGGCTGGAGTCATCAAACCAAGTATCACTCCAGTGATGGTGGCGTGGATGCCGGATGCATCCACTGCAAGCCAGATGAGCCCGCCCACCAGGAAATAGAGTGGAAAACCGCGAAAGCCGAGCATTGCCAGGACGCGTAAAATCACCAGGCCAAGCGCAGCCAGCGCCAACGCTCCCCAAATAATGTTGCTACTGTAGCCTAAGGCGACGACAAGAATGGCACCGATATCGTCAAAGATTGCCAAAGACAACATGAACACGCGTAAGCTTTTAGGTATGCGTGAGCCAAGCAGTGCCAGGCAACCAATGACAAACGCCGTGTCAGTTGCCATGACAGTGCCCCATCCATGCTGGCCGGATTGTCCTGATTGCAGCGCCAGATATATCAACGCCGGGACGATCATACCGCCCAGGGCGGCTGATATTGATAGAGCAGCCATGCGAGGCTTGTTCAACTCTCCGAGAATTAACTCCCGCTTAAGCTCCAATGCGACCAGAAAGAAAAACAGCGTCATCAGGCCATCGTTAATCCACTCGCGCAGCGAACGGGCAAAGTCGAACGACCCAAGCTGAATACCAATATGTATCTCCCACGCGTGTTCAAACGAGTCGGCCCACGGTGAGTTGGATAATACGAGTGCAGCAACAGTAAACAATAGAAGAATTGCCCCACTAGCTGACTCAATGTGCAAGAAACGCACGAAGGGTGCCGTCAGCCGATCAATAAATTCCTTTGGCAATCGGGTGGCTTCTTGATTTGTTTTCTTATCTGCATTCATAACGTTTTTTCAGCTGCCAAGCGCTAACGCCGCCAGCACGCGCGGCTTTGTAGTGAAGGCGCAGCCGCAACGGAAAAGCCGTCGCTGAGCCTGGCTTTGTTAACACTGGTACTCAATACTATCACCTGAAATCTTGACCAGATTCGCTGTAACCAACTGATTTAGTTGATTTTGAATTGCAACCTCATTTCCCTTTAAGCCCAAATGCGAAGCAATATGATTGCGAAGGCTCGTAACTTTTTGCGGGCGCTTCTCTTTAGGCTTGGACGTGAGACTCTGAACAAGTTTTTGAGTATCTGCTGGCGCACTTGCAACTTTTACCTGTTTACAGGGCCGACCACCATTTTTGATATGAGCAATAAGCGGTGAAAAGCCAGTGTCGTTACTCACGACTTCAAATGTTACTCCCGGAGAGGCTTGGCTATCGAATTTCCCGAGGTAATAGGCCAGATGAAAATCTAAATTATTTGCTTGGGTTGCCTTAAGCTGAACCACAACCAGATTGATAGGCTTATCATACTTGGTATCAGTGAAATCCAGTCTTGGCTGTTTGGCACCAAGGAATACAATTACCCGGTCATAACTCGAAAGATCGACCTTGCCGAGACTTCCGATGTTCTCGTAATCAATAAACGCCCATTTCATGGTCGATCTCCGTGAGTGTTAACGCCATGCGAAGCGGCCGGTTTGGAGGCGCAACCGCGCCGGAAAACCGGTCCGCTTGCGCTACTGGTTATACAGCGGAGGCCTCGACGTAGTACGAGCTACGGGAAAAATCCCATACGGGAATCATAGCCAGGTACTGTTTTAAGAAAGCTACGTGCTGTTGCCCGATTTCGTAACAATCAAACATTGGGTCTTCGTTTGAAGCACCAAACTTTGACTGAAAAGCCGCAAGCTCAAACGCCTCAAGCTCGTATTCTGCTAAAAGCTCTTCCGTTTCATTGGAATACTCTGTAACGAAACGGCGAACGCCAAATTCTTTATCAATCATCTTGCTGTATAACGCTCATGCGCAGCGGCCGGTTTGGCTCGCGCAGCGTGACAAACCGGTCCGACTGACGCGGCTGGTTAGAAGCCGGTTCACCCGATGGTTTCCGATCCACCCCTCAACTCGCATGCGACCTCCAAAGAAGCCCCGCACCTGCTCGCGATCCGGCACCGATACAAACCACCAAACTACCTGCCGTACTCAGGATTTACGACGAACAGCCCCACAAACTGGGCACGTTGCTGAAAACCAGAAAGAAGCCAAAACAGGCTTCCAAATTGAACGACGAGGTTGCGGGCGTTGGCCAAGTACCAAGCCAGAAACTCCACCCAACTTTCCGCCAAGGCCATATGCACCCAACCACCAGAAAATGACCGAGGGCCTTGGCTTTTAACGCTCATGCGCAGCGGCCGGGTTGGCGCGCGCAGCGTGACAAACCGGTCCGACTGACGCGGCTGGTTAGAAGCCGGTTCACCCGATGGTTTCCGATCCACCCCTCAACTCGCATGCGACCTCCAAAGAAGCCCCGCACCTGCTCGCGATCCGGCACCGATACAAACCACCAAACTACCCGGCCCACCTAGAATTTACGACGAACGGCCCCGCAAACTGGGCACGTTGCTGAAAACCAGAGAGAAGCCAATACAGGCTTCCAGATTGAACGACCAGGTTGCTGGCCTTGGCCATTACCGAAAGCCGGAAACTACTGCCCAATTTACCGCCAAGGCCCATGCACCGAACCACTATCAAGATGACCGAGGCCTTGGCTTATAACAGCTAATTCAACTGACTTTGTCGTATATCACCCACGCGGATAACTCCGCAGCGTGAAACGCTCCAATTTCAAAAAAGCGTAGCCCTTTCAGTCATATAAGGCCAGTAGTCGGCTTCACGTTTTTGGAGTTTTCCGACAAAGCGAGGATAACTCCGAGTCGTATAATACTCGGTCGCAAAAGCACCTATTCTGATAAAATAAGGAAGATCAGCGCGTTACATTTGTTAGCTTTTGCATGTTCCGGAGTTTTCGTGCATTCAGTCGCTGAACTCCGCATTTTGAGCGTGATCAACTCGTTTCTCACGATGTCCTGATCATCATCGTTGCCCATACGGCAAGCGAAAGTTCCGGTTTAGGGACGTTCGATCAGGGAGAGGCATGTGATAGCAATTGGGTAAACGAGGAAGGGGCTCTAAGTAACACTACCGCACCAACAGATAAACCACCGCCGCCGCCAAAATCGCCGAAATCCCCTGCCAAACCGCCACAGGATTCCGCTCCAGCAATGGAGGCCGGGTCTTGTTGAGGTACGCCTTGTTGGGGTGTCGCAAGTCGTAAGTAAACTCGGACAGCTCCTGGTAGCGCTTGTCCGGGTTGGGGTGCAGGGCCTTTTTCAGGGTTTCGTCCACCCAGGCGGGAATCGCGCGCTCGTCGTCGAGCACGCTCTGGTATTTCAGGTTGCGCTGGGCCGCGACGGTCCTGGCCTTGGCCACCTGTGGGCCGTAGGGAAAACGCCCGGACAGCAGGTGATAGGTGAGCACGGCCAGGGAGTAGAGGTCCGACCGCGCGGTGCCCACTTCCCCCATGAAATACTCCGGCGCCATATACAGCGCGGTGCCGGGCAGGGCGAGGGGATCGACGTCGGTGCGCGCTTCCTCGATGCCGGCCACCCGGGCCGCGCCCAGGTCGATCAGGCGCACGGTGCCGTGGGTGTCGATCATCACGTTATCCGGCTTCAGGTCCTGGTGCAGGATTTCCATCCGGTGCAGGGCGTACAGGCCTTTGCTGATTTGCTCGATCAGATCGCGCACCGTCTCCAGATCGGGCTGCGGGTGGTCGTTGAGCCACTGTTTGAGCGTTTGCCCCTCGATGTATTCGGTGACGGTGTAGAGGTACTGACGCTGGCGCGTTTGCGGCCCCGCCCTCATGACGTGCGCGCTGTGGACCCGACGGGCGATCCATTCCTCCATCAGCAGCCGTTCCAGGTAGTCCTCGTCCTGCTGCAGGTCGATGGACGGCAGCTTCAGCACCACCCGTTCGCCACTGTCCGGATCTTCCGCCAGATAGACATGGCTGCGGCTGGTGGCGTGCAGTTCCCGCAGGATCGTGTAGCCGTCGAAAGACGCGCGGGCCTCCAGCACCGGCGGCAAGGGCAGGTCGGCGATGGTGGCGTGAAAGTCGGGTGTCGTGTCCCGGGGGACCGAATCCACTCGCACGATTTGAAGGGTCAGGTTGTCGCGGCTGCGGTTGTCGAGCGCGTGGTTGATGACGCGTCGGGCGGCTTCGTCCAGATCCTCCGCGCACTCCCGGCAGCACTGGAGAATGAAGGCGGTCTCGGCGTATTCGTAGACGCCGTCGGTGGCGAGGATAAACAGGTCGCCCGGCCGGATCGCGACGGAGCGGTAATCGAGCTCGACCGTCTCGTCGATACCCAGCGCCCGACTCAGGTAATGCTCTTCGGGGGAGACCCAGAGGCGATGGTCGTGGGTCAGTTGTTCCAGCCCGGCATCGTTCAGGCGGTAGATGCGGGTGTCGCCCACATGGAACAGGTGGGCCCGGTCGGCCTTGAGCACCAGTGCGCTGAGGGTGCAGACGTAGCCGCGGTTCTTGTCGAAGCGGGCATCGCCGCGCTGGCTCTGGGAATGCAGCCAGCCGTTGGTGGCGGTCAGGACACGCTCCACTGCGTGGCGCACGGACCAGGCGTCGGAGGTGCAGTAATAGTCGTCGAGAAAGGCGCGCACGGCGGTTTCGCTGGCGATGTGGCTGACATCGCTGCTGCTGATGCCGTCGGCCATGGCCAGGGCAATGCCTTTGAGGTCCAGCATCGCGCCGGTCGGTATCTGGCAGCCGTGGAAGTCCTGGTTGGACGGTTTGCGCCCCCGGTCGGTGTGTTGACCGAGCGCGATGGTCAGCCGGTTTTCCATAGACGAGACAGCGGCCCCCGCCGCGAGGGCAGGGGCCGTGTTAGCAGGCAGACCGCTCAGGCAGCCGCCCGTTCGGCCGACGGATGCGCGGCGATCTTGCGCTTCGGCGCGGTCCGTACGTGGGTGGTGTACAGGGTCAGACCGGTGAAGGCGAGGCCGCCCACCAGGTTACCCAGTGCGGTGGGGATTTCGTTCCAGATGAAGTAGTCGGCGATGGAGAAGCCGCCACCCATGATCATGGCCGACGGGAACAGGAACATGTTCACGACGGAGTGCTCGAAGCCCATGAAGAAGAACAGCATGATGGGCATCCACATGGCCAGGATCTTGCCGGTGACGTTGGTGGAGATCATCGCGCCGACCACGCCCATGGAGACCATCCAGTTGCACAGCATGCCGCGGATGAAGATGGTGATCCAACCCATGGTGCCGTATTCAGCGTAGCCCAGCGTCCGCGCTTCACCGATGCCGGCGATCTTGGTGCCCACCGGTCCCGGATCGGTGCTGAAGCCGTAGGTGAAGATGAAGGCCATCATAAAGGCGACGGTCAGGGCGCCGGCGAAGTTGCCGAGGAAGACCCAGCCCCAGTTGCGCAGCACCTGGGCCACTGTGACGCCCGGGCGTTTGTCCAGCAGGGCCAGCGGCGTGAGCATGAACACCCCGGTCAGCAGGTCGAAGCCCATCAGGTAGAGCATGCAGAAGCCGATGGGGAAGAGCACGGCGCCGATCAGGAAGACGCCGGTCTGGACCGCGACCGTCACCGCAAACACCGCGGCCAGGGCCAGGATAGCGCCGGCCATGTAGGCGCGGATCAGGGTGTCGCGAGTGGACATGTAGATCTTGGATTCGCCGGCATCCACCATCTTGGTGACGAATTCCGACGGGACTAGATAGGACATCTTGGCTTCCTCTTGCGTGTGGTCACTTACGTTGTGTGGCCCTGCCTCAATCGGGCGGGCTTTCTTTTGGCGGGCACAAAAAAACGACGCCACACCGGGTCTGCGTTGCAGACGGATGCGGACGCCGTTGTCCGGTCGTGCTTCGGTTGTCTGGGCCGGGCGGATTCACCCGACGTCGTTGTTGTCAGAGCAACTCCCGTGCCCAATTTTCAGGAAGTTGAAAATTGCACTCGTTATCAACGTATTAGTGAGTTTCTTGAGGCGTCTGGTCGCCGCTTTCCTCAGGCTTGACGCCGAGGCATGCACAATAATGAATCACGTCGACACCATCCGGGTGCTTTGCCGAGGCCACTTTCATCGCGCTGCCAAGCCGGGGCACGCAAGGTACAATGCCCACCTTTGAAAGGATTCGGAGATTCCCGTTTTGTTGTCGGCCTACCTCAACGCGCTGTTTCCCGTCGTTTTCTGTGCCGTGTTGGGCCTGATCCTGGCCCGGCGGACCACGTTGCTCGATTCGCCGGCCCTGTCCCGACTGGTGACCCTGATCGGCCTGCCAGCGCTGATTCTCAAGGCCATGCTGGGGATGGATACGCCGATCTGGAGCGTGTCGGATACGTTGATCGCGATCCTTGCGGTGCTGGCGCTATCTGCGGTGGTGGGCGCGATCGCCCTGAAGCTGTCCGGGCTGGAGGTGCGCGGCTACCTGTCCATGCTGGTCAATCCCAATACCGGCAACCTGGGGATTCCGCTGGTGTTCTCGCTGCTGGGCGATCAGGCCCTGGTGCATGCGGTGGTGGTGTCGACCGTTGTCCAGATCAGTCACTTCACCCTGGGCGTCTGGCTGCTGTCCGGGCGCTTCTCGTTCAAGGCGATTTTCTCGAATGCCTCGATCATCGCGCTGCTGGTGGGGCTGGTCTGGGTCGCGACTGGCATCGAGGCGCCGGAAGCGGTGACCCGCACGCTGGATATCCTGGCGGGCATGACCATTCCGGTGATGCTGTTGTTGCTGGGGCGTTCGCTGGCTTCGATTAACCTGCGCGAGTTGGGTCAGGTGTGGCGGATTGTCGGTCTTTCCTTCGGCCGCGTAGTGCTGGGGCTGGGTTCGGCGCTGGCGGTGATCTCCGTCCTGCCGCTGGAACCCATCGTCGCCCATACCATCCTGATCCAGGCCAGCATGCCGGTGGCGGTGATCAGCTATATCCTGGCCAGCCATTACAACGGACCCAAGGATGATATTGCGGCGGTGATCCTGCTCAGTATGCCGGTTTCCCTGTTGGCGGTTTTTGCGGCCCTGCATTTCGTCTGATGGGACACCCGATCGGACCGATGCCCGGGAAACTTGATCCCGGGCAACCTCTTGGCGCGTTGCCTGCTCCATATTTCACAAAAATGACATATCTGGTCTATACCGTTCTGATAACCCAATGATTCCCGGTGTGTTCCATGACTGGTCCGTGCCGGGCAATAACCGGCGTTTAAGACGAGGACATCGCATGGACAGCCAGCCCAGAACCATCCTGACCCGCACCGGAGCGCTTGCCGCGTTCCTGACCGCAGCCGTTTTTTCCACCTCGACCCTGGCCGAGGAACTGCGACTGATCACCTGGGGTGGCTACGCCCCGGACGACGTGGTCGCCCAGTTCGAGAAAGAAACCGGCATCGATGTGAAGATTACGCTCTCCAACAACGAAGACATGATCTCCAAGCTGCGGGCCACGGGCGGTGCCGGCTTTGACCTGGCCCAGCCGAGCCAGGACCGGATCATCGGTGTCCAGCGCCAGTTCAACATCTACCAGCCCATCGACCTGGGCAAGATCGACACGGACCAGATCCAGCCGTCCATGCTCAAGGCCACCGAGAAATCCACTTCCCTGAATGGCAAGCAGTATGGTGTGCCGGCGGTCTGGGGCACCAGCGGCCTGATCGTGAACAAGGACGTGGCGGACACCGTCACCGATTACACCGACCTGTGTGACGATGCGGTGGCGGGCAAGGTCAGCTACCGCCTCAAGCGCCCGACGCTGATCGGCTTTGCCTTCGCGCTGGGCGAGGACCCGTTCGCCGCCTACGACGACAAGGACAAGTACCAGTCCATCCTGGCCAAGGTCGAGGACAAGCTGATCGACTGCAAAGCCAACGTGAAGACTTACTGGACCGGTGGCGACCAGCTGCTGGCCCTGATGCGCACCGGTGAAGTGAAGGCGGCCATGGCGTGGGACGCCGGCGGCTGGAAACTCCACGGCGAGAACCCGGACATCAGCTTCGTGGCTCCGAAATCCGGCGCCCTGGGCTGGATCGACACCTTCGCGCTGCCGCGTCGCAGTGAAAACGTGGACGCCGCCTACAAGTGGATCAACTTCGTGATGCAGCCGGAAATCGCCGCCAAGATCACCAACCAGTCCGGCAACTTCACCGCCTCCAAGGGCGCCGATGAATTCGTGAAAGCGGACCTGCGCGATGCCTATCGCCAGAGCTTCGACGAAAAGGCCCTGAACAACATCAAGTGGTACCCGCCGGTGCCGCCGGGACTGGAAGCCATGGAAGGGCAGGTGCTGGACCGCGTCCAGGCTGCCAACTGATCGGATCGTCCATGGCCTCCGATCTCTTCTGTACCGACCTGGTCCGCCGCTTCGGTGATCACACCGCGGTGGACCGGGTGTCCCTCGACGTGCCTGCGGGCACCTTCTTTTCCATCCTGGGCCCGTCCGGCTGCGGCAAGACCACCTTGCTGCGGCTGCTGGCGGGGTTCGACCGGCCCGACAGCGGCGAGATCCAGATTCGCGGCGCCCGCATGAACGACGTGCCGCCCAACAAGCGGCCGGTGAACATGGTGTTCCAGCATCTGGCGCTGTTCCCGACCATGTCGGTGGGCGATAACATCGGCTACGGCCTGCGCCGCCAGAAAGTGCCGGCGGCCGAACGCACCAGGAAGATTGCCCGGGTGCTGGAGCAGGTGGGCCTGCCGGGTCTGGAAGACCGCAACCCGCAACAGTTGAGCGGCGGCCAGCGCCAGCGCGTCGCTTTGGCGCGTTGTCTGGTGCTGGAACCCACCTTGCTGCTGCTGGACGAACCCCTCGGCGCGCTCGACCTGAAGCTGCGCGAGCAGATGAAAGTCGAGCTCAAGCACCTGCAGAAAGCCTTCGGCACCACCTTCGTGTACATCACCCACGATCAGTCTGAAGCCATGGTGATGTCGGATCAGGTGGCGGTGATGCGCCAGGGCCGATTCGATCAGGTGGCTGCACCGGAAACCCTGTACCGCAATCCGGCGACGCCGTTTGTGGCGGGCTTCGTGGGCGACAACAATCGGCTGTCCGGGGATGTCATCTCGGTGGACGGCGACCTCGTTCGTCTTCGCCTCCAGAGCGGCGAGGAAGTGGCCGGCCGGATCGCGGGTGAGGGCATCGCAACCGGCCGCCGGGCGGACCTGTTCATTCGTCCGGAATCCCTGGTGATGAACGGGGCGGTGCCGGACGGCTACAGCCGCATGCAGGCGACTGTGACGACGACCCTGTTCGACGGCGCCAACAGCCGGATCGAAGCGGGCGTGGCGGACCAGACCATCTTCGCTCGGCTGCCCCAGGACGGCTCGGTCTCGAACCTGTCGCCGGACTCGGCCATCCAGCTGGGCTGGGACCCGCAGGGGGCCACGGTATTTGCCGGAGAGCCCGTGTGAGATCGAGCGCGAGCAAGCTGTCCCTGTGCCTGTTGATGACGCCGTTTGTCCTCTGGATTGTCCTGCTGGTGCTGCTGCCCCATCTGCAGATGCTGCGGGTGTCGTTCCACGTGCGGGAAAGCTGGGACACGGTGACCCTGGGGCTGGAGCAGTACCAGAACTTCTTTTCCGAATCCTATTACTGGCGGACCTTCGTGCGCACGGGCGTGATGTCCCTGTTCACCACTTTCCTGACGCTGGTGATTGCCTTTCCCATTGCCTGGTACATCGCCCAGCTGGCCCGCGGTCGGGCCAAGGGCTTCCTGTTTCTGGCGTGCCTGATTCCGTTCTGGGCCAGCGAGCTGGTGCGCACCTACGGTTGGATGATCCTGCTGCGCGAGAGCGGCCTGTTCAGCACCTGGCTGCAGGCGCTGGGGCTGGCGGACGGTCCTGTGGAAATGCTCTACAACGACGCCGCCGTGATCATCGGTCTGGTCTACAACGGCTTGCTGTTCATGGTGGTGCCGCTGGTGACCACGCTGGACGGCATGGACGAAAACCTGGTGGAAGCCGGCTACGATCTGGGCGGCAACCACTGGACCGTGCTGCGGGAAATCATCGTACCCTGGGCCATGCCTGGCGTGGTGTCCGGCTGCATCGTGGTGTTCATGCTGACCCTGGGCAGCTACCTGACGCCGATCCTGATGGGCGGCAAGGACAGCGCCTGGTTCACCGAGCAGATCTTTACCCAGTTCATCACCCGCTTTAACTGGGAGCAGGGCGCCGCGCTGGGCGTGCTCCTGCTGGTGCTGTCGTCGGTGATCGTCTGGCTCGGGCTGCGGGTAACCGGGCAGAACCTGCGTAAGGTGATGGGCTGATGATTCGTTCCGTACCCCGCTCCGCCTGGTTCGACCGGATCTATCTGGCGTACCTGATCATTTTCTTTATCTACCTGGCGCTGCCGCTGACGGTGACCGCGGTGTTCGCCTTCAACGACGCGTCGTTTCCGTCGCTGCCCTGGAAAGGCTTTACGCTGGACTGGTTCTTTGCGGACGGCTCAAACGGGCGCACCGGGCTGTTCCATGACGACGGCCTGCTGTCCGCCCTGTGGGTCAGCGTGGTGATTGCTTTCTGGGTGACGCTGCTTTGCGTGTTCCTGGGCTGCGTGAACGCCATCCTGTTCGAGCGGCTGGAGTTTCGCGGCAAGGAGTTCCTGTATCTGGTGATGCTGCTGCCGCTGGTGATTCCCGGTGTGATCCTGGGCGTGTCGATCCTGGTGTTCTACAGCGGCATGGCCAATTCGGTGTCGCAACAGTGGGGCATCGAGCTGGATATGTTCCGGCCCGGCATGCCGTTGGTGGTGGCGGGGCAGGTGGCGTTCATCACCACCCTGTGTACGCTGGTGATCGCCGCCCGCCTGCGCAAGTTTGACCGGCAGTTGGAAGAAGCCGCCCTCAACCTGGGCGCCACGCCGGTGGTGGCCTGGTTCACGGTGACGCTGCCGTGGCTGCTGCCGTCGATCTTCGGCGCGGCGGCGATGGCGTTCCTGATGTCGTTCGAGAATTTCAACACCACCGTGATGCTGACCGGCAGTGACACGCCGCTCACCGTGGCGCTGTTCAACCGGCTGCGGGAAGGCTCGACGCCGGTACTCAACGCCGTTGCCCTGTTGCTGATGGTGGGCTCGGCCCTGCTGGCGGTATTGGCCATGGGGCGCGGTTCCACCCGCAAAGCAGGTTAGCGCCCCAGGGTCGGTTTATGGACCAGATAGGCCAGGTTATAGAGCGCCAGTTCTGACGGGCTGTAATAGAACCCCTGGTACTGGATCATCGCTTCCTTGCGGGCGAGGCTTTGCAGTCTGGCGGGGTCGATGCCCCGCTGCGGGGAAATGATACCGCTCCTACGGAGGCCGTCGTACAGGGCACGGCTGTTCAGGCCCTGCGAACTGGCGCTGAACCGGACATCGGCCAGCTCGGCCAATTGTTCGGACAGGCTGACCATGGCCGCGTCCACGGACCTTTCTTCTTCCACCCAGCGGGTACAGCCGGTCAGGCCGAGCCCGACAACGATTCCCGCGCCTTTCAACAGGTCACGACGCCGCATACGCATTCCCTCCCAGTCGAGTGGCCAGGTGATCGCCCAGGCGCAGGGTCAGGGCGACGATGGTGTAGGTGGGGTTCGACGCGCCGCCGGCCGGGAAGACGGACGAGCCCGCCACGTAGAGATTGTCTGTGGTATGCACCCGGCCGTTGCCATCGACCACGGACTGGCGGGGATCGCTGCCCATCCGGGTGGTACCCATCAGGTGACCGCCGCTGTTTAGCCGGAAGCTGGGCTTCAGGGTGGAGGGGCGGCCCAGACCGCTGCGCAGCAGGGCTTCGGCAAACAGCCGCCAGGTCCGGTGGGCCTGTTCCCGGAAGCGGAAATGGAACTCGATGCGCGACAGGGGCTGCCCCAGGGCATTGAGCTGGTCGCTGTCACCGACCCGGTTGGCCGGATGGGGTGCAATCTCGGCGCGCAGGCTGACCGGAGTGAACAGGGCTTCACGGCGTCCACCCAACAGCGGCTCCGACACCAGTTGCTGCAGGTTGAAGTCGGCACTGAACGACAGCACGTCATTCGCCACGCAGTAGCGGTCGGCCAGTTGCAGCGCGTGGACGGCATTGGCCTGGCGGTCGACCACGTCCTGCATGCGGCCCCAGTCGAGGTACATGTCGGCCACCGCGTACAGGTGGGGATGCTCCATCAGGCCGACCCCGACCGGTAACGAGCGGCCAATCCCGGAGAGTTGCAATAGCCTCGGGTTGCCGACGCCACCGCAGGCCAGAACGGTGGTGCCAGCCGTCAGCCGGACCGGCGACCGGGCCATGTCCAGGGAATCCCGCAGGAGCAGGCTGCGCACGCGGGATCCGGAGTGTTCCAACCGGGTGCAGGTGTGGCCGAGGATCAGGTCGATCCGGGGATGGCTGATGATCTCTTCGCCGTACTTCTCGTTAAAACGTACCGGCGGGCTGAGGTAGAACGGCTTGTAGACGATATCCCGCGTGCCTTCGATCGCGGCATGGGGACGCCGGTAGGCGTTGTCCGGCAGTTCAAGCATGGCCGCCGCAGCCGGGTACCAGCGCTCGAGTTCGGTGTAGGGGATCGGCCAGTCGCCGGCCAGGAAGGCGCGCTCCTCCAGCACGGCACAGAAGCCGCCCCAGATGGTGGAGCTGCCGCCGAAGCGCCGTTGGGTGTGCATGGGAAAATAGGCCTCGCCCAGGTCGCCATCGAGTTGGGCGAGGGCCAGGGCCTGGACGGTTGGGGCCGCCTCCAGCAGGCCACTTTCCAGCAGTCCGATGCGGAACGGGGTGAGTCGGGCCAGTCTCAGCGCCAGCGTAATGCCAGCCGGACCACTGCCAATAATCGCCACGTCGTAGTGGCGGTTTTCCGGATCCAGGACCAGCATCGTTGTGTGCCCCATCGCCCGGCCGAACCCGGATGGGCGGCCTGTCTGAATTATTGGCCAAAGCGGGGAGTTTGGCACCTGTTATTGATGAGGATGCTGAGTGTTCGAAGGCGAAGGCACCTGAGGAATTGAAGTAACTGTGTCGGTACAGCGGTCGCTAACTGTCCCTTTTCGCGGCTGGTGGCTGTGCTAAGTTGAGCCTCTTTTTGGGGGGAGTTGCAGCGTATGTCAGCCACCACATCAGAGACCACCAGGGGCGTACTGTTCGGGCTGGCGGCCTACATCATGTGGGGCTGCTTCCCGTTGTTCTTCGCCCTGTTCCAGGATGTGCCGGCCTACGAAGTGCTGATCCATCGGATCATCTGGTCCAGCGTCTTCCTGGCCGGCGTGATCTGCGTGCTGCGCCGCTGGCAGCCGGTGCGGGCCGCCTTCGCCAATCCGCGCAAGCTGTGGCGGGTGCTGGGTTGCGCCATCCTGATCGCCACCAACTGGGGCATCTACATCTACGCCGTGGAAACCCGGCACGTGTTGCAGGCGAGCCTGGGCTATTTCCTGACGCCGCTGGTGAACGTCGGCCTGGGCATGCTGGTGTTGCGGGAGCGCATGGAGCGGCTGCAGGGCGTGGCCGTCGGTCTGGCCAGCATCGGCATCCTGATCCAGTTGGTGTTGCTCGGCAGCCTGCCGTGGATCACGCTGGTGCTGGCCATGACCTTCGGCACCTACGGCCTGCTGCGCAAGCAGGTGGAGCTGGACGGCCTGTCCGGCCTGTTTGTGGAAACCCTGCTGTTACTGCCGGTCGGGGTACTCGCCCTGGGCTGGCTGAGCCACCTGGAATTGTCTCACTTCGCCGTCGCCCTGCGGCCCACGGTGCTGTTGATTGCCAGCGGTATCATCACCGCGTTGCCGCTGCTGGCGTTTGCCGGTGCCGCGCGGCGCCTGCGACTGGCCACCGTGGGCTTCCTGATGTACATCAACCCCAGCCTTCAGTTCTTCATTGCGCTGTTCATCTTCAACGAGCCGCTGAGCGAGATCCAGCTGTTGAGTTTTGTGCTGATCTGGACGGCCCTGCTGCTGTATTCCTGGTCGTCCTGGACCTCCCATCGGACAGCGACGGCCTGAGCCGGGTGGCCTCAGGCTACATCCTGGGGCCGTACAAACCAGCGCAGCGCCTCGGCTTCCGGTGACAGTGCCAGCGTTTCCGTATCGTCCGTTGTTGCACCGTCCTTCAGGATCGCCTCGCCGGCCACCAGATAGTCACTTAGCGGGCGCTGGTTCCGGCCTTGCGCCGCTTCGCCCGACTGACTGAAATCGATATCCGCCAAACTCTGTAGTGGCGCCCGCCCGGCGTGGTGCCGCCAGGTACCGGTTGTGCGATCGTAGCGATAGGCCGGCAGCAGGCGCCAGCCGTGTTCGGCGACCAGGGTCACGGCGCGGACCAGGTAATGGAAGGTGGCTTCGTCGATGAAGTAGTTGAAGTTCAGGCGCGTCCAGCCCGGCCGGAGCAGCGGCTCGCCGGCCACCACCTGCGCTTCGATGGCCTGGCTGGTGGCGTCGTCGATGTTCAGCAGGGTGTGGCCGTAGGGGCCGGCGCAGGCGCAGCCGCCGCGTGCCTGGATGCCGAACAGGTCGTTGAGCAGGGCAACCACGAACCCGTAATGCAGGTGCCGCTCCCCATGACGCACCCGGAACGACACGATGGAAAGCCGCGGCACGTCCGTCGGCCCTAGGATCTCGAGGTTGTCGATGCGCTGCCAGTCAGCCAGTGCCCGTTTGAGGAAAGCCTGTTCCCGCGCTTCGATCGTGTCGGTGCCGACCGCCTGTTGCAGGCGGAACACCAGGCCGGCCCGGATGGACTCGATGATCGCAGGAGTACCGCCTTCCTCGCGCCGCTCCGGGTTGCTGACGTAGCGATGCGAGGCCGAGGTCACGTAGGACACCGTGCCGCCACCGGGTACCGCCGGCACCCGGTTGTTCAGCAGGTTCTTTTTGACGACCAGCACACCTGGCGTTCCCGGCCCGCCGATGAACTTGTGGGGCGAGAGAAAGACGGCGTCCTTGGCATGATCGCCATCTCCCTGCATGTCGATCCCTACATAGGGGCCGGCCGCGGCGTAGTCCCAGAAGGCGAGGGCACCGTGCTGCTTCAGCAGCCGGGTCACCGCCTCCACGTCGGTCCGGATGCCGGTGACGTTGGAGGCGGCCGAGAAGCTCCCGATCACCCGTGAGCGACCCGCATGGCGTTCGAGCTCCGCTTCCAGCGCCCTCAGATCCAGTTGTCCGCGCGCATCCAGGGGAATGCGGACGACGCGGGCGATCGTTTCGCGCCAGGGCAGTTCGTTGGAATGGTGTTCGTAAGGGCCGATCAGGACCACCGGGCGGTCCGATTCCGGAATGTGTTCAGACAGCCTGTGCTGCCCATCCAGGTCCGCCGGCAGGCGCAGGTTGAGGATGTCGATCAGCTTGTGGATCGCCGCCGTGGCGCCGGACCCGCAGAAAATCACGGCATCGTCCCGGGTGGCGCCGACCGCTTCGCGGATGGACTCGCGGGCATGCTCCCGGTAGGCCGTGGTCTGGGCGCCGGTGAGGGAGGTTTCGGTATGGGTGTTGGCGTAATAGGGCATCACCCGATGCCGGATGACGGACTCGATCATCTCCAGGGAGCGGCCGGAGGCGGTGTAGTCGGCGTAGACCAGCGGCCGCTCCCCGAAAGGCGTGGACATCAGGTGCTGCTCGCCAATCACGGCTTCGCGGATGCGGGAAATCAGGTCGGTCATGCGTTTGGCCCTGTTATCGAAAGTCTTCCCAGTTTACGGCGCAGGGCGCTGCACATTGTTCCTGATTTTGCGTTAATATCGATGATCATCGAACGATCGTTTCATGTTATATAAATATTGAGGAAAAATTTTCCAGGAGGGCAGGGCATGCTGGACAGACAGGATCGGCAGTTGCTCGAGTGGCTGCAGCGGGATGCGGGATTGTCCGTGGGGGAGCTGGCGGACAAGGTGGGTATGTCGAAATCCGCCTGCTGGCGGCGCATCCAGAAACTGGAGTCCAGTGGCGTCATTGACCGGCGGGTCACCCTGCTGGACCCGGAAAAGCTCAACCTGCCGCTCACGGTGTACATCTCGATCCGCACCAACCAGCACAACGACCAGTGGTCCAAACGGTTCCGGGAGGTGCTGGCGGACATTCCCGAAATCCTGGAAGTGCACCGCATGAGCGGCGACCTGGACTACCTGATCAAGGCGGTGGTCACGGACATGCCCGGCTACGACCGTCTGTATCGCCAGATCATCCGGGCCAACCTGTCGGACGTCAGTGCCAGCTTCGTGATGGAAACCATGAAGCACACCACGGCACTGCCGTTGACCCATCTGCCGCCGGAAGCCTGAGCCCACAAAAAAGGCGCCCCGTGTGGAGGCGCCTTCCAGGCTGGTTGCGGGTTGCCTATTCCGGTTTGACCGGTTCGACCATCGCGTCGTAGTTTACCGGGATGAAACGATAGCCATCGCCCGCGTCTTTCAGGTGGCCCATCCCCGGGAACGACAGGTGGGCGGATCCCACCAGCGTGCGGGATTCCACGGCGTTATCGAACGCCTTCTCGCGGGCATCGACAGCCTGTTCCGGATTGCTGTCGAACTGGATGGCGATGGACGGTTCGGCAAACTGGACCGATCCCACGTGGATCAGGTCGCCCATAAGTACCAGGCTCTGGCCTTCGCTTTCCACCCGGTAGATGCTGTGGCCCGGTGTGTGGCCGTGAGCGGGGATGGCTTCGATGCCCGCCACCAGGTCGGTCTTGCCGGTGAACGGTTTGAAGTGACGGCTTTCCACATAGGGATTGAGGGAGGCCATCGCCTCCTTGAAGAAGTCTTTCTGGTCTTCCGGCGCGGCGTCCATCTGGTCCTGGCTCAGCCAGTAGTCGGCGCCGGCCTGTGACGCCCGTACCGTGGCGTTGGGGAAAACGGCCTTGCCATTGGCGACCAGGCCGCCCACGTGATCCGGGTGCATGTGGGTGATGTAGATCTCATCCACGTCATCCGGTGCGTAGCCCGCCGCTTCCAGGTTGCTTTCCAGCTTGCCCAGCGTCGGACCAAACAGGCTGCCGGCGCCGGTATCCACCAGTACCAGCTTGTCGCCGGTATTGATCAGGTAACCGTTTACCGACGTTTCCAGCGGGGCAGACAGGAAGTGCTCGTGCAGGACTTCCCGGACGTGATCCTCGGAGGTGTTCAGGAGCAGCTTGTCGACGGGGAGTTGAACGGTGCCGTCAGACAGGGCGGTGATTTCAAAATCGCCCAGCATGTTGCGGTAATAGCCGGGGGCCTGGGTCTTGACCATGGGGGCATCGGCTTGTGCGGTGCCCGCTCCCAGCAGGGTGACGGCCAGCGCGAGCGCCGTATTGCGATATGGATGCATTACAATTCCCTCCAACATTGTTCTGTGGAAAACAAGGCCGTTGTTCTGGGATCACGGCATCTACGTTGGTGCGTACAGGAACGGATCAGGGTGCGGAACCCTGGCGGGTGGCCGCGCCCTGGGGGTCAGGATGGAACTCAGAAAACTTCGAAACCGGGGTTGCGCTTGCGCAACGCCGCAACGACCACGTCACGTGGGGTATCACTGGCAAATGCGGTCGGCAGGATGTTGCTGCCGAACAGGCTGATGATCTCGTCCGTGTGCGGTCCGCTGTGCTTGGCCATCCACAGTTCCTTGGCTGGCTTGACCTGGATAATCGATTGCGAAGTATTCAAAAGATCTCCTCTGTTTGGTTGAACGTCAGTGAACCTCTCTGCGTGAAGTCCTCAGGTGCCCCATGATCCAGACCAGACTGGCAAAAAGCAGCATGATACTGGTCGGCAGCAGCCACAGTTTGTGCTCGTAGGGCAGTGGCTGTCCCACCTGCTGCGCCAGATTCGGCCATATATACTGCAGGTTGACCATGAAGAGTGCGGCGATGGACAGACAGGCTGTCGCGATGCCGACGATGACGGCCAGGCCGTCGGGATCGATGTGGCGGGTCGGGGAAGTCAGGCGATGCTCCTCCACATCCACTGCTTCGACATGTTCCATGGTTTTATCCTCTTCCGTGAGTTTCTGGTGCGCAAAAAGTCAGGTACAGAATGCTCTGGAAACCCATGCGGTTCTGAGGCAGCGACCGCATTGTTCCCTTAAATGGGGGCAATTTTTGTCATTTCAACCGTTACCCCGCAGAAAATGGTTGCGTTTATCCAGTACGCAATCACTTTTTATCTGGATCACCAGGCCTGCGCGTGGCCTTGGTGATCAGAACCAGACGCCCTGATCGGGCTGTCGCCGCTCGACGCGCAGTCCCTTACCTTCCAGGATGTTCACCAGCAGGCGGGTGTCGTCCATGTTGAGGAAGGGCGCCAGCGCAATCTCCAGCTCCTGGTGCAGCAGGAACAGCCTCGGCGGCGTCCAGGGATGCCGGGCGGCGACCAGGTGAATGCGGGTGGTACGACGCGGCAGGGTCCACTCCATTTCCTTGTGGAAAATGCCTTTTTCCAACCGCAATTGCTCCGGCGCGATCAGCAGCAGCTCCTGGCGCCGGCACTGGCGGGCGGTCAGGTAGAATCCGACGGCCAGGGCCACCAGTTCCAGCCCCGCGAAGGGCAGGATCACCCAGGCTCCCGCCAGCCACATGCCGGTGTTGATGCTGGCCATAATAGCCAACAGTCCCAGCCAGACATGGATGTTGCCACGCCAGCTGAGGGAACGGTTGGGTGTCAGCCGCAGCTGGTCACCCTGGTCGCTCAGAAGGTGTTCCACCATGGCTTCGGTCGGGCGCAGGGGCTGTCAGGGGCCATCGGGCACGAATTGTGACCGGATTGGACAGGCCCTGAAGACCAGTATAGACCAGGGATTGTTATCGGCGAGTGACAATGGTGGTTCAGGGGCATCGGGCGCTCCCTGATGAGCCGGTGCCGCAATCGGGCACCGGCCCGAAGCGTCGATCAGAAGTGCAGGACGTGAGGCCGAACAAGCCGGTCGTAGTCCTGATAACTCATGTGCATGACTTCGTCATGGCTGCCGGCGTTGAAGGCGATGTGATCGTCTTCCCGCAGGTGTTCGCTGACAAAGACATCCATATTGTAGAGATTCCCGAAAGGCGGCATGGCGCCCAGTTCGCAATCCGGGAAAGCCTTGGTGATGTCATCTTCGCTGGCCAGTTCCATGTCCAGGGTGCCCATGGCCTGCTTCAGCTCATCCAGGTGGACCTGGTCTGTGGACGGCAGGACCGTCATGAACAAGCGGTCACCGGACTTGATGACGACCGTCTTGGCAAATTCCCGGCCCCGTACGTGTGCCGACTGGGCCGTGCGGGATGAACCGATGGTCGGTTCATGCAACTGGGTGCGATAGTTCACCGCGTTGCTTTCAAGGTAGTTACGCAGTTTGTCGCTGATCATGGCGTTACCCTCCTTCACCGAAGTGAACGTTCCATGACGCTCCCGCGTGGGAGACCCGGCGTACGACTCGAACCCGTCCGGGCATTCCTATTCTATCACGGACGCCGGTCGCGGTTGCGATGAGACACAAATGGAAATTGAACCGTGTGGCCGGGCATATTAAGTTCATCAGTATCCATGAACGATAGGTGCTGACGGCGCACGCTGCCCGCGGCGGGTTCAAATACTGACAGGGATCGCTGAAGACGATGTCCAATCCAACCCATCAAGCCCAGAAAATGCTGTTGTTCGGCCTTTCCGGTCAGAAATCGTTTGCCATCGGCACGCTGAAAGTCCGGGAAATCATGCCGTTGCCGAAGCTCACCAAGCTGCCGCACAGCCACCCATCGGTGATCGGGACCACCACGTTTCGTGGGTCCGCCGTCCCGGTGATCGACATGGGCGCAGCCGTCGGCTACCCGCCCCTGACCCACGAAGAGCTGCAGCAAAGCTCCGTCATCGTGACCGATGTCCAGCGTAAGGAAATCGGCTTTGTCGTGCGCAGCGTGCGCCAGATCATCGAAGCCGACTGGAAACAGGTCAAGAGGCCGCCCACGGCCCTGGGCAAGCGCGCCTTCGTGACCGGGCTGCTGGACCTGGACGGCGAAGTCATCCAGTTGATGGATGTGGAGCTGCTGCTGTCGATGGTCTATCCCAGCGCGGTCGAAGTGGACGAGGTGGTGCTGACGGACGTCCAGCGGGAAACCCTGAAGTCCCTCAACATCCTGCTGGTGGACGACTCCCAGGTGGCCCGCAAGCAGTTATCCGATGTGCTCGACAGCAAGGACATTCCCTACTTCGTCACCACCAACGGCGACGAGGCCCTGCAGATCATGCTCGACACCGCTACCGAGGGGCGCCCCATCGACATCCTGGTGAGCGATATCGAAATGCCCGGCCTGGACGGCTACGAGCTGGCCTTCCAGGTCCGCGACAACAGTTCCCTCAAGCAGCCCTACATCATCCTGCACACCTCGCTGAACAGCGAGATGAGCGTCAGCTACGCCAACCAGGTGGGTGCCAACGAGGCCCTGACCAAATTCGATGCCGAAGAACTGCTGCAGGCGATGCTGCGGGGTGCCGAACAGAAACCGTAATCAGCGAATGTGTGATGGCCATCACGGGCGGTCCGCGGACCGGGGCCGCAAAATGAAAAGTAACCGTTTGTAAGCCGGTGCGCGGGTGTGTACGTTTTGTCCAATAACAACAAAGACAACGAGACACATCAACGGGGTGGTCAATGCACTGGCGTGGCCCGCTTTTCATCCTGGCCTGTGTCGGCGCGGCAGCCGGCCTGGGCTATGCGCTGTCACAGTTGCCTGACGAGGGCGGCCGGCGGCCCCTTGCGGCAGTAAATGCCGAAGCCCCATCCCAACCTCCGGCGCCTGTCGCCGGTACGCCCGCGCCAGCACAGCCTCCTGCTCCCAAGCCGGCGCCTGACGAAAACCCCATCCGCTTCATGCTGGCGCAGGTGGCCGACCAGTACGAAGAGGCATCCCGTTATCCCGCCTATTCCGTGCCCATTTCGCCCGGTCAGGCGAAAGCTTATGCCGGCAATACATACCATGCCGTCACCCTGCCGCTGGCCGACGACGGCCGCTTCACCGTCAACCTGGAAAAGTACCGTTTCACCCGCGGGGAGACGATCCTGGTGGTGGCCAACCTTGCCGGGCCGATGGTGGTCGGCCAGCGGGTTGAAGCCCGTCTGGAATCGCCGGGTGAGGGGCAGGGCAGCCAGCCGGGGACCGCCCTGAGCCGAACCCAGGACGGCTTCTACCAGGGTGAGCTGGACAGCAATCGCGAACCCGGTGAGTACCGCCTGATTGTCTCCGCCCGCGTGGATGGGCAGACCGTCCGCCACGTGTCGACCCTTTCCATCGAACCCCACCTGGGCGATTTCGCAGGCGTGGGCTCCACCCGCATCGAGAACAACAACCTGGTGATCCCGGTCGGATTCGAGCCGGACGAGGCCGGCTTCTATGCCCTGGGCGCCAACCTCTATGTGAACGGTCAGCCGGTGGCCCACCTGAGCCACGAGCAACGTCTGGATGGCTCCACGGCGAACATTGAGCTGTGGGCCCACGGCTCGGTGATGGCCGGCCACACTGGCAAGCTTCAGCTCAAGGGCCTGCAGATCCGGCGTTTGCCCGCCCGGCCGGGTGATCGGACCGACTATGGCTTTGGTCCCGAGGACGGTTTTGAGGTCGACGCCTCGGGACTGGATCGCCTGGAAGATGTCCCCGCGAGGGAACCCGAATCAGAGCAACGGGCCGCAATATTGAGAAAGATGGCAACCGGAGCCTGATCGACCGTCGAGTCCGCCCTGATGTCGCACCGCCTGAAGGTGCAGTGGCGCAGGATGCCGTCGGACGAGACCGGAGTGACACCCGGTCAACGCAACCTTCCCGTATCAGAGGCCGTTGTCTGTCGACGGTGGTGCCGTCATGCCTGAAGGCGGTTCGGGAAGGCGCAGTGAGGAAAAACAACAACATCGACTCACACGGAGCACATCATGAAGAAAACAACGATAGCGGTCGCCCTGATGGCCGCAACCTGCTCGACCGGCGCGCTGGCTCAGTTGGCGGGACACAATGTCATTCTGGTCCATGGTTTCCAGCAGGAGGATCTGGCGTCGCCTCCGGCGGATATGGAGGCCGTTAAGGCCAATGGGGAGGACTACTGGCGGACCTTCTGGCTGTCCCGGTCCGAAGCCCGGATTGACTGGGCCAGCGATGGTCGTGTTGAAGGCAAAATCGCCCGGCAGGCCTACCAGCAGGTGAAGTCGATTGCCCGGCAAGGCCTGTGCAGTGACTACTGCATCATCGTCTCCCATTCCACCGGTGATCTGGTCACCCGATACCTATTGGACAACCAGGCCCGCTGGCTGGCGGCGGACGGCCTGCCACCGCTGAAGGTCCTGGCGTCCCTGGACTTCTCGGGTGCCGGCGGGGGTACGGACCTGGCCGATCTGGCAATCGGCGTCGCCTACAACGACAGCTGGTACCTGGCGCCGGTCAAGGCCGCGGTGAAGGCGTTTACCGGCATCGATCCGCAGCCCGGCAAACTGGGCGTGGTCAATGACCTGCAAACCAACTCGGCCCGCAACCTGGCGGTCAGCCCCAACAGCATTCCACGGCTCAGGTTTGTCGCGGGCGGGAACTCCTATGGTGGCCTGACCAAGCCGTTCATCGCCGGGACGGACGATGGTGTGGTCCCGACCCATTCCTCATGCGGCTCGGCAACGTCGGATGCCATCGACTCCTGCGTGTCCAACCTGAGCCTGGCCGGCAAGGTGTCCAGTCAGGATGCGCCCTCGAGTCTCTACTACAATCACTATCCGGTGCTGATGAACGAAGGCGTCACCCACAGTGGCGTGCTGGGTAGCGAAGTGGGGAACATCTCGGTGCCGGTGGTGAACAACACCGCGCTCAACGGTCTGCAGGTGGACTTCGCCAGCCGCACCTACAACAAGCGCGCCTGGTGGCAGCTGTGGGGCAGTGGGGACCAGTACATCGAGGTGCCGGGCTCAGACAGCACCGACATGTCCACGCTCGTCTACACCACCCTCAACGACTGACCGTCCGGGCCCCGGCCATGCTGTCGGGGCCCCTAGAGCCGCACCCGCATTTCCGTGACCGAATCGCTGGTCATGCCTACCATTTCGTCGGTTCCGGCCGGCGGGATGATCTCGGTCTGCTTGATGTGGAAATGGTGGAACGCGTCCCGGGCGTCACAACTGCTGGTGAAGAGCACCGGCCGCTGGTCTTTGGTGACCAGGATGAACGCATCGTCGCCGATGTAGAAACGCGCCATATAGTAGCGGCCTTCCATGGAGACGAGTTCGAGCAGGTCGATGTGGGTTTCCGGTCTGAGACGGGCCTCGGTCATGGTGATGTTCATTGCCGTTCTCCAGTGAGGATCACGAAAATGGATACGACCGCACGGGTGACGGGGATTGTTTTTGTCGTCTTTCCCTCACGACAGCATAGGCGGGTTTTGCCGCCCATGGAAAGGGACTCGTGCGGCAACCCGAAGGCCAGAAAGTCAGCGCTCGCGGCCGGGCCCGTGTCAGTGACGCAGGATGCCGAGCACCAGCCGACCAGCCAGCCCCACCAGGATGGCACCGAACAGGCGCTCGAACCAGACCGTATGGCGTTGCAACCGGGACAGCCAGCGGGGGTTGGAGAACAGCCAGGCGACGATCAGGTACCAGCCACCGTCAATCACCATGGCGGTGGCGGCGTAGCCGAGTTTGGCCACGAAGGACGTATCCACGCCCACCACCTGACTGAACAGGGCAATGAAGAACACTGCGATCTTGGGGTTGAGGAACACCACCAGGAAACCATCCCGCGCGGCGCTCGAGGTGGTGGGGACCTCCGGCAGCGCTCCGTTTTCCCGTCGCCGCGACGTCAACCCCTTCACCCCCAGCCACGCCAGGTAGAGCGCGCCACCCCATTGCAGCAACCCAAACGCCACGGGCGATGCCTTGATCACGGCGGCCAGGCCGATGATGCTCAACAGCGCATACAGCCCCACGCCAAGACCATGCAGCAGGGCAGCCGCGACACCGTTGCGCCGGCCGCCGGCCAGGGTTTGCTTGAGCACCACCGCCAGGGAAGGGCCGGGGGACATGGCGCCCAGGACGCAGATGGTGACAACGGTAAGCCAGGTGGCGAGGGTCATAGCGATTTTCCCGGAATCCGAAAGATGAAAACAGGCGTCCAAGTTTAGCGCCGGGGGTGGCCTGAGTCATCCGCGTGCCGGAACCGGGCGGCGCTTGGGCTATCCTATGGGAAGAGCGGGCTTTCCAGGCAAAACAGGAGCATATGATGCAGACGGGTGTGGTGCTCACCGGCGGCGGCGCGCGGGCGGCCTATCAGGTTGGCGTGCTGAAGGCGATTTCAGAGATGTATCCGGACTGGGCCCATCCCTTCCGCGTGATCACCGGCACCTCCGCCGGCGCCATCAACGCGGTGGCCATTGCCAGTGGTGGCGGGGTGTTCCGGCACAACATCGCACGCCTGGAGGGCATCTGGTCCGAGCTCACCATCGACCAGATCTACAAGAGTCACAGTTACGACATCCTGCGCAACGTCAGTGACGTCGCCCGACGGCTGATCACCGACAGCACCAGCGAAAAGCCCTTGTCACTGCTCAACAACAGCCCGCTGCGGACACTGCTGGAAAAGGAGGTAGACTTCAAAGCCCTGAAGACGGCGATCGATGAGGATCGGCTAAGCGCGGTAGGTGTCAATGCCTGCGGCTATACCACGGGGCAGAATGTGTGCTTCTTCCAGGCCGGCAAGGATAAGGCCAACTGGAGCGTCGGCCAGCGCGCCGGCGCCCGAACCAACCTGACGCTGGACCACGTCATGGCGTCGTCGGCGATTCCCACCGTGTTCCGGCCGGTCAAGATCAACCGGGAGTATTTCGGCGACGGCGTCACCCGCCAGATGGCGCATATCAGCCCGGCCCTGCGTTTGGGGGCGGAACGGGTCATCGTGGTGGGGGTGAGCGCCAACCACGTCTGCTTCCCGGAACGACCCAGGAACACACCGATGCCGGGATTCAGCCAGGTGCTGGCCCATGTCTTCAACGGCATGTTCCTGGATACCCTCGACTACGACATCGACCGTCTGCGGCTTGTCAATCAACTGCTGGAACTGGTGCCGAAGAAAAAACTGGAAGAGTCCGGACTGGACCTGCGCCCCGTGCATTTGCTGGAGATCTCCCCCAGCGAGGACATCGGCGAGATTGCCACCCGCCACCTGGACAGCATGCCGCTGGTCCTGCGCAAACTCTCGGGCGCCAGCGGCGAGGCGTATACGCCGGGCTCGAGCCTGGCGAGTTACCTGATGTTCGATCACCGTTTCTGCCGTGAGTTGATCAGCCTGGGCTACAGGGATGCCCAGACCCAGGCAAAGCAGATCGAGCATTTCTTCCGGGAGGAATGACCTCAGCCCAGCGCCAGCCAGGCCCCCACACCCACCATCAGGGTGCCCGCCACCCGATTGACCGTACGTACGCCACCACCGCGTCGCAGCGCCTGGCTCAGCTTGCGACCGCCGTGGGCGTAGATCTGAAGGCAGATGAATTCCAGACCCAGGATAATCAGGATCAGCGTCGTCAGCTGCGGTGCCATGGGCAGCTTGCTGTCGATAAACGGGGGCAGCAGGGCAATAAAGAACGCCCAGCCCTTGGGATTGGCAATCGCCGTCACGAAACCCTGCGTCGCCAGCTGCCAGGGGGAAGCCGCCGGTGCCGGCTCATCCTGATCCCCGAGCGCCAGCTTGCCGCGGGAGCGCCACATCTGGATGCCCAGCCACGCCAGGTAAACGCCGCCAGCGTACTTGAACAGCGCGAAGGCCGTCGGGTATTCCAGCATGAACGTGGCCACACCCACGGCAGCGGCTGCCGCGACCAGGCCAACACCCAGCAGTTCCCCGATCATCATCCACATGGCACGGCGCACCCCGACGGTAATCCCCAGGGACAGGGACAGCGTCATACACATCCCCGGCGACAGTGACACCAGGAAGAACGTGGGAATGAAGGCGGACAGCAGATGCAGGTTCAGTGAAGCCACGGTTCACGTCTCAGATTAATCGTACGGAACCGTTCATCATAGAACTGCTTGCACTGGCTGCCTACCCGTCGCTGGGTTCGTAAAAATACTTAAGGGGCGGCCTGCGTCGGAGGTTAACGGGACCCGTGTGGCGCCGGTTCCTTCCTGTTTTCTTCTTCCTCCGCTATCTCGGCCGGATGCTCCTCGAAGTCTGGATTCCGCGGGTCCAGGTCGGCCATGGCGAGGGCCACCTCGGGCGTGGTCATGTAGTAGTCTTCCTGCTCGTCCACGCTCGGATGCATGCGACGGCCCGGGCCGACAGCCATGAACAGCATCAGCAGGCCGAGGATAACGGCATTGCTGATGAACAGTCCGGCCGGCCCCATGAGTTCCATGGCCGCGGCGCTGACCACGGGCCCAATGCAACTGCCGATTCCATAGCTGAGGAGCAGGGCGGTGCTGGCAGCCGTGATCTGGTGGCTGTCCATCAGGTCGTTACTGATGGCGACGGCAATCGGATAGAGCGTGGCGCTGATGCCCATGTACAGCCCCACGAACAGCACCAGGGCCCAGGCGCTCATGCCGCCAATAAACGCGGCTGCCAGGCTGCAGCCGGCTGCCACCAGGGCGGTGACTATCATCACGCGGTAGCGGTCGAAGCGGTCACACAGCCGGCCCACGGGCCAGGCCATGATCATCGCCGCAATGATCGCCGAGGCCATGAAGTTCGAGACCTGGCCGATGTCGAGTCCGATACGGTTGGCGTACACCGGCCCCATGGCGTAGAACGCGCTGATCAGGAGGCCGGCGACCAGCGACCCCAGGGTGCCGACCGGGGACATGCCGTACAGCCGACGCAGCGACATGCGTTCGCCCTGGACAATGGTGGGGGATTCCCCCGGCGTGTCAGCGACAGCGGGACCACCGCCAGCGCCACCAGGATTGCCGCCAGGGAAAAGGGGATATAGCCCGCCGGATCGCCGACGCGGATCAGCACCTGGCCGCCGGCCGTCGAGAGGAAAAACACGATCTGGTAGATGGCAAACAGGCTGGCCCGGTTCCGGTTGTCGGCCTTGCTGCTGAACCAGCTCTCCATGACGATCATCAAGCCGGCCATCACAAAGCCGCCGACGGCGCGCAACCCGCCCCAGAGGCCGGCCTGCACCGCCATCGGGTAGATCAGGATGGATGCTGCCAGGATGGCCGCGAACACTGCAAACGCGCGGATATGCCCAACCCGCTCGATGATGCGGCCGGCAAATAGCGTTCCGGCCACGAAACCGAAGGAATAGAACACCAGTATCCAGCCGATGACGCCGGGGCTGATGCCCTCGATACTCAGTCGCAGGCCCAGCAGCGTCATCAGGAAGGCGTTGCCGCCGATCAACAGGATGATGCTGAAAATGAGCGAAGGCAGCGTCTTTGCGGTTCGGGTCATGAGCGTCCCCCGGCCAGATTCGATGAGTGTCCTCTTGCACTGATTCCAGTATGGTAAAGACTCCAGAGAGTGTTGCAAAAGCTACTGCGCTCGGCCATACGGCGTTGAAAATCCCCTCAAGATGCTCATTTACAGGCCGTAAACTGCGCTCTTTCGTTGATTTTCGCCTTGTCTGGCCGTCGCTCGCGACGCTTTTGCAACACCCTCTTCAGCCCCTGCCACGGCAATCCGCAACAACTGGTATATGGATACGGAGCACCCTATGACGAGTGAAAACACGATTCCCGCCAGGATCCGCTGGCGGCACCTGATGCTGGCGGCGCTGCTCGGCGTTGTGCCTGTCATGGCCCAGGCCGATGAGCCGCAGCAACCGCCCACCATGGAAGCACTCAAGCACGACACCGAGAACCTGATCGACAAGCTGGGTAACTACTCGGCCGAGCAACGGGACGAAGCTGCCGCATCAATCAAGGAATCGCTGGACGAGCTCGATCAGCGCATCGACGTGCTGGAAAAGCGCCTGGACGAGAACTGGGACGACATGAGCGAAGCCAGTCGCGAGAAAACCCAGCAAAGCCTGGACGCCCTCCGCGCACAGCGTGAAAAGGTCGGGGACTGGTACGAACGCCTCAAGGGCAGTTCAGCCAACGCCTGGGAGGATGTGAAGGACGGCTTCACCCGGGCCTATGACAATCTCTCCGATGCCTGGAAGGACACCGAGGAGTCGATGTCATCAGGAAATTGATCAGGCTCCTGATGACAACGCCACGACCTGAGACTGCCAATGGCCATCGATCTGCTGCGAAATCACCAGAGCTTTGGCGCTCTCGCTGGCAACGGCAAGGCAGCCGCTGTGGTCCCAGGCAGCGCTTTTGCCAATTGGCTTCCAGTTGCCCGTTGGTTGGTTATGGTTAGCCATGGTTACGAGCATCTTGTACTCCCTGGCATAGTTGGAGAGTTTTTCGGTGTCCGCCGCGTAGCCATTGCCGCCGATCAAAGCGCCGGCAACGTAGACTGAGGCACCTTTGTCGGCGCACGCACGGGCATGCAACGGTGAGTTGGTGTCAGCACAAATCGCTAACGCGACGCTCTGATTTTGAACGTCCAGTAATTTGAGCGTATTTCCAGGCCTGAAATAGCACTCCTCACCGGGATGAAGGTGCATCTTTGCATAGCTGTCTGTTTTTCCATTGGGGTAAAAGATGATGGCGCCAATTTCAGGCCGATCATCGGTTTTCAGAGGGGCACCGATAACCACGCAGAGACGATGCTGAACGGCCAGATCACGAAACGGCTGTAGTCTTGCGTCACCTACCGTGATTGCCAATCTGTCGGCCAGCTGGGGCTCGTAACCGGTGAGGGAAAGCTCCGGGAAAACGATCATGGAGACGGCGTGGGCACTGGCGCACTCAACGGCTTCGATGTGGGTCTGAATATTCTGCTCAATGCGCCCTTTGGCGGAAGGGATCTGGGCGACGGCAATCTTGAATTCCTGCACGGTGCTTTCCTTGCGCTGATACCTGGGCGCTCACCAAACGATGGCTTTGAATGATGTCGCGCCAAACGGGACACGTACCGCGGGGAATCACCATGACGGGAGCGGGCAGGTTTTGAGATCCTGATGAATCACAGGTGCATACGGCATCATAAACCAAACCTGCGACCGATAGGGAGAAGGCGCTGTTGAGTCGCGCGGAACGCTGGTGGCCGACCATCGGTGGTTTTAAAATGTTGTTATCCGCACATTGATCCGCGTTGGCAGACCGCCGCCACCCGGGAGCGCCTGATGGTCGACGCAAGCAAACAAAGGCCCGTGGCCGTACTGAGCCTGAATCCCGCGGTGGACATCACCTACGAGATTCCCCGGCTGATAGCGGATCAGAAGGTGCATGCGTCCAACAGCCGTTACGATCCCGGAGGTAACGGCGTCAACGTGGGACGGGCCCTGAAGCGTCTTGGTGTGCAGGCCTGCACCTTCTGTGCGGTCGCCGGTGAGATCGGCCGGTTCCTGCGTCACCAGCTCGATACGCAACTGGATCAGGCCTGCTACCTGGAGGTTGAGGGCGAAACCCGGATCAACGGCACCATCATCGAAAGCCTCACCGAAGCCCAGTTTGAAGTCAGCGGTGTGGGCCCGGCGGTGTCGACGCTGCAATGGACGCACCTGCTCGAACAGTTCGTAACCCATTGCGGAGAGGGACTGGGCGTCATCACCGGCTCATTGCAGCGCAGCCTGCCGGACAATCTCTATGCCGACGCGGTGCGCCGGGTGCAATCCGCCGGTGGGCGGGCGATTGTCGATTGTCATGATGAGCAATTGCGGCACGCCATCGAAGCCCGGCCTTTCCTGATCAAGCCCAATCGATTCGAACTCGAGACCCTGGTGGGTCATCCGTTGAAGGACCTGAACGCCATCGTCCGGGAAGCGCGCCGGTTGCAGGAGCAGGGCGTGAGCCGGGTCTGTGTGTCCTTGGGCGCTGACGGTGCGCTGTTGGTGACGCCGTCGGAGATCCTGAAAGGGGAGGCGCCTGCCGTCCCGGTGGTTTCCACGGTTGGGGCGGGCGATTCGATGGTGGCCGGTATGGTGGCGATGCTGGTGCGGGGCGCGTCGGATGAGGAAGTGCTGCGAGAGGGGATTGCGTGCAGTGTCGCTACGGTGATGCAGCCGGGAACGGAGTTGTTTGAAAGGAGAATGGTTGAGCGGTTGCGTGGAGAGGTCGGGGTGACGCGTCTCTTGTTGTGATCGATTCAAATGACCGACCCATCTGTCGGAAAACAAATCGGCGCGTCTCACGCGTTCGCCTTCCGTGATTTGTTAAAGCAGCTTATGTGGTTAGGCATAGAAGGCTATCCCCACTGCCGCAAAAAAACAGGACCTTGATGATTAACTCGAAGATCGAGCGATGCCTACTGAAAATCAGAATAACCACGACGTGTTGCGCGTTTACCGCTATGCAGTGAGTGCGTGAAGCAGCCGTTAGAACGCCCCGGCAGCCAGGGCCGGGGCTTAACGGGTACACATGGGGAACTGCGTCTCACCGAATGCGCATTGCGCCATCGAAGAAGGCGGCCAATTCGTCGAACGCATTGAGCGGTAGCACCAGCGACACATACTGATCGGGACGCACTACGACCACCACGCCCTGCCGGTCGATGCCCCTGGCTTCGAAAATATCGGCTTCAGGTGCGATGGCATAGACCTTCTCGTAATCGGTCAGTTGGAAGGGGCCAACCTTCGGCATGAACAGAGCGGGAATCGTCGACCCGAACTCGACGTCGCCGTGGGGCTGCTGGAAGATCACCTTAACGTCGAACAGACTGTCCAGGTCGCTTCCCTTTGGGGTGTACTTCACGACCGGGGAGTCCGGGGAGCTCAGCATCCATTCAGCCCAGGACGCCAGGTGGGAATCCTCTCCAGGACGCGCGCTGTCGGCAAAGGCGTAGATGCGCCAGCGTCCATCGGCGGTTGCATGGTGCCCCAGATGGGCCGGGTTGCCGTCGCAGACCCGCATCACGGGAGCGGACTTGAAACGCTTGCCGACCGGGAAGCCCGTGGCCAGTTGCTGATGATCCCTGTTGCCGGTGATCATCGACTCCCGGTATTCGGTCATAAAGCCGGCGGGGAATTCCGCGGTCTTCACATAAAACTCCGCCAGTTCCTGTGGATCCTCGAATTCCTCGGCGGGCTTCGCCATCAGGCTCGACCATTCGCGGTCGAAATCGATCAGGTTCTGGGCAACCTCGTGACGTTCGCTGGAATAGGTCTCGAGCAGGGATTCCGGGGCGACCCCGGAGAGCACATGGCCCAGTTTCCAGGCGATATTCCAGCCGTCCTGCATGGACACGTTCATGCCCTGGCCGGCCTTGGCGCTGTGAGTGTGACAGGCATCGCCGGCGATAAATACTCGCGGCATGCGGTTTCCAACCTCTTCGGGCGGTACGTCGTCGAACTTGTCGGTGATTCGGTGGCCGACTTCATAGACGGTATACCAGGCGCAGTTTTTCACCTCCAGGGTATAGGGGTGCAGGATCTGGTTGGCTTTGGCGATGGTGGTGTCCAGTGTGGTCCGGCGAATCTGGTGGTGGTCGTCTTCGGCGACCTCGCCGAGATCGACATACATCCGGAAGAGATGACCGCCTTCCCGGGGGATAAGCAGGATGCTGCCCCCGCTGGACGACTGGATGGCACACTTGGTACGGATGTCAGGGAAGTCGGTGGTCGCGAGCACGTCCATGACGCCCCAGGCATGATTCGCCCGCTTACCCACGTGCTTGCGCCCGATGGCCTCACGCACACGGCTGTGGGCGCCGTCACACCCCACGACATACTTGGCCTTGACCGTGCACTCCTGGCCATCCCGGTCGCCCGAGACGTGCTGCAGTAACACGCTCACCGGATATTCCTCGCCGTCGTGGATCTGCAGTTCGAGGAACTCGAGGCCATAGTCCGGCTCAAGCCGTGCCGGCGCGTTTCGGGCGAACTCAGCAAAGTAGTCCAGCACCCGGGCCTGATTGACGATCAGGTGCGGGAACTCGCTGATTGCACCTCCCGGGTCATCGGGGGCCACCGAGGCACGGGAGATCTGCGCCGGATTTTCAGGGTCCGGCGCCCAGAAGGCCATTTCGCTGATGCGATAGGCCTCGTCTGTGATCCGGCTTGCGAAGCCGAACGCCTGGAATGTCTCGACGCTACGTGCCTGGATGCCGTCGGCCTGTCCGATTTCCAGACGCCCGGGACGGCGTTCGACGATGCGGGTGGTGATATTCGGGAACTTCGCTAACTGGGCGGCCGCAATCATCCCCGCAGGGCCGCTGCCGACGATCAGGACGTCGACGCACTCCGGCAAGCTTCCAGGGCGATCGATGCCGCTGCCGGTTGCGTCCTCGAGACGAGGGTCACCGGATACGTAACCGTGATGGTGAAATTGCACCGTTGTGTCTCCTCACGTTTTTCTTGTGCGGGAAGGCGGGTCTATCTGACCAGCCTGTCCAACCTGCTTGTATGTTTTCGCCGCCGTCGTCGATACCCTTCCGGTGATTGCCGGCGACGATCGTGCAGGGGCATGACTCTTTCGGCGAGCGTCTTTTCATCATTGTCTACATTCCGCGCGGATCCCATGTGTTTTTCGGAGGAGATGTTGTACTTTTCACGATCAGGGTGGCGACTGTAAGCTCTGTGAGGCCATGGTTTCCCGGTTATACGCCGTCACATGGCATTTTTCGGACCGGTACGGGAGGCGTGCGTGTTCCTGCATGCTGCAGCTTGCAGTGGCCTTTCGAGTGGGGGAGGAGGTATTTAACGCCAGGCATACCCGTTGTGTCGCATCGTTCAGGGCAAGGCCTGAACCCGGGCGTGAGGGACGTCGCCAGGAACGGGTTGTCAGGTTAACCCGTGACGAAGCTCCGCTTGATATGCCTCGATCTTGGGAAGTATCGTCTTGTGCCTCTCAAGACTCTCGGCAGGCCAATATTTCTCCCGATCATAGTACTCGGGAACTGCAGGTGCGCCTGAGGGGATAACGACCCACGGCTGCTTCGACGCTATGAAGATGTGGATGTCTGGTGGAAGAAGATCCGGATGATCCAACGTGCCGACCCTGACGAACCGTATTATAGGACCCGCTCCAACATAGTTGCTCCACACCGCAATGTGGCATTTCGGGCACCGGGCAATCTTTTGCCCCTTACCACTCTCAGATGCCGTATCAACGATCTGCACCTCGCCGGAGAGCAGTGTCACACGATCAGCTTCGATCATGGCATTCAGGGCGAACGACGTACCGGTTTCCCTCTGGCACCACCGGCAATGGCAGCAGTGTACAAATAACGGCTTCGTTTCCATGCAGTACCGAATAAACCGGCAGCCACAGCCGCCTTCAATGGGAAACGTAGCCATCTTTTGAAACCTCCATCCAGTGAACCAACGCCCTGGCTTTGCGGCGTGCCCGCGTAGGCGCGTCCGACTACACCTCCCGAATGAATTCACCAGGATGCGGCGGACTATGCATAGTCATCCATGATAATCCTCATTATCAAGAATGAAGGCGTTGCCGTCCTGAAATTCGAACGTCATGCGCCAATTTCCGTTAACCCGAATCGACCACCGCCCTTTGTCTTTACCCTTCAATGGATGAAGCCGAAAGCCAGGGATGTCCATGTCTTGCACCTGCAGCTTTCAGAGCACGCAGAGACGATTCAGGAGTAAATCAGAGGCTCCCTAAGTGGCGGTATCCAGCAGCCAGCTGCATACGCAGTTTCTTGGCGTGATCCGGCTGCATGCCCGCCGTGCTACCGATCGAGTAGAACCGCTTCAGTCCTTTGTGACGGAATGATTAATCATTAAGGAATGCTAGCGTGTTGCGCGTCGAGCAACAATCAAGTCTGATGCTGGGAACAGCGAACACCTGGGGGCTTGCCTTTTGCTGTCAACCTGTCGAACGCCAGGCTCACGCGCTGGCTTGGAGCCGCGTAGCGGCGGAAAATCGGTCGCTGTGCAGCCGATTGTCAAATCCTCTTTTGTACGATATCCTGTACAGGAGCAATATCCTGTACAGGAGTAGTCTTATGGATGCTATTAGCTACACAGCGGCTCGAACCAATCTAGCAAAAACCATGGAGCAGGTCTGTGAAGACCATTCTCCTGTGATCATTACCCGGAGTAAGGCGCAATCCGTGGTCATGATCTCGCTTGAGGATTACGAGGCGTTGCAAGAGACCGCCTACCTTTTGCGCGCACCAAAGAACGCTCGTCGTTTGCTGGAGTCAGTTGCCGAACTGGAGCAAGGCGGTGGTCAGGAGAAGGAACTTCTTGAATGAAACTCATCTTCTCCGAGAACGCCTGGGAAGACTATCTGTACTGGCAGAAAACGGACAAGAAGATCCTTAACCGAATCAACAAGCTGATAAAGGAGATCAAGCGGGAACCGTTTGAAGGTGTCGGTAAACCCGAGCCCCTCAAACACAGCCTCGCCGGTTACTGGTCGCGACGGATCAACGAAGAGCACCGCATGGTCTACAAAGTCACGGACGACGCCCTGCTCATAGCCCAGCTTCGGTACCACTACTGATTTAACACCGATGTTAACCGGCGTGGGCTGCGCAGCAAACCACGTCCGTGTTGAACTGTTGGTGTACGCCCAGCATGGGCATGAACTAATGGGGTGAAAGTCCCCTGTGGCAAGGGCCGATCCGTGAGGGTCGAAGACGCCCTGAATACCTGGAAGGGCTGGGCGCGGTCTGGAGGAAGCCGCTAGCAAAACTGCGAGCTGATGAACAAGAACATCATATGAGATGTAGGCCGGAGGCGAGTTGGCACAAGACGACGAAGCCGCGTGATCTAACGGCCACCGTAAATGATGCAGCAGTGCAGTGACAGTGCATGTCCTTATCTGGGGCGGTCCGACGCATCGGGATCTGCTCAACGAGCGATCGGTCAATGACCAGTCAGGCACCTGGTCGATCAAGCCTGGAAGCAGGTTCGAGCCAACAAGGGAACCGCGGGTATCGATGGCATGTCCATCGAGGAGTTTCCCGCCTGGGTAAAGGCCGGCCACTGGAGCGTGGTCGAGCAGTCGATTCGCTCGGGCGATTATCAACCAGCGCCGGTGCGGCGGGTTGAGATCGACAAACCGGACGGTGGCAAGCGCCAGCTTGGCATTCCGACGGTGACAGACCGGGTGATTCAGCAAGCCCTTGCCCAGATCCTGATGCCCCTGTTCGAACCGGGATTTTCAACGGACAGCTACGGTTTCCGCCCGGGCCGGAACGCGCACCAGGCGGTGCGACGGGTACAAAGCGTTCTCAAGGAAGGGAGGCGCTTTACCGTGGATGTGGACCTGTCGAAGTTCTTCGACCGGGTCAATCACGACCTGCTGATGACGCACCTGGGCCGCAAGGTCCGGGACAAGCGTTTGCTGGGACTGATTGCCCGGTACCTGCGAGCTGGGATTATCGATAACCAGCTCTATCTGGAGAGTCGGAAAGGTGTACCACAGGGTGGCCCGCTGTCACCTCTGCTGGCCAACATCATGCTCGATCCACTGGATAAAGAACTGGAACGGAGGGACCATCGGTTTGCCCGTTACGCGGACGACTTCACCATTCCCGGTGAAACGCCCTGTGCGGAGCCGCATGCAGGGTGTTGTGGGAGCTTGGGGGTTAGATACCCCTGGCTACCCGATTACGCATTATTCGTAGTGGCTCCAGAGCCTGAGGACCTTCACCACTCGCTCGTCCTCGATCACTTGGTAGACCAGACGATGCTGAATATTGATGCGGCGTGAACAGGCCCCCGCAAGATCACCAACGAGCTTCTCAAACGGAGGCGGCTTGCGGTATGGATCTTCTGCTATCAGCACTAACAGTTCCTGGGCTTTTGGTTTGAGGCCGCTGGAGGTCAACTTCTTTGCGTCTTTCTGAGCTTGTTTGGTGTAAACCAACTTCCATGTCACCAGTCCAGCTCCTCATCGCATTCATCCACGGGGGTATCCATCCCCTCGCGAATAGACTCCCGCATACCTGGTACAGAGAGCAGGTATAGTGTTTCCTGAATAGCAGACCAGTCTTCTTCGGATACCAGAACGGCTTTGTGCCGCTTACCCATGATGACGATTGGTTGGTGGGACTCGGCAGTCTCGTCAATCAACCGATAAAGGTTGCTGCGCGCCTCAGTTGCTGTGATCCCGGTCATGACGCACCTCTTGCGTGTTTAACTTTTAACCAAGTGTACGCCGATAGGTACGTACGTCAAGACGGACGTTTTGCATAACGAGGCTGTAGAAAAACTCGATTTCGAGCCGTCCCCAGCGCCTGTTTCCCAAGATTTTTGTAGCGGCCATCAGCTAGCTGATCATCGAGATACCAATGTTCAGCCGTCAGTTTCGGCCCTTTGACGGTCTCAGCACCGGTATTACTGGCATTCAGCGGCCACATTCCTAGCCTTCCACCCTCAGCATTACGCCGCTAACCGCCCGTAATTCGCCAGCTTTTCAATATTGTGCACCAGGCAGTATAGCTGCCACTGGCCCTGAACCTTTTTCCGGCTCCGCAAACTGAAGCGATTGAGCCCTTTATTCGTGCCAATGTTGCCGAACACGGGTTCCACCACCGACATCCAGTGACTGTAAATCTCTTTACCCTGCGGGCTGTCTACCCGGTGCTTCATCCAATCGGTGTAGTTGGGCAGGCGCTTGTTCCCGATGGTGAATGAGACCTGCCTTCCGGACCCTTTGCGATGATTGGCGGACGCCGGATTCTGCATGCACTGATGCTTCTTCGAGCCGTGTCGGCATTGCAGCAAACGGCCTTCGAAATGCACCCGCATTTTGCCGTTCTCGGCTTCGCGTGTGCCCTGGTAGCTGATGGCATTGCCTGCCGGGCAGAGGCACGTCAGGTTCACCGGATCGAACTGGAACTCGCTGGCCGGAATGATGTCTTTCCAGTCGTTGTCTGGCAGGTTCTGATGGCGCTTTCCGTACTTGTCTTTCTGCTGCGCGAACTTGGGGTCGCGGCTGCGGAAGCGGTTGTCCGGGATGTAGCCATTGATCTGCCGCTCGTGCAGGTACTTCAGTTGGCTCCGTTGGCGAAGCCGGTGTCGGCGGTGATCACAGCGCCCTGCTGGTAAATGCTGTCAGCGATACCCAGCTTCTTGAATCGGACTTCGACGCTCTCCAGCACCGGTTGCAGCGTGTGGTGTTCCTGGCCCTCGCCAAAGGCCTGGGCGTCGATGATGACCTGGTGTTTCTTATCCACGGTGGCCACGCCGTTATAGCCCTGGAGCGTGCCCTTGCTGGTGGTCATCTTGGCGCTTTCGTTGTCAGTCAGGTTGCTCTTCACTTCCTTGCTCCGCTTCCCCCGGCCCATCCTTGGGCGGT
>NZ_SJDL01000047.1 GCF_004327985.1 Marinobacter halodurans
GGCTCGGACTACCCGAGCCGAGGGCTTGGACAAGCGCGATGAATGGTCGTGGACCTTGGTGGAATAGTGGCGCGTCGCATATGAACGCGGCCCTGCCCAAGAAGGTGTTCGACCGCCTGTCTCTGGTCAGTTTGCTGGATACGATGAACCGGCTTCAGAGCCAACCATGAACCGCCGTGGTACGGAACCGTATGCCCGGTGGTGTGAGAGGACGGGGGAGGTGACTCCCCCTCCTACTCGATTCTGGCCGATGTGTTAATCCTGTTGACACTTCTGGCAGGAAGCAAAAGGCAGGGTTTCCCCTGCCTTTTGCCGTTTCTACTTATTTATTGTTGTTGGTTGTATTCGGGTGGCTCTAGCTAGCCTTGCCGGACCGGGGCTGCCTGCGGCTCCGCAGGGCGGCAAACCCGATCAGGCCGATACCGAGCAGTGCCAGTGTGGCCGGTTCCGGAACTTCATGCTCGCCTTCCACTCCCCAGATTGCAGCGTGGGAGATGGCGCCGCGACTTGGCCAGAATCCGGACAGGGCGAGGCTTTCCATGCCATCCCATCCTGAGATGTCGAAGAAGTAGTAATAGGGAGAGTGATTACCGTCTTTGACCGCCAGGTAGCACTCGCCGCACATGATGTACGGATTGCTGCCGCCAAGGAACGAGATGGTTCCCGCCTCCGGGTCGGAGCTGTTCCAGGTAGCATTGTATGAGCTGGCAAAGGTGCCTGAGTCACTCTTACCCACTTCAGCTTTGTACAGCAGCGTTAGATCGGACGTGCTGAAAACGCTCTCGACACAGTCGGGCTCGCAGTTGCTGGGAGAGGACAACGGGACATCGGTGCCATCGAAGTCAGCAGTGGACGGAGACAGCATCAAGGTCGCCGATACGGGCAAAGCTGCCATCATCAGAAGTGACGCAGCTATGGCATTGATCGTTATAAAGGTGGTTCTCATTTCTCAACTCCAGAGAAACAGTCGGGCAATTAATCCGGCGTTGCGACTTCAGGTGCGGGGCGTCAGATCGTCGATTTGTATATGCTTGAACTGTGCCATTGTCTTAATGCGTTGTTTTTTATAGCTATTAAACGCTTGTTTCAGTTTCCGGTGTAATTTTTTCCGACGGTGCATTTGGACAGGAACCTGGGCTGGGCAATTGATCAACTGCTGATCCTGAATCTGACCGATTGGGCGGGATACACCTAAAGCATCAGGCCGGCAGGTAGAAAATAGTCAAGCGACTCTCTATAATTGGCGCGATTTTGGGTACGTCTGGCTGCCGAAACTTCACTCCTCCAACAATCACCGGGACCCTTCCAGGTGCTTGATATCACTGGTCCGGGCGCGTCTCGCGTCATTTGCGGCGGATCCGGAGTTTTTCCCAGGCGTTACGAATCCACATTAAAGTTTCTGATGATTGGACGGGGCTAAATGATTAAGATCAAAAAAGGCCTGGATCTTCCCATCAGTGGCGCTCCTGAACAGACGATTACCGACGGCAAGCCGGTGCGCAACGTTGCGTTGATCGGTTTTGATTACAACGGTATGAAGCCGACGATGGCGGTTCAGGAGGGGGATCGCGTCAAGCGCGGCTCGCTACTGTTTACGGACAAGAAGACCGAAGGCGTGCGCTATACCTCGCCGGCTGCCGGTGTGGTCAAGGAAATCAATCGCGGCGAACGCCGCGTGTTCCAGTCGGTCGTGGTCGAGATCGACGGCGATGACGCCGAGACCTTCGCCCGCTATGAGAGCTCGCAACTGGGATCGCTGGAACGTCAGCAGGTGGTCGACAACCTGGTGGAGTCCGGCCTGTGGACCCTGTTCCGCACCCGTCCCTACAGCAAGGTGCCGGAGATCGACAGTGCACCGCATTCCATTTTCGTATCCGTTATGGATACCAATCCGCTGGCCGCCGATCCCACGGTTATCATCAAGGATGATCCGGAAGCGTTCGAAAACGGCCTGCGCATCATCAGCAAGCTGACCAACGGCAAGGTCTTTGTCTGTGGCAAGCCGGGTGCCGATGTGCCCGTGCCCAAGGACGATGCGTTTGAGGTCCAACAGTTCGACGGCGTGCATCCGGCGGGCAACGTCGGTACCCACATCCATTTCCTGGATCCGGTCGTCGGTGACAAGGTGGTCTGGTCCATTGGCTACCAGGACGTTATGGCCATCGCCCGTCTGTTCCAGACCGGTGAAGTGCCGACCGAGCGGGTGGTGGCCGTGGCTGGCCCCAGGGCCGCCAAGCCGCGCCTGTTGCGCACTCGTGTGGGTGCGAGCCTGGACGAGCTGATGGCCGGCGAATATGAGGCCACCGGTGAAGAGCGCGTCATTTCCGGCTCCGTGTTCGGCGGCCGGACCGGTCGTGGTCCCTGCGCGTACCTGGGCCGCTTCGCCAATCAGGTCACGATCCTCGAAGAGGGCGACAAGCGCGAGTTCATGGGCTGGCTGTCGCCGGGTGTCCGTAAGTTCTCCACGATGAATATCTACCTGTCGAAGCTCACCCGGGGGCGTCTGTTCGATTTCACGACGACCACCAACGGCAGTGAGCGTGCCATGGTCCCGGTGGGCTCCTATGAGGAAGTCATGCCGCTGGACATCCTGCCGACGCAGTTGCTGCGCTCGCTGATCGTGGGCGATACCGAGATGGCCCAGAAGTTGGGCTGCCTTGAGTTGGACGAAGAAGACCTGGCCCTGTGCACTTTCGTCTGTCCCGGCAAGTACGAGTACGGCCCCATCCTGCGTCATAACCTGACCCGCATCGAGATCGAGGGCTAACGACATGGCATTGAAAGAGTTTCTCCACGGTATCGAGCACCACTTTGAAAAGGGTGGTAAGTACGAGCGCTGGTACGCGCTGTACGAAGCGGTAGACACCATCTTCTATACGCCACCGTCGGTGACGTCCACCACCTCCCACGTGCGTGATGGCGTCGACCTCAAGCGCATCATGATCACGGTCTGGTTCTGTGTCTGGCCGGCCATGTTCTTCGGCATGTGGAACATCGGCTATCAGGCCAATACCTTCCTGGCGGCCAATCCGGACGCGATGATGGGTGACGGTGGTCTGCGCACGGCCTTTATCTCGGCGCTGGCCGGCAACGATCCCGGATCCATCTGGGATAACTTCGTCTACGGCGCGGCCTACTTCATTCCGGTCTACTTCGTGACCTTCGTGGTGGGCGGTTTCTGGGAGGTGCTGTTTGCCACCGTACGCCGGCATGAAGTGAACGAAGGCTTCTTCGTGACCTCCATCCTGTTTGCCCTGATCTGCCCGCCGACGATTCCGCTGTGGCAGGTCGCCCTGGGTATCACCTTCGGTGTCGTGATCGGCAAGGAAGTGTTCGGGGGCACCGGCAAGAACTTCCTGAACCCGGCCCTGACCGGCCGTGCTTTCCTCTATTTCGCCTACCCGGCGCAGATCTCCGGCGATACGGTCTGGACCGCCGTGGACGGTTTCTCCGGCGCGACGCCATTGAGTCTGGCGGCTGCCGGCGGTATCGAGGCGGTGCAGCACTCCGTGTCCTGGATGTCCGCCTTCCTCGGCACCATCCAGGGCTCCATGGGTGAAACCTCTACGCTGGCCATCCTGATTGGCGGCGGTGTGCTGCTGGTCATGAAGATTGCCTCCTACCGAATCGTGGGCGGCGTGATGATCGGCATGATCGGCACCTCCATGCTGCTCAATGCCATCGGTTCGGACACCAACCCGATGTTTGCCGTGCCGGCTCACTGGCATCTGGTCATGGGTGGCTTTGCCTTCGGCATGATGTTCATGGCGACAGATCCGGTCTCCTCCGCGATGACCAACACTGGCAAGTGGACCTTCGGTATCCTGGTCGGCCTGATGACCGTGCTCATCCGCGTGGTCAACCCGGCCTTCCCCGAAGGCATCATGCTCGCCATCCTGTTCGCTAACCTGTTTGCGCCGCTGATGGATCATTTCGTCGTGCAGGCCAACATCAAACGGAGGCTCGCCCGTGGCTAAGAAAAAGGAAACCGTTACCCGTACGGTTATCGTAGCCCTGGCGCTGTGTATCGTGTGTTCCGTCGTGGTCTCTTCCGCGGCGGTCCTGCTCAAGCCGGCCCAGGTGACGAACCGTAATCTCGATATGAAAACCAACATCCTGGCCGCTGCCGGCATGCTGGAACCGGGAGCAAGCCCGAAGCATATCGAGGAATTGTTCCAGAAATTTGACGTGAAACTGGTTGATCTGGATTCTGGGACCTATGTCGACCCGGCGTCGCTGGGACTGAAGGATCCGATGAAGTACGACCAGTACAAGGCCGCTTCCGATCCGAAAATGTCCGAGGCACTTTCTTCTTCCGAGGACATTGCCGGCATCAAGCGCCAGGCGGATATCGCCAAGGTGTTCGTGCTGAAAGAAGACGGCAAACTCAAGCGCGTCGTGCTGCCGATCCACGGCTACGGCCTCTGGTCCACGCTGTACGGCTTCGTGTCGCTGGAAGGTGACGCCAACACCATCGAGGGCCTGGGCTTCTACCAGCAGGCGGAAACACCGGGACTCGGCGGTGAAGTCGACAATCCCAAATGGAAAGCCCTGTGGGTGGGCAAGAAGGTCTACGGCCCTGATCTGGAAGAGCCGCAGATCCAGTTGGTCAAGGGCGGGGTCGGTCCCGACGCCAAGGACAAGGAGCACAAGGTGGATGCCCTGTCCGGTGCCACGCTGACCAGTCGCGGTGTTCAGCACCTGGTCAATTTCTGGATGAGCGAGCGTGGGTTTGCGCCCTACCTCAAAAAGCTTCGTGAAGGGGAGGTCTGATCGTGGCGGAAGTGACTGCAAAAAAGGTTCTGTTTGAACCGATTTTCAACAACAACCCGATCGCCCTGCAGATCCTCGGTATCTGTTCGGCGCTGGCCGTAACGAGCAGCCTGAGCGTGACCCTGGTCATGTGTATCTCGGTGATTGCCGTTACCGCCTTCTCCAACCTCTTTGTATCCGTGGTGCGTTCGCAGATTCCGAACAGCATCCGGATCATTGTGCAGATGACCATCATTGCTTCGCTGGTTATCGTGGTTGACCAGATCCTGCGGGCCTACGCCTATGAGATCAGCAAGCAGCTGTCGGTCTTCGTCGGTCTGATCATCACCAACTGTATCGTCATGGGCCGTGCCGAAGGCTTCGCCATGCAGAACGGTCCCTGGCTGAGCTTCCTGGACGGGATCGGTAACGGTCTGGGCTATTCCGTCATGCTGATCGTGCTGGCGTTCGTGCGCGAGCTGCTGGGTTCCGGCTCACTGTTCGGCGTGACCATCCTGCCGGTGGTCAACGACGGCGGCTGGTATGTCCCGAACGGCCTGCTGCTGCTGCCGCCGAGCGCATTCTTCATCATCGGTCTGTCGATCTGGGGACTGCGCTCCTGGAAGAGCGACCAGGTGGAAGAGCCTGATTACCGCCTGTCCCGGCAAACCACCAAGGAGGCCTTCTGATGGAACACTATATCAGTCTGATCCTGAAGGCCGTCTTTGTTGAAAACATGGCGCTGGCCTTCTTCCTGGGGATGTGTACCTTCCTGGCGATTTCCAAGAAGATCGAAGCGGCCATCGGCCTGGGGATCGCGGTTGTTGCCGTGCTGACCCTGACCGTGCCGGTCAACAACCTGATCTACAACAACGTCCTGCGTGAAGGTGCGCTGTCCTGGGCCGGTCTGCCGGAAGTGGACCTGAGCTTCCTGGGGCTGCTGACCTACATCGGCGTGATTGCGGCAATCGTCCAGATCATGGAGATGATCCTCGACAAGTACATTCCGGCGCTCTATGCGGCGTTGGGTGTGTTCCTGCCGCTGATTACCGTTAACTGCGCCATCATGGGGGCCTCCCTGTTCATGGTCGAACGGGATTACACCTTTGGCGAGAGTGTGGTTTACGGCTTTGGTGCCGGCCTGGGCTGGGCCCTGGCAATTGTGGCGCTGGCCGGTATCCGTGAAAAGCTGAAGTACAGCGACGTTCCCGAAGGTCTGCGTGGTCTGGGCATTACCTTTATCACGGTAGGCCTGATGTCGCTGGGCTTCATGTCGTTTTCCGGTATTTCCCTGTAAATCACCCGGTAACGGATAACAAGGATTAAGGCGAGACCATGAATACTGAAATTATTCTCGGCGTGGTCATGTTTACCGTCATCGTGCTCGCACTGGTGGCGGTGATCCTGGCAGCACGGTCCAAGCTGGTGAGCACCGGCGACGTGACCATTGAGATCAATGACGATCCCGAACACACCCTGAAGACCGAGGCCGGCGGCAAGCTGCTCGGCACCCTGGCCGGCAACGGCATCTTCCTGTCCTCCGCATGCGGCGGTGGCGGTACCTGTGCGCAGTGCCGGTGCAAGGTGCTTGAAGGCGGTGGCTCCATGCTGCCGACGGAGAAGACCCACTTCACGAACCGTGAGGAGCGTGAAGGCTGGCGCCTGTCCTGCCAGGTCCCGGTCAAGCAGGACATGAAGATCGAGGTGCCGGAAGAGTTCTTCGGCGTCAAGAAGTGGGAATGCGAAGTGGTGTCCAACCACAACGTGGCCACCTTCATCAAAGAGCTGGTCCTGAAGCTGCCGGAAGGCGAGGAAGTGGACTTCCGCGCCGGCGGTTACGTGCAGCTCGAGTGTCCTCCCTACGAAATCGACTTCAAGAGCTTCGACGTCGAGGAAGAGTTCCACGAGGACTGGGACAAGCACGATATCTGGCGTTATAAGGCGGTCAACAAGGAAGAGGTGGTTCGTGCCTACTCCATGGCCAACTACCCGGAAGAGAAGGGCGTTCTCAAGTTCAACATCCGTATCGCCACGCCGCCGCCGGGCTCCGATCATCCGCCGGGCCTGATGTCCACTTTCGTCTTCAACCTGAAGCCGGGTGACAAGGTCACGGTCTTCGGTCCGTTCGGTGAGTTCTTCGCCAAGAAGACCGATGCCGAGATGGTCTTTATCGGTGGTGGTGCCGGCATGGCGCCGATGCGCTCCCATATTTTCGACCAGCTCAAACGCCTGAACACCGACCGGAAGATCAGCTTCTGGTATGGCGCCCGGAGTGTCCGTGAGATGTTCTACGTTGAGGACTTCGACCAACTGGCCGAAGAAAACGACAACTTCGAATGGCACGTGGCGCTGTCCGACGCGCTGCCAACGGACAACTGGGAAGGTCCCACGGGCTTCATCCACAACGTGCTGTACGAGAACTACCTCAAGGATCATCCCGCGCCTGAAGACTGTGAGTACTACATGTGTGGGCCCCCCATCATGAACGCCTCGGTCATCAAGATGCTGAAAGACCTGGGTGTCGAAGATGAGAACATCATGCTGGACGACTTCGGGGGCTAAGTTAACGGCATGAAATCCCGCATGATCTGGCCCGCCTTGGTGGCGCTGCTTTGCAGCGTCGCCCTGGCGGGCTGTTCGTTTAAGCCTGAAAAAGAAGTCTGGGAACTCAGTGGTCCCGTCTTTGGCACGACCTATCACATCAAGGTGGTCCTGAATGACGACAAGGACCGGCTTGAGAAGTTGTCGGCCGGAATCAACGAGGTGCTGGATGGCGTGGATGCCTCCATGTCGACCTGGCGTGACGATTCGGAACTGTCGCGCTTCAATCAGCAGGCCGACAAGAGCCAGTGGTTCCCGGTATCCGACAATTTCTACGAAGTACTGAAGGAATCCCATCGCGTCAGCGAGCTGAGCAACGGGGCGTTCGACATCACCATCGGGCCGGTGGTCAACCTCTGGGGATTCGGTCCCGAGGCGCGGCCCGAGACCATCCCGGACGACTCCCTGCTGGCCCAGCGCATGTCCGAAGTGGGCTACGACAAGCTGCAGATGCGTGACAAGCCCAACAAGGCGATCCGCTCGGATTATCCGCTTTACCTGGACCTGTCGGCGATCGCAAAAGGGTACGGCGTCGATGCGGTCGGTCGTTACCTGGACAAGCAGGGGATCGAGGCCTATCTGGTGGAAATCGGCGGCGAGGTGGACACCCGGGGCCGTAAACCGGACGGCGATGTCTGGCGGCTGGCGATCGAGAAACCTGTGTCGCAGACACAGACGGTGCAGCGGATCGTTGCCCTGGAAGACCTTGCGATGGCCACATCCGGTGACTATCGCAACTATTTCGAGGTGGATGGCCACCGCTATTCCCATACCATCGATCCGGCGACCGGGCGTCCGATCAGCCACAAGCTGGCTTCGGTTTCGGTTATTACCGACAACTGCATGAGCGCCGACGCGCTGGCCACTGCGCTCAATGTGATGGGGCAGGACAAGGGCTACACGTTTGCAGTGAAGCACGACATCGCCGCATACTTTATCTATCGAGGCGATGACGGGTTCGAGACAAAATATACCCCGGCTTTTTCCTCATACCTTTTGGATTGACGGAGGTTACGTCATGGGCACATTTCTCCTGGTTCTGGCTATCTTCGGCATCCTGCTGGCCGGCATGTCCATCGGCGTCATCATGGGGCGCAAGCCGATCAGTGGCACCTGTGGCGGCCTGGGCGCCATGGGTATCGATGGTGCCTGCGAGATCTGTGGTGGTGACCGCAACAAGTGCGAAGAAGAGAACGAGCGCGTCGCCGGAGCGGCCGGCAAGGCCGAAGCGCTGGCATACGACGCCTCCGAGCAGCAGACCCGCTGATATAATGGCCCGTTAGCCTGAACGGCGTGGACCTGTCCGCGCCGGGAGGGTGGGCCGGTTCCCCGGGCTGTTCGTCGGGTAGCGCAGTCACGGACAGCTCCTGCAAGTGGCGTTTGTCCATCTTTCCTTTAAGACTGGCTACCCTGAACATCATTATCCTGTATTCAGAGCTGCCGATCACTGCTGATCCTGTGCTGCCTTGTGCCCTGTGGGCGATGGCCGACGGCGTGTTTTGTGGCGGTTTCTGTAAAGTCATGGCGAATAGAAGGAGTCACAGCGGGTATGGCAGAGCATCACTACGACGTCGTTGTCATCGGGGCCGGTCCTTCCGGCGAAGGGGCAGCGATGAATGCGGCCAAGCACAACAAGCGGGTTGCAATCGTCGAGGATAAGCCGACAGTCGGCGGTAACTGTACCCACTGGGGCACGATTCCTTCCAAGGCGCTACGCCATGCGGTCAAGCAGATCATCACGTTCAACACCAATGTGATGTTCCGGGACATCGGGGAACCGCGCTGGTTCTCGTTCCCGCGGGTGCTGCAGAACGCGGAAAAGGTGATGGGCAAGCAGGTCAAGCTGCGCACCGAGTTCTACGCCCGCAACCGTGTCGACCTATTCAATGGCCGCGCGTCCTTCCTGGACGAACACCGCATCGAAGTGCGCGGTGGCAAGGCCGAGGAAATCCTGAATGCCAAATCGGTGGTGATCGCGACTGGGTCCCGTCCCTATCTGCCGCCGGACGTGAACTTCCGCCATCACCGGATCTACAACAGCGACTCGATCCTCAAGCTGTCCCATACGCCGCGGACGTTGATTATCTATGGCGCCGGTGTGATCGGCAGCGAATATGCGTCCATTTTCGCGGGTCTCGGGGTCAAGGTGGATCTGATCAACCCGGGCAGTCGCCTGCTGACCTTCCTGGACGACGAGATTTCCGACGCCCTGAGTTACCACCTGCGCAACAACGGCGTGTTGGTGCGACACAACGAGCAGTACGAGTCGGTGGATGGTGATGATCACGGCGTGGTCCTGACCCTGAAGTCCGGCAAGAAGATCCGCGCGGATGCGTTTCTCTGGTGTAACGGCCGGACGGGCAATACCGACAAGCTGGCACTGGAGAATATCGGTCTGGAGCCGAATGGCCGTGGTCAACTGTCCGTGGACGAGCACTACCGGACGGCCATACCACACATTTATGCCGCCGGTGACGTCATCGGCTGGCCCAGCCTGGCCAGTGCGGCTTACGATCAGGGGCGTTCGGTGTCTTCGGACCTGGTCGGCGATGAATTTTTCCGGTTTGTGAGAGATGTGCCGACTGGCATTTATACGATCCCGGAGATCAGCTCTGTTGGCCCGACCGAGCGAGAACTGACTGAAGCCAAGGTGCCGTACGACGTGGGGCAGGCCTTCTTCAAGGATCTGGCGCGTGCCCAGATCACCGGGGAAGCCGTGGGTATGCTCAAGATCCTGTTCCATCGGGAGACCCGTGAGATCCTGGGCATTCACTGCTTTGGTGACCAGGCCGCGGAGATCGTTCACATCGGTCAGGCCATCATGAACCAGACCGGGGAGGCCAACTCCCTGAACTACTTCATCAACACCACGTTCAACTACCCGACCATGGCGGAAGCCTATCGGGTGGCGGCGTTGAATGGCCTCAACCGGATCTTCTGATTCCGGGGCCGGCGGCCATTCCGCCGCCGGCTGCTCCCCTCCCGTCTTGCCGTTGCGACCACCGCTCGAGCCCGCCACAGGCGGTTCTAAGTGGTGCTGCTGGCAAGGCTCTCGGGATCTTTCTCCGTCCGGTGCGGCAGGCGGCTGGCGATGATGTTGGGTCGTTTCTCGAAGTACATCAGGGAACTCGTCGGGTAGTCGGTGATGATGCTGTCCACCCCCATCTTTTCCAGTTCCAGCATGTCGTGGATCCGGTTGACGGTCCAGACCGACACGTGAAGGCCCGCCTTGTGGGCAGACGCCACCACCGCTTCCGAACACAGGCGCGCGCTGAGGCACAGGTAGTTGCACCCCAGGCGCGTTGCGCTCCTGACGGGATTGGGGAAGCGTTTATCGAAGACCAGCCCCGTACGGATGCTTCGGTCGCGCCGTTTGGCTTCCCGCAGGAACCAGGTGTCGGATGACGTCAGTGCGGCCCGGTCATACCAGTGATTCTTCTGGATCAGCTCGGCCAGCCGGTTGCATAGGATGTTCATGCGGTGGCGCTGGTCGGTTTTGACCTCGAACTGCATGTGCCGGAAGTCGGGGCAGGTGTCGAGGACGTCCTGGAGGCGGGGAATACCGCAATGGCTTGGCCAGGGCGCGGTGTTCCTGCGGGCGTCGAGTTGGCTCAGCGCCTCGGCGGTCATCTCGCCGACACGGCCGCTGACGCCGGTCGTACGGTCGGTGGTCGTGTCATGGATCACCACCGGCTCGCCGTTGGCAGACAGCAGGACGTCGAGTTCGAAGTGGCGGATGCCGTTGCCGTAGGCATGCCTGAAGCCGGGTAACGTGTTTTCGGGGGCTTCGCCCTTGGCACCACGATGGCCGTAAATAATCATGTTTTCTTTTCCCCTGACAAATAGGCCGATTCCATTGCGGCCCGTCGTCCGCCTGTGGCAAGGAGACGGTTCACGCCTGGTAGAGAGTGCGGCGTTTTTTCCATAGCTCGTGACACTGGGCCACGTCCTCCAGATAAGCGGGCAATTCGTCCATCAGAAGCGCCTGGGGCCCGTCGACCAGTGCCTTTTCCGGTTTGGGGTGGAAGTCCACCAGGACCATGTTGGCCCCGGCGACGACGCCCTGGGCCGTGGCATGCATGACCTCGGGAATGCCGTCCGGAGCCCGCTCCCGACTGCCCACCGAGTGAGAGGGGTCGATACAGACCGGCATCCGTGTCAGGCGCTTCACCGTGGGTACGTGGGCAAAGTCCACCATGTTGCGATGGGGTTGCCCCGCTTCGGTTTTCATGCCGCGCAGGCAGAAGATGACATTGGCATTGCCCTCGCTGGCCAGGTACTCGGCTGCGTTGAGGGACTCGTTCAGGGTAATGCCGAAGCCCCGCTTGAGCAGGACCGGGTATTCCTTCTGGCGGCCAATGGCCTTGAGCAGCTCGAAGTTCTGGGTATTGCGGGTGCCCACCTGCAGCATGACACCGGTAGGCCGCCCCAGCTTCTCCAGGCATTCGTCGATTTCCTCGATGTGGCTTTCGTGGGTGATTTCCATGGCAATCACCCGGATGCCATGCTTGCCGGCCGTTTCGAACACGTAGGGCAGGCAGCCCCTGCCATGGCCCTGGAACGAATAGGGGTTGGTGCGCGGTTTGTAGGCACCCATCCGGGTACAGGGCTGGTTATGTTCGGCCAGTGCCCGCATCATGATGTCCACGTGCTCCGGCGTATCCACGGCACACAGGCCGGCAAACACGTTCAGGTTGTCCTGGTCGAAATGCACGCCGTTGTAGGTGAAGCCGGTTTGGCGTCGGTCGTCCCGGTGTCGTCCCAGAATCCGGTAGTCGTCGGAGATGCGGATGGCCCGTTCGACGGCGGGCAGGGCTTCGATTTCGTCCTTGTTGAGAGATTTGGTGTCGCCCAGCAGATAGACCTCGGTCAGCTTCTGTTGGGCGCCCTGGATCTCGTGGACGCGTACGGTCACTCCCGGCAGGTTCTCCAGGTACTCCAGCGTATGCTTATAGGCTTCGCTGTCGAGCGGTGTGTCCGGATGCAGGATGGCAAGCATGACGACTCCTTCAGGACGACATCGCTATCTCGGCGCGATGCCGGCATTCCATGTATTCGCGATGATTCAGGTGCAACAGTTCGGCAACGCGCCGAATCATGTGTTCCTCGTATTTGTCGATGCGACCGTCCGCGAACGCGACGCGCCAGATATTTTCCAGTATCTCGGCCTTGCCCGCCTGATCCAGACTGGCATTGAGCCTTTCGGTGAATTCGTAGAGCGAAGTGGCGTCCTCCGCCTGGGCGCGGGCGTTGGCAAGGATGGTCGTCGCCTCTTCGCGGGTGATGGACTGGCTGCGGATCGCGCAGTCGATAATCGTGTCCATCTCGGACGGGTCTTCCGACTGGTCAACCCGCGACAGCTGGACCATCAGCGCGGTGGCGGCGATGGCCAGCTGCCGGGGATCACTCTGGTCCGGTACGGTGTTGTCTTCACCGGAGAACAGCTTCTTCAGTACATCGATCATCTCAGGCTGCCTGGGCAATCTGCCGAACCCGTTGTTCCAGTTCAACCTGGTCGGCGGCGAATTTACGGATGCCTTCGGCCAGTTTTTCCGTGGCCATGGCGTCTTCGTTCATCAGCCAACGGAAGGCGTTCTCGTCCAGGCTGACGCGTGACTCCACCTTACCCGTTGTCTCCGGTGACAGCCTACGGGGCAGTTCACCTGTGTCATTCTGCAGGGCCTCCAGCAGGGCCGGACTGATGGTCAGGCGGTCACAGCCGGACAGCTGCTCGATTTCACCAGTGTTGCGGAAGCTCGCCCCCATCACCACTGTGTCGTAGCCGTGGCCCTTGAAGTAATTATAGATCCGCGATACGGACAGGACGCCGGGATCTTCATGCGGCTCGTAGCTGCTGCGACCGGACTGCTTCAGGTTCCAGTCCAGGATGCGGCCGACGAACGGGGAAATCAGGAACGCCCCGGCATCGGCGCAGGCAGCCGCCTGGGCGAAGGAGAAGAGCAGCGTCAGGTTGCAGCGGATGCCTTCCTTCTCCAGGATTTCTGCGGCGCGGATACCTTCCCAGGTGGACGCAATCTTGATCAGCACCCGCTCGGTGGGAATGCCGATGCTGTCGTACAGTTCGATCAGGCGGCGGGCCTTGCGCACCGTGCCATCGGTATCGAAAGAGAGACGGGCGTCCACTTCGGTGGAGACCACGCCGGGAATCAACTCAAGGATCTTCTGGCCGGCCAGTACTGCCAGGTAGTCGGTGGCGATGCCCAGTTGCTCGGTATCTGAGCCACGTTGGCCCTGCGCGTAATGGATCGCGGCATCCAGCATCGGCCGATAGGCCGGCAGGTCTGCGGCCTTCAACAGCAATGAGGGATTGGTGGTGGCGTCCACCGGCCGCCACTGGGCAATCGCGTCCAGATCGCCGGTGTCGGCAACGACGGTGGTCATGGTCTTGAGCTGTTCGAGTTTACTCATGGGTGCAAATCGTCCTGATGCGCGTGGATGGCGTGATGGAATAGCAGATGTGCGGCCTGACAGATCTACAATAGCGATCTGCCCACGAGGGAACAAGCGTTCTCAGCGCGCTTAACAGGGCTGTCATGAAAGGGCGTCGAACGGCTCAGGCGGTGGCCGGTTCGATCACGGGCAAGGATTCCGGCACCTTGGCCATGGCCTGTTCGATCACGTCCAGACCGGCACCGGGTCGATGGGCGTTTTCGCTCAGGTGGCGGCGGAACTGGCGTCCGCCCTTGCAGCCGTGGAACAGACCCATAATGTGGCGGCTGATGTGGGTCAGGAAGACGCCACGATCCAGCTCGGACTGGATATAGGGCAACATGGCTCGCAGGACGTCGTGGCGCGAGGTATGGGGCGCCGCGGTGCCAAACAGTTCCGGATCCACCTGGGCCAGCAGCCAGGGGTTCTGGTAGGCCTCCCGGCCCAGCATGACGCCATCGACATGCTGCAGATGCTCGTGGCAGGCGTCCAGGGTCTTGATGCCGCCGTTGATGATGATCTCAAGCTGGGGATAGCGCCGCTTGAGCGCGTAGATCCAGTCGTACTTGAGCGGCGGGATGTCCCGGTTTTCCTTCGGGCTCAGCCCCTCCAGGATGGCAATGCGGGCATGGGCGATAAACGTCTCGCAGCCGGCTTCAGCGACGGTTTCGACGAATTCACAGAGCTCATCGAAGGATTCACGGCCATCGATGCCGATTCGGTGCTTGACCGTGACCGGCAGGGACGTGGCCTCGCGCATCGCGGCAACGCCTTCGGCTACGAGTTGGGGGTGTGCCATCAGGCAGGCACCGATCATGTTGTTCTGCACCCGGTCGCTGGGGCAGCCGACGTTCAGGTTGACCTCGTCAAAGCCATAGTCCTCCGCCAGGCCGGCGCAGGTGGCCAGTTCCCCGGGGGCACTGCCGCCCAACTGCAGCGCGAGCGGGTATTCCGCCCCGTCGTGACGCAGGAAACGGGCCGTATCGCCGTGGATCAGGGCGCCGGTGGTTACCATTTCGGTGTACAAGAGGGTGTGGCGCGAGATCAGCCGGGCAAAGTAGCGGTACGCGGCGGTCGTCCAGTCCATCATCGGTGCCACGCTGAAACGGCGGCTCAGCGGCGCTGGCGTCGTCGGTGCGTGGCGGCTTGAGGGCAGGATTGAAGACATGGAATCGACCTGTGCTGTTGGGGTTGCTTCGGGCGCCGGATTATACCGTGTTGACGCGTCAATCAAAATTCCGCCAATAGCCGATGGGCGCAGTCACCATTCCATACGTGAAACTGGTAAGCTCTGGATTTCAATAAGTTGGGTGTTGGTGCCCCTGCGATGAACGAGGAGCGACGTCGGTGGATGTACTGATTCAGGCGCTGGTGCCGGTGTTCGGGCTGATCCTGCTGGGGCAGTTCCTGCGCCGGATACAGTTTCCCGGGGACGGCTTCTGGCCGATGGCCGAGCGCTTCACCTATTACGTGCTGTTTCCGCCGATGCTGCTGTATAAGCTCGGCAGCGCCCATATCCCGGCATCCGCCTACGGCGATGTGGCCCTGATCGTGGTGGGGATGGGCCTGTCGATGACGCTGGTCCTGGCGCTCGTCCAGTGGTTTGCCCGTTGGCCCGGCCCGGTATTCAGTTCGGTTTACCAGGGCGCCATCCGGTTCAATACCTTTGTGGGACTGGCTTCTGCCGGGTTGCTGATGGGGGACGACGGCCTGTCGCTGTTTGCCGTCGCGGTGGCCATCAACGTGCCGATGCTGAACCTGCTGTGCATCCTGATGTTTTCGGTGGTTGTCGGGCAGGGGAGGCCGAAACTGTCCTCGGTCGTCCGCACCATCGTGACCAATCCGTTGATCATAGGCTCCGTGTCCGGGGCGTTGTGGGGCTACCTGGGGATTGGCTTCCATCCTGTCTTCGCGCGATTCCTGGAGCCGCTGAGCAGTATGGGGTTGCCGTTGGGGCTCTTGACCGTGGGCGCCGGCCTGCAGTTGAAGGGGATGCGCAGCGCGTCGACGCCCTTCCTGGTCTCGACGGCGCTGAAGCTGGTGGCGTTTCCCTTTATCGCCGCTGGATTGGCCTGGTGGGTCGGTGTTGAAGGCCTGCTACTCCAGGTGGTGGTCCTGTTGGCGGCACTGCCGACAGCGTCCTCCGCCTACATCCTGGCCCGCCAACTGGGCGGCGATGCCACCCTGATGGCGGGGATTGTCAGTGGCCAGACCCTGCTGGCGATCTTCATCATGCCCTTAATGCTGGGCCTTCTCGGGTAGGCAGGAGAGCACGGAATCGGCCAGGGCTTGCTGGAAGTTCAGGTAGCCGTCCTGCGTGACGGGGACGTCGGACCCCAGCGGATCCCAGGTCGTTATGGTGACATCGACGTTCCGGGTCAGGCCGTGCCACCAGTCCCGGCTGAATTGGGGCTCGGTGAGCAGGCAGGGCGTGTCGGCTGCCGCCAGTTTTGCCTGAACCTCGCTCAGGTGTCGGGCGCCCGGCGTTTGCTCCGGTGTGATCGTCAGGGCTTCCGTGACGTGCAGGCCGTAGTGTTCGGCAAAGCGGCGGAAGGCATCGTGATAGGTAAAGAGATCCACGCGATCCATGTCCGACAGTTGTGACTTGAGATCCGCGTCTTTTTTCCTGAGCGCTTTTTCGAAGGTTTCCAGCCGCTGGTTGAGGGTGTCGGCATCGTCCGGATCGATCGCTGCCAGGCGGTCGCGGATGGTTTCAGCCATGGTGGCGGCAATGGTGGGATCCAGCCAGACATGCGGGTCGATACCGCCGTGATGATGGTGCCCATGGCCTTCGTCGTGCCCGTGTTCATGTTCGTCGTGATCGTCTGGGTCGAGTCCTTGCTCATCCTCCTCGTGCATATGTGCCGCAGCGGCCTCAGCGATCTTCGGTGGCATGAGCGCCTGGACCTGCGGGGTCAGGGCGGGGTCGTTCATCAGTTTCTCGAGAAAGGTCTCCATGTCGGGGCCAACCCAGAGGATGAGGTCGGCGTTGGCCAGCGCACGGCGGTCGGAAGGCCGCAGCTGATAGGTATGAGGGCTGGCACCCGCCGGCACCAGCGTGGTGATCTCGATGTTGTCCGGTGCAATGGCCCTGGCCAGCAAGCTCAGGGGGTGGATGGTTGTCACCACATGCAGCGTTTCCGCCGCGTGCGCGATCAGTGATTGGGATGCCAGTCCCAGCGTCAGGGCGCTGGCGAGCAGGATTTTGGATGGGTGCATGGTGTTGTGTCCGTTTGGCGAATTTTGTGCAATGTTATAATATAACAATAAAAGAGTAAATGGCTTTATGAATTCGGGTGATGAGAAGTGACCCCGCCATGCGTCTGCGGCGACTTGGCGCTATAATGCGCGACCTGAATTCATTCAAGCCAGGCGCTGTTTCCATCCGTGCCTGGCAGGTCCACAGGAACGCCTTCAATGACAGTTCGTACCCGTATTGCTCCTTCTCCCACCGGCGATCCGCACGTCGGCACCGCCTATGTCGCGTTGTTCAACCTGTGCTTCGCCCGTCAGCACGGCGGTCAGTTCATCCTGCGCATCGAGGACACCGATCAGGCGCGCAGCACGGCCGAATCCGAGCGGGACATCCTCAACGCGCTGCGCTGGCTGGGGCTGGAGTGGGATGAAGGTCCGGATGTCGGTGGCCCGCACGGGCCCTACCGTCAGTCAGAACGCAGCCAGGATTACCGGGCGTACGCCGAGCAGTTGGTGGAAAAAGGCCACGCTTTCTACTGCTTCCGCACGCCGGAGGAGCTGGACCGGATCCGGGAAGAGCGTAAGGCGGCCGGTCAGAACCCCGGCATCAAGGGCGACCTGGAGCTGCCTGCCGGGGAGGTGCGTGCGCGCCTGGAAGCCAGCGAACCCCATGTGATCCGGATGAAGGTGCCCGACGAGGGCGTTTGCGTGATCGATGACATGCTGCGGGGCAAGGTGGAAATCGACTGGGGGCAGGTGGATTGCCAGATCCTGCTCAAGTCCGACGGGATGCCCACCTACCACCTCGCCAACGTGGTGGACGATCACCTGATGGGTATTACCCACGTGCTGCGGGGCGAGGAGTGGATCAACTCGGCGCCCAAGCACAAGCTGCTGTACGAGTATTTCGGTTGGGACATGCCCGTGCTGTGTCACCTGCCGCTGTTGCGTAACCCGGACAAGAGCAAGCTGTCCAAGCGCAAGAACCCGACCAGCATCAACTTCTACGAGCGCATGGGCTTCCTGCCGGAAGCGGTGATCAACTATCTCGGTCGCATGGGCTGGTCCATGCCTGATGGCCGGGAGAAGTTCACGCTGCAGGAAATGATCGATCACTTCGACATCAACCGGGTTTCCCTGGGCGGTCCGGTGTTCGATGTGGAGAAGCTGCGCTGGCTGAATGGCCTGTGGCTGCGCGAGGACCTGGACGAAAACGCCTTTATAGAGCGCATGCAGTCGTGGTGGTTCAACCGCGAGGCGCTGGAAGCCCTGGTTCCTCATATTCGCGGGCGAGCCGAGGTGCTCAGTGACGTGGCGCCTATGGCGGCGTTCATGTTCTCTGGCATGCTGAACCTCAAGCCGGAAGACTTTGCCCACAACAAACTGGAAGAGGGCGATGTGAAGCGCGTCCTGCAGTTTGCGCTGTGGCGTCTGGAAGCCCAGCGTCACTGGAGCAAGGACAACATCTTCGCGGACGTCAAGGGCCTGGCGAAGGCCATGGGGCTGAAGATGGGGGATTTCATGTTCCCGATTTTCGTGGCGATTGCCGGAACCCCCAATTCCTGGTCGGTGATGGATTCCATGGCGCTGCTGGGCCCGGACATGACCCGCTCGCGGCTGCGCCACGCGCTGCAGGTGCTGGGTGGATTTTCCAAGAAGGAAACCAAACGGGTGGAAAAAGAGTACGCCGCCCTGCTGGCCGAGTAGGGGAAAACCGAAGCTGAATCACCCCCTGGTCACTTTTTTCAAAGTTCCGATAAAAAGTTTAAATCAGGGGGTTGACGGCATGAGGGGGCATCACTAGTATACGCATCCGTTGACGGGGCCATAGCTCAGCTGGGAGAGCGCAACACTGGCAGTGTTGAGGTCAGCGGTTCGATCCCGCTTGGCTCCACCAATTTTCAGTCCCCTTCGTCTAGTGGCCTAGGACTCCGCCCTTTCACGGCGGCAACAGGGGTTCGAACCCCCTAGGGGACGCCACTTCAGGAAGCCGTTCACAAGACGGCTCCCGAGCTCGGTCCAGGCTGGCATACAGCAGTGACCGAGATAAAAAAACCGCCTTCCTGGCGGTTTTTTTATGCCTGCTATATCCGCGCATTCCGGGTGAGGGCGGGTGGCTGCACCCGCACGCTACGCCCGGAGCAGGTCGTCCGGCCTATCAGCGAATCGCGATGGCGCCCTTGCCCACACCTTCAAACGCCTTCACTCGAATTTCATCCTGCGGGAACTGTTGCTTGCAGGCATCGGCCAGGTGGGCGGCGAGCAGTTCGACGGTGGTGTCGGTCTCAATCAGGTAAATGTGATGAGCGGGCAGGGTCAGGCTGAACTCCCCCTGGTTGGCTTCGTAGGCGAAGGTCAGGTAGCTGATCTCGCCTTCCACGAAACGGGCCGTCACGTCCTCCTCCGTGCCCACATAGATGTCCTGCCAGCGCTTGGCCCATTCCCGTTCCAGGGCCTGGTCACGGGTACCGTTGCGATGAATCTGGATTCGCGAGCGGTGTCCGTGGGCGATGCGCTGGCAGTTGCCCAGGTGTTTCTTGAGGCCGTGTACGTAGTGGTAGTAGGGGCCTTCGATGATCTCTTCCCGGAGATGGACCTCAATGCCGGTGACGTTGCCCGGCAGTACGGTGCGCAGTTCGTCCTGCAACAGGCGGGCTACCGCCGAGGGTACGACCTGTTCCCCGGGCAGCTGGAGAACGGCCTCCAGCGGTGAGCCATGGGTAATCACGCTGCCGTCGGCCACCGGCCATTCCAGCTCGACCCGGTCGCCGTGCTCGCGCAGTTGGACGCCCTTCCGGTCTGCCGGCACGACCAGGCGATGGTCGACGCGCTCATCGATCACCTGCTTGATCGTCCGCTTCACCGAGCCGAAATCAAACACCATGCCCTGCTCGTCCAGCTCGCCGGCAAGGACAACGTCGACAATCCAGCTTTCGCCCACCAGGCCACGATCATGGTCCAGGTAAGCGAAATCAATCACGGTCAGGTTGTCGACGAAAAGGTGGTTCATGGAGCGGATAATTCCCGGTTGCGCTTGTAGGTTGGTGCGATTCTAGCAAAAATCCGCCTGTTCCAGTGAGTGTTGGCCGGCACCGGGCCGGATGGAGGGATGATGAACGGCGATTCCGGATACGGAGCCATCGTGCTGGCTGCCGGGGCATCCCGGCGCATGGGGCGGCCCAAGGCGGCGCTCGACTACTGCGGAAAGTCCTTACTGTCCGGCGCGCTGGCAAACGCGCGCCGACTGTCGGGCGGCCCGATCCATGCCGTGGTGGGCGGCGGCTATCCCCTGGTTCGCTTTCGTTGTGCCTCCCAGCCCGACCGCTGGCTCTACAATGATGATTGGCCGACCGGGATGGCATCCTCGCTGCAGTTGGGCCTGGCTTCCATGCCCGCGGCGGCGCGCGGAGTCTATGTCCTACTGGTTGACCAGCCGGCGATTGCGCCCGGTTTCTGGGAAGCGCTCGGGGAGGTCGTGGGGCGCTTCGAGGGCAGGCGGCCGGCTGCTGCCGACCTGGGTGGGTTTGCCGGTGCGCCGGCCTATCTGCCGCGCTCACTCTGGCCGGAGCTGATGCAGCTTTCCGGCGACGCCGGCGCGGGCGTCATCCTGCGCCGCCGCGAGACCCTGCTGGTTCCCGCCCCTGGCGCGGACCAGGACGTTGACACGCCGGCAGACCTCCGGCGTCTGCGTCGCGCAGCGACGTCAGAACGCTCCAAACAGGCCTGACAGCCAGGCTATGCCCACCGTGAAGATGCCCAGACTCACCGCCAGGCCGATGGTGTAGACTCGCGAGGTGGTAGAGCGCTGCTGGCGTACGTACAGATCGATCGTTCGCTGGGCGATATCCTCGGCGGTCTCCCGCGAGATGTCGTGCGCCTGCTGGATCGCTTCGGATTGCAGGGTCTGCCAGAACTCGGTATCGATGGTCTGCACGCTGGTGATGTGGTCCTTCAGCTCTGCCATATGGTCGGCGGTGAAGCCGCCGGACGACTGGATGGAAGACTTCAGGTCGGCCAGTTCGCGCGCCAGTGACAGGTTGACCTCGGCGGCGATCTCGTCCTTCAGGCCCTGGATGCGGGCGTCAAATTCCTCGCGCAAGGCACTCAGTTGTTGGGTCAGGGCGTCGTTCTTGCGGCGCTCGTCATCGTCCAGTACCCGTTTGATGTGATCGTGCTGTTCGTCGAACAGGCTGCTCAGCAGCTCGTGCAGGCGGTTGTTGATGTGGGTCTTTACGGCGGAGCGGGCGATCTGTTCGATCAGGTCGCTGGTCAGCGGTACGACCTGTGAGCCGCCGTTAACTGCACGGGGCGGCTCGTCAGTCGACCCGGGGCCGGACTCTTCCTTGGGCGAGAGTTCCAGCGAGGCGTTATCGGGCAGCTCCAGGGGGTCATCGTCGATGTCCAGGTTCCTGTCGTCCATTGACCCGGGGGCTGGCGGCTGGGGCAGCGTGTTGTTGGTGACATCGCTGGCTAGCTGGTCGAGCAGGGCGTTCAGGCCATCGTGCTGGGGGGGCTTGGTCAGGATGTTATAGACGCCAAAGTTGCGGGCTTCCTCCATGAAGGTGCTCGACTTCTTGGACGTGCACATGATGATCGGGATATCGGCGGTATCCGGATTGCCCTTGATCGCCTTGGTGGCTTCGACGCCGTTCATCCCGGGCATCAGGTGATCCATGAAGATCACGTCCGGCCGGCTGTCGCTGTTGAGGAAGTCCAGGGCCTCTTCGGCAGAGCCGGCCATATTGACCTGCATTTCCCGGTTCTCGAGCAGTTTGCTCAGCGCAAAGCGGGCGACCTTCGAGTCATCCACCAGCAGTGCATTCTTGATAGCCATGATACAACCTCGATCTCGCGTCTTGATCCCGGGCTCGCACCGGCCTTCCATGCCGGTGGTTGCAGCCCATCCTATCCGAGGGTGCTGAAAAAGCTACTGCGCTCAGCCATACGGCGTTGAAAATCGCCTCGTGCGCGAGTCCGGTCAAGATGCTCATTTACAGCCCGTAAACTGCGCTCTTTACTCGGCGCAAGCGCCTTGCCCTTCGGGCCAGCCTTCGGCTGTTCACTGCGCTGCGCTTGTGTCGTTGATTTTCGCCTTGTCTGGCTATCGCTCGCGACGCTCTTGCAACACCCTCGTTCCGGGTTGGTTACCACCCTTCGAGCGGCGGGCATTGTGTCGCCCGGTAGCTCTTGTCCCGATAGCACACCCCGGGCTCGCTGGTCCGGGCGCTGAAAACCTCGCCTTCCGGCGTGGTCAGCTTGGCCTGGCCGTAAGGCTCACCGTAGCGGAAGGTGCCTTCAATAGAGCTGCCGTTGGGGTTCATCAGCGTACCCTTGCCGTGGAATTCACCTTCCATGTACTGACCCACATACTTCTTGCCGTCGGCGAAGATCTCGTTGCCTTCGCCATTGAATTCGCCGTTGGAAAAGCCGCCTTCGTAATGATGGCCGTTGGGATAGGTCAGGGTGCCTTCGCCATGGAATTTACCATCCTTGAAGCCGCCAACGTAGAGTGTGCCGTCTGCGCCGGTCAGTGAACCGTGGCCGTTCAGCCTGCCATCGCTCCACTGGCCGGTGAGGACGTCGCCGTTGGCCCGGGTCAGGGTGCCCTGGCCATTGAAGTCATCGCCCTCGAAGTGGCCCGTGTAAGTGGCGCCGTCCGGTGCGCGATAGGTACCTTCGCCCGCCCGTTGACCGGCTTTCCAATCGCCTTCGTAGCGGCTGCCGTCCGGGTAGAGGGCAACCCCTTCGCCGTCGAACTGGCCGTCGACGAAGTGGCCATGATACTGCAGACCGTCGCTGCCCTCATAGGTCCCGTCGCCGGTGCGTATGCCGCCGACCCAGGTGCCGTCGTGATATTCGACCCGGGTATAGGCGGTCAGGTTGCCGTGCAACGTCAGGTCATCCCCTGCGGCTACCCGGACGGTCTCTGACCAGGGTTTGTAGCCGGGTTTGGTGATGACAATCTCGTAGTCTCCCGGGTCCAGTTCCAGGTCCAGTCGGGTGGAGCCGTAGGGCTTGCCGTTGATCTCGACCGTGTCGCCCAGCACGTTGGAGCGCAGGGTCAAGCGGGCGGTTGTGGGCTCGGGGGCCGGGTCCGGCACGGCGGGTTGAGGTTTGGGGGTGGCCGGTTCGGCCATGGCCAGTTGCGGCGCCGTTCCGGTGTCTGCTTTTACGGATTCGGCGGTCGGTATCGGTTCGATGGAGAAAGACGTCGCCGATGCCGTAGGAGCGCCGGTGGACCCGTCGTTGCCCGTTGGACCCTGTTCGGGCGCTGGATCATCGGGGGTATTCCCCGGTTCCCGGTCTGCATCGGCAAACACGCTCTCTCCAGCAGGAGAAGGCTGGGGCGCAGGGATATCCTGGGAGGGCCCTTGTCCAGGGGGCGGCGCCTGATGTTGAGGCTGCTCGCCAGCCAGAGGGGGCGGCAAGTGACCCGCATCCCGTTGGATGGAGGCGAAACCAGCGGTCACCAGCAGCATCAGTGCCAGTGCATTGAGAAACAGCAGCGGCCTGTAATCGACCATGAACTACCTCGATTGGACGCATGATGGACAATGCCGGAGGCGTACAGGCCGGTTCTGCCGGTGAGGCAGGCGACCTGAACATCCATACTAGCGGTTCGTCAGGTCGCTATGTAACAGAAAGTGACGGGAGTTACCGAGTTTGCCGCACGTTTCACACTTTGCCCGGAAGCGTGTCACCCTCTGGCGTCTCTGCCGGTGTGGTTTCGGGCTGGCGCTGTTCCCAGGCACGCATGTACACGTCGGCCTCGTACTCGTAGGGTGAGCGGAAGGGGGTCAGGACGAAGTCGAAGATCAGGAAGAAGAAGCCGACCGACAGCCAGGCCACAACGAGGGTCTGTGTGGTATTGGCCTGCATCTCGGGGTTGGCGGCCACGAAGGCCTGCAGGTCGGGCAGGATGTTGGTCACCATGATGACCGGATTGAAACTGGCCATCACCAGGGGCACCCAGAAGGCGATAAAGACCGGGAAAAAGCCAAACGACCAGAGGATCCTGCGCAGGGTGTAGATGAGCAGGGCGCTCCAGAAGCGCTGGCGCAGCTCCGGTACCTTGCGGAGTTGCTTCAGGTATCGCTTGCGCTCTACCCAGTATGGGGCCAACTCGGCGCTACCGGGCTCGGGTTGCGGAGCCCGGGGCTGTCCGGCTGCCCCGCCCTCCAGCGATGTGGTGTCGCCGGTTGGCGCGTCGGGCCTCTCCGTCCTTTCCTGGGTGATCTGGACCTGGGTCAATGGTGCTGTCATGCGTCTGCTGCTGTCCTTCGTCACGGCTTCTTGCGGTGGCGCCGACAGGATGCCGGTTGCCGGGGCGCCAGCCTGTCGTCTCTTTGCTGGCCCAGTGCCATAGAGAGTAACTAATCCCGCCATTAACTGCACCCTGCTTCCCTTACAGGTGCTTCATGAAGGATAGTGCGTGTTACCCTACTGGGAAGTTCTGGTTGGCGCCGCCATCGGGGTGCCATGGATCGCATGCAGGGAATAACGCTATGTCTGAACGTATTCGTCGGGTGGCGCTGGTGGCGCACGATAACAAGAAGGTGGACCTGATCGATTGGGCTGACCGGAATCGTGACGTGCTGGCGGACTGTGAGTTGCTGACGACCGGCACCACCGGCAGGCTGGTCAGCGAACGCACCGGGCTTGAGGTGGAAAGATTCCAGAGCGGCCCTCTGGGTGGCGACCAGCAAATCGGGGCCCGCATCGCCGAGGGGCAGGTGGATCTGCTGATCTTCTTCTGGGATCCCCTGGAGCCCATGTCCCACGACCCGGACATCAAGGCGCTGTTGAGGATTGCAACCCTGTGGAATATCCCGATAGCCTGCAACGAAAGCTCAGCCGATTTTATCGTTTCATCGCCCTGTTTCCGGCAATACACACGCCGCAAGCCTGATTTCTCGGCGTATCGTAGCCGGCCCGTCGCGGGTACGGATGCCTGATGGCGATCGCAACAAACCCTATTCAGGATAATGCAATGACAAAGAACACAGACCAAGCCGTTCACCCTGCCTTCGAAAGGGTGAGAAAGCATCGGATCGAGACGCTGCATATCGATGTGGAGGAATACCGCCACCGCAAGACCGGGGCCACCCACCTGCACCTGGCGTCGGACAACGACGAGAACGTCTTCTTCGTGGCCCTGCGCACCTTCCCGATGGACTCCACCGGCGTCGCACATATTCTGGAGCACACCGCCCTGTGCGGCAGCGAGCGTTACCCGGTGCGGGACCCGTTCTTCATGATGATCCGCCGGTCACTCAACACGTTCATGAACGCGTTTACCAGCAGCGACTGGACGGCCTATCCGTTTGCCACCAAGAACCGCAAGGATTTCGACAACCTGCTGTCGGTCTACCTGGACTCGGTCTTCTTTTCCAAGCTGGATGAGATGGACTTCTCCCAGGAAGGTCACCGGCTGGAGTTCGAGGACCCGGATGACCCGTCCACACCGCTGGTCTACCGCGGCGTGGTCTACAACGAAATGAAGGGGGCGATGAGTGCCCCGACCGCCCAGCTCTGGCAGACCCTGACCAGCCACCTGTTCCCCACCACGACGTATCATTACAACAGCGGCGGTGAGCCTGGCCACATCACCGATCTGCGCTACGAAGACCTGTTGCGCTTCTACCGGCATCATTATCACCCCAGCAATGCCATCTTTGCGACGTTCGGCAATATTCCGGCTATCGAGCACCATGAGCGTTTCGAGAGCCTGGCGCTGTCCCGCTTCGATCGTCTTGAGGTCGAACTGCCGGTTCACGACGAGAAGCGCTTCTACGCACCGACCCGCGTCGAGCAGGCCTACGCCATCAGCGAGGGGGAAGAGCTGTCCCACAAGACCCATATCGTGATGGGCTGGTTGCTGGGGCACAGCTTTGAGCTCGAGCGGAACCTGGAAGCACACCTGTTGGCGAATGTCCTGCTGGAGAACAGCGCGTCGCCGCTGATGCGGGCCCTGGAGACCACGGATATCGGTCACGCCCCGTCGCCCATGCTGGGTCTGGAAGACTCCAACCGCGAAATGACCTTCGTGTGTGGTATCGAGGGCAGTGAACCCGGCCGTGCCGCTGACCTGGAGAAACTGGTCGAAGAGACGCTCGAACAGGTGGCGCGGGAAGGCGTCAGCCAGGATCGCCTGGAAGCGATTCTCCACCAGTTGGAACTGCATCAGCGCGAGATCACCGGCGATCAGTTCCCCTATGGCCTGCAACTGATCATGTCGTCCATCTCGCCGATGGTGCACGGTGGCGACCCGGTCGAACTGCTGGATCTGGAGCCGGTACTGGCGAACCTGCGGGAGAAGATCAAGGACCCCGACTACGTGCCGAACCTGGTACGCCGCCTGCTGCTGGATAACCCGCACCGGGTCACCCTGACGCTGCGCCCGAATGACAGGATGGACCAGCGCGAGCAGGCTGCGGTGGCCGAAGCGCTGGCCGAGCGCAAGGCTCGCCTGTCCGATGATGAGAAGAAAGCCATTGTCGACAGGGCGGCCGCGCTGGAGGCGCGCCAGCAGCGCAAGGATGACGACGCCATCCTGCCCAAGGTGGATTTGAGCGATGTGCCGCTGCAACTGCCCGAGCCCGAGGCCCGTGAGGTCGCGGACTTCCCGGCGACCCTCTACGGCCAGGGAACCAACGGGCTGGTCTATGAGCAGGTCGTACTGCCGCTGCCCGCCCTGAGTGACGAGGAATTACTGCTGCTGCCGCTGTACACGATGTGTCTGACGGAAGTTGGCTGTGGCGATCTCGATTACCTGGCCATGCAGGATCGCATGTCGGCGGAATCCGGCGGGATCACCGCTTTCTCCATCGCCAAGGGACGCATCGACGACGTGCAGGATCTGTCCGGTTACCTGGTGATCAGTGGCAAGGCCCTGGCCCGCAACCGGGACAAACTCACCCAGTTGCTGCGGGATATTTTCGAGAGCGCCCGCTTCGACGAAAAGGCCCGCATTCGTGAGACCGTGGCCCAGATCCGGGCGCGTCGCGAGCAGTCCGTCACCGGCAGCGGCCACGCCCTGGCCATGGGGGCGGCGGCCCAGGGACTGAGTCCAGGTGCGCGGCTGGCCTTCCGTCTGGGTGGGCTGGCGTCGATCAAGGGCATCAAGGCCCTCGACGATTCCCTCAAGGATGAAAAGGCCCTGGACGATCTTTGTGACCGGTTGGCCGGTATTCACCAGCGCGTTCAGGGGCAGGCAAGGCAGTTCCTGGTGGTTGGCGAGGACGATCAGCTGGAGCCGATGCTGGCGGCCCTGCGCTCTACCTGGCCCAAGGCAACAAGCATCGAGACGGATCGCTGGGAGGTCCCGCCGGTCAATGAAACCGTGCGCCAGGCCTGGCTGACGTCCACCCAGGTGAATTTCTGCGCCAAGGCCTACAGCACGGTGCCGGTGGATCACCCGGATGCGGCTGCGCTGACGGTGTTGGGCGGTTTCCTGCGCAATGGCTTCCTGCACCGGGCCATTCGCGAGCAGGGCGGTGCCTATGGCGGTGGTGCGGCCCAGGACAGCGTCAACGGCACGTTCCGCTTCTTCTCCTATCGGGATCCGCGCCTGCTCGACACGTTGGACGATTTCGACAACGCGCTCACCTGGCTGCAGGAGACCGAGCACGATCCACAGACTCTGGAAGAGGCCATCCTCGGCGTCATCGGGCAGATGGACAAGCCGCGGTCACCGGCCGGGGAGGCCAAGCATGCCTTCCAGAATCGTCTGTTCGGCCGCACGCCGGAGCAGCAGAAGCGCTTCCGGGAGCGGGTGCTGGCGGTCACTGTCGATGACCTCAAGCGGGTCGCGTCCGAGTGGCTGGTTCCGGAGAAGGCCAGCGCCGCCGTGATCTCCAGCCCGCAGCAGCGGGAGACCCTCGAAGCGGCCGGGCTGGAAATTCACGAGCTGTAACGCCGGGCAGCCGTCAATTGCTGTGACAAGAGGGTGTTTCGACACCCTCTTTTTTATCGGGGCCTCTATATCAGCGTTTGCGCTCGATGCCGGTGGCCACCATGATCCGGGTGGAGATCTCCTCGATCGAGTAGGCCGTGGTGTTGAGGTAGGGGATGCGTTCACGACGGTACATCAGTTCAATTTCCTCAACCTCGTAGCGGCACTGCTTGTCCGATGAGTAGCGGGAATTGGGACGGCGCTCGTTGCGAATAGTGGCCAGCCGCTCGGGATCGATGGTCAATCCGAACAGCTTTTCCCGGTGTGGGCGCAGGGCGGCGGGCAGGCGTTGGTCGTGGATATCGTCCTCGGTGATGGGGTAGTTCGCCGCCTTGATGCCGTAATGCAGGGCCAGGTACAGGCATGTCGGCGTTTTGCCGCTGCGTGAAGCGCCGATCAGGATCAGGTCGGCCTCATCGTAATAGCGGGTGCGGGCACCGTCGTCGTTGTCCAGTGCAAAGTTCACCGCGTTGATGCGGCGTTCGTAGTTTGTTTCATTGGAGATGGAGTGCGAACGCCCGACGGAGTAGGACGAGGAGGCTTCCAGTTCCTGTTCCAGGGGATGCAGGAAGGTGCCGAAAATATCGACCATGAAACCGGACGCCTTGGAGACTTCGGCGCGAATCGCGCTGTCGACAATGGTGTCGAAGATCAGAGGTTTGGCGCCGTCGAGTTCGGCGGCCTTGTCGATTCGTTTGACGACGCTGGCGGCTTTTTCCAGGTCGTCGATGTAGGGTACGGTAATCCGCTCGAAATGAATCTTCTCGAATTGGGCCAACAGACTGTTGCCAAGGGCTTCGGCCGTGATACCCGTACCATCGGAAATAAAGAACGCCGTCCTTCTCATAATGACCTGTTTCGCTCCGTTTTTGAATTTATCTCAGAAACTTAAGATTTTCTTAATCCTCTTTCCGGCACGCGACACAGGCGGGCAGAGGGCCGATTCGGGGACGTCTGTAGGTGTTGTTCCCTAGGTAATCCATGCAGGTTACAGTATGATACGCCCGATATTCGATAGGCTACCCGCCAAATGGGCTCACAGATTTAAGGGAGATGCGCTTTGGAAGATTACATCATCTGGTTTGAAAACCTGGGTATGTCGGATGTTGACCGGGTCGGAGGCAAGAACTCGTCCCTGGGTGAGATGATCAGCAACCTTGCCAACGCCGGCGTGACAGTCCCGGGCGGGTTTGCGACCACGGCCCATGCGTATCGTGAGTTCCTCGCCAAGGACGGTCTGAAAGATCGGATCGATGAAGCGCTGGAAGCCCTGGATATCAACGATGTCAACGAACTGGCCCGTGTCGGTGCGCAGATTCGTCAGTGGGTGACCGACACGCCATTCCCCAAGGCGCTGGAAGACGCGCTGGAAGAGGCGTATTCGACGCTGCAGGCGGGCAATACCAACATGGCGGTCGCCGTGCGTTCCTCCGCCACCGCGGAAGACCTGCCGGACGCGTCCTTTGCCGGCCAGCAGGAAACCTTCCTGAACATTGTCGGCCTGGATCACGTCAAGCATGCCGTTCGTGAAGTCTTCGCTTCATTGTTTAACGACCGTGCCATTTCCTACCGTGTTCACCATGGCTTCGACCACAAGCTGGTCGCCCTGTCGGCCGGTATCCAGAAGATGGTGCGCAGTGAAACCGCGGCCAGTGGTGTCATGTTCAGTCTGGATACCGAGTCCGGATTCCAGGACGTTGTCTTTATCACTGCGTCCTATGGCTTGGGTGAAACGGTGGTTCAGGGTGCCGTGAACCCGGATGAATTCTACGTCCACAAGCCGACTCTCGAAGCCGGTCGCCCGTCCGTCCTGCGTCGCAACCTGGGCAGCAAGGCCATCAAGATGGTCTATGGCAACAGCGCCGAGGCGGGCAAGTCGGTCGAAACCGTCAAGGTGGATGAAGCCGACCGCAACCGTTTCTGTATTACCGATGAAGAAGTCGAGAACCTGGCCCGTCAGGCCGTGATTATCGAAAAGCACTACGGCCGTCCGATGGATATCGAGTGGGCGAAGGATGGCGACGACGGTCGCATCTACATCGTCCAGGCGCGTCCGGAAACCGTGAAGAGCCGTGTCGCCGCGAACGTTATGGAGCGCTACCTGCTGAAAGAGCAGGGCAGCGTGCTGGTTGAAGGCCGCAGTATCGGCCACCGTATCGGCAAGGGGCCGGTTCGGGTCGTCACCAGCATCCAGGAAATGGATCGTGTCCAGCCGGGCGACGTCCTGGTCACCGATATGACCGACCCGGACTGGGAGCCGGTCATGAAGCGCTCGTCGGCCATTGTGACCGATCGTGGGGGGCGTACCTGCCACGCCGCGATTATCGCCCGTGAACTGGGCATCCCGGCGGTGGTCGGTTGTGGCGACGCCACCGATATCCTCAAGGAAGGCCAGGAAGTCACCGTGTCCTGTGCCGAAGGGGATACCGGCCTGGTTTACGAAGGCAGCCTGGATTTCGAACTGCGTGAGAACACGGTCGAGTCCATGCCGGAAATCCCGTTCAAGATCATGATGAACGTGGGCAACCCGGACCGTGCCTTCGACTTCCAATCCCTGCCGAACGAAGGTGTCGGCCTGGCACGCCTGGAATTCATCATCAACCGCATGATTGGTGTGCACCCCAAGGCGCTGCTGAACTTTGAGGGCCTGCCGCGGGATATCAAGCAAACCGTCGAGAAGCGCATCTCGGGTTACATCTCGCCGGTGGATTTCTACGTCGACAAGCTGGTTGAGGGGATCTCCACACTGGCAGCAGCGTTTGCCGACAAGAAGGTGATCGTGCGTCTGTCGGACTTCAAGTCCAACGAATACGCCAACCTGATCGGCGGCACCCTGTACGAGCCGGACGAAGAGAACCCGATGCTGGGCTTCCGGGGGGCGTCGCGCTACATCTCCGAGACGTTCCGGGACTGCTTCGAACTGGAATGCCGTGCCCTGAAGAAAGTCCGTGACGAAATGGGCTTCACCAACGTGGAAATCATGGTGCCGTTCGTCCGCACCCTGGGCGAGGCGCGCCAGGTGGTCGACCTGCTGGCCGAGAATGGCCTGAAGCGCGGCGAAAACGGCCTGCGCGTCATCATGATGTGCGAGCTGCCGGCCAACGCGCTGCTGGCGGAGGAATTCCTCGAGTACTTCGATGGTTTCTCCATCGGCTCCAACGACCTGACCCAGCTGACCCTGGGCCTGGATCGTGACTCCGGCATCATTGCCCACCTGTTCGATGAGCGTAACGAAGCGGTCAAGAAGCTGCTGTCCAACGCGATCCAGGCCTGCAGGAAGGCCGGCAAGTATGTGGGAATCTGTGGCCAGGGGCCGTCCGACCATCCGGATCTGGCCAAGTGGCTTATGGATCAGGGCATCGATAGTGTTTCCCTGAACCCCGATTCCGTGCTCGACACCTGGTTCTTCCTGGCGGATGAGAAGCTGGACTAAGAACCGAACGACGACAAGGAAAGCCGGTGCCCATGGCGCCGGCTTTTCTTTGGTGCGCCAGGCATGGCGCGTAGCGCCTTGACGGGCGCTGTTCTGGTACAGGTGGTGCTGGCCGGATGACTTGGGGGTGCAAGTCCCCTGTGGGCCCGGTAAGGGGAACTACTAGCCGAACGGC
>NZ_SJDL01000048.1 GCF_004327985.1 Marinobacter halodurans
TGCACCGAAGCTAAAGCGTCGGCTACATTAGGGTGCCGCAACCGAGAGGGTTCTTAGCCGATGGAACGGATTGAGGCTGGACTCTCCCCGAGCCATGTAGCAGACGCTTCAGCTTCTGAGGCGCCGACAGGGGCCCTGGGTTGAACCCGGCAGGCCGCGGGCCTGCACCGAAGCTAAAGCGTCGGCTACATTAGGGTGCCGCAACCGAGAGGGTTCTTAGCCGATGGAACGGATTGAGGCTGGACTCTCCCCGAGCCATGTAGCAGACGCTTCAGCTTCTGAGGCGCCGACAGGGGCCCTGGGTTGAACCCGACAGGCCGCGGGCCTGCACCGAAGCTAAAGCGTCGGCTACATGGGACAGGTGCCCGGATAAGCCCCCCAAGATCCCGCCGGACGAATCACTCGTCCCGAGCCGGCGATCCATTCCGCGACGCCACCAGCACCGACACCGTCAACACGAGTGCCCCGATCATACCCAGCATGCCCAAGGATTCCCCGAGGATCATCCACGCCAGCATCGCCGCAAACAGCGGCTCCAGCGTGACGATGATGCTGGAGGTGGTTGCCGGTGTGGTTTCCATCCCGCGGAAGAAGCAGACATAACCCAAACAGGTCGGCACGATGCCGATGTAGGCGATCAGCATCCAGTCGAGACCGTCCAGCGCCGTCAATCCGTCGGCACCGCCGCTCACCCAGACAACCGGTGCCAGGACGACCGCCCCGGTGGTGAAGCACACAAAGGCCTTCCCGAACACCGGGCCGTTGCCCGACACGCGCCGGCTGGTCAGGGTGAACGCCGCGTAGGCCGTGGCGGCGAGGACGGCGATCATCACCCCACCCAATCGGGCGGCGTCCGGATCAGTGATGTCGCCCGAGACCAGCATCAGCGTCCCGACGATGGCGCTGATCAGTGCCAGTACCGTGCGTAGCGTTGGCCGTTCCCCCAGCAACGGAGCGGCAGCGATCGCCACCAGGACCGGCGCGAAGCACAGGGTAATCAGCGTGGCGATACCGGCGCCGGTCAGGTCCACGGCCCACAGGTAGGCGCCCTGGTACACCGCCTGCAAGAGGCCGAGTCCGACAAGTCCGGCGAGCAGGCCCCGGCCGGGGCGCAAATCACCAGGCTTGCGGGAGCGCCACATCAGGAACCCGAAAAACGGGCAGGCAATGCACAGGCGCAGGAACGCCAGGGTCAGCGGCGCCAGGTCACTGTGGGTAAACAGGGTTTTGGCGGCAATGCTGGTGGTCGCCCAGAGCGCAGCGGCGATGGCGATCAGGATGGCGCCACGTACGGCGGCATTCATAGGAGTAAACGGGGTCATATCGTTGATCTCGTCCGGTTCAAAAGGAAAGGGGGGGATTACCGGACAGGCAGGCGCGACTCGCCGAGTTTGGATCAGCGACGAAGGGCGATTATTCCGCGTCCGGTTCAGGACCGGGCGGGAGGGGGGGTGCGTTTGCCGAAGAGATGGGTACGTTTCATCATTCCGCGAGATTAGCGGGATTTGGTGGGGAGGGCAACCTGCGGGAAGCCGGTTTCCCGCAGGATCAGGCTTACTGGACGGTGATGTGGCTGCGGTTGCTGTCCAGGGTGGCCTTGCCGATGCCGTCGACCTTGTCCAGGTCGGCGACGGTCTTGAACGGGCCGTTGGTCTTGCGGTAATCAACGATCGCCTGGGCTTTGACCTCGCCGATGCCATCGAGCTTTTCGGACAGGGTCTTGGCGTCGGCTTTGTTGATGTTGACGCTGACCGCAGCGGCGTCGGTGCTGGTGCTGTCGGCCATCGCAACGCCCGAGAGCAGGGTGGCGATGACGAAAAAGGCAGAAATCAGAATTTTCATGGGAAGTCCTTCTGGGAATGAATGTTGTCCTTGAGCAAGAACGCTCTGTGAACAGACCGGCTGGACGGCAAGGTGCAGCAAACCATCGAGTCCCGTTGGGGATGTGCTCGAGGTGGGGAAGTGGCGTTCCGGCAGGAATGTGAAGACCGTATAGCGGGAGACCGCTGGGAGGATTAAGTCACGGATGCGGGTCCACAGTCCCTGTGCACCCGTTCCGTGGCTTAAAAGCCCTGATCCGCTGGGCTGAAATGTCCCTATAAGGCCTGATCCTTCAGGCTGAGATCGTCCCTGTGCGAGCTGATCCCTCAGATGTCCTGTCCCTGTGTGCCTGATCCTTCAGGCGGTGCCTTCCCTGTGCTGCTTCCTTGCAGTTCCGCGTCCTTGCTGAAAACAAGTTTACTGGATTGTCGAAGATGGCAAATCGGACATTCGCACTCGCGCGTGTGCGATATGGATTACACGCACGTAATCATTTGGAAAGATGGGGTGTCAGATTCGCTCAGCCCTGACGTGACGCAGTGTTCAGCTTTTCCAACAGGTCCTCGCCGGACAGGTTCCGGAGGGTGCCGGCCTCCGCTTCGCGGATCAGTTCCACCAGGCACTCGTTAACCGGCGCCGGGCGCACCAGGCGCCTGGCCAGTTGCACCACCTCGCCGTTGATCCAGTCCACTTCCGTGCGCCGTCCGGCCTGCAGGTCCTCCCACATCGAGGAGCGGGCCAGCGGGTCGATCGACAGCATGGCCTGGGCCAGGCGCCGGAACAGCCAGTCCGGCAGCGCCATCACCCAGGGCACCAGGGGCATGGGCACCGCGGCCAGTTTGACCGTGGGAATCCCCGCCGCCCGCAGCAGCGCCAGGGTCTCCCGCTGTGCCATGGCCAGGCTGAGCCGGTAGGCCCGTTGTGAGAGTTCCGCCTTGAGCGGCAGTCCCGACAGCGCGTTGATCGGGTTGTTGAGATTGAGCAGGAGCTTGGACCACAGCACCGACCGCATGTCGGATTGCTGTATCAGCGGCAGCCCGGCGCGCGCAAAGGCATCTTCCATGGCCGGCGTGATGGCGGAATGCTGCGCGGCCATCAGGTCGCCTTCCGTGCCTTGGTGGAAGTGGCCCGGCGAGTGCTGTAATACGTTGAACGGCACCATCCCCGACAGCACCACCGGTTCCGGCAGCAACGGCTTCAGCCGGTCCGCGTTGGAAATGCCATTCTGCAGGCTGATCACCGCCGTCCCGGGCGCAAGGTGCGGTGCCAAGGCCTGACCCGCGTCTTCGGTAGCGGCGGACTTGACGGTCAGCAACACCAGGTCGGCGCCGGCGACGGCCGCCGGATCGGTGGTGTACTGCCCATCCGTCAGTGTCAGGCTGCTGTCGACGCCCCGGTAGTCGCTGACACGCAGGGGCTGGTTCCGGAACAGCGAGGCCAGGCGGTCGCGGCCAATCATGACCACGTCGGCGCCCGCGGCCAGCAGGCGACCGCCCAGGTAGCAGCCAACGCTGCCGGCTCCGAATATGGCAATACGGGGTGGCTTGGACATAGAACCCTTCCGGTCATTGTGATGCCCGACAACATAGTCGGAAACCGTATCGGCGTCTGTAAACCATTTTACAGTCGCGGCCCGGTCATCGTGCGTCAAGCGCTGGACCGCAGCGGCTTCACGGTTTTCAACGCTCCACACAAGCCCGCCGACCGCCGAAGCGAGTGGGTGTCCAGGGTCCTGTCAAACCCGTGGCCTTCGCAGACGGTGCGTCGACGAGTGCACTGCGGGCGGGCAATGCCTGACCGCTGGCGCCATCACGGTGCGCAAAGGCGGGCGACATCGACGGTCTTTGGGGCTATGGCCAATGGTTTGCCGGTATTGGCGTTTTGCGGTGGCGGCCTGTGAGGCGGATAAGGGGCGGGCCGCACTGGGATGGTGCGCAAATGCAGCGCCTGTCTTGAATCGGGGCGCCTGGCGTTCGGTCAGGAACGGTCCCAAGCGCCTTTGGTTCGGGCTAACCAGATGAATTGTAAGCGTTAAATTGGTGCTGGAATGCCGGATGCACTGCCCTGGGATGCGTTTTGAAGCATTGGAAAACCCAACCAGGATAAAAGGACGCGCTCCATGAAAATCAAAAAGCAAATAACAGCAGGCTTATCTGCGCTGGCTCTTACTCTCACCGTTTCCGTTTCTGCCCCGGTGGCTGCCGCCGACGAAGGCCCGATCAAAGTCGGTATCCTTCACTCCCTGTCCGGCACCATGGCCATCAGTGAATCCACCCTGAAAGACACCATGCTCATGCTCATCAAGGAGCAGAACGAGAACGGCGGCCTGCTGGGTCGCAAGCTCGAGCCGGTGGTGGTGGATCCGGCCTCCAACTGGCCGCTGTTCGCCGAGAAGGCCCGCGAGCTGCTGGCCAAGGACAAAGTCGACGTCATCTTCGGTAACTGGACGTCCGTCTCCCGTAAATCCGTACTGCCGGTGGTCGAGGAACTGAACGGCCTGCTGTTCTACCCGGTCCAGTACGAAGGTGAAGAATCCTCCGAGAACGTGTTCTACACCGGTGCCGCGCCCAACCAGCAGGCGATCCCGGCGGTGAATTACCTGATGAACCAGGTCGGCGTGAAGCGCTGGGTCCTGGCGGGCACCGACTACGTGTACCCGCGCACCACCAACAAGATCCTCGAGGCCTACCTGAAGGATCACGGCGTGGCCGATGAAGACATCATGGTCAACTACACGCCGTTCGGTCATTCCAACTGGCAGTCCATCGTCTCCGACATCAAGACCTTCGGCAGCCAGGGCAAGAAAACCGCCGTGGTCTCCACCATCAACGGCGACGCCAACGTCCCGTTCTACCGCGAACTGGCCAACCAGGGCATCAAGGCCGAGGACATCCCGGTCGTGGCCTTCTCCGTGGGTGAGCAGGAGCTGTCCGGCATCGATACCGGCCCGCTGGTCGGTCACCTGGCCGCGTGGAACTACTTCATGAGCGTCGACACCGACGCCAACTACGACTTCATCGACAAGTGGGTCGCCTACACCGGCAAGGAAGACGCCGTAACCAATGACCCGATGGAAGCGCACTACATCGGCTTCAACATGTGGAAGGAAGCGGTCAAGAAGGCCGGCACCACCGACGTGGACGCGGTTAAGGACGCCATCATCGGCGTTTCCGTACCGAACCTGACCGGCGGCTACGCCACGATGATGCCGAACCATCACATCACCAAGCCGGTGCTGATCGGCGAGATCCAGGACAACGGTCAGTTCTCCGTCGTCTGGCAGACCCCGTCCACCGTTGCGGGCGATGCGTGGTCGGATTACCTGCCGGGTTCCAAGGACCTGATCAGTGACTGGCGCAAGCCCCTGCACTGCGGCAACTACAACGTCGTCACCAAGTCCTGCGGTGGCAAGTCTGAAGTCGCTGCCGAGTAAGGCACCATCCGGTGCGGGTGTCCTTCGGGGCACCCGCCCACCTCAAGGCACAGGGCGGGCGTTTCCGAAAGGGACTGTCGTCGGGTTGTCACAGCCCTTTTTCGAAGCGTCGCCGCCTCAAGGATTCACATTGGATAGGACGCAACCATGAGCATCATCCGATCGCTCAAACAGCTGCTTATTGTCTGCCTGCTGTCGTTGCCGGTGCTGGGGCACGCCCAGGCCAACGACGAGCAGGCGCAGTCGTTACTGACCCAACTGGCGGAATCTTCCTACGGCCAGAAAGGGAAGATCGCCGGTGAGATCGCCCGCAGTGGCGACGAGCGGGCCCGGGGCTGGCTGGAAGCCTTCTCCGCCGGCAAGCTTGCCCGCATCGAACCTTCTAAAGGTGACGCTGAGGGCTCCGGCAAATTCGTCATCGTACTCTCCAACCGCGGCCGCAACTGGAAGGTCCAGGACGCCCTGACCGGCGATGACCTGGGCGAGATCTCCCGCCGCGACCTGGATTCCATCCGCGTTAACAACTCCCTGCGCAGCGAGATCGACGGCATTCTCTCGGTCATCGACCTGACCGTGAACGACGCCGACAAGCGTTTGGCCGCCGCCCGGGGCCTGCGCGGCAACGTCGACGAGGCCATGGCCAAGAAGCTGACCGAGCTGATGGCCAGCGAGGAAGACGCCGACGTCAAGGCCACGCTGAACGAGGCCCTGGCGATCTACAAGGTGGAGGAGCAGGGCGACCTGAGTGCGGTGAAGACGCTCTCCGGCAGCCTCAACTCCGAAGCCCGCGCGGCCCTGAACAGCGCCACCTACAGCGACGATCCGGCCCTCAAGCAAGCGGCCCGGGACGCGCTGGCCTCCATCGAAACCAAACTCAAATGGAACCGCGCCGCCGAGACCCTGTACTTCGGCCTGTCGCTCGGTTCCGTGCTGGTGCTGGCCGCCATCGGCCTGGCCATCACCTTCGGCGTCATGGGCGTGATCAACATGGCCCACGGCGAGCTGATCATGCTCGGCGCCTACACCACCTGGGGCATGCAGCAGATGCTGCCGGGCCAGCCGGGACTGGCGCTGATCCTGTCCATCCCGGCCGGGTTCCTCGTCTCCGCGCTGGCGGGTGTGGCCATCGAGCGCAGCGTCATCCAGTTCCTCAAGGGCCGTCCGCTGGAAACCCTGCTGGCCACCTTCGGCATCAGCCTGGTGCTGCAGCAGCTGGTCCGGACCGTCATTTCCCCGCTTAACCGCACGGTGGTCACGCCGGACTGGATGAGCGGCTCCATCATGGTGAACGAGGCCCTGTCCCTGACCCTGAACCGGCTCTACATCATCGGCTTCGCGCTGGTCGTGTTCGTCGGCCTGATGCTGATCATGCGCAAGACCCGCCTGGGTCTGGAAGTGCGCGCCGTCACCCAGAACCGCGCCATGGCCCGCTCCATGGGCATCAAGGCCACCAAGGTGGACATCATGACCTTCGCCCTCGGCTCCGGCGTCGCCGGGCTCGCGGGCGTGGCCCTGTCGCAGATCACCAACGTCGGTCCCAACCTGGGCCAGAACTACATCATCGACTCCTTCATGGTGGTGGTGTTCGGCGGCGTCGGGAACCTGTGGGGCACGCTGGTGGCCGGTCTGTCGCTGGGCACCATCAACCAGCTGCTGGAACCCTGGGCGGGCGCCGTCCTGGCCAAGATCCTGGTGCTGGTCTTCATCATCCTGTTCATCCAGAAACGCCCGCGCGGATTGTTCCCGCAGAAGGGCCGTGCCGCAGAGGGGTAGGGATGTCCCGTCTAACCAATTTTATGAACCACTGCGAGGCGCCGGCTGATCGCCGACACCCCGCCCTTCGGGAGCCGCTGAGCACCACGATAGCCGCGTTGCGGCGGCTCGATTTGGATCCACCAAACCCTCGCCACCACGCCTTGCTATCGAGGTGCGCAGCGACTCAGTGGATCAAAAAATCAGTCAGAAGGGACATCGCATGAACTATTCACAATCCTGGCTGACACGCCCGTTTACTGAGCGGTCGACCCAGATCTTCCTGGGCGTCCTGTTCCTGGCCGTCATGGTCGTTTCCGTGCTGCATCTGGTGATGCCCGAAGGCAGCGCCCTGTACGTGAGTTCCTACACCGTCACCCTGCTGGGCAAGTACCTGTGCTACGCACTGCTGGCGGTGGCCGTCGATCTGGTCTGGGGCTACCTCGGTATCCTCAGCCTGGGCCACGGTGCCTTCTTTGCCCTGGGCGGCTACGCCATGGGCATGTACCTGATGCGCCAGATCGGCGATCGCGGCGTCTACGGCGATCCGACCCTGCCGGACTTCATGGTGTTCCTGAACTGGGACTCGCTGCCCTGGTACTGGCACGGCTTCGATATGGCCTGGTTCGCCTTCATCATGGTGCTGCTGGCCCCGGGCCTGCTGGCTCTGGTGTTCGGCTTCCTCGCCTTCCGTTCGCGGGTGACCGGCGTGTACCTGTCGATCATCACCCAGGCGCTGACCTTCGCCCTGATGCTGGCCTTCTTCCGCAACGAGATGGGCTTCGGCGGCAACAACGGGCTGACCGACTTCAAGGACATCCTCGGCTTCGACCTGCGCACCGACGCCGCCCGCCTCGGCTTGTTCATTGCCACCGGCATCGCGCTGGCGGTGGGCTACGTGATCTGCCGCGCGATCGTCACTTCCAAGCTGGGCCGCGTCAGCGTGGCCTGCCGGGACGCCGAAGCGCGTACGCGGTTCCTCGGCTACCGGGTGGAACGGGTGCAGCTGTTCGTGTTCGTGGTCTCCGCCATGCTGGCGGGGGTGGCCGGGGCGCTCTACGTGCCGCAGGTGGGCATCATCAACCCGAGTGAATTCTCGCCGCTATTCTCCATCGAGATCGTGGTGTGGGTGGCCCTCGGCGGCCGCGCGACGCTCTACGGGGCGGTCATCGGCGCGATCATCGTCAACTACGCCAAGACCGTGTTCACCGGCATCCTACCGGACGCGTGGCTGTTCGCCCTGGGCGCGCTGTTCGTGCTGGTCACGGTGTTCCTGCCCAAGGGCATTGCCGGCCTGCTGCCGGGCCTGAAGAAGAAAACGGATGATGAATCCGAAGCACCCACCAGCGGCAAGGAGGCCACCGCATGAGCATCATGAGCGAGCTGACCCACCGCGACCGGGTCTTTGATTTCCTGACCCCGACGGCGTCCCCGGTGGACGTCCGTCACGGGCCAATCCTCTACCTGGAAGACGTCACCGTCAGCTTCGACGGCTTCAAGGCCATCAACAACCTGAACCTGACCATCGACGACGGCGAACTGCGCTGCATCATCGGTCCCAACGGCGCGGGCAAGACCACGATGATGGACATCATCACCGGCAAGACCCGCCCGGACGTGGGCTCGGTCTGGTTCGGCAGCCGTCACAACCTGCTGACGATGAACGAGCCGGACATCGCCAGCCTCGGCATCGGCCGCAAGTTCCAGAAGCCCACCGTGTTCGAAGCCCTGACCGTGTTCGAAAACCTCGAGCTGGCCATGGCCACCGACAAGCGGGTGCTGCCGACCCTGACCGCCCGACTCACCGGCGAGGCCAGGGCCCGCATCGACGAAGTGTTGACCACCATCGGCCTCACCGACCTGCGCCACCGCGAGGCGGGCATCCTTTCCCACGGCCAGAAACAGTGGCTGGAGATCGGCATGCTGCTGATGCAGAAGCCGCGCCTGCTGCTGGTGGACGAACCCGTCGCGGGCATGACCGAACAGGAAATGGAGCGCACCGCCGAATTGCTGACCAGCCTGGCGGGCAAGCAGTCCGTGGTCGTCGTCGAGCATGACATGGGCTTCGTCCGCTCCATCGCCCGCACCGTCACCGTCCTGCATCAGGGCAGCGTGCTGGCGGAAGGTTCCATGGACGACGTGTCCAACGATCCCAAGGTCATTGAAGTTTATCTGGGGGAGGGCGCCTGATGCTCAAGATCGAAAAACTCAACCAGTTCTACGGCGAGAGCCACACCCTCTGGGACCTCGACCTGGACGTGCCCCAGGGCCAGTGCACCTGTGTCATGGGCCGCAACGGCGTGGGCAAGACCACCCTGATGAAATGCGTCATGGGGGAGGAAAGCGTCAAGGACGGCAGCATCCTGTTTGCCGGCGACGTGGAATTGACCCAACGCAAGATCGAGGACCGCTCCCGTCTGGGCATCGGCTATGTTCCTCAGGGGCGGCAGGTTTTTCCGCTGCTGACCGTCGAGGAAAACCTGCGCACCGGCCTGGCCGTGCGGCAGGACGGCAGCAAGACCATCCCGGAGCGGGTCTACGAGCTGTTCCCGGTGCTCAGGGAAATGAAAAACCGCCGCGGCGGCGATCTCTCCGGCGGCCAGCAACAGCAACTGGCCATCGGCCGCGCGCTGGTGATCGAGCCGCGCCTGCTGATCCTCGACGAACCGGGCGAGGGCATCCAGCCCAACATCGTCGCCCAGATCGGCGAGGTCATCCGCAAGCTGATCGAGGAGGACGGTCTGACCGTGCTGCTGGTGGAACAGAAACTGCCGTTCGCCCGCAAGTACGCCGACCGTTTCGCCATCATGGACCGGGGCCGTCGCGTGGCTGAAGGCGAGATCGCCGAGCTGTCCGACGCACTCATCAAGCAGCACCTGACCGTATGACGATTTTTGCCCCCCTGAACACGCCGCTGCCCAACGACCGCGAGTCCGCCAACGACTCGGGTCACCGCTTCGATACCGGGCGGCGCTGGGCGGCGTCCATCGAACTGGGCTTCGAGGCCCGGCGCGAATCGCTGCAGCGCATCACCCGACTGGTCCGCCGCCGCCACTACGGCCCGCTGCGGGTCCAGAAGCCGTTCTACCCGGAAGGCCGCGACGGCTGCTGCCACGTCTATCTGCTGCATCCGCCGGGCGGACTGGTGAGCGGCGACGCGCTGTCCATCACCGCCTCGCTGGCGGAAGGCGCGCACGCGCTGCTGACCACGCCCGCCGCCGCCAAGCTCTACAAGGCCGACAGCCACGGCGTCGCCTGGGCGCAGCACACGCAGCTGAACGTCGCCGACGGCGCCACCCTGGAATGGCTGCCCCAGGAAACCCTCGCCTTCGACGGCTCAAGAGGCGAACAGACCACCACCATCGACCTCACCGGTTCGGCCCGCTGCATCGGCTGGGAAGTGCTGGCCCTCGGCCGCCCGGTGGGGGAGCTGCCGTTCGTCAGCGGCCACCTGGAACAACGCTTCCGCCTGACCCGCGATGGCCGCCCCCTGTGGATCGAACGCCAGCCCATGGACCCGACGCACCCCCGGTTCAAGGGCCACTGGGGGCAGGGCGGCAGCACCGTCCAGGCCACGCTGTGGGCGGTGGGTCTAGGGGATGAAAACGAAGCCATCGACGCCCTGCGCGAGCAGATCGCCGCATCCCCGAGATGGGCGGTCACCCGCCGCCGGGGCGTGTTGCTGCTGCGCTACATCGGCCACGAACGCAACGAAGCCTGGGCCATTTGCCAGCAGGCGTGGGAAATCCTGAGGCCGAGATTGACCGGCCAGGAGGCGCATATACCGCGCATCTGGCTGACATAGATGCACGAACCAATGTAGCCGACGCTTCAGCTTCGGAGGCGTCACCAGACGCCCGGCCAACACCCGGCGGTCCCACGGCCTGCTCCGAAGCTAAAGCGTCGGCCACGAAAGACCCGGACCTGAACCCCCGGGAGAACATGAAGCACGAGCCAATGTAGCCGATGCTTCAGCTTCGGAGGCGTCACCAGACGCCCGGCCAACACCCGGCAGTCCTGCGGCCTGCTCCGAAGCTAAAGCGTCGGCTACGAAAGACCCGGACCTGAACCCCCGGGAGAACAGGAAGCACGAACCAATGTAGCCGATGCTTCAGCTTCGGAGGCGTCGCCAGACGCCCGGCTAACACCCGGCAGCCCTGCGGCCCGCTCCGAAACTAAAGCGTCGGCTACGAAAGACCCGGACCTGAACCCCCGGGAGAACAGGAAGCACGAACCAATGTAGCCGATGCTTTAGCTTCGGAGGCGTCGCCAGACGCCCGGCCAACACCCGGGGGCCCTACGGCCCGCTCCGAAGCTAAAGCGTCGGCTACGAAAGACCCGGACCTGAAACCCCGGGAGAACAGGAAGCACGAACCAATGTAGCCGACGCTTCAGCTTCTGAGGCGTCGCCAGACGCCCGGCTAACACCCGGCAGCCCTGCGGCCCGCTCCGAAGCTAAAGCGTCGGCTACGAAAGACCCGGACCTGAACCCCCGGGAAAACAGGAAGCACGAACCAATGTAGCCGACGCTTCAGCTTCGGAGGCGTCGCCAGACGCCCGGCCAACCCCCGGCGGTCCTACGGCCCGCTCCGAAGCTAAAGCGTCGGCTACGAAAGACCCGGACCTGAATCCCCGGGAAAACAGGAAGCACGAACCAATGTAGTCGATGCTTCAGCTTCGGAGGCGTCGCCAGACGCCCGGCTAACACCCGGCAGCCCTACGGCCCGCTCCGAAGCTAAAGCGTCGGCTACGAAAGACCCGGACCTGAACCCCCGGGAGAACAGGAAGCACGAGCCAATGTAGCCGATGCTTCAGCTTCGGAGGCGTCGCCAGACGCCCGGCCAACCCCCGGCGGCCCTGCGGCCCGCTCCGAAGCTAAAGCGTCGGCTACGAAAGACCCGGACCTGAACCCCCGGGAGAACAGGAAGCACGAGCCAATGTAGCCGATGCTTCAGCTTCGGAGGCGTCGCCAGACGCCCGGCTAACACCCGGCAGCCCTACGGCCCGCTCCGAAGCTAAAGCGTCGGCTACACCAGAAAAGACAAAAGAACATCGCAAACAACGGAGTTACGACGATGGAACTCACCCCCAGAGACAAAGACAAGCTGATGCTGTTCACCGCAGCACTGCTCGCCGAGCGCCGCAAGGCCAAGGGCCTCAAGCTCAACTACCCGGAATCCGTGGCCCTGATCAGCGCCGAAATCCTCGAGGGCGCCCGCGAAGGTCGCACCGTCGCGGAACTCATGAGCCTGGGCACCGAAGTGCTGACCCGGGACGACGTGATGGAAGGCGTCGCGGAAATGGTGGACGAAGTGCAGGTCGAAGCCACCTTTCCGGACGGCACCAAACTCGTCACGGTTCACAACCCCATAGTCTGAGGAGGCGCAGATGATTCCCGGCGAATACCACATCAAGGACGGCGACATCGAACTCTGCGCCGGCCGTGAACGCATCACTGTCGAGGTGGGCAACACCGGCGACCGCCCGGTGCAGATCGGCTCCCACTACCACTTTGCCGAAGCCAACCCGGCACTCACCTTCGACCGCAAGAAGGCCACCGGATACCGCCTGGACATCGCCGCCGGCACCGCGATCCGCTTCGAGCCGGGCCAGACACGCGAAGTCACCCTGATCCCCTACGCCGGCAAGCGGGAGATCTACGGCTTTCGGGGTGAGGTGATGGGTAAGTTGGACTCCACGAATTAAGTCTGAGGAACGGTCGGGGCACCCCTTCCGGGAATGTGCGGAGCCATGGATGGCGGAGCTCAAGCGTCACATGGACGTGCCGGAAGGAGCGTTTCCCGGAAGGGGTGCCCCGATCGGTCCCTGCACCAGAATAAGAGGCGAAACATGAAAATCAGCAGACAAGCCTACGCCGACATGTACGGCCCCACCGTGGGCGACCGCGTGCGGCTCGGGGACACCGAACTCTGGATCGAGGTCGAGAAAGACCACACCCATTACGGCGACGAGGTTAAATTCGGCGGCGGCAAAGTCATCCGCGACGGCATGGGCCAGAGCCAGCGCTGCGACGACGCGGTCATGGACACCGTCATCACCAACGCCCTGATCCTCGACTGGTGGGGCATCGTCAAAGCGGACGTGGGCATCCAGAAAGGCCGCATTGCCGCCATCGGCAAGGCCGGTAACCCGGACACCCAGCCGGACGTCGAGATCGTCATCGGCCCGGGCACCGAAATCATCGCCGGGGAGGGCAAGATCCTCACCGCCGGCGGCACCGGGCCGGCCACCGGCACCAATGCCACCACCTGCACGCCGGGCCCCTGGCACATCGGCAAAATGCTCCAGGCGGTGGACACGCTGCCCATGAACATCGGCTTCCTCGGCAAGGGCAACGCCTCCTTGCCGGAAGCGCTGGAAATCCAGGTGGAAGCGGGGGTGATCGGCCTCAAACTGCACGAAGACTGGGGCACCACGCCGGCCGCCATCGACAACTGCCTGACCGTCGCCGACAAGTACGACGTGCAGGTGGCGATCCACACCGACACCCTGAACGAGTCCGGCTTCGTCGAAGACACCCTGGCCGCGTTCAAGGACCGCTGTATCCACACCTTCCACACGGAAGGAGCGGGCGGTGGCCACGCGCCGGACATCATCACCGCGTGCTCGAAAGCCAACGTGCTGCCGTCGTCCACCAACCCGACGCGGCCCTACACGGTGAACACCATCGACGAGCACCTGGACATGCTGATGGTCTGCCACCACCTGGACCCGAACATCCCGGAAGACGTCGCCTTCGCCGACTCCCGCATCCGCCGCGAGACCATCGCCGCCGAGGACATCCTCCACGATATGGGCGTGATCTCCATGATCTCCTCCGACTCCCAGGCCATGGGCCGGGTGGGCGAGGTCATCTGCCGCACCTGGCAGACCGCCCACAAGATGAAAGTCCAGCGCGGCCTGCTGCCGGAAGACCAGGAACTGGGCGCCGACAACTTCCGCGCCAAGCGCTACATCGCCAAGTACACCATCAACTCCGCGATCACCCACGGCATCGCGCACGACGTGGGCTCGGTGGAAGTGGGCAAGCTGGCGGACCTGGTGCTGTGGAGCCCGGCCTTCTTCGGCGTGAAGCCCGCCACCATCCTCAAGGGCGGCATGATCGCCGCCGCGCCGATGGGCGACCCGAACGCCTCCATCCCCACGCCGCAGCCGGTGCACTACCGCCCCATGTTCGGCGCCTACGGCAAGGCCGCCAGTGCCACCCGCCTGACCTTCGTCAGCCAGGCCGCACTGGACGCCGGCATCGACAAGGCGCTGGGGCTGGACAGCCCGCTGTCCGCCTGCAAAGGCGTGCGCCAGGTGCGCAAGGGCGACATGAAACTCAACGACGCCTGCCCGACGCTGACCGTCGACCCGCAGACCTACGAGGTCCACGCCGACGGCGAATTGCTCACCTGCGAGCCGGCCACCGAGCTGCCGCTGGCCCAGCGTTACCACCTGTTCTGAGGACGCCCGCATGATTGAACTGACACAACGCATCGCCCCGGTCGAATCGGCGGAAATCTTCGACAGCCTGACCCTGCCGTTCGAGCTGCGCATCCGCGGCCGCCTGCGGGCCACCACCGACAACGGCACCGACGTGGGCCTGTTCCTGGATCGCGGCCCGGTGCTGCGTGACGGCGACTGCCTGCAATCCGCCGGCGGCGAAGTGGTCCGCATCCGCGCCGCTGACGAGCCGGTGGTCACCGCCCAGATCCTGGCGGGCCTGCCGCTGGCGCGCCTGTGCTACCACCTGGGCAACCGCCACGTGCAGCTGGCCATCGGCACCATCGACGAGCAGACCGGCTGGGTCCGCTTCCCGCCGGATCACGTGCTGGAAGAACTGGCCGAACGCCTCGGCGCCACCCTGAAGCACCACCAGGCCCCGTTCGATCCCGAGCCGGGCGCCTATTCCCAGGCGGGGCATTCGCACGGTCACAGTCACGGCCACGGTCACGGTCATAGCCACGGCCATTCCCACGATCACGACCATGGCCACGACCACCCGCACAGTCACGGACACGGGAGCGACCATGTCCACTGAGGCCACGCCCATGGCGGATCTCAGCCTGCTCGGCCTGCTGCAACTGGTCAGCCCGGCACTGCCCATCGGGGCCTTTGCCTGGTCCCAGGGGCTGGAAAGCGCCTTCGAGCTGGATTGGGTGCGCAACAAGGCCGACCTGGGGCAGTGGCTGGCGGGCGTGCTGGACGACGGCCTGACCCGCTGCGAACTGCCCGTGCTGGCACGCCAGCAACAGGCCTGGGCCGACGGCGACGCCGCGACGCTGGCGCAGTGGAACGACTGGCTCCACGCCACCCGGGAAACTGCCGAACTGAGCGACGAGGACATCCGCCTGGGCTCGGCGCTCACGCGCCTGCTCACCAGCCTGGATCTGATGCCGGAAGACGGCCAGATGCCCCACGAACCGGGCTACGTCACCGTCTTCGCCTGGGCCGCCCACCAGCGGAACGTGCCCGTGCGCCAGACCCTGCTCGGCTTCGCCTGGGCCTGGCTGGAAAACCAGCTCGCCGTGGCCTGCAAGGCGCTGCCCCTCGGGCACACCGCCGCCCAGCGGCTGACCGAACAACTGCGCCCGGCACTGGTGAGGGCCGTGGATAACGCCTTGGTCCTGGAAGACGACGAAATGGGCCCGATCCTGCCGGGTTTGGCGCTCGCTTCCGCGCACCACGAAACACAGTATTCCCGCTTATTTCGAAGCTAATGCGCTCGCCAACGCGCACCTACAAACAACGATGAGGAACACACCATGAAACATTGTCTGCGAGTCGGGGTCGGTGGCCCTGTCGGTTCCGGTAAAACCGCCCTGCTGCGCCAGCTCTGCCTGGCCCTGCGCGACCACTACAACATCGCCGTGGTCACCAACGACATCTACACCCGGGAAGACGCCGACTTCCTGCTGCGCCACGAAGCCCTGGAAGCCGACCGCATCCTCGGCGTGGAAACCGGCGGCTGCCCGCACACCGCCATCCGCGAGGACGCCTCCATGAACCTGGCGGCCATCGACGACCTCCAGTCCCGCCACCCGGACCTGGAGCTAGTACTGGTGGAATCCGGCGGCGACAACCTCTCCGCCACCTTCAGCCCGGAACTGTCGGACCTCACCCTGTACGTCATCGACGTCTCCGCCGGCGACAAGATCCCCCGCAAGGGCGGGCCGGGCATCACCAAGTCCGACCTGCTGATCATCAACAAGATCGACATCGCCGAACAGGTCCACGCCTCACTGGAGGTCATGGATCGGGACTCCAAAAAGATGCGCGGCGAACGGCCGTTCGTGTTTACCAACCTGTATGACGGGGTCGGGCTGGACACGATTATCTCGTTCATCCTCGAACGCGGCATGTTGCCGGAACGCCGCCCAGAGAAAATCGAAGCGTCAGCCTGAGATCGGCCCAAACCAAACGAATTGGATTGCAGTTAAACGGAGATAACCATGACACGACTCACCCAAACCCTGCTCACCGCCGGCCTCATGCTGACCGCCACGGCGGCCTCCGCCCACCCGGGCCACGGCCAGGGCGGCTTCACCAGCGGCCTGCTGCACCCCATGCTGGGCCTCGACCATCTAATGGCCATGGCCGCCATCGGCTTCTGGAGTATGCGCCAAAGCGGCTGGATGAAACGCGGCACGCCGCTGTTTATGATTGGTGGCATGTTCCTCGGGGCTGGATTGGCTTTCGCGGGCCTGAACATCCCGGGCGTTGAAACCGGCATTGCGCTGTCCGTCATGCTGGCAGGCGTACTGATCGCCACCCTGGCCAAACTGCCGGCAGCCGTGGGTGGATCGTTGGTCGCCACCTTTATGATCTTCCATGGCTACGCCCACGGCGCCGAAATGCCGGCGGGATCGCACTTTATGGCTTATATGGCGGGCTTTGGTATCCCGACGCTGGCGATTGCCTTCGCAGGTCGTGGCCTTGGTGCGCTGTTGATGAAAACCGACAACCGCGTTTCACAAGCTGTTGGTGCCGCGCTCGCAGCAACTGGAGCTTTCCTCGTATCGTAAGGTCTGACTAAGCCTCTCTCCCCTCCGAGGGAGAGAGGTTTGGAGAGAGGGGGGGGGGGCAGGCACCAGCCTGCCTCTCTCTATATGACCCAGCTCAACTTTAACAACATTTTGCGCCCAACCACCCCACCAACATTTGCTCCCTACCTTTTCCCTCGCTATAAACAACATTAACTTTCAGAAAGCTTAAGCACTCAATCACCACTCGCACGGCAGCCAGGCAAGGAGTCAGCACTGGCTGAGGACAACAAAAATGGACCTTTCTTCCGTCTTACAACCGTTAATCCAAGCCCTCTGGTACCTCATCCCGCTGGCCATCCTCGGCGGCATCATCCAATCGCCCCATTTCAAAGGCTGGGTCGGCGAAAGCCTGGTTAACCTCTCGGCACGCCTGTTCCTCGACAAGAACACCTACCACCTGATCCGTAACGTCACCCTGCCCACCGAAGACGGCACCACCCAGATCGATCACGTGATCGTGTCGCCCTACGGCGTGTTCGTTGTGGACACCCGCGACATGAAAGGCGGGCTCTATGGCAGTGCCGAACAGCCCAACTGGTTACAGCGCAGGAGGCGGTATGTGAAGCGGTTTGAGAATCCGTTGTTTCAAAGCCGGGAGCATTTGAAGACCCTGTGGACGTTGCTTGGTCTGAATGCGGAGCAGGTGCATTCGCTGGTGGTGTTTTTGGGGAAGGGCGGTTTCGGACTGAGATGCCGGGGAATGTTGTGCGGGGGTGAGGGTATTTGGGTAGGGTTAAGGCTTACCGCCAGCCGGTGCTTTCTTTACAGCAAATTGGAGAGGTAATCGAAATGTTGGGTTCTGGTCGGTTGAACGGGACGGGCGGGGCGCAGATTGATCGTGTGAGGACTGTTCGAGGGATCGTTTAGGGGAAGCATCAAGTTAAGCAGTAGGTGGCAGCTTGTGTTACACAAGGTTGAAATCGTTTCTGAAAATAGAGCTGCTTTGGCTTCTCTACCGGTTCCTGTTGAACCTATTCAAAATACTTTCGCCTACATAATATATTGTTTTGTAAAGATGCTTAATATTTAAAGACAAACTTTCTGTTATGTTATCGGAAAATAAAGGATGAGCTGTGACAACTGAAAAAAAATATCGAATATCAATCGATCCACGTATCCTTGAGCTGCTAGGACCTAGTCTGTATACCAACGTATACTATATTTTGGCCGAGCTGATAGCCAATGCATATGATGCAAATGCGAAAAATGTATACATAATACAAGAGAAAGGACGACTAATAGTTGAAGATGACGGGCATGGGATGTCATATGAAGACGGCGATATCGAGAAGTATTTGAACGTTGCACAGGAAACAAGATCAGAAAAAGAGCAGTCATATGTAAAAGGTAGCGAAGGACAAAGAAGGAAGATGGGACGAAAGGGCGTTGGTAAACTTGCCGCGCTATCAGTTTCATCTGATGTAGATATTAAAACAATAAAAGACGGCGAAAGATCGGGGTTTGTACTATCGAGAAATGTAAATGAAGATCGTTTGTTGACGCCTATACCTGAAGAGCAAGTAAAGTTTAATAAGATTGCTCGTAACGGGACGGCCGTAGTTATGCGAAGTCCACAGTATACCCTGAATAAGACAATAAGCGCCATAAGGAATAACCTATTAAAGATATTTCCACTAGTGGACGACGAATTTAGAATTCATGTCCAAGTTGGAAAGCAGCAGTCTGTAATAGACAGTTTTGAGAAAGAACTTATTAAGGGTTTGGGTGGTTTAATAACTCTAGGCGAAGAGTATGAATCCCTTTCAAAGTACTTTGATAGTCGCCTAAATAACAAAGAGGAATGCGAAAAGGAGCTTCTCAAAAATTGGCCGGCGTATCAAAAAAAAGGAATGATACTAACTTGCAAAGATGGTGAGCAAGATTCATTTGACTTAGAGATACGTGGCTGGATTGGTGTATACCGGACAACTAAAGGACGAAAGGTCAGCGCTGAGGACTTTCCGGATAATTTCATATCGCTTCTATCAAACAAGAAGCTTGGGGAATACAATATACTTCCGGTGGTTGGTAAAAATGCCATGACCGAGGTGTATGTCGTTGGGCAATTACACGTAGATCTGTTTGAAGAGACATCCTTGCCTGATATGGCGCTTAGTAATCGACAGGGATATAAGACTGACGATGAAAGATATCAGGAAGTAATAAGGTATGTCAGAAATGAACTATTGCCGAAGGTCGTTTCGCTTCGTGTTAAATACGCATCATATGTAAAACAGGAGAAGGATGAAGAGAAAAATCGACAGAAGAAAGAGCGCGAAATAAAATTCAAAGATCAAGTTGATAACTTTAAGGAAGTCGCTTCTAGCACTGCTGCACAAAGTATATTTGGTGATTTTCATAATAAAGATTTCACTAAGGAAGATTTAAAGAAGGCTGTTTCCCAGGCGATTAACAAAAGTTTGCCCGACATGGGTATTAAGAGTGCTATCGACGCCTCCAAAAAGAAGCTTCTGATTAGCCATAGTAAATCTGATAAGGTTTGCTGCGATTTTATTTTCGATTTGCTGGTTTTCAATGGTGTGCCACCGGAAGAAATAATTTATACATCATCCGATAATCCGCATTCGGTTATTCCAAGAAAAGAGCCAATATTTGAGTATCTTCGTGAATTTTTTGTTGAAAGTTATTCTGTTCAAGGAATATATGTAATATACGTAACAAGTAAGAAGATGGCCAAGAGTTGGGGGGCTGTATCTGAAGTCGGCGCGGGTTGGATAACCAAAAGTGAGCATGAAGTGTTTAATGTTAATAAATATCGACCCGAAAAACCTCTCGACGTAGATGTCGCTTACGCTAATATTAGCCGAAGCCGTGAAGATAAAGTTGTTTTGACGCTTCACGATGCTAATAGAGTTGTTGAAAAGATTGAAGGTGTGACGATTGCTTTAAAGTATAAATCCAGATCGAAAGAAGTAATATTGGAAGAATTGATGAGAATAGCTGAAGTAAACTGACGCTTTATGTGGGTGGCGCGGATCGTTAAACGTATATTCCCATTTCTTTTCAAAGATAGGTTTGGTTTCGAGAATTCAAATGGAGTGGCGGAGTATGGACCAACAAGAATATGTCGAATCAAGGTTAGAAAACCAAATTAATTGGTATGACCATAAAAGTCAAAATGCACAGTTGAAGTTCAAGCTTCTGCGTGGATTTGAGATTCTGGCGGCGACCTGCATTCCGCTAATAGCAGGTTTCGGAGGCGAAGTTGTAAAAGTTGAGTTTGTTTTGGGGGTTCTTGGTGCGTTAATAGCTCTATCATCTTCGCTTGAGCGGCTCAATCGTTATCAAGAACGCTGGACCGATTACAGAACGACATGTGAGTCATTGAAGCATGAGAAGTATTTGTTTTTAATGGGCGCAGAGCCTTATTGTGATGATAATGCCTATCCACTTTTAGCGCAGCGCGTTGAAAGTTTAATTTCTAAGGAGAATAGTCGGTGGTGGAGATATACTAAGACTCAACCAGAAAAAATAAACTTTGAGCCTAGTAACCATTAGAAATTCAAATATAGGGGTTTGAACGTCTTTTTGAAGTCTCACTTGTGCTCATAGGATTGCTAACGTTGAATATTTATTATTTAACTATTGGGTATTATTTGCAGACGCTTTTTAAAACATTTTAGGCTTGGTGGGTGCTTAACGGTTTAAGAAGTCGCTATCGTTTCGAAATTGTTATGGTTGGTTGTATTGAATTTCTCGATTGTTTTAGGTTCGAGTATAGTGCGATTTGTTTTTTATGAAAAAGAGATATCTTATGCAGCAAGATATGATTGGAAATGTTAGTGGCGTCTCAGAAGAACGGAAGCTTGCTGCTGAGGAGCAGATAATTGAACGTCAAAAAATAACTGACTACGATACAAGAGAATATCCTGTGGAAGTATTGGTAAAAAAGTTTACTGATGGTCTTCAGGATGATAACGCCGAGATATATATACCTGACTATCAGCGTGAAATGATTTGGAAGAGCTCACAAAAAAGTCGGTTCATCGAGTCTATTCTTCTTAACTTACCGATCCCTTATTTATTCCTTGCGGATGATAAGGATGGTCGAAGCGAGGTTGTTGATGGATCGCAGCGTATTCGCACTATTGTGGAGTATTGTCAGAATCAGTTCCCTCTCCAAGATCTTAGGTTGTTAGACAATTTAAATGGATTTTATTTTTCAGATCTACCGCCAGCTAGACAGCGACGCTTTAATAAAAAGACTATTAGGTTGATTGAGTTAACTCAAGATATGGACGAAGAAGCCCGGCGTCAGATGTTTGATAGGCTGAATTCGGGCGGCACAAAGCTCAAGCCGATGGAGCAAAGAATAGGCTCCAAGGAGGGCCCCTTTAGTGATCTAATAAAGGAATTGGCTACGCTTGACCAGTTCGCTACTCTTTGTCCTCTCTCAGAAACCAAATTGAAGCACAGAGAAAATCAGGAATTGGTTCTTTGATTTTTTGCATATTCGGATCGATATAAAAGCTTTAATCATCGAGTGGATAAGTTTTTAGACGACTATTTGGAGGAAATGAACGGTAAGGGCTTTGAAGAAAAAGAATATCGAAAAAGATTCGGGGATGTACTGGATTTCGTTGGATTATATTTTCCTATCGGCTTTAAGAAATCTCAAAACGACAATTCGGTTCCTCGTATTAGATTCGAGGCAATCTCCGTTGGTGTCCACCTAGCCTTGAGATGTCGTCAAGACTTTGTGCCGGAAGGGATTGGCGCATGGATTACCGGAAAGGAATTTGGTCAGCTAACTCGTTCTGACGCGAGTAATTCCAGACCGAAAGTTATTAATCGAATTCATTTTGTCAGGGATAATCTTTTAGGTAAAGAAGTTGAGTACGAAGGAGATAAGGACAAAATCTTTCATGATCCGAGACATATTGACAGTGATCAAGCAGATTTTTTTGGTGAGGTTTAAATGACCAATGATTTTATCGCCGAAACTAGGGAGCTGCTGGAAGATCGAAAACAAGAAATTGATCGCCACTTGACGTTCGCAAAAACGCTAATAGATACAAAAGCTCGAAAGTTAGCGAAGCTAGAGAATCGGGAGCTTGTTGAGATAAAGGAATATGAGATAGATAGAGGACTAGTCAAAACGATGTCTGCGACTGGTTATTTGCTCATTTATAACTTGATAGAATCTGTAATGACAAGCGCGGTGGATGCGGTGCACCGACAATTGAAAGCAGACGAGCTTCAGTTCTCGCAACTTAGTGAAAAACTGAAAAGTGTGTGCCTAGGGAATTTTAAAAGCGGGTTTTCTTCTTATGTTTCAGATGAGCATAGCGCGTTAACTATGAACGAGTTGTTAGTATGGTTAGGCTATCGAAAAAACAAACATTGGAATGGAAATGTTGATGCAAATGGTATTAAAGATAAGGCTGCGAAGTATGGTATTGAGATAAAATACAGAGATGAAGATTATTCAGATATAAAAAGTAACTTTTTCGATATTCGAAAGAAACGAAATGATTTGGCGCATGGTGAGCTATCTTTCGAACAGTGCGGGCAAGACACTCCGATTGACCTGTTGTTGATTTATGCCGAGCAAGCTTATAAATATCTTAGCGCTGTAGTAGATGGTTTTGAGATTTACTTGATTGAAAAAAAATATAGGGCTGCCTGTTAGGCAGCCAAACTTTTAAGAAAACTTTCCCCAATTACTGTCCCAAGTTTTACTGGAACTGCGTTGCCGATCATTTTTCCTACTATTTTGAATTTTAATTCTGATTTATCGGGAAAAAACTCGTAATTTTGAGGAAATGTTTGCAATAGAGCTGCTTCTCTCAAAGAGATCGCTCTGTTTTGGTCTGGATGGCCAAATCGGCCATTTCCATAACCATAACACTGTGTTGTCATCGTCGGGCTAGGTTGATCCCATCGCATACGAGAGTAAACGCCGCTATAGCTTTTGCCACTAGCTTTCGTGTGGCATTTAGCAATTAAGTTTGCTGGCCAGTCCCGCCAAGTACCGCCAGGTTTAGAATGACGGATCCTCGCCATGTTTAGCTCCGACAATCTAGAGGATTGATGTAGTGGATCATTCGGATGGCATTCTCCAGCGCTGATTGGTGGTAGATGCCCAATTGTTGATTTAACTGTCACATAGCAATCAGGCTGGTGTGTTGGTTCGATTAGTTGAATGTCTCCAATTCTAGATGCTAACAATACATGGCGTTTTCTTACTTGAGGCATTCCATAATCTGGGCAAAATACTTTTCCTGCCCATACGTTATACCCTAGACATTCGAGTTTATATACAAAGTCATGATAAACTTGGTGCTTGGTAACGTCAGGGACATTTTCCATGGTTACCAATTCAGGGCGAATATCATTTATCAATCTAGAAAACGAGTATAGCAGCGGCCATCGTTCGTCTTTAGAGGCATCCCGCCCTTGAGAATATGTTGAAAAAGGTTGGCATGGTGCGCACCCTGCTAGGAGTTTTATATGCCCATGTGGGTATAGAGATCTTATTTCCCTACTGTCTATTTTAGATACGTCCGCATTGATGAACGCTGCGCCTTTATTGTTTTTTTCAAAGGCAAAACGGCAGGACTCTTCAATATCAATACCTGCGACTACATCAATGTTGGCTTTTATTAGGCCGTGAGTTAGGCCTCCCGCTCCGCAGAAAAGGTCTACTGCTGAAATAGGGGGTATGATAGCTGTCTGTTCCAAGGTTGCCCTTACTCCAATTGTCTAATGTTTGTTGCTATTTTAACGATGTGCCTATGCACATGTTATGACAGTATTATAAGCTAGAGTGTTTGATACTTGCTTTCACACTATTTCAAATACAGCTCTAGTAATTTTGTAAGCTTTTCCTTGTCGCTAGTTTGGCACTCCCAAATAACTACAACTTGCCACCCTTGTTCTGTCAACTGAATCTGGTTCTTAATATCCCGTTTTCTGTTGGCTTGAAATTTTGATTTCCAAAATTCTATGTTCGTTTTTGGGATGCTTGCTTTTGGACACCCGGGGTGCTGGTGCCAGAAGCAACCATTAACAAATATTACAAGTTTGGATTTAGGTAAGACGATATCGGGCTTTCCTGGGAGGTCCGTTCGGTGTAAGCGAAACCGATAACCTAAGGAATGAAGTAGTTTTCTCACTCTTATCTCTGGCCCGGTATCCTTATGAGTATTGGACCGCATAATTCTCTGTCGAAGGTTCGTATCGTCCACATTCGCCACCTGCCACGAGCCGCGTTAGTAGTCTACCAGAAGGTGGCAGCTCTTCCCCAAGCATAGGTTTCAATGATGGAGTGAGAACGCTGGGGTCTACCTTTGCGGTGATTAATGGGGTCTGATTAAAGGGGGCAGAGCGGATACGCGGGGTCAGGTCTCGCGTTTTGCCCCGCCTTGCCATTTCGTTGTGACGACCGCAGTCTATTCTCTCCCAAAGTAGAACCACGGAAGGAGCCAAGGAATGGCCAGACCGTTGCGACTGGAGTTTGCCGGCGCGTTGTATCAGATCGGATACGCGGGGTCAGGTCTTGCGGATACGCGGGGTCAGGTCTTGCGTTTTGCCCCGCCTTGCCATTTCGTTGTGACGACCGCAGTCTATTCTCTCCCAAAGTAGAACCACGGAAGGAGCCAAGGAATGGCCAGACCGTTGCGACTGGAGTTTGCCGGCGCGTTGTATCACGTGACGTCCCGCGGAAACCGCCGGGAGATGATTTACGAATCAGACGACGACCGACGCGCCTGGTTGTCGATCCTCGATGAGGTTTGCGAGATCTTCAACTGGGTATGCCACGCCTATTGTTTGATGGGCAATCACTACCACCTGCTGATCGAAACGCCGGAAGGCAATCTATCGAAAGGCATGCGCCAACTGAACGGCGTCTATACGCAGGTTTTCAATCGGCACCATGGCCGGGTAGGGCACGTTTTCCAGGGGCGTTATAAAGCGATTCTGGTTGAGAAGGACAGCTACCTGTTGGAGCTGTGCCGCTATATAGTGCTGAACCCTGTTCGTGCTGCGATGGTTCGATCGGCAGTGGAATGGCCTTGGAGCAGTTACCGCGCGACGGCGGGTTATGAGCGGGATTTAAAGGCACTCAATGTTGATTGGATTCTTGCTGCCTTTGCTGAACGGCGGGATAGAGCCGTTGAGAGTTACGAGCAATTTGTTGCTGACGGCAAGAACCAGCCGTCTCCTTGGGAAAGCTTGAAGAACCAGGTCTATCTAGGGAGCGATCAATTCGTTGATGACATGCAGAGGCGAATTGAAGGGGCAGAACGTCTCAGCGAAATACCCACGAGTCAACGTCGCCCTCTGGCCAAACCATTACAGTTCTACGGGGACGCTGCGTCGTCCCGAAACGAAGCCATCTGTTTAGCGTATGCGAGTGGCGGATACAGGCTGAAAGAAATAGGCGATTTCTTTGGGCTTCACTATTCGCGCGTCAGCCGAATTATCCGGGAGGCAAAACGCAAGACCTGACCCCGGCATGTGACCCCCGCTGCTCCTGATGCCAGGCCGCGATGGTGTTTTGTACTTCGTCGCTCGTTTTGGCCAGCGAGGCGTTGCTTTTGACCTTGTTGACCACGTCCTTCCACTCTGCATTCATTTGATCGAAGTGGCTGATGCCGGAGCGATCGCTCTCGAAGTAACGCTGGATTTCGTTGAGGATGAAAATCTGATCCTCGTCTTCAACGCCATCGTTTTTCAGGAGCAGGGCGCATTGGGTTCTCACAAAGGCCCAGGACCAGTGGAACAGACTGACCGATTTCGTGGCGTTCTTCGGTAATGAGACCGGGTGATGCGTTGGCAGGGCAGAGAACTGATTGGTGATGGTAATAACGGCATCGATTTTGTGAGCCTTCGCCTGCTGAAGATATCGAGAGATCTGCTCTTCAGTAACGGACTCGTTCCCGATTTTCGCTTCAATGAGCGCTCGCCATTCCTTCTTACCGGTTCTGAGAATCAAAAGCCCGTCGGGGCGATCTTTGGGTTTGGGGGCCTTCTTGTCAGAGCTCTCGAAGACGACTTCGGTCCATGCTTCCAGCGTTGCCCGTGACCCGACCCGAATGCCAATCGACTTAAGCAGAGCCTGCCGGAGTTCGTAGACGGCTCGCATGCCTGCCAGCAGCACAGATGCAGATTTCTGTTCCCGTGCGCTATCGGCAACGATGGGGATAAGACGGGCGGGTTCTCCACTTGCGAGAAATTCAGGACGGTCAGACACAGCGCGCTCCTTTTTGTTATTGATACCTTCCTAGTCTGTAGCCTAGTACGGCATTTGAGAGCTTGCCTGATTTTTGAGCATCGCTAATGCAAAGGGGTGTAAAACAATGTCCTTTGATCCACTACTTATTTAGTCAGTAAGCTGAATAACAACGCGCCCAAAGCTGCGCCAGCTACTAGCTGCCCCATTTCATTGCCCTGCTTCTGTGCCTTGCTGGTATTGCCCCGTACCGGTTGAACGACCTCAATTCCATTCGCCTGGAGTTCCTCTATGTTATGAATTAGGCGCGTGTTGAGTTCTTCGAAGGTTGTTCCCAGAGCTTTGGCTGCCTGAAACATCTGGTCGACGGAGAACGCTGACTTACCACTTTCAAGTCTACTGTAGCTGGGCTGAGAAAGGCCCATTCGCGCCGCCATATCTCCTTGTTCTACACCTTTGCTCTTCCTGAGGTTTGAAAGAACAACTCCCAGGACTGCAGAGAATGACGTCTTCTCGTTTTGCATAGAAGCACCTCTATGTTTGGAAAGGTTGACTTCCAGAAATGGATTGGCAAAACTGAAAGTGTATGCGTTAAACCTAAATGGAGATTAATTTATGTATGTGTATTCTAGTTTGAAAGTTGGGGATTTGCTATACCGAGTCAAAGGCATTGTAGAGCATGCTGGCGTCTATCTAGGTGCCGGCAGAGTTTTGCACATCCGCCCTGGAGGGCCTGCAGTAGCAGTTCCGTTTTCCGATTATTCAGAAGGTAAGTCTGTTTCGGTGAGGCGACTGCCGCTGCCGGCGCGAGTAAAGGAAGGTTTTGAAAAGAGACTCGCTGAAGTCATTCAGAACAGTGCGTCGTACCGCTTGTTTTCCAACAACTGTGAGCACGTTGCCTACTACCTCACTGTCGGTGAGAGGATCAGCCCACAGCTTCAAGCGGCTTTGGGGATCGGCCTTGCAGGTGGCTTGCTTTTGTCGCAAGGGAAATTGAGCAATTTTATGGTTGCAGCAGGCGTGGCGGGAGTGGGGGCTCTTTTGTTGTCGAATGCGAATCGCCAGTGCGAGTTTGTTATTGAGGCCTAACGACGAGTAACGTGTTCGGATCAATAAAAGGTGTCAGAGCGCATATTTCGCGTAAAGAGGTGACGGACTCTAAATGATAGAGTTCATTAACCAATAAAAACTCGCGAAGCTCGTCTTATTTGTCGAGAAGAATTTCTCTGTGGGCCCGTCGATTTCAGTACTAAAGGGGTTAGTTCAATCTGACCCCGACCCCCTTTCAGTGCGCAGCTTGCCTAATGAGAAGCGTTGCTATATTTTCCTCTGTGTATGCAGGAAGCATGCGGCTGTTTATTTTTGTGTAGTGCAATCAAAGGGATTTGTATGAATTCAAGCGACCGAGAACACATCGCAGTAGTCGTTAATTACTTCTGGGGTGCTGGTAAAGCCCGCGCAGATATGGTCAACAAGGATGTAGCGGCTGTTGTCTACGAAGCGCTCGAAGAAGCTCAGGCTTGTTCCGCAGCCATAGATTTGGTGCCCCGCCCTACCTACGGCCTTCCTGGTATTAGCTACGTCGTGAAGCAAGTGGCGAAAATTGGTGTTCGTATAGCATCGGGCGATACTCAGATTTATCAAATGTGCCGTGGTCGAGTAGCGGTTAATTTCAAACTAAAAATCGAAAGAGCACTTATGGGACTTGGGCGATGACTAGAACGCTTACTTTTTCCGTCGTGATGCTTTTTCTGACAGCTTGCGCGACGCTCGACACAGGCCGTAATAAAGATAGCTCGTATATGAATGTTATGTACTCGGGCTTAATGTTTAAAATACCAGCAGAACCACTCGTTGTCGCCTTTCTGGGAGGCGAGTCCGATATTCTCACCTTTGAATATAGTAAAGAACCAGGCAAATACATCGGATATACCACTGACCACGATTTAACCACTGGCGGTTGTGACCCTGCTATATTTTTTCAGAAAGCTTTGAGCGGGGAAGCTAGCAAGAGCGACTGCAATGGTGAGATTACATCGTTTAATCAAGTGTTTTCGAGGGGCAGGGAAACGGGCACATGGTCGGGGACTAACCAAACGTTTTATTACTTTATAAGTAGCGGCAAACGATCTTCATTCGTATTTTTTGTCTCGGACGATGGAACCATTAAAAAAATGGAGTCTGACTTTCTCAAGAAATCCGATTTCAGAAAGTCTTTATCCAATTACTTGTAGAAAAGTGAGTTAAAGAGATGGGATAAAAGGGTGTCAGCGCAAATTTATTGATGAACACATTGCCAAGTGAAGAATTAATCATAACCGTACTGGGGGTGGCGAGCTTTGCTGGAATGATCGTCGGCTTGATTGCGGCACTTGTCACCTTAACTATCGGATTCCGGAAGGTGGTTGAGGTGGAGAGGCTTGTCGCACCTCAGGGTAGCGAGCTGTACAAGATGGCTCGGCTGGTAGGGGATCACCTTGTCGGAAGGATGATAAGAGGCGTTGCTCTGACCTCTTTCCTTGTCCAGCGTCGGTTTCCGGGGTGGGGCGTAAGGCGAGCCGAAAAATGGGGAAACGTAGACGCCGAGGTACCGCTTCGGCTGAGGCGCTGGATCCTGATACCACCGGCTGTTGCTTGGGGGGCAGTTACTATGATGTTTTTATGCGGCGGATTAGCAAAATGGCTTGATACAGGAGCTGTTTTTAGCTGACAGTTCTTAAGGTGAATGGTGTCAGAGCGTATGGTGAAAGGTGTCCGTATAACTGGGGCTAGTTCAGGGTGACTCCTTTCAATGTTTCGAATCGCCAGTGCGAGTTTGTTGTTGAGGCCTAACGAAAAACCGGGACTTTTTCAATCGGTCCCGGTTTTGTCTGCTCAATCAAAAGCCAAGACTGACTCCGTTATTTTTACAAGCGCGGGATTTTGCCACAAAGACAGAAAATAAAACTTCAAATCATAGAGTTTATATTGTTGCCTTTGGTCTCGTTCGAGCGAGTTATGGGGTTCATATTCGCTTTTTGCTAGGTGTGGAAAATAGATGAACCCAAAGGCTAGTTCCCAACGTTATCGAACCAATAACCATGCAAAATACTCCTAGTGGAGTAGCTATCCATGCTCCGGTAAGCAATAGGGTGCTTCCCGTCAGCATAGGTCCATACTCCCTTGTAATAGTGATGGCCTGTTTTGAGTTTTTAGTTTCCATTATTCTTCCCCCCTGCGATGTGAACTGTAGATTCTTTCTATGCAGAGGTTGACGATTTCGGCGATTTTCAACCCAGTTGTCCAAATGACCGCATTTAAGCGGCCAGCTTATTGCGCTCAACTTCCTGCGATTTCCCAGGGTTAAGCGATACCGGACCGGTGACTTCCCAGTTCCGGGTGTTTCCAGACCAGCGCCGTGGATTTCGGCGCTTTGCTCTTTCATAAACCCTTTTCCGATGCGCCAAGCGCTCGTGATCAACGCCACGGTGCCGATCTGCCGGTGTCACGAACCGGATACCGCTGTGCAGGTGCCGTTCGTTGTAAGCATCCTCGAACGCCAGCATCCAGTCGCGCACGACCGTGAGCGATGCGAAGCCCTTTGAGGGCCACTCCGGGCAGTATTTGACGGTCCGGAACAATGACTCCGAGTAAGGATTATCGTTGCTGACTCTCGGCCTGCTGTGCGACATCAACATGCCCAGGTCGGCCAACCGGGCTTTGAGCGTGTACGACGTCATCGGCGCTCCGTTATCGGAGTGCAACACTGGCGGATTGTGCCAACAACCTTCCCTCAACAGGGCACGCTCAACCAGCTTTTTGGCCAACTCACCAGATTCGGCCTCATGGATTTCCCAGGCAATGATCTTGCGACTGTAAATGTCCATGATCAGGTACAGATACCAGTGCTCACCACGCACCGCTGACGGACAATAACTGATGTCCCAGGTCCACACCTGGTTCGGGCCTGTCGCGGTGAAGCTGGTCGGCTCCGGCGCCTTGCGAGGCGGTTTCATACGGCCCCGGTGATTTTGTTGCTGGTGCTTTTTCAGTACCCGATAAAACGAGGATTCCGAGGCCAGGTAAAGGCCTTTATCGGCCAGCGACGGCACGATCTGCGATGGCGGTAAGCTTCGGTACTGTGGCTGATTGCATGCGCTCAGAATGGCCAGCTCCTCGGCCTGTGTGAGTTTATGGGGCTGTTCGACCGGCGCTGCCTCAGGGCGCTGGTCTTCACCAACCTGGCCATCTGAACCTCGCCAGCGTTTCAATGTGCGCTCGCTGATGTCCATTAACTCCGCCACCTTGTATCGGGCGGCACCACCGGCAACGGCTTCATCAAACAGCTCCAGGAGCCTTGCACGTTCGTCCAGTGGCGTCAGTTGTCCTCGCCGCTGTCCGGATCTTCGCCGTACAAGGCTTCGAGCTTTTTTGACAACACCAGAAGCGAGGTGGTCTCAGCCAGAGCCTTGTCTTTGCGGCGAACTTCCGACTTCAACTTCTTGATCGTTTTACGGGCCTCACGCTGTTGCTTCTGAACCGCCTTCTGACGCTCATCCTGCATGCCGGCACCCTGGAGGCAGGCTTCCTTCCAGCGCTGCACCTGCTCCGGGTACAGGCCTTTCTCGCGGCAGTAGGCACTGAGTTCGGCCTCAGACATGGAGGCGGTTTCAATCACAACAGCCAGCTTGGCTTCAGGGGACCAGTCCTCCCCGGTATTACGATGACC